>JBBRLS010000064.1:0-19177 GCA_038231215.1 Burkholderiales bacterium | reverse complement strand
GTCGAGCGGGGCCTGTGCCTCGTGCCCGAGAAGCGGGAGCTGTTCGGCGAGCTGAGCGTGCTCGACAACCTGATGCTTGGCGCCTTTGTTCGCCGCTCGCGCGGCGACGAATGGAAGCGCAGCCTGCAACTCGTCTACGGGCGCTTTCCGCGACTGGCCGAGCGGCGCAAGCAACGCGCGAACACGCTGTCGGGCGGAGAGCGGCAGATGCTTGCGCTCGGCCGGGCGCTGATGTCGTCGCCGCGACTCCTGATGCTCGACGAGCCGAGCCTCGGCCTCGCGCCGTTGATGGTGCAGGAGATCCTGGCCATCGTGCGCGGACTGCGCGATGAAGGCGTCGCCATCCTGCTCGTGGAGCAGAACGCGCGCGCCGCGCTCGAGAGCTCCGACGAGGGCTATGTGCTCGAGACGGGCGAGGTCGCGCTGAGCGG
Organism: Burkholderiales bacterium; assembly: GCA_038231215.1. GTDB lineage: Bacteria > Pseudomonadota > Gammaproteobacteria > Burkholderiales > Burkholderiaceae_C > Schlegelella_A. Next base: position 18,746 of record JBBRLS010000064.1, on the reverse strand, counting down.
TGCGTCGCGCTCGCTGGCGAGCGATCCGCGCGTGCAGGCGACCTACCTCGGCGGGACGACCGATGACGCGTGACGCATCGGCAACCGGCGCGTCGAGCTCGATCCAACCGCTGCCGCCTTCCGAGCGCACGCTGCCGGCGATGCTGGCGCGCGGCGCGTCGCGCCACGGCGCGCGGCCGCTGCTCGGCTTCGGCGCTGCGTCGTGGTCGCACCGCGACCTGCCGCGGCTCGCCGCGGCGCGCGCGGCCACCTTGCGCCAGGCCGGCGTCGGCCGCGGCGATCGCGTCGCGGTGATGCTCTCGAACCGGATCGAGCTGATCGAGGTGTTCGTCGCCTGCGGCCGGATCGGCGCGGCGGCGGTGCCGATCAACACCGCCTCGATGGGACCGCAGATCGGCTACGTGCTGCGCGACAGCGGCGCGCGTCTGCTCGTGATCGAGGACGGCTTCGTGGCTCGCCTCGAGAACGCAGACTTCGGCGGAACTTCGCTCGAGACGATCTGGGTCGTCGGCGATTCGGTCTCCGCGGAGGCAAGGGCCACGTCGATCGCCTGCACGGCGTTCCCGGACCGACCCGACGTCGCCGACGACGGGCACGACGACGCTGCAACGGACGAGGCACCGATCCTTCCCTCCGACATCCTCGCCATCCTCTACACCTCGGGCACCACCGGCCCGGCAAAGGGCGTGCTCTGCTCGCACGCGCAGTACCACTGGTGGGGCGTGCACAGCGCCGATGTCCTAGGCGTCGGCGCCGACGACGTGCTCTGCACGACGTTGCCGCTCTTTCACATCAACGCGCTCAACACCTTCGCGCAGGCTTCGCTGAGCGGCGCTCGCGTCGCCTTCGAGCCGCGCTTCTCGGCGTCGGCGTTCTGGCCGACGATGCAGCAGCGCGGCGCGACCGTTGTCTACCTGCTCGGCGCGATGGTGCCGATCCTGCTCGCCCAGCCAGTGACGCCGGCGGAGCGTGCGCACAAGGTCCGCATCGGCCTCGGCCCGGGCGTGCCGGCGAGCGCCGGTGCGGCCTTCGTCGAGCGTACCGGCGTGCCGCTCGTCGAAGGCTACGGCTCGACCGAGACCAACTTCGTCATCGCGAGCGCGCCGGGCCGATCGCGTGCCGGCTGCATGGGGTGGCTGCGGCCCGGCTTTGACGCGAAGGTCGTCGACGCGTTCGACGCCGAGCTGCCGGCCGGCGAGGCCGGCGAGCTGCTGCTGCGCGCCGACGAGCCGTTCGCCTTTTCGAGCGGCTATTTCGGCCAGCCCGAGGCGACCGTTGCGGCCTGGCGCAACCTCTGGTTCCACACCGGCGACCGCGTCGCGCGCGAGGCCGACGGCGCATTCCGCTTCATCGACCGGATCAAGGATGCGATCCGGCGCCGCGGCGAAAACATCTCGTCGTACGAGGTCGAGCAAGTGCTGCAAAGCCATCCGTCGGTGGCCGAGGTCGCCGTCTTCCCGGTGCGATCGGAGCTCGCAGAAGACGAGGTGATGGCCGCGCTCGTCGCGCGCACCGGCGAGACGCTGGCGCCCGACGAAGTCGCCGACTTCTGCACGTCGCGCCTGCCGTATTTCGCGATCCCGCGCTACGTCGAGATCGTCGCCGAGCTGCCGCGCACCGAGAACGGCAAGGTGCAGAAGTACAAGCTTCGCGAGCGCGGTGTGACCGAGCATGCCTGGGATCGCCAGGTGGCCCCGGGCCGAGGACGCTGACCATGGCCGAGTACTGGAACGCCGAGCTCGAGACCCAGGCCTGGCCCGACGTCGAACGTTGGCAGGCGGCGCAGGTGACGGCGATGCTCGCGCCGCTGCGCCGACGATCACGCCTTTATGCGCGCCTCCATGCCGGCGCGGACGACGGCTTGTTGTTGCGTTCCGCCGCCGACCTCGCTGCCTTGCCGTTCACGCTGAAGGACGACCTGCGCGTCGCCCAGCTGGCCGCCGGCGAGGCCGAGCCGCTCGGCGACAACCAGGCGGTGCCGCGCGACGAGCTGGTGCAGGCGATCTCATCGTCGGGCACGACCGGCCGGCCGCTCTACTACGGCCTCAGCGCACACGACGTCGAGGTCTTTGCCGACGCCGTCGCCAACGTCTGGTTCACGGCGGGCATCCGCCGCGGCGACATCGTCGCGCATCTGGTCGGCCTGCCGATGGTCGCGGGCGGGCTGCCCTATGCCGACGGCTTTCGCCGCATCGGCGCGACGTTGTGCTGGCTCGGCGGTTTTCCGACCGAGCGGATCGTGCGCGAGATGCGGCATCTGCGCGTCACCGCCATGCTCGCGACCACCTCGTTCGCGTTGCACCTCGCCGGTCAATGGGACGAGGTCGGGCGCGAGACCGGCATCGCCTCGTGCCTGCGCAAGGTGATCGGCGGCGGCGAGCCAGGCATGGCGCAGCCCGAGCTGCGCCGGCGCATCGTCGGCGGCCTCGGACTCACGCACCTGCGCGAGACGATGGGCCTCGGCGACGTGATCCCGTCGATGTGGGGAGAGTGCGAGGTGGAGGAAGGCATGCATTTCAACGCCCAGCGCTACGTCATGCTCGAGCTGATCGATCCCGATTCGGGCCAGGCGCTGCCGTGGCGCGAAGGTGGCACCGGCGAGCTCGTCTACACGACCTTCGACCGCGATGCGACGCCGGTCGTCCGCTACCGCTCGCGCGACCACGCCGAGGTCGTGGCGATGGGCTGCGCCTGCGGCCGCACCAGCCCGCGCATCCGCTGCATCGGCCGCACCGACGACATGCTCATCTACAAAGGCATGAACGTCTTCCCGACCGCCATCCGCGACCTCGTCGTCGAGCGCTTCGCGGGCCGGATCGAGCCGCTGTTGCGCGTCTGGAAGGCAAGCCGCGGGCAGGTGCGTTTCGACGACGCGATCCCGGTCGAGGTCGAGGCCTCGACCGCGCTCGATGGCGCGCAGCGCGCTGCGCTGGCAGCGGAGATCGAGGCGACGGTGCGCACGCAACTCCAGGTGCGCATCGCCGTCGGCGTGCTCGACCGTGGCGGCCTGCCGCGCGGCGTCTACAAGAACGCCATCGTCGCGGTGCGCGAGCCGTGATCGCGCGCAGGAAGGAAACGAGACCATGAAGTTCGAACACGCGGCGCTGAGCGCCGCCCACCTCTGGTCGTCGCCCTTCGTGCGCTGGCAGGGCCGCCTGGCCGATGTGTCCAGCCTCGACCTCGCGGTCGCCGTCACCCGCGACGCGCTGGCGTCGCGCGCCTTCGACACGAGCCGCGTCGCGCAGATCGTGCTCGGGACGACGATCCCGCAGCAGGCGTCGTTCTACGCGGCGCCGTGGATCGCTGCGCGGCTCGGCATGGCCGGCATCAGCGGGCCGCACATCGCCCAGGCCTGCGCCACGTCGGTTGCCTGCATCGTCGCCGCAGCGACGGCGGTCGAGGTCGAGCGCGGCCGCTGCTCGCTCGTCGTCACCGCCGACCGCACGAGCAACGGGCCGCTGCTCGTCTATCCGCGCAGTCGCAGTGCAGGTGGCAGCCCGATGACCGAGAACTGGGTGCTCGACAACTTTGCTGCCGACCCGTGGACCGGGCAGGCGATGGTGGCGACGGCCGAGGCCGTGGCCCGAGAGGGCGGCTTCTCGCGCGAGGCGGTCGATGACGTCACGCTTCTGCGCTACCGGCAGTACGCGCAGGCACTCGCCGACGACCGCGCCTTCCAGCGGCGCACGCTGCAGCCGGTGGTCATCGGCGAAGGCAAGCGCCGCCTCGTCGTCGATGCCGACGAAGGCGTGCACGACACGACGGCCGAGGCATTGAAGGCGCTGGCGCCCAGCGTCGAAGGGGGCGTCGTCACTTTCGGCAGCCAGACGCATCCGGCCGACGGCAGCGCCGGCTGCGTCGTGCTCGACGATGTCGGCGCCCGCGAGATCGCCGGCGGCAAGGGCGTGGTGCGCCTGCTCGCGGCCGGCTTCGCCCGCGCCGACAAGGCGCGCATGCCCAAGGCGGCGACAACCGCGGCGGTGAACGCGCTGCACGACGCCGGCCTGGCCTGGAGCGACGTCGCGATCATCAACACGCACAACCCGTTCGCGATCAACGACCTCTGGTTCGCGCAGCAGACCGGCTTCGCGCTCGAGAAGATGAACCCGTTCGGCTGCAGCCTCGTCTACGGCCATCCGCAGGCGCCGACCGGGCTGCGCGGCATCGTCGAGCTGATCGAGGCGCTGCGCCTGCAGGGCGGCGGCATCGGCGTATTCACCGGCTGCGCCGCCGGCGACACCGGCGCTGCGCTGGTGCTGCGCGTGGAGTAGAGCACCCCATTTGAAAGCGGGTCTCGCTCTCGAGCGGCCGCCTTGCGTCAGCGCCACCGGCCTGCTCACCGGTCACTGACGACCCAGAGCGGGTACCCAGCCCGTTGCTTCTGCCTACCAAAGAACAGCCTCTCGACGTGGAGGTGTGTGGCGCACCGCGCGCTCAATCGGCACGCGGTTGCTCGCGGTGCGTCCTACACGACCGCCAAGTCTGCGCGCATCAGTACACCGCTGCCACCGAGGCTGGGACTCGTCGTTCCCCGCGAAAGCAGGGTCCCATTTCCAACGCTTCTAACGCGCGCGCTTGAATGCGGGGCGCTCGGCGCAGCGCTTGCACCACGCCGCCACCCGCGGACGGCCGTCGAACGGCAAGCCCAGCTGCGTCCCGAGCAGCAGCCAGCTCGCGGTGGCGACGTCCACCAGGGAGAACTCGCCCATCAGGTAATCACGGCCGTCGAGGCGCGTCTCGAGGGCATCGAGCAGCCGGTCGAATTGCGCGCTGTTGTAAGCCGCGGCCGCCTTGCTGCGGTCCTCCGGCTTGTACGAGACGGGCGAATCGAGCCCGTGATACAGGTACTGCATCATGTAGCCGCCGATTTCGGTCATCGACCACATCGTCCAGCACACAGCGTCGGCGAGCGCCTGCTGCCCCTTGGGCTCGGGCCACAGGCCCTTCGCCGCGCCATAGCGGTTGCCGAGATAGAGCAGGATCGCACCCGACTCGAAGAGCTTGAGTCCTCCATCCGTGAGCGAGGGGACCTTGCCGTGGGGGTTCACCGCAAGCATCTCGGGCGAGCGGTGTTCCTGTTTCTTCGCATCGAGCGGCACGTACTGGTAGGGCAGCGCGAGCTCCTCAAGGGCCCAAGCGATGCGCGTGCCAGAGCTCATGGGCCAGGAGTAAAGCTTGATCGTCATGTGTCCTCCTCTTTGTCGCGCGCCGGCAGCGCGTCGCGGAACACCTCGAACCTCTTCCACGCCGGAACCGGCGGCTTGTATTCGGGCCGCGGCGCGTATGCCGAGTGCTCGAGCAGTTTCATCTTGTGAACGTAGCGCGGACAGTTCGGGAAAATCAGCTCGACGGCAACGCGCACGGCGAACACGGCCCCGGGAAACTCGTCTCGCAGCGGATCGTCCTCGCGCAACTGGGCGGTGCCATTGACACGGAGGCGTTTCGGGTTCTCGAAATCGAGAAAGAGCAGGCCCACCCGAGGGTTGACCAGCACGTTGCCCCAGGTACGGTACATGCCGTTGCCGTCGTAGTCGGGGATTGCGAGCGTGCGCTCGTCGAGCACCCGCACGAACCCCGGCAATCCGCCCTTGTACGAGCAGTCCGGCCGCCCTTCGGTATCGGTGGTGGCGATGAAGAACATCGCCGCGCGCTCGATGAAAGCCCGATCCTCGTCGGTAAAGGCGCTGCGCACCGTTACCTGCCCGAGGCGATCTGCGATCGGCCGCGTCTCGCGTGCATCCTGCAGCTGCCGCATCCCGTCATGGTAGATGGAATTGCTGACCATGTCGGGTAGCGGAAATGTCCCGTAGTGTCTGCCCTGCACCGCATTCTGCGCGGCCTTTACGATTTCCGCCACCGCGCGGTGTGCCTGCTCCATCCCGGCCTTGCGGGTGCGTATGTACGCCAAAGAATTCCTCACCTGCGCGCGAGGCATCACGACAGTCCCCTGGAGCCGTCGGTCGCGGGCGACTGCAGGTGGCCGAAAGCTCGTTTCCTCAGGATCACTGTCTGCTTAACTCTTCAAACCAGTCCTACACGTGCTCGAATTTGGCGCTGGGCCAGCGACTGCTTTCACCGGGCGTGAACTGGAGCTCCCGACGCACTGCTGTCGTTCGCCGATTCGATGTTGACGCCCCGAAGCGGCCATTCGCCGAGCCTGTGGTTGGACAGCACCTTGTGGCCTGCCGAATCTTCAAGGTTCAGGGGCACCTCCTGATGTACCGGCCCTGCGCGGCGCTGGGGCTGACGGCGGAGCGAGGCCGGTCGATGTGTGCCGGCTGCTATGAGCCCACCAACGGCAGGAGGTGCTTCCCGAACTTCCCGGAGTGAGTGGCGCTGGCCATGACGACCGCATGGGCGAAGACAAGACCCACGGCGCCAAACACCGCCATGGCCAGCCACTTCAAGCGACCCTGAAGGACAGGCCGCCGGTGCACTTTTCGGATGACTAACTCGGCAACCACCAGATTGGGAACGAAGAACAGGACGGTCATGGCAAGGTCGAACGGCCCGCTGGCGCCGTCGGCGTTCATGCCGATGCCGCCGACCCAGTCGGTCCACGCCTGGATCTCGATGTCGAACAGCCATGAACCCAGCACCATCGCGAACAAGCGGATAGCCCACGCGCGATGCCGGTCGAATCTCTTGGCGCGTGCGTGCGCATACGCCATTACCGAACTGAGCATCATCACCGCACCCCAAACACTAAAGGCAATGGCGGCGGCCTGGCTGAAGGCGCCATGGGTGAGGATGAACGACAGTCCACCAGCACCGGCCAGGAAGCCCGCGGCGACGTAGATCCGGCCCGTCCAGCGATGCACCTGGCGGTGCCGTGCACGGATCCGGGCTGACAGCAGGATGGGCCAGGCCAGCACCAGCACCGTGCCCATCACGAAGTGCAGCCCGATGCCGAGGTTGGCGATCCATGCCGATGCCGTGGGCATCGGAAGGCCGGCCACCAGGGCCTGCCACTGCTCGAAATTCTTGATCGTCGCGCCGCTCGCCCGCGTGGTGATGTAGACGCCGAACAATCCGAGCCCCGCCAAGGTCGTGAGACCAAAGAGCCGCCCAACCCCGCCAAGCAGGCGGTCGTCGAACGGTCTTGTCGGGGGCCTGACTTCGCACTGCGAGGGTGGGCTCTGTGGCTTCATGGCAGCGGCAGCTCGTGGGCGGTTCGAGGCCAGCCACTCACTCGGGCTTGATGTTCTGATTGAAGCGGAACATGTTGCCTGGGTCGTAGTGCTTTTTGATGCTGGCCAGGCGGCCGTAGTGCTTGCCGAAGGCGCTGCGGGTCACTTCATCGGTGTCCGCGTCCTGCCCCGCAAAGTTGAGGTACAGGCGCCCCTCATGCGAGTGTCTTCGGGCCCGATTCCAAGCCGAGCGGGTCCAGCCGATGACACCCTCGTCATCCGCCGCGTCACGCCAGACTGAATCGAGGGAGTACATCCACCCGAAGGACCGGTCTCCGAAGGCCGTGGCTTCAGCTGGGACCGCTGCGGTGGCGCCGCCAAAGTTCCAGAGCGAGCTGATGGATTTGTCGGACGATGATGCGGCGGCGTTTTCGATGGCCTCGTCGATGGCCTCGTCGGTCAACTCGGAAAGCAGGTGGCTTTTCCAGTAACAGCGGAATTCACCCGCGGGAAAAAGAGGGTCGAAGAGCTTCTGCACGTCGCAGTAGGGCATCTGGCCGGAGAAGTCCGTGACCAACGGGCCCAGTTCCCTGAGCGGTTGCAACAGCCGCTCGCCGTCTGCCGCATCACCGGCATAGAGAGCTGCCAGCGTGTAGCACCGGGTGCGCCAGAACTCCTGGGGATAGTCCGCGCTCTCGGCGACGGTGGAGAACTCGCAGAGAGAACTGACCACATCACCCTTGTCGGCAAGAAAGTCGCGCCAGAACCGGATCGGCCCGGCACCCGCCGATAAGGGATAGGTGGGCGCCGCGAACATCACCGTGGGCCCGACGGGATGCAGCCTGAATTCGAAGTTCACGACCACGCCGAAGTTGCCCCCGCCGCCGCGGATCGCCCAGAACAGGTCGGGGTGTTCCGACGCACTGGCTCGGATCAGTGCACCGTCGGCCGTGACCAGATCCACCGCCAGAAGGTTGTCGATGCTCAGCCCGTGCGCGCTGCGTAGCCAGCCCACGCCGCCGCTGAGCGTCAGGCCCGCCACACCGGTCTCAGAGATCAGACCTCCCGGGGTCGCCAGCCCATGCGCCTGAGAGGCAGCGTCGACATCGACCCAGAGGGCGCCCCCCTGAACGGACGCCGAGCGCGTGTCTGGGTTGACTCGGACGCCCCGCATCGGCGACAAGTTGATCATCAGCCCGCCATCGCACACGGCATGGCCGGCCACGTTGTGGCCGCCACCGCGGATCGACGCCGGCAGACCCTGTTGGCCGGCGAAGCGAACCGACGCGATGACGTCCTCCACCGACTGGCAGCGACAGACGGCGAAAGGGCGACGATCGATCATGCCGTTCCAGACCGATCGGGCCGCGTCGTAGCCATCGTCTCCTGGCGCGAGCAGATCACCGGACAGCTGAGACCGGAGTGTCGCCAAGCTCTCGACCATGTTCATCAAGCGCCTTCCTCTATCGGTCCAAGCTGCAGCATCGCGACAGATCGATGCGCAGCACGCTGCCATCTCCGGGCGCTGCGCTGAGGGTGACGTTGGACGTGTACAGCGCCCCATCGGGCCCGAGCACCAGTCCATCGGGCAAGCTGGCAAACTTCTCGGCAAGTACCTTGCGCTCGCCCGTTGCCGGATTGAAAGACACCAGACTTGCGTTGTCCGGCGTCCACGCCTCGTTGAGCGGAAAGATTTCGACGGCGTACAGGCTTTCGCGTCGCCACGCCAGCCCGACGATCGGGTTCAGCGACTTGAACGGCAGCGTGTAGCCTGCGAAGCCCGCTTTGAACACCGCCAGTTCGGACGGTCCACCGTCCTCACCAAAGGTGCCGACGTAGAACCTGCCGCGATGCTGCGTCATCACGATGGGGTTGTGTTCGGCGTTGTCGCTCGACATGTCGAAGAGCAGCCCGATGGCGCCGGTCATCGGGTTGACCTTCACCAACATGCCGCGGTTCGTTTCGACCACATACAGCTCGTTCTTGTAGTTGATCATCGAGTGAAACACGCCGCCGGGTTCGATGTCCGTGGTGGCTGGGTTCGTGTCCTTGATGAAGTGCGGGGGGTTGGCCGCCAGCCAGGCGCTGAGGTTTGCAACCTGGGTCGTCGAGCCGTCCGGGTTGATGCGAAGGATCTTGGCATCGCTGCCGGCCAGGCCATGCGAACAGCCGCCCATTTCGATCAACACGTACAGCGTGCCGTCGACAAAGGCCAGATCGGTGGGGCCATAGTTGCCACCATAGGCGTCGGTCATGCTGGGCAGCTGGTCGGCGACCGTCTGCTTGCTACCGTCAGGCCGCAGCCGCAGAACGCGGCCGCTGTAGCCGGCGGTGTAGGGGCTGTAGATGTTGATGTTGGTCGGGCACTCGGCTGTGCCGAGCGGAACCAGCGAGCCGCCGGTACCGGCTTCCGCCACGTAGAGATCGCCGTCCGGACCGAAGGCCAGACCGCGAGGGCTGGTGAGGCCGGTCGCGTAGGTGGTGACGCCGACCGAGCCCCGGGGATTGCTGCCATGGCTCCGCTCAGCGCTGAGGGCAGTCGCGCGGGTGCCCGCAGTCGATGCGCGGCGGTCGTCGCCACCGCCGCCGCAGGCGGTGACGAGGACGAGGGCAGTGATCGCAGCGGCGAAGAAGTGGCGGTGGATGGTCAAGGGCTTGTTCATCGAGCGTTCTCCTGTAGGCGGCCAAGTTGGTCGACGCTGAACCGTAGCCTTGCTGATGGATGACGAGAAGAGCGGATTGGTACAAGATCGGGTCAAATGCGTCACCACTCGTCAGGCGGGCCGAACCCATGACACAGAACATCAGGCCGAAGATCGCCCTCGTAGCCGCGCCTGAGACGACGCCCTCGGTTCTCTTCGGCCTCTACGACGTGCTCATCTCCGTCGGCGTGGTGTATCCCGACATGACGGGGCGCCAGGCCGGCGAACCCTTGCTCGACGTCCAGATCGTGGCAGCCGATGCCCAGCCGTTTCGCTGCTTCGGCAATATCCTGATCGAACCCCACGCGGCGATCCGCAGCATCGACCGCTTGGACGCCGCGGTCGTTTGCGACATGTACACGCCGATCGACACCGCGCCACGTGGGCGGTATGCAGCGGAGATCGAATGGCTGCGTCGCATGCACACCCGAGGCGCGCTGATCGCGTCAGTCTGTTCGGGCTCGCTCGTGCTGGCCGAGGCGGGCCTGCTCGATGGACGCCAGTGCGCCGGGCACTGGGCTTATCGCGACCTGTTCCGCCGGCAGTACCCCAAGGTGAACTACCGCGCTGACTCGATCCTGCAGTTGAGCAGCGAGGCCGAGGGCGTGATCACCGCGGGCGGCGTCACGGCCTGGCAAGAACTGGCGCTGCGGCTGATCAGCCGCTATTGCGGGCCACAGCATGCCCTGCAGACGGCCAAGGTCTACCTGCTGTCCGGTCATGAGGACGGCCAACTGCCCTTTGCCGACATGGCGCATCGGGCACAGGACGACGACCAGGCCATCAAACTCAGCCAGGAGTGGATTGCCGAGCAATATGCCCAGGGCAATCCAGTGGAGGCCATGACCCACCGCGCCGGGCTCACCCGTCACACGTTCACGCGGCGGTTTCGCGCCGCGACCGGCTACCTGCCGATGGACTACGTGCACGCGCTGCGGGTCGAGAAGGCCAAGCGCATCATCGAGCATGATGCCGGCGGTATCGACGATGTGGCCTACCAGGTCGGCTACGAGGACCCGGCCTTCTTTCGCCGCTTGTTCAAGCGCGAGGTCGGCCTGACGCCCGCCGCCTACCGGCGCAAGTGCTCAAGCATCCTCCTCGACCCGACACGTGCGACCGGGGCGTCCTGAGAAGCGATGGGAAGGGGATCGATCGCGGACCAGCATGGGGCGCCGACCGCTGCCATCCGCGGCCGCAGCAAGATGGGTGGCGCCTTTCGACAAGTTGCACGCCCATAGAGCAGCCAGGCGCGGGTGTCGGCTTCTGGCCGATTCGAGCCGTTGACGAACGTCCGCTCTCGGGCCTCGAGTCAGAGCCTTGGCACTGCTCAGATGAGTCGCAGCAACCGGGCGGATGCAGCAGAAGACGGCAGGCGTCGTTTGACGTTTGACCGCACGCTCGCGGCGAGAATCGTGCGTTCGCGGTCAGTCGGCGCGCTCGAGCGTGAGCACGGCGCGGCCGCGGTGGCCGCGCTGCGCGATCCAGGCTATCGCCTCGGCGGCCTGCTCGAGCCTGAAAGTGCGCAGCGCGAGCGTCAACCTGCCGTCGCCGAGCCGTCTCAGCAACTCGGGCGCGGCGGCGCGCGCCTCGGCCTCGCGACGCAGCATGTTGAGCGGCAGCAGGCGGATGTCGCGCTGCATCAGCTCGGCGAGGTCGAGCTCGACTTTTCGGCCTGCGGTGTAGCCGACGAGCACGGCGCGGCCGCCCGGCACAAGGCGGGAGAGCAGGCCGGCGAGCGGCGCGCCGCCGACGGCGTCGACGAGGAGATCGAAGGTCGCGGACGGATCGTCGTCGGCCGCGCCCGCGGCGGTGACCTGTGCCCCGGCGGCGCGCGCAAGCTGCACGGTGATCGAGCCGACCGCACCGCTCGCGCCGCTGACCAGCACGCGGTCGCCGGCCTGCAGCGCGCCGACCTGGAACAGCGAGACCCAGGCCGCCGTGCACGGCGAGAAGAACGCCGCGCCGAGCGGCATGGCGATGGCCTCGGGCAGAACGCCTAGCGCGGCGTCGGGCGCGCTGATGGTCTCGCGCCACGTGCCGTCTTCGGTCGTGCCGAGGCCGCGGCCGCGCAGCCAGACACGCGCGCCGACGGCGAACGAGTCGCTCTGCAGCACCGTGCCCGCCGCCTCGACGCCAGGCACGTACGGCAGTGGCGGATGGCGCAGGAAGCCGCCGGCGGCGATCGAGCGGTCGAGGTGGCTGGCGGTGGTCGCCTCCATGAGCACGAGGCTGCGGCCCGCTTGCGGCACGGGCTCGGCAAGCTCCTCGAGCCGAGGCGCTTCGCCCCAGCCGTGGATGCGCATCGCCTTCATCGCAACGCGTCGACGAAGGCGAGCACGGCAGCGGCGAACTCGCGCGGGCACTGGTCGGGCAGCGGCACGCCGCCCTTGATCGTCGCCACCGGCGCGGCCGGCAGCAGGTGTCGCCACTCCGCGAGGTGCGGCGCCGCGAACGGATCGTCGCTGGCGTGGACGATCAGCACCGGCATGCGCAGTGCCGCGACGGGCTCTTCCATCCGGTACGACGCGACTGCGCGATGGCCGGCCTCGACGTCGCCGCGCGTCATCAGCGCGTCGGCGACGAAGGCCTGCAGCAGCTCGGGACGGCCCGGCGGGTAGAACGCCTGGCGCTTCTGCCAGAGGGCGGCGAGGTGGCTGCCGTCGTCGCTTGGCGCGACGGCGTCGATCGCCGGACGACCGGCCCGCGCGCGGCGAAACCCATCGCTCGTGTAGGGCGTCGACGAGAGCACGAGCGACGCGATGCGCTCCGGCGCGCGCGCCGCCATCTCGACCGCGATGACGCCGCCGGTGTGGTGGCCGACGACGTGGGCGCGGCCGACGCCGATCGCTTCGAGCATCTGCAACGCTGCTTCGGCCCAGGCCTCGATGCCGGGCGCGCCGACCGGATCCGAATTGCCGAAGCCGGCCGTGTCGATAGCGATCGTGCGTCGTCGCGCACCGAGCAGCGGCAGTACCTCCGCGTACTCGCGCCAGCTGCGCGGTGTCTGGTGCAGCAGGACGATCGGTGTCGCGGCGTCGGTCGCGGCACCACGCCCACGCGCGCCCGCCGGGCCGCCGCACTCGGCGTAATGCATCTGCCCGTGCGCCACGCCGGCATAGGCGCGGCGCACGCGAGGGGTCGACGTCACGGCAGCGTGTCCTCGGCCGGCGGCCGCCAGAGGCCCGCGTCCCGCACCTGCGCCAGCGTGCGCGCGAGGACGTCGCGGCGGTAGGCGGAGACGTCGCGGCCGCGGTAGTCGTAGAAGCCTTCGCCGGTCTTCAGGCCGAGCCGGCCTTCTTCCATCATCCGGCCGATCACCGGCGGCGCGGCATAGCGCACCGCGTCGATCGAGCCGGCCATCTCGCGGCTGGCATGGTGCAGGATGTCGGCGCCGCCGAAGTCGATGAACTCGACGACGCCGATCGCGGCGAAGCGCAAGCCCAGGCCGAAGCGCGTCGCGCGGTCGATCTCCTCGGCGGTAGCAACGCCTTCTTCGATCATCCGCGCGGCCTCGTTCATGACCAGCGCCTGCAGCCGCGGCACGATGTAGCCGGGGGCGACGCCGCAGACCACCGGCAGCTTGCCGATCGCCTCCATCGCCGCGCGGGTGCGCGCGATCGCGTCGGTGCTGGTGCCCGGATGCGTGCTCAGCTCGACCACCGGGATCAGGTAGGCCGGGTTCAGCCAGTGCAGGTTGAGAAAGCGTTCGGGGTGGGCCACGAGCGGCGCGAGCTGGGTGACGAGGATGCTGCTCGTCGTCGAGGTGATCACGGCGTCGGCCGGGCAGTGGCGCCCGATCACGTCGAGCGCCTCGCGCTTCGCCTCCACCGTTTCGGGCACGCCTTCGAAGACCATGTCGGCAACGGCCAGCGCGGCCGGCGCGTCGGCGGCTTCGACCCAGTGCACGCGGCCGGCGATGGTGTCGACGGAAGCAGCGTCCATCGCGCCGAGCTGGGCCAGGATCCCCAGGCTCTGCCGGATCTCGGCGAAGCCTTCGGTGCGCAGCCGCGCCGCCGCGACGGCGTCGCGTCGGCGCGAGTCGATCAAGGCGATGGCGTGCCCGGCGTAGGCGAAGGCGATGGCGATGCCGCGGCCCATGCGGCCGGCGCCGAAGGCGGCGTAGCGTGCCATGCGCGCAGCTACTCGCCGTCGTGCAGCAGGCGCTGCAGGGCGGTGCGGTCGAGGCCGGCGAGGCCGAGCGCCTCGAGCGTGCGCGGGCCGGTGCGCAGGTCGCGGCCGAGGAAGCCGCCGGTCACCGCGAGGAGGCCGTGCGCCAGCGGCGCGTCGACGCCGCACCAGCGCGCCACCGAGGCGAGGAAGGCGAGGCCGAGCTCGGTGTCTTCGGCAACGTAGCGGTGCGTGTACAGGTCGATGTGCTCGCGCCAGTCGCCCGAGCTGACCAGCTTCCTGTGCGCGTCGCCGTACATCCAGCGGTCGTTGGCGTAGTGGTCGGCGAGCGGGTAGTGCGGCGCAGCGTAGCCCAGCGCCTCGCGCACGGCGATGCGCTCGAGGTCGAGCCGGTCGGTCACCGCGCGTACCGCCGGCTGCGTGCCTTCGGCATGGATGTCCCAGCGCTCGAAGTGCTGCAGCGGCGCCGCATTCATGACGATGAGCGGTGGGTGGATGATCGGCCCGGCGTTCATCAGCGCGCCGGAGAGCGCGTCGCCGCAGGCGTGCACGGCGGGGAAGGCGCGCGCGATCACGGCGAGCGCCGCATCGCTTCGCTGTGCCGGGTAGACGCCGGTCGGCAAGCGCACGGCACGGATCGTGATGCGCACTTCGCGCGGGCCGAGCTTGCGCGCCAGCCAGGGGAGAGTGCCGGTCTCGGCCCAGGCGACGTCGGCGCGCGAGCCGAGGGTGCGGACGAGGCGGGCCATGACGAAGCTGCCGAAGGTGCCGGGCGCCAGGAACACGACCTGCCCATCTTCGAGGTGCGGCGCCATCGCCGCGGCGATGTCGGCCTGGGCGAGCGCCGGCGTCGGCAGGACGATCAGCTCGGCGCCGACGATCGCCTTGCCGATGTCGGCGGTGGCACGGGTGAAGGCGACCTCGCGGCGGCCGCGCTCGTCGACCAGCGTGACCGCGCCGGACGCGCTGACCTCGGCCAGCGCCACCGCGTCGCGGCGCCAGAGGCGTACCTCGTGGCCCGCCTCGGCGAGGTCGGCGGCGGCGGCGTAGCAGCCGTGGCCACCGCCGAGCACGGCGATCTTCATCCTGGACGCCGCTTGGACCGGGCGATCTGTTCTCCCATGCCGACCGAGGCTACACTGCTTTACTTCTAAAGTAAATTGGCCGAGCGTCGCGGCAGGCGATGCCCGGCCGTGGCGCAGACGTGGGCGGTCGGCGCTGCACATCGATAGCACTTGCCAGAGACGCCGCAGCCCGCTAAACTGCTTTACGAGTCAACTATTCAGGCCTCATGAAAATCGTCTGCATCGGCGGCGGCCCGTCCGGCCTCTACTTCGCGCTGTTGATGAAGCGCCAGGATCCGTCGCACGAGATCGTCGTCGTCGAGCGCAACAAGCCTTACGACACCTTCGGCTGGGGCGTCGTCTTCTCCGACCAGACGCTCGGCAATTTGCAGGCAGCCGACCCTGAAAGCGCGGCCGAGATCCTCGGCGCGTTCAATCACTGGGACGACATCGAGGTCAACATCCGCGGCCACCAGGTGCGCTCGGGCGGCCATGGCTTCTGTGGCATCGGGCGCAAGCGCCTGCTCAACATCCTGCAGAAGCGTTGCGAGGATCTGGGCGTCGAGCTTCGCTTCGAGTCCGACGTGCAAGGCGACGAGCAGTACGACGCCGACCTGATCATCGCCAGCGACGGCCTCAACAGCCGCATCCGCGCCAGGCACGCCGCCACCTACAAGCCCGACATCGACCTGCGCGACTGCCGCTTCGTCTGGCTCGGCACGAACAAGCTCTTCGAGGCCTTCACCTTCGCCTTCGAAGAGACCGAGTGGGGATGGTTCCAGGCGCACGCTTACCGCTTCGACGACAACACCTCGACCTTCATCGTCGAGACGCCCGAGCGCGTGTGGCGCGCTGCCGGCCTGGAGACGATGGAAAAGGAAGACGCGATCGCCTTCTGCGAGAAGCTCTTCGCCAAGTACCTCGATGGCCACGCGCTGATGTCGAACGCCAGCCACCTGCGCGGCTCGGCGCAGTGGATCCGCTTTCCGCGCGTCGTCTGCCAGCACTGGGTGCATCGCGGCGGCGCGAACGGTGCGACGCCGGTCGTGCTGATGGGCGACGCCGCGCACACCGCGCACTTCTCGATCGGCTCGGGCACCAAGCTCGCGCTCGAAGACTCGATCGAGCTGGCGCGCTGCGTCGGCAAGACGCCCCATGATCTGGCGAACGCGCTCGAAGCCTACGAAGCGGTGCGCAGCATCGAGGTGCTGAAGATCCAGAACGCGGCGCGCAACTCGACCGAGTGGTTCGAGCACGTCGACCGCTACGTCAACCTGCCGCCCGAGCAGTTCGCCTATTCGCTGCTCACGCGCAGCCAGCGCATCAGCCACGAGAACCTGCGCCTGCGCGACAAGGACTACGTCGAGCAGTACGAGACATGGCTCGCCGACCACTCTCTCCTACCCCCTCTCCCGCTTGCGGGAGAGGGTTGGGGTGAGGGTGATCGCGCCGCGTCGGCTGCACCCTCACCCCCGCCCTCTCCCGCAGGCGGGAGAGGGAGTCAGACGGCGCGCTCGATCCCGCCCATGCTCACGCCGTTCACCTTGCGCGGCACGACGCTGAAGAATCGCGTCGTCGTCTCGCCGATGGCGCAGTACTCCTGCGTCGACGGCGTGCCCGGCGACTTTCACCTCGTGCACCTCGGAGCGCGGGCGATGGGCGGCGCCGGCATGGTCTTCGCCGAGATGACCTGCCCCTCGGCCGACGCGCGCATCACGCCCGGCTGCCCCGGCCTGTGGAACACGGCGCAGCGCGACGCCTGGAAGCGCATCGTCGACTTCGTGCACGCCAACACCGACGCGAAGATCGCGATGCAGCTCGGCCACGCCGGCGCCAAGGGGTCGACGCGCGTGCCGTGGGAGGGCGAAGACCTGCCGCTCGAATCGGGCAACTGGCTGCTGATCTCGGCTTCGCCGCAGCAATACCTCGACGGCACCAGCGACTGGTCGACGGCGATGACGCGCGCCGACATGGACCGCGTGCGCGACGACTTCGTGCGCTCCACGCAATACGCCGCCGAGGCCGGCTTCGACTGGCTGGAGCTGCACTGCGCGCACGGCTACCTGCTCTCGTCGTTCATCTCGCCGCTCACCAACCAGCGCACCGACGCGTACGGCGGCTCGCTCGCCAATCGCCTCCGCTATCCGCTCGAGGTCTTTCACGCGGTGCGCGAGGTCTGGCCGAAGGACTTGCCGATCTCCGTCCGCATCTCGGCGCACGACTGGGTCGAGGGCGGCATCACGCCCGACGACGCGGTCGAGATCGCGCGGGCGTTCAAGGTGGCCGGCGCGGATCTCATCGACTGCTCGTCGGGCCAGGTGAGCAAGCTGCAGAAGCCGGTTTATGGACGCATGTACCAGACGCCGTTCGCCGACCGCATCCGCAACGAAGCGGGCATCGCGACGATCGCCGTCGGCGCGATCAGCGAGGCCGACCACGTCAACAGCATCATCGCCGCCGGCCGCGCCGATCTCTGCGCCGTCGCACGACCGCACCTCGCCAACCCGTCGTGGACGCTGCTCGAGTCGGCGCGCATCGGCTACACCGACGTCGAGTGGCCCAAGCAATACCGTTCGGCAAAGACGCAGCTCGAGCGCAACCTCGAGCGCGAGCGGCAGATGGCGGCACAAGGCGCGGGTCTGAGTGCGATCGAGCAAGCCAACAAGGCGCTCGGCATATGAGCTACGCCCATTCGGCGCTTGGTGAGTGACTGACATGAAACAGAACGACCCGTCGCACACCCTCCTCGAAGACGCGCAGGAGCTCGGCCACGAGGCGCGCGCCGGCCGCGGCGACCACGCGGCGCTGCGTCTGTGGCTGCGCATGCTGGCGAGCACCACGCACATCGAGGCCGGGATCCGCAAGCGCCTGCGTGATCGCTTCGACATCTCGCTGGCCCGCTTCGACTACATGGCACAGCTCTACCGCTACAAGGACGGCATGAAGATGCGCGAGCTGTCGCGCTATCTGATGGTGACCGGCGGCAACGTCACCGGCCTGACCGACGACCTCGAGAAAGAAGGCGCGGTCGTGCGCGAGAACAGTCCCGGCGACCGGCGTGCCTGGATCGTGCGCCTCACGCCCAAGGGCCGCCGCCACTTCGAGACCATGGCGCGCGAACACGAGGGCTGGATCCTCGAGCTCTTTTCAGGGCTCGACGCCGGCACCGTCCAGCAGCTCTACTCGCAGCTCGGCCGACTGCGCGTGCAGCTGGTGCAAAACGAACAACAACACGCCGCAGAGGACGCTTGACCATGAGCGATCAGGCCACACCGCGCGTCGACGCCGCGCTCGCATCCGGCAACCACCGGCCGCTCGCCGGCTACCAGGCCAAGCACTTCGCGTGGAGCGTCGAGGCCGGCGTCGGCCGCATCACGCTGACGCGCCCCGAGCGCAAGAACCCGCTCACCTTCGACTCGTACGCCGAGTTGCGCGACCTGTTCGAGCGCATGCGCCACGCGCCGGACGTGCACGCCGTTGTCATCGCCGGCTCGGGCGGCAACTTCTGTTCGGGCGGCGACGTGCACGAGATCATCGGCCCGCTGGTGCGCCTGAAGGCGCCCGAGCTGCTGATGTTCACGCGCATGACCGGCGACCTGGTCAAGGCGATGCGCGTCTGCCCGCAGACCATCATCGCCGCGATCGACGGCGTCTGCGCCGGCGCCGGCGCGATCATGGCGATGGCGTCGGACCTGCGCGTCGGCAAGGCGCGCAGCAAGACG
>JBBRLS010000063.1:0-19771 GCA_038231215.1 Burkholderiales bacterium | reverse complement strand
ATGCTCGCAAGAGCAAGGGCTTGGAACATCGCCCGGCAGGCGTGATCGTCTCGCGTCAGATGAACCCGAAGCCGGGCTGACCTCGCCCACCTGAACTGCCTGGGTTCAGGAATGCGGTTCACGGTGCGCGGCGGACACCTTACATGCTTGCCTGACCGCCCATGCGCTACTGGTTGATGAAGAGCGAGCCGAGCGACGTCTCGGTCGACGACGTCGCGGCGATGCCGAAGAAGACCGTGCCCTGGTACGGCGTCCGCAACTTCCAGGCGCGCAACTTCATGGCCAAGGACATGGAAGTGGGCGACGGCGTCCTCTTCTACCACTCCTCGTGTCCGGAACCGGGCGTCGTCGGTCTTGCGAAGGTCGCGTCGAAAGCCTATCCCGACGCCACCCAGTTCGATCCGAAGAGCCACTATTACGACGAGAAGTCGCGGCCCGAGAAGCCGCGCTGGATGAACGTCGACGTACGCCTGCTGAAGAAGACCCGCCTGCTCGGCCTGCCCGAGATGCGCGCGACGCCCTCACTGGCGACGATGCGCATGCTGCAGAAGGGCAATCGGCTCTCCATCACCCCGGTGAGCGCCGAGGAGTGGAAGGAAGTCACGCGCCTGCTCGACTGAGCCCGCCCGCGAGCGCGCGGCGGCCCGGAAATTGCGAAGGCCGGCGCGGAGACAGCAACCCATGAGCATCGCCCGCTACATCCGGGAGATCGGCCGCGGCCGCGAAGGCGCGCGCTCGTTGAATCGGGAAGACGCGCAAGACCTGATGACGCAGGTGCTCGACCAGAGCGTCACCGATCTCGAGATCGGCGCCTTTGCCCTGGCGATGCGCATCAAGGGCGAATCGGTGGCCGAACTGATCGGCTTTCTCGCCGCGGCGAACAAGCGCTGCATCGCCATCCGTACCGATCGACCGACCGTCATCCTGCCCTCGTACAACGGCTCGCGACGCATTCCCAACCTCACCGCCCTGCTCGCCATGCTGCTCGCCCGCCAGGGCGTGCAGGTGCTCGTGCACGGCCCGGCGCAAGAAGCCGCGCGCGTCACCACTGCCGAGATATTCCACGACCTCGGCCTCACCTGTGCCGGCAATGCGCGCGAGATCGAAGACGCCTGGAGCCGGCGCGAGCCGGCCTTCATCTGCGTCGCCACGCTCTGCCCGCCGTTGGCCCGGCTGCTCGAGGTGCGCAAGGTCGTCGGTCTGCGCAACTCGGGGCACACGATCGCCAAGTTGCTCGCCGGCTGCAGCGCAGAGCGCTCGCTGCGCGTCGTCAACTACACACATCCGGAGTACGGGACACGCCTCGCCGAGTTCATCGCCGAAACCAACGCCGACGCCTTGCTGATGCGCGGCACCGAAGGCGAGCCGGTCGCCGACGCGCGGCGCCTGCAGAAGATGGACGTCTACCTCGCCGGACAACTGCGCGCCGATCTCTCGCTCGCCGGGCACGCGGGCGTCGTCACCGGCCTGCCGGTGTTGCCGCCCAGCAGCGACGCGCCGACCACGGCGAGCTACATCCAGGCCATCGTCAGCGGTGCAGCGCCGGCGCCGGGTGCAGTGATGGCGCAGGTCGACTGCCTGGTTCGCGCCCTCGCCGAGCAGGGTCGTCCCGAGACGCGCAAAGCCTCCGCATGAGGGAGGCCGCGGTCACCCCCGCCGCACCATAATTCGCCCGCGCCGCCCCGGCCCTTGCTCGAAAGACGCCCCATGAAAGCCCCGCAGCCGATCGACAAGCTCAACCGCCTGACCGAATCGCACGGCGCGCTCAAGCCCGGCAAGGGAATGGTCACCGGGGTGATCGCCTTCGGGCTCGCCAGCCTGTGCTTCCTCGGCGTGCTCGCCTTCCACTTCCCCGAGTACCTGACGACGCCGGAGTTGCGCAAGTCGTACAACGTCGACGTGATGCGCCTGCTCCTGTTCTGGTCGCTCGTGCTCTCGGGGGCGCTCGCGCTCTTCAACATCGTCATGAGCCGCTCGCGCTGGCTGGCGCTGTCCGCGTTCGTCCTGATCGGCCTGAGCCTCGCGCTCGGCGGCCACAAGGTTCCGGTCAACGACTTCGCCGACAACACGCCGTACATCGGCCTCGACTGGTTCATCCTCGACCTGCTCGGCTCGACGCTGATCTTCGTCTTCATCGAGAAGCTGTTCGCGCTGCGCAAGGAGCAGCCGGTGTTCCGCCCGGAGTGGCAGACCGACTTTCACCACTTCATCGTCAACCACATGATCGTCGGCTTCGTGCTGCTGGCGACCAACCTGCTGGTGCACAAGCTGTTCGGCTGGGCCGCCAAGGACGGCATCCGCGCCTGGGTGCAGGACCTGCCGTTTCCGGTCGCCCTGTTCCTGATCGTCCTCGTCGCCGACCTGGTGCAGTACTGGACGCACCGCGGCTACCACGAGGTGCCGGCACTGTGGCGGCTGCACGCGGTGCACCACAGCGTGAAGAGCATGGACTGGCTGGCCGGCTCGCGCCAGCACATCCTCGAGCTGATCCTGACGCGCACGCTGGTGCTGGCGCCGATCTTCGTGCTCGGCTTTTCCAAGGAAGTGATCGACACCTACATCGTCATCGTCGGCTTCCAGGCGGTGTTCAACCACGCCAACGTGAGCGTGCGCCTCGGGCCGCTGCGCTACGTCGTCGTCACGCCCAACTTCCATCACTGGCATCACTCGGCCGACGCCGAGGGCATCGACCGCAACTACGCGGCGCACTTCGCCTTCATCGACTACGCCTTCGGCACGGCGCACAGGGCCGATCGCACCTGGCCCGACGGCTACGGCGTGGTCGGCGACTACGTGCCGAACGGCTTTCTCAAGCAGCTCGCCTTCCCGTTCCGCTGGAAGGGGAGCTGATCGCGACGCTGCTGCCCAGCTTCGACGTCGCAGTCGTCGGCGCCGGCGCGGCGGGCCTGCACTGCGCCGGCATGGCCGGACAGCTCGGCCTTCGCGTCCTTCTCATCGATCACGCCGCCAAGGTCGCGGAGAAGATCCGCATCTCGGGCGGCGGACGATGCAATTTCACGAACGTCGACACGACGCCGGCCAACTTCGACTCGGCCAATCCCGACTTCTGCCGCTCGGCGCTCGCCCGCTTCACGCCGCGCGACTTCATCGCTCTCGTCGAGAAGCACGGCATCGCCTGGCACGAGAAGCACAAGGGGCAGCTTTTCTGCGACGACTCGAGCGCGCGCATCGTCGACATGCTGCTCGACGAGTGTGCCGCTGGTAGTGTGCAGCGCTGGCAGCCGTGCAGCGTCGACAACGTCGCGCTCGAAGCCGGCGAATTTCGCCTCGCGACCTCGCGCGGGCCGGTCACCGCGAAGCGCCTCGTCGTCGCCACGGGCGGCCTCTCGATCCCGAAGATCGGCGCCAGCGACTGGGGCTATTCGCTGGCCCGCCAGTTCGACCACGCCATCGTCGAGACGCGCCCCGCGCTCGTGCCGCTGGTCTGCTCGGGCGCGCGTTGGCAGCCCTTCGAGGGACTGTCCGGTGTCTCGCTTCCAGTGCGAATCGAGTCCGCGTCGCCGAGACCGACGGCGCACTTCGACGAGGACCTGCTCTTCACGCATCGCGGCCTGAGCGGGCCGGCGGCCCTGCAGATCTCGACCTTCTGGCGGCCCGGCGAGAGCATCGTCATCGACCTCGCCCCGGGCATCGACCTGAGCAAGATTCTGCTCGACGCCAAGGCAGTTGCCGGCGGACGCGTCGGCGCCTTGCTCGCCGAGCACCTGCCGCGCCGCCTCGTCGAGGCCTGGCTGCACGCCACGCCGAAGCTGGCCGATCGTCGAGTGGCAGACACGCGCGATCAGGATCTGGTCGCCTTGGCGACCGGCCTGAAGCGGTGGCAGGTCGTGCCCGCCGGCAGCGAGGGCTATCGCAAGGCCGAGGTCACGGCCGGCGGCGTCGACACGCGCGAGCTCGATTCGCGCAGCGGCGAAAGCCGCCGAGTCGCTGGTCTGTACTTCATCGGCGAGGTGGTCGACGTGACCGGCTGGCTCGGCGGCTACAACTTCCAGTGGGCCTGGGCCAGCGCCGCCGCCTGTGCCCGCAGCATGGGCACCGCACTGGTCACCAGCGCCGCGCCATAGCGTCGGTTTACTCGGGCGCAAACGCCGGGCTATAATCGATATCCTCTTCTTTTTTCCAGCTGCTACATGACCACCGTCCGTGTCAAGGAAAACGAGCCGTTCGACGTCGCGCTCCGCCGGTTCAAGCGCACGATCGAGAAGCTCGGCCTCCTGACCGATCTGCGCGCCCGCGAGTTCTACGAAAAGCCCACCGCCGAGCGCAAGCGCAAGAAGGCGGCCGCGGTCAAGCGACACTTCAAGCGCGTGCGCAGCATGCAGCTCCCGAAAAAGCTCTTCTGATCCGCCCCGCGCGGTCGAACCGAAGCCCGCGATCCGCGGGCTTCGTCGTTTGGCCCGCTCCCTTTCTTTGCCGAGCACCGCCATGAGCCTCAAGGACCGCATCACCGACGACATGAAGACCGCCATGCGGGCCAAGGACGCGCCGCGCCTGCTTACCATCCGCGGCTTGCTCGCGGCCTTGAAGCAGCGCGAGGTCGACGAGCGCATCGAGCTCGACGACGCGGCTGTGGTCGCCATCGTCGACAAGCTGGTGAAGCAGCGCAAGGACTCGATCGCGCAGTTCACGGCGGGCAACCGGCAGGACCTGGTCGACAAGGAGCAGGCCGAGATGGTCGTGCTCGAAGGCTATCTGCCGCAGCGCCTGGACGCCGCCGAGATCGCCAGCGAGGTCGCGGCGATGGTCGCCGAGCTCGGCGCCACGGGCCCGGGCGACATGGGCAAGGTCATGGCCGCCGCGAAGGCGCGATTCATGGGCCGCGCCGAAATGGGTGCCGTATCGGCGGCCGTCAAGGCCGCGCTGCCACGCTAGGCCCTGCGCCATGACGCTCACCGTGCAACGCCTCGACGCCGACGTCTCGGTCGCGCCGCAACTCGGCCCCGAGGCGATGGCCGAGGCCAGGGCCGCCGGCTTTCGCAGCGTCATCAACAACCGGCCCGATTTCGAGGCCGGCCCCAGCCAGCCGACGAACGCGAGCGTCGAGGCCGCGGCGCGCGCTGTCGGACTCGAATACGCATACCTCCCCGTCGCTCCCAACTTCCAGAGCGCCGAAGAGATTGCCCGCTTTGGCGAGCTCATCCGCTCGATGCCCAAGCCCGTCCTGGCGTTCTGCCGCTCGGGCACGCGCTCGGGCAAGCTCTGGCACGCCGCCACCGGCCACTGAGCTCGATCGGGCCGACGCAGGTGCCCGTCGGCGCCTAGCGCAAACACGCATCAGGGTGCCGAAAGTGCATCCCTAGAATCGGCGGCGCTTCGCGAGCGCCTCTGACTTGCAGCGGTGCGCGCAAAAAGAAACTTCCATTCAGGAGACACCGTGACGCCCCTGCTCGCGCTTTCAAGGCAGATCGACCGCTTCAACGAATGGGTCGGCCGCTGGGTCGCCTGGCTGGTCCTCGCCGCCGTTCTCATCAGCGCCGGCAACGCCATCGTGCGCAAGCTGTTCAACAACAGCTCGAACGCCCTTCTCGAAATCCAGTGGTATCTGTTCTCGGCGGTGTTCCTGCTCGCCGCCGGCTACACGCTGATGCGCCAGGACCATGTGCGGATCGACGTCATTCTCGGCCGCTTCTCGAAGCGCACGCAGATCTGGATCGACATCGTCGGCATCTGCTTTTTCCTTCTTCCCTTCGTCGTCGTCGTCATCGACCTGAGCTGGCCGCTCGTCTCGCGTGCCTATACGAGCGGCGAGATGTCGTCGAACGCCGGCGGCCTGATCCGCTGGCCGGTGTTCGCACTGCTGCCGCTCGGCATGTTGCTGCTCGGCGCGCAGGGCATTTCCGAGCTGATCAAACGCTTCGCCTTCCTGCGCGGTCTCATCGACGATCCGACGCGACGAAAGCAGGCGAAGACCGCCGAGGAGGAGCTCGCCGAATTCCTCTTGCAGCAGCAACAGCCCAGTGCCGCAAGCCTGCTGCGCGGGAAGGCCGGCAATGATTGACTTCCTCGCCGCGAACATGGCGCCGATCATGTTCGCGAGCCTGATCGTCTTCCTGCTGTTCGGCTATTCGGTCGCCTTCTCGCTGGCCGCCTGCGGCCTGTTCTTCGGCTTCGTCGGCGTCCAGATCGGCGTGCCGGGCATGGCCTCGCTGATGCAGGCCCTGCCGCTGCGCATCTTCGGCATCATGCAGAACGAGACGCTGCTGGCGATCCCGTTCTTCACCTTCATGGGCCTGATCCTCGAGCGCTCGGGTATGGCCGAAGACCTGCTCGACACGATCGGCCAGCTCTTCGGTCCGGTGCGCGGCGGTCTCGCATTCGCCGTCATCCTGGTCGGCGCGATGCTGGCGGCAACGACCGGCGTCGTCGCTGCGTCGGTCATCTCGATGGGCCTGATCTCGCTGCCCATCATGCTTCGCTACGGCTACGACCGTCGCGTCGCCAGCGGCGTCATCGCCGCCTCGGGCACCCTGGCGCAGATCATTCCGCCGTCGCTGGTGCTCATCGTGCTTGCCGACCAGCTCGGCCGCAGCGTCGGCGATCTCTACAAGGGTGCCTTCATTCCGGGTTTCACGCTGACCGCCCTCTACCTTCTCTATGTCGTCGGCGTCGCCCTCTGGCGGCCGTCCTGGGCGCCGGCCCTGCCCAAGGAAGCGCGCACGATCCGCGAGCCCGACGACAGCGCGGGACTTCGCTCGCTGACCGTGCTCTTCCTTCTCTCGGTCGCGCTTGCTGTCGTGTTTGCGAAGTCGCGGCCCGCCGAGGTGCCGACCGACGAGCTGATCGTCACATCGATGTGTGTCGGCGTCGGCATCGCCTTCCTGCTTTCGCTCGCCAACCACTACCTGAAGCTGGGGCTGCTTTCGCGCATGGCCGAGCGCGTCACCTTTGTGCTGATCCCGCCACTCGCCCTGATCTTCCTCGTCCTCGGCACGATCTTCCTCGGCATTGCGACGCCGACCGAAGGCGGCGCGATGGGCGCGACCGGTGCGCTGGTCATGGGCCTGGCCCGGCGTCGCATCGACATGAAGTTGCTGCGCCAGGCGATGGACTCGACCATGAAGCTCTCGTGCTTCGTGCTCTTCATCCTGATCGGCTCGACCGTCTTCTCGCTCGCCTTCCAGGGTGTCGACGGTCCCAAATGGGTCGAGCACCTGCTGACCAGCCTGCCCGGCGGGCAGCTCGGCTTTCTGATCGTCGTCAACCTCCTGATCTTCTTCCTCGCCTTCTTCCTCGACTTTTTCGAGCTCTCGTTCATCGTCATCCCGCTGATCGGCCCGGTCGCCGACAAGCTCGGCATCGACCTCGTCTGGTTCGGCGTGCTGCTGGCGGTCAACATGCAGACCTCGTTCATGCACCCGCCCTTCGGTTTTGCACTCTTCTATCTGCGCAGCGTCGCACCGACCACCGACTACACCGACCGCGTCACGAGCAAGCCGATCGCCAAGGTCACGACCGGGCAGATCTACTGGGGCGCCGTGCCCTTCGTGTTCATCCAGGTGCTGATGGTCGGCCTGATCATCGCCTTCCCGGGGCTGGTCTCGGGCGGCCTCGGCAAGGCGGCGGCGCTCGACACTTCGAACGTCAAGCTCGAGGTACAGCCGAACCAGGAAAAGACCGAGATGGACGCCAACACCTTGTTCGGACCTGCCACCGGTGCCAGTGGTGCGACCAGCGTCCCGGCGCCCGCGGCATCGGCCGCCGCGTCACGCGACCCGCTCGAACAGGCGGCAGAAGCCGCCAAGAAGTAGTCCACCGCGGGCAAATAAAAACCCCGCGGGCTTGCGCCGGCGGGGATCGGTCGACGAGGCTGGCAGACGCCGGCCGGACCCTCAGAGCTTTTGCGCCTGCATGAAGTCGTCGAAGCCGGCTTCGGCAAAGCGGAACCAGAGGTTCTGCTCGCGACGGAAAGCCGAAAAGTCTTCGTAGATCTTCTTCCAGTTGGCGTTCTTCGCGCTCAGTTCCGAGTACAGCCCCATCGACTCCTTGAAGGCGGTGTCCATCACGTCCTTCGGGAAGCGGAACAGCTTGGTGCCGCCGGCGACCAGCTGGCGAAGCGCAGCCGGGTTCTTGGCGTCGTACTTGGCCTGCATTTCCGTGTGGGCATAGGCCGCCGCCGATTCGACGATCGCCTTGTACTCGCCGGTCAGCCCTTCATAGGCCTTCTGGTTGACGAAGATGTCGAGCTGCGGGCCGCCTTCCCACCAGCCGGGGTAGTAGTAGTTCGGCGCGACCTTGTTGAAGCCGAGCTTCAGGTCGTCGTAGGGGCCGACCCACTCGGCGGCGTCGATCGTTCCCTTCTCGAGCGCCTGGTAGATCTCGCCGCCCGGGATGTTCTGCGGAACGCCGCCGATGCGCTCGAGCACCTTGCCGGCGAAGCCGCCGATTCGCATTTTCAGGCCCTTGATGTCGGCAATCGACTTGATCTCCTTGCGATACCAGCCACCCATCTGCGTGCCGGTGTTGCCGCCCGGGAAGTTGATGATGTTGTAGGCCTTGTAGAAGTCGCGCATCAGCGTCAGGCCGTTGCCGTCGTACATCCATGCCGTCATCTGCCGCGAATTGAGCCCGAACGGAATGGCGCAGCCGAGCGCGAAGCACTCGTCCTTGCCGAAAAAGTAATAGGCCGCGGTATGAGCGATCTCGACGGTCGCGTTCTGCACGCCGTCGACCACTCCGAACGCCGGCATCAGCTCGCCGGCCGCATGGGTCGAGATCTGGAACTTGCCGCCGGTCATGTCGCTGACCTTCTTGGCGAACACCTCGGCGGCGCCGAAGATGGTGTCGAGCGAGCGCGGGAAGCTCGATGCGAGCCGCCAGCGGATGTTGGCCTGGGCGTTGACGACGGCTGGCGCCGCACCGGCGGCAATGACGCCCGCCAGACCGGTCTTGCGGATGAATGAACGACGCTGCATGGCTGTGTCTCCTGGGAATGGGGTGTCTTCAGTCGCGGGGATTCTAGGAAGCGGGCTTTGCCGCATCGACCGGGATTTACCCGTGCGAACGCTACGCGCCCGCGATCTTCATGCGTTCGACAAGGACCGAGCCGGTCGTCTTGCTGCCGGTCGTGTAGATGTCAGCGCCGACCGCGACGATCTGCTTGAACATCTGGCGCAGATTGCCGGCGATCGTGATCTCGTGTACCGGGTAGGCGATCTCGCCGCCCTCGACCCAGAAGCCGGCCGCGCCGCGCGAATAGTCGCCGGTGACGGGGTTGACGCCCTGCCCCATCAGTTCGATCACGAAGAGACCGCGACCCAGCTTCTTCAGCATCGCGACAAGATCGTCGCCGGGCGTGGTGCGACGCGAGGCGAGCACCAGGTTGTGCGAGCCGCCGGCGTGGCCGGTCGTCTTCATGCCGAGCTTGCGTGCCGAGTAGCTCGACAGGAAATAGGTCTCGACGACGCCGGCGGTGACGATGTCGCGCCGTTTCGTCGCCACGCCTTCGTCGTCGAAGGGGGCGCTGCCCTTGCCGCGTTGCACGTGCGGATCCTCGCGCACGTCGAGGTGATCCGCGAGCACGGCCGTGCCGAGGCAGCCTTCGAGGAACGACGACTTGCGATAGAGCGAGCCGCCGCTGGTCGCCTGCACGTAGGCGCCGAGCAGGCCCGAGGCAAGCGACGATTCGTAGAGCACCGGGACTTCGCAGGTCTTGATCTTGCGCGAGTCCAGGCGCGAGAGTGCGCGCTCGGCGGCGTAGCGGCCCACTGCGGCCGGCGCGGCAAGCTCGCTTGCAGAGCGCATCGAGCTGTACCAGGCGTCGCGCTGCATGTCGTCGCCGCCCTTCTTCGGCAGCGAGGCGATCGGTGCCACCGAGATCGAGTGGCGCGAGCTCGCGTAGCCGGCGCCGAAGCCGCGCGTGTTGGCGGCGTAGAAGTGCGACTGCTGCGCCGACACGCCGGCGCCCTCGGAGTTGGTGATGCGGCGGTCGACGCTCAAGGCCGCGGCTTCGCATTTCTTGGCGATGACGATCGCCGCTTCGGCGTCGATCGACCAAGGATGGAAGAGGTCGAGGTCGCGGTCGGCCGACGAGCCCGTGGCCAGGTCGTCGGCATCGGGCAGCCCGGCAGCGGTGTCTTCGGCGGTGAAGCGGGCGATGTCGTAGGCGGCACGCACCGTCTGCTCGAGCGCGGCCGGCGAGAAGTCGGACGAGCTCGCGTTGCCGCGACGCTGGCCCGCGTAGACCGTGACGCTGATCGACTTGTCGCGATTGCGCTCGACGTTCTCGGTCTCGCCCTTGCGCACCGAAACCGAGAGGCCGACGCCTTCCGAGACCTCGGCGACGGCGTCGCTGGCACCAAGCACGCGCGCGGTGGCCAGGACGCTTTCGGTGAGCTCGCGAAAGCGCTCGCGTGAGTAGGCGAAGTCGGAGGGAGACAGAGAGCGGGCGGAAGATCGGGAAGGCATGGAGGCGTTGGTTGCAGCCGCGGCGCGCACGCGGGCCGGGCAAGAGGCGGCGGCTATCATAACGACGACCTCCCCAGTGCCCTCGCGCCGTCGTGCGAACCCGCCCCGACCCCTCCTCCTCCGCCGGCGAAGACGCCGCATCGAACGAGAACCTGCTGCGCCTGCAACGGCCGAGCAAGACTCGTCGCAAGGAAGCGTCGCACGAGTTGCAATCGTTGGGCGCCGCGCTGGTGGAGCTCTCCGATGCGAACCTCGCCAGCCTAGGCCTCGCCGAACCCCTGCTCGACGCGATCGGTGCGTACCGGCGCATTCGCACCCATGAAGCGCGACGCCGGCAGATGCAGTTGATCGGCAAACTCATGCGCTCGGCCGACGTCGAGCCCTTGCGTCATGCCGTCAACGAGCTCGAGCTGGGCCGCGCGCAAGACTCGCTGGCCCTGCACCAGGCGGAACGATGGCGCGCCGAGCTGATCGCCGAAGACGGCGCGGCGACACGCTTCGCGACCGACCATCCGGGCGTCGACACGCAGCGCCTGCGCGCCCTCGTCCGCAACGCGCGCAAGGACGCATCGCTCGCGCCCGAGCAGCGCAGCGGCCGCGCGTTTCGCGAGCTTTTCCAGTTCATCCGGGCGCAGGAGCAGAGCGATGCCTGATGTGACGCAACCGATCGCGAAGCGCGACGCCGTGCGCATCGGCCTCGTCTCGATCAGCGATCGCGCCTCGACCGGCGTCTACGAGGACAAGGGCATTCCTGCCTTGCGCGACTGGCTGGGCCGGGCGCTGCTGAACCCGATCGACTGGCAGACGCGCCTGATCCCCGACGAGCAGGCGACGATCTCGGCGACGCTCTGCGAGCTGGTCGACACCACCGGCTGCGACCTCGTGCTGACCACCGGCGGCACCGGCCCGGCGCCGCGCGACGTCACGCCCGAGGCGACGCTCGCCATCGCGACCAGGGAGATGCCGGGCTTCGGCGAGCAGATGCGGCGCATCAGCCTGGCCTTCGTGCCGACGGCGATCCTTTCGCGCCAGGTCGCGGTGATCCGCGGCAAGGCGCTCGTCGTCAACCTGCCAGGGCAACCCAAGGCGATCGCCGAGACGCTCGAAGGCATGCGCGACGCGACGCCGCCCGTGCCGGGCATCTTTGCTGCGGTGCCTTACTGCATCGACCTGATCGGCGGGCCGTACCTCGAGACCGACGACGCGGTCTGCAAGGCCTTTCGCCCGAAGTCCGCGATCCGAGCAGCGCCTATTTCACCAGGCGGTTGAGCCGCTCAGCGTCGAAGTTCTCGGTCGTGTGCGCTTCGCCGGGAACGCAATCCTCGGAAGGAAGCTCCCGCGAACGCGCCGACAGCTTCTCGATCGCCTGCCAGAGCAAGGCGATCTGGTGCTCGTGGCCCGAGGCGTTGTCGATCAGCCCCTTCATCGCCTGCGACACCGGATCGTCGCCCTGGGTGATGCCGTAGGCCGAGAACCCCATCTTCGCCGCCGACGCCTCGCGCGTCGCGTCGGCCTCGGCCTGGATGATGCGCGCCGGGTTGCCGACCGCCGTCGCGCCCGGAGGCACCGGCTTCATAACGACCGCGCCAGAGCCGACCCGCGCACCGTCGCCGACGGTGAAGCCGCCGATTACCTGCGAATTGGCGCCGACGATGACGCCGCGGCCCAGGGTCGGATGCCGCTTGGCGCCTTTGACAAGCGACGTGCCGCCGAGTGTCACGCCTTGATAGATGCTGCAGTCGTCGCCGATCTCCGCGGTCTCGCCGACGACGACGCCCATGCCGTGATCGATGAAGACGCGCCGGCCGACCTTCGCGCCCGGATGAATCTCGATGCCGGTGAAAAAGCGCGCCATGTGCGAGATCCACCGCGCCATCCAGTGAAAACCGTGCCGCAACCACCATGCAGCCCAGCGATGCATGACGATTGCGTGCAGACCCGGATAACACGTCAGCACCTCCCACGACGACCGGGCAGCCGGGTCGCGCTCGCGGATGCAGGCGATGTCTTCGCGCAGGCGGGAGAACATGACGGATTCGCAGAAGGGTGATGGGGCAGGACAGTCTATCGGGAACGCTCGTCGATTGCTCGGGCGATGCCGCGCAGGATCTGCACCTCCTCGACGGTGAGGCCGGCGCGATTGGCCAGCCGATGCAGCCTCGACACCAGCTTGCGCGGCGCCTTCGGATCGAGAAAGCCGAGCGCGGTCAGCGATTCCTGCCAGTGCGCGACGAGGCCGCGCACGGCGGTGGCGTCGGCGGCGATGCCCTCGAGCGCGCGCGGGGTGACGGGAAAGCCGCCCTGCGCCTCGCGCCAGTCGTAGGCGATGAGCTGCACCGCCTGCGCGAGGTTGAGCGAGCCGTAGCGCGGATCGGTGGGGATCGACAGGCAGGCGTGGCAGGTGTAGAGATCGTCGTTGGAGAGGCCGAATCGCTCGGATCCGAAGACGAAGGCCACGCGATGCGAGCCTGCGGCGAGCTCGCCGAAGAGCGCGCGCGGCGCGAAGGTCGGCGGGCCGAAGTCGCGCGGCGTCATGGCCGTGGCACAGGTGTAGGTAATGCCGTCGAGCGCCTCGCCCAGCGTCGCGACGACCCGCGCCGACGCAAGGATGTCGGTGGCACCGCTCGCCATCGCGATCGCCTCCTCGCGCTGCAGCACGTCGTCCCAGCGCGGCGCGACGAGGACGAGGTCGCTGAAGCCCATGACCTTGAGCGCGCGCGCGGCCGCGCCGACGTTGCCGGCGTGGCTGGTGCCGACCAGGACGAAGCGCGTCGGGTCCGTGTTCATCTCGCCGTTAAAATTCGCACTCGTTCATTTTGCAGCCGCGCTGCGGCGAGCCGCCTCCTTGCGCCTCGCCACCCCACCGAACCCACCATGTCGCAAGCGCTGCACCCCATGCTCAACATCGCCATCAAGGCGGCGCGTGCCGCCGGGGCGATCATCAACCGGGCCTCGCTCGACCTCGACCGGCTGCAGGTCAACACCAAGGCGCCGAACGACTTCGTCACCGAGGTCGACCACGCCGCCGAGGCGGCGATCATCGACGTGCTGCTCGGCGCCTATCCCGGCCACGGCATCCTCGCCGAGGAGTCGGGCTCGACGCGCGGCGCGCGCGACAGCGAATACGTCTGGATCATCGACCCGCTCGACGGCACGACCAACTTCATCCACGGCCTGCCGACCTACGCGGTCTCGATCGGCTTGTCGTTTCGCGGCCAGATGCAGCAAGCCGTCGTCTACGACCCGGCGCGCAACGACCTGTTCTATGCCAGCAAGGGCCGCGGCGCCTTTCTCAACGACAAGCGGCTGCGCGTCTCCAAGCGCACGCGCATCGCCGAGGCGCTGATCGGCACCGGCTTTCCGTTCCGAAAGGGCGACGACTTCGGCCGCTACCTGCGCATGTTCGAGACGGTGATGAAGAGCTGTGCCGGCGTGCGACGACCCGGCGCTGCGGCGCTCGACCTCTGCTATGTCGCCGCCGGCTGGTACGACGGCTTCTTCGAGACGGGCCTCTCGCCCTGGGACGTCGCTGCGGGATCGCTGCTCGTCACCGAGGCCGGCGGCCTGGTCGGCAACTTCAGCGGCGAGGCCGACTTCCTGCACCGCCGCGAGGTCGTCGCAGGTTGCCCCAAGATCTACGGTCAGCTCGTGCAGATGCTGTCGCCTTACTCGAGTCTCGCCCCGCTCGCCGCAGAAGGCGCGACACCTGCCGCGTAGGTACGGCGGGGCCTTTGCGACCCGCTTGTCGCGATCAGGTCCAGCCGGCGTCGACCTTGAATTCCTGGGCCGTGCACATCGCCGCGTCGTCGGAAGCGAGGAACAGCACCATGCGGGCGATGTCGATCGGCTGCACGCGATCGGGCAGGCACTGGTTGCGCTGCAACTCGCGCTCGCCCTCGGCGTCGAGCCAGAGCCGGATCTGCCGCTCGGTCATGACCCAGCCCGGCGTGACGGTGTTGATGCGGATGCGCTCCTTGCCGAGGTTGGCGGCGAGGCCGCGCGTCAGGCCGTTGACC
The DNA here is from genome assembly GCA_038231215.1 of Burkholderiales bacterium. GTDB lineage: Bacteria > Pseudomonadota > Gammaproteobacteria > Burkholderiales > Burkholderiaceae_C > Schlegelella_A. Next base: position 5,330 of record JBBRLS010000063.1, on the reverse strand, counting down.
GACGACTTGGCGATCGCATAGCAAGGAAAGCCGCCCTGCTTGGCTTGCCAGCTGATCGAGCCGAGGTTGACGATCGAGCCGAAGCCGAGCCGCTTCATGCCCGGCAGCACCGCCTGGATGGAGAACAGCGCAGGGCGCTGGTTGATGGCGATGCGCTCGTCGTAGTAGGCGGGCGTCACCTCGTCGAGGCTGTGCCGGTCGTCGCTGGCAACGTTGTTGACGAGTACGGCAAAGTCGCCGAGCTCGGCGCTCGCTTCGACGATGGCGGCCTGCAAGGCGGCGATATCGCGCACGTCGCACACCTTCCACCACGGCGGCGCGTGGCCCGCCGCGCCGATCTCGCTGGCCAGGCCGCGGCTCGCTTCTTCGGCGACGTCGATGAAGGCGACGCGCGCGCCCTGCGCGGCGAAGGCCGAGACGATGCTCGCGCCGATGCCGGTCGCGCCGCCGGTGACGAAGACGGCGCGGTCGCGCAGGCTCGGGTAGCTCGCGTCGGTCCGGAGCGCGGCGGTCTGGGTGGAGTCGGTCATGGCAACCTGCGTGTCGCACGAGCGGAATGCCCGCGATTTTCGATATCAATGTGCGCCGACATCGTCGGCGGCGTCAAGACGGGCACACGTGGACACCGCCCACGCGCCGGTCTGTAGCATCTCCGGGCGGCCATCCGGGCTGCTGGAGCACGGCGTGACAACTGGGGGCAAAGCCGCCGAAGAGCGGAAATCGGACATCTCGGCGCACACGCCGATGATGGCGCAGTACCTGCGCATCAAGTCCGACCATCCCGAGACGCTGCTCTTCTACCGGATGGGCGACTTCTACGAGCTCTTTCTCGACGACGCGAAGAAGGCGGCGCGCCTGCTCGACATCACGCTGACGGCGCGCGGCGCGAGCAACGGCGTACCGATTCCGATGGCCGGCGTTCCGGTCCATGCGGTCGAGGGCTACCTCGCGAAGCTCGTCAAGCTCGGCGAGTCGGTGGCGATCTGCGAGCAGGTCGGTGAAGTCGGCGCAACGAAGGGGCCGGTCGAGCGCAAGGTGGTGCGCATCGTCACGCCAGGAACGTTGACCGAGAGCGACCTGCTCGCGGACAGGAGCGACGCGCTGCTGCTCGCCGTAGCCGCCGGGCCGCGCCGTTTCGGCCTGGCCTGGACGGCGCTCTCGAACGGCGAGATCGGCCTCTCGGAATGCAGCGAGGCCGAGCTGCCGGGCTGGATCGCGCGTCTCGCGCCGGCCGAGGTGTTAGTGGCCGACGACCTGCCCGAAGGCTCGTACGAGCCAGGCGCGACGACGATCACGCGAAGGCCTTCATGGCAGTTCGACGCTGCGCTCGGCGCGCGCAAGCTCCTCGCGCAGCTCAAGGTCGCCTCGCTCGCCGGCTTCGGTGCCGAGACGCTGACGCACGCCCATGCCGCCGCTGCCGCGTTGCTCAGCTATGCCGAGCACACGCAGGGCCGCGCGCTCGCCCACGTGCAGCGACTGACGGTACAGCGCGCCAGCGAGCTCATCGACCTGCCGCCGACGACGCAGCGCAACCTCGAGCTGACACGCACCTTGCGCGGCCAGGACGCGCCGACGCTGCTTTCGACGATCGACGGTTGCGCCACCGGAATGGGCAGCCGCGCGCTGCGCGCCTGGCTGACGCAGCCGCGCCGCGACCGGCAGGTCGCCAGCCAGCGTCACGAGGCGATCGCTGCGTTGCAAGCGAACGGGCTCGAAGTGCTGCGCGAATCGCTGCGACACCTGGCCGACGTCGAGCGCATCACCGCGCGCATCGCCTTGCGCCAAGCCCGCCCGCGCGAGCTGGCGGGCCTGCGTGCGACGCTGCTCGCCTTGCCGCGCGTGCGCGCCGCCGTCCCGACCGAAGGCTCGCTGCTGCTGGCGATGTGCGCCGAAGCGCTCTCGCCACCCGTCCACATCGCCGCGCTGCTGATCAGCGCCTTGGCCGAGGAACCCGCGGCCTTGCTCCGCGACGGCGGCGTCATCGCGCCCGGCCACGACGCCGAGCTCGACGAGCTGCGCGCCATCGGCCGCGGCAGCGACGCCTTCCTGCTCGAGCTCGAAGCGCGCGAGCGCAAGCGCAGCGGCATCGCCAACCTTCGCGTCCAGTTCAACCGCGTGCACGGCTTCTTCATCGAGGTCTCGCAAGGCCAGGCCGACAAGGTCCCGGCAGACTACCGGCGCCGGCAGACGATGAAGAACGCCGAGCGCTTCATCACGCCCGAGCTGAAGGCCTTCGAGGACAAGGCGCTGTCGGCCGGCGAGCGCTCACTGGCGCGAGAGAAGCATCTTTACGACGCCCTTCTCGATGCGCTCGCCGCCGAGCTCGAGCCGCTCTCGGCGGTGGCGCGCTCGCTGGCCACCCTCGACGCGATCGCGGCGCTGGCCGAGTGCGCGCGGCGCGCCGACTGGTGCCGGCCGCAGTTCGTGCGCGAGCCCTGCATCGAGATCGAGCGCGGCCGTCATCCGGTCGTCGAGGCGCGCCTGCAGGAGCGCGGCCAGAGCTTCATGGCCAACGACTGCCGGCTCGACGCGAAGCGCCGCATGCTCGTCATCACCGGCCCGAACATGGGCGGCAAGAGCACTTTCATGCGCCAGGTCGCTCTGATCGTGCTGCTCGCCTCGATCGGCTCGTACGTGCCGGCGGCGGCGTGCCGGCTCGGTCCTATCGACGCGATCCACACCCGCATCGGCGCCGCCGACGACCTGGCCAACGCGCAATCGACCTTCATGGTCGAGATGACGGAAGCCGCGGCCATCGTCCACACCGCGACCGAGCACTCGCTGGTGCTGATGGACGAGGTCGGGCGCGGCACCTCGACCTTCGACGGCCTGGCCCTGGCGGGCGCCATCGCGCATCACCTGCACGAAAGGAACCGCTCGTTCACGCTGTTCGCGACGCACTACTTCGAGCTCACCGACTTCCCGGCGAAGCACGAGCGGGCGATCAACGTCCACGTCGCCGCCGTCGAGACAGGCGAGGCGATCGCCTTCCTGCACGAGATCGAGCCCGGCCCGGCGAGCCGCAGCTACGGCGTGCAGGTGGCGCGGCTCGCCGGCATGCCGGCAGCGCTGCTGCGCCAGGCGCGCGCCACGCTCGAGAGCCTGGAGGCCGAGCGCGTGGCGCGGCAACCGCAGAGCGACCTGTTCTCGGCGGCGGCTTCGCCGATCGGCGCAACGTCCACCGTGGAAGATTCCCCGTTCGACGCGGCGTGGCGCGCGCTGGACCCCGATATGCTCACCCCTCGTGAAGCGCTAGCCGCGCTCTATCGCCTCAAGACCTTGAGGACGACGGACAAGGACACCCCATGACTTACTGCGTAGCGGTCAAGCTCGACGCCGGCCTCGTCTTCCTCTCCGACTCGCGCACCAATGCCGGCCTCGACCAGATCAGCACCTTTCGCAAGATGATGATCTACGAGCGGCCCGGCGACCGCTTCATGGTCATGCTCTCGGCCGGCAACCTCTCGATCTCGCAGCAGGTGCGCGAGATCCTGCAGATCGAGCGGATCGAAGACGGCGACAAGCCGCCGATCACGATCTGGAACGCGACCAGCATGTTCGACGCCGCCCGCGTGCTCGGCGCCGCGGTGCGCCGCATCCACGACCAGGATGGCGAAGCGCTGCAGAAGGCCGGCCTCGACTTCAACGCCTCGATGATCTTCGGCGGCCAGATCGGCGACGAGGCGATGCGTCTGTTTCTCGTCTACTCGGCGGGCAACTTCATCGAGGCGACGCGCGAGACCTGCTTCTTCCAGATCGGCGAATCGAAGTACGGCAAGCCGGTGCTCGACCGCATGATGCGGCCGTCGACGCCGCTCGACGAAGCGGCCAAGTGCGTGCTCGTGTCGATGGACTCGACGCTGAAGTCGAACCTCTCGGTCGGCCTGCCGCTCGACCTCGTGCTCTACGAGGCCGGGCGCCTGCAGAGCTCGCAGATCGTCTGCATCGACGACCGAAATCCCTACTTTCAGATGATCCGCAACAGCTGGGGCGAAAAGCTCCGCGAGGTTTTCGAATCGATCGACGACCCGCAATGGGATGGCGGCGGTGTGGCGGTATCGCCGCTGCTCGTGCCTTCGGCGCGCTACGAGTCGATGCGCAAGATCACGCAGCCGGAAGAGAAGATCGTCTGAGGGTTCCCGCGCCCTGAGCCGGGCTGCCCCGACGCCTATAATCGCGCTTTACCACCAGGGCATTCGTGACCGACGCCGTGGGCCTCAGTGCCGGGCGCGCATGCCGATCGCAATGACCAAGTTCGTCTTCGTCACCGGCGGTGTGGTGTCCTCGCTGGGCAAGGGCATCGCTTCTGCGTCCCTCGCCGCGATCCTCGAATCGCGGGGCCTCAAAGTCACCCTCGTCAAGCTGGATCCGTACCTCAACGTCGATCCGGGCACCATGTCGCCGTTCCAGCACGGCGAGGTCTTCGTCACCGACGACGGCGCCGAGACCGACCTCGACCTCGGTCACTACGAGCGCTTCATCACGACGCGGATGAAGCGCACCAACAACTTCACGACCGGCCAGATCTACAAGAGCGTGCTCGAGAAGGAGCGCCGCGGCGACTACCTCGGCAAGACGGTGCAGGTGATCCCGCACGTCACCAACGAGATCCAGGACTTCGTGCGGCGCGGCGCCTGTCCTGATCCGGGAAGCGAGGTCGACGTCGCCATCGTCGAGATCGGCGGCACGGTCGGCGACATCGAGTCGCTGCCCTTCCTCGAAGCGGTGCGCCAGATGAGCCTGAAGATGGGCCCGGGCAACTGCGCGTTCCTGCACCTGACGCTGGTGCCCTGGATCCCGGCCGCCGGCGAGCTGAAGACCAAGCCGACGCAGCACAGCGTGCAGAAGCTGCGCGAGATCGGCATCATGCCCGACGCCCTGCTCTGCCGCGCCGACCGGCCCATCCCCGACGAGGAGCGCGCCAAGATCTCGCTGTTCGCCAACGTGCACGAGTTCGGCGTCATCTCGGTGTGGGACGTCGACACGATCTACAAGGTGCCGCGCATGCTGCACGCGCAAGGCCTCGACGAGCTGGTCTGCGCCAAGCTGCAACTGCATACCAAGCCGGCCAACCTGGCACGGTGGGACAAGCTGGTCGACGAGGTCGAGCACCCGCAGCACGAGGTCACGATCGCGATGTGCGGCAAGTACGTCGACCTCTCCGACTCGTACAAGTCGCTGATCGAGGCGCTGCGCCACGCCGGCATCCACAACCACGCGCGGGTCAAGGTCGAGTCGATCGACTCCGAGGACCTGACGGCGTCGAACGTCGGCAACCTCGGGCGCTTCGACGCCATCCTCGTGCCCGGCGGCTTCGGCAAGCGCGGCGT
>JBBRLS010000062.1:0-20367 GCA_038231215.1 Burkholderiales bacterium | reverse complement strand
GTCGGCTCGTTGATGATGCGCTTGACTTCGAGACCGGCGATGCGGCCAGCGTCCTTCGTCGCCTGGCGCTGCGCGTCGTTGAAGTACGCGGGCACGGTGATGACCGCGTCGGTGACCTTCTCGCCGAGATAGTCCTCGGCGGTCTTCTTCATCTTGCGCAGGATCTCGGCGCTGATCTGTTGCGGCGCGAGCTTTTCGCCACGCACCTCGACCCAGGCGTCGCCGTTGTCGGCGGCGACGATCTTGTAAGGCATCAGGCCGATGTCCTTCTGCACTTCCTTCTCGGCGAATTTGCGGCCGATCAGGCGCTTCACCGCGTAGATCGTGTTCTTCGCGTTGGTCACGGCCTGGCGCTTGGCCGAAGCGCCGACGAGGATCTCGCCGCCGTCCTGGTAGGCAATGATCGACGGCGTGGTGCGCGCACCTTCGCTGTTCTCGATCACCTTGGTGGTGTTGCCTTCCATGATGGCGACACACGAGTTGGTCGTGCCCAGGTCGATGCCGATGATCTTTGCCATGTTCTTCTCCAGAGATTGAATTCGAATGGGGTCGAGTTGCGGATAGCCGGGGCGTTTTTCAAGCGAGGCGTCAGCCCGCTGCGCTCACCGTGACGAGGGCCGGGCGCAGGACGCGATCGGCGATCAGGTAGCCCTTCTGCAAGACGGCAACGACGGTGTTCGGCTCCTGAGGCGCCGGCACCACGCTGATCGCCTGGTGTTGATGCGGGTCGAACTTGGTGGCCGGCGCCGGGTTGATCTCCAGCACCTTGTTTCGCACGAGTGCCGCACTCAACTGACGCAGCGTGGCGTGCACGCCTTCGAGCAATTGCTCCGGCGTGGCCGAAGGAATGGCGATCGCCGCTTCCAGGCTGTCCTTCACGGGCAGCAGGCTTTCGGCGAAGCCTTCGACGGCGTATTTGCGCGCCTTGACGACTTCTTCCTCGGCGCGACGGCGCGTGTTCTCGGCTTCGGCCTTGGCACGCAGGAAGGCGTCGGAAAGCTCGGCGTGGCGGGCTTCGAGGTCGGCCGGGCTGGCTGCGGGCGTTGGGGCAACGCCCGGGGCGTGAGAGGCGTCGGCGGTCGCGGCGCCTTGGGGCGGGAGGGTGTGCTCGTCGGTCATCCATCCGACGTGAGGCGCATCCCCTTGTCTTTCAAGGGGCTTTTTTCGTCTCGATGTCGGCGAACGCGCTCAATCGGTGTCGGCCGACGCGCTCCAGCGATTCCAGTCGGCCAACTGGCGGCGATTGCGCTTGGTCGGCCGGCCGCTGTCGATCGCAGACGCCGGCTCCGGCTGTTCCTTGCGCCGCGCCGCCGCAGCGAGGCGACGCTCGATGCTTTCGGACGTCTCCTCGTACCAGGTCTGGGCCACCGACGCCGGCCCGCGCATGCGGACCAGGGCGAGGACGACGACGGTCCGGATCACCTCGGCCTGGCGCAGGTCGATGCGATCGCCCTCTCGCAGTTCGCGCGAAGCCTTGGCCGCCTGGCCGTTGACGAAGACGCGGCCCTTGCCGATTTCTTCGGCGGCGAGCGCGCGCGTCTTGAAGAAGCGCGCCGCCCAGAGCCACTTGTCGAGCCGAAGCTTTTCTTCCATCAGGGCCGGCGCCATCCCGAAAGCATACGTCCGGGAGGCGAGCGACGGGCCGCGCTCGTGGCGGACATCAGAAGATCCAGAGGCTCTCCCGAGGGATCGCCAGCCATTGATCGCCGGCGGCCAGCGCGACCGGGCCGTAAGCGCGCAGGCGCAAGTCGTTGCGATGGAACAGGTGCTCCCAGCGGTCGCCGAGGAACATCGAGGTGACGAGCGGGAGCTTGATGGTGTTGTCGCCCTCGCCGGTGGCGAGACGAACGCGCTCGAGGCGGACCATGCCGGTCGCCTTGCCCGCATCGCCGCCGCCGCTGCCGCGAGCCTCGCCCCAGAGCTGCCAACCGTCGCCGGCGAGGAGCGCAGCAGAGCCTCGCCTTTCAACGAGCTTGCCTTCGATCCGGTTGTTGCTGCCCATGAAGTCGGCCACGAACAGCGTGTCGGGCTTGCCGTAGAGCTGCTGCGGCGTGCCCTGCTGCTCGATGACGCCGTTGTTGAGCAGCAGGATGCGGTCCGACATCGCCATCGCCTCGTTCTGGTCGTGCGTGACGACCAGCGCCGAGAGGCGCATCTTCAGGATCAGCTCGCGCAGCCAGGCGCGCGCCTCCTCGCGCAACTTGGCGTCGAGGTTGGAGAGCGGCTCGTCCATGAGGATGACGGGCGGGTTGTAGACGAGCGCCCGGGCGATCGCGACGCGCTGCTGCTGGCCGCCGGAAAGCTGATGCGGGAAGCGGTCGCCGAGCTGGCCGAGGCCGAGGTTGCCGAGCGCCGCATCGACGCGCTGGCGCGTTTCGGCGCTCGTCACCTTGCGCAGCTTCAGGCCGTAGGCGACGTTGTCGAAGACGGTCTTGTGCGGCCAGAGCGCATACGACTGGAAGACCAGGCCGAGGTTGCGCTTCTCGGCCGGCACCTCGAGATCCGACGCCGGGTCGAACACGGCGCGGTCCTCGATGCGGATGGTGCCGCGATGCGGCAGCTCGAGGCCGGCGACGGCGCGCAGCAGCGTCGTCTTGCCGCTGCCCGAGGGGCCGAGCAACGAGACCACCTCGCCCTGCGCGAGCTGCATCGAAACGCCCTTGAGGATGGCGTTGTCGCCGTAGGAAAGATGCAGGTCATCGACGCGCAACTTGGTGGCCGCGGTGGCCGGTGCGCTCACGGGCGTGGCCATAGGAGGAGCGTCAATCATGCAGTTTGACTCCGAAGCGCAATGCCACCGTGAGGCCGATGCCCACGAGCACGACGTTGATCAGCGACAGCGCGGCGACCATGTCGGCGGCGCCGGTGCCCCAGAGCGAGACGAGCAGCGAGCCGATCACCTCGGTGCCCGGGCCGAGCAGGTAGACGCCGGTCGAGTACTCGCGCTCGAAGATCATGAAGACGAGCAGCCAGCTCGCGAGCAGGCCGTAGCGGATCAGCGGCAGCGTCACGTCGCGACTGACCTGGCCGCGCGACGCGCCGGCGCTGCGCGCCGCCTCCTCGAGCTCGGGGCCGACCTGGAGCAGCGAACTGGAGACGAGTCGCATGCCGTAGGCCAGCCAGACCACGGTGTAGGCGATCCACAGGCTGACGATCGTCGAGCGCAATGGCGCGAGCGGCGGGAAGAAGAGGAAGACCCAGAGGAAGGCCAAACCGGCAAGCAGGCCCGGCACGGCGCGTGGCACCAGCACGAGGTAGTCGACGAAGCGCGACCAGCCGTCGGGCTTGCGGTGCGTGGCCAAGCCGACGGCGGTGTAGCAGACGACCGCCAGGCCACCGCCGATCACGCCGATGAGCACCGTGTTGAGGATGCCGCGCACCAGCGTCGGCTGCGCGAACACCTCGCGGAAGTTGTCGAGCGTCAGCACCTCGGCCAGGCTGACGCCTTCGCCCCAGTTGGTGACGAGGGCGCGCAGCGCGATCCCCGAGATCGGCACGACGATGGTGAGGAAGAGCCAGAGCGTGAGGATGGCAGTCGCCACCCAGCGCCAGCCGCCAAGGGGAAGCGGCCGCTGCCGGCCGGCCTTGCCCTTGACGGTGATGTACTTGCCGGCATTGCGCAGCAGGAAGCGCTGCAGCATGACCAGCGGAAAGGTCATCGCGACGATGCAGACCGCGACCGCCGCCATCAGGTGGTACGAAGGCGTGCCGAGCTTGTTGGTGAGCTTGTAGAGGTAGGTGGCGAGCACGAGGTGGCCTTCGGGGTCGCCGAGTACCAGCGGCAGGCCGAAGATCTCGAAGCCGAGAAAGAAGACGAGCACGCCCGAGAACAACAGCGACGGCGTGACCATCGGCAGGCTGACGTCGCGCGCCACCTGGAACGGCGTCGAGCCCGTCATGCGCGCCGCTTCCTCGACGTCGGAGCCCAGGCTCTTCAGGGCCGACGACGAATAGAGATAAACGTGCGGCACGTGCGTCAGGCCGGCGATGACGGCGATGCCGGTCAGCGAATAGACGTTCCACGGCACGCCGCCGAACAGGTCCTTCGCCCACACCGAATAAAAGCCCACCGGGCCGGCCGACACGACGTAGCCGAAGCCCAGCACCATCGGCGAGACGAAGACGGGGATGAGCAGCAGGGGCTCGATCCAGCCGCGGCCGGGCAGATCGGTGCGGATCATCAGGAAGGCGAGGATGCCGCCCAGCGGCACCGCAATCAGCGCCATCGCGCCGGCGATCACCAGCGAGTTCTTGAGCGCGTCCCAGAAGTCGCTGTCGGCGAAGATGAACTCGAAGGCGCCGACGCCGGCCTTGTGCGGCATGAAGAACGGCGCATCGAGAAAGCTTTGATAGAAGATCAGGCCGAGCGGCAGAAAGACGGCGAGCGCCGTCACGCCGATGACGCCGCCGCGTGCCGGGGTCATCCCGAACGCAGTGAAGGATCTCACCGCTGCCGGGACTCTTCGCTTCGCCCAGGACGACGCGCCTGCGGGTGCGTCACTTGCCGGCCTTTATCGCCGCCTGCCACTGCTTGATGAAGTCGAGCCGCCTGGTCTGGTCGAGGAACCCGAGCAGATCGTCGCTGACCGGGATCGGCTTGGCCGCGCTGCCGAGCAGCTTGGTGTAGCCGGCGACCGTCATCTCGCCCTCGACGTCGGCGCGGATCGAGCCGAGCTCGGACTGGTTGGCAATGATGGTCTGGCCACGCTTCGAGAGGATGTAGTCGACCCACAGCTTGGCCGCATTCGGATTCTTCGCCGTCTTCGACGCAAACATGACCCGCGACATGACGAGCGCGTAGTCCTTCGGCAGAACGATGCCGATCGACGGGTCCTTCTTGGCCCGAAGCGCCGCATAGGAGTTGAAGATGTTGAAGCCGAGCAGGTTCTCGCCCGAGCTGATGCGCTCCATCATCGTGCCGGCGCTCGACTGCACGCGCGGGCCGACGACGCCGAGCGCCTTGACCATGTCCCAGAACTGCGGGTTGTGCTTGCTGTCCTGGGTGATGAGCATGAAGCCGACGCCGGACTTCTCGATGTCGTAGGTGGTGACCTTGCCCTTGAGCTTGTCGCCCTTGGTGGTGAACACGCGCAGCAGGTCGGCGTGGCTTTGCGGGATCTCGTCACCGCTGAGCAGCCGCTTGTTGTAGACGATGGCCAGCGGCTCGTAGGTGGTGCCGAAGGCCTCGTTCTTCCACACCGCCCAGGAGGGCAGCGCGGCGATCTCGGGCGAGGCGTAGGTCATGGCGCCGCCGTCGCTGACGAGCTTGATCTGCAGGTCCATCGCGGAACTCCAGAGCACGTCGGCGGAACCGGCGTTGGCCGCCTTCTCGCTGATGAAGCGGTTGTAGATCTCGGTCGAGTTCATGTCGTTGTACTCGACCGAGATGCCGGGATAGAGCGCCCCGAAGTCCTTGATCAGAAAGCCGGCGGCGGCCGTATCGGTGGTGCTGTAGACGACGACCTTGCCTTCTTTCTTGGCGGCCGCGATGGTGTCGGCGTAGTTGGCCGGATAGCCTGCGGGGACCTGCGCGGTGGCATGGGTGACGGCCAGCGCGGCAGCGGCCCCGAGAACGACGGCGACGAGTTTCATGTCTTCTCACTCAACAAGAAATGTGCCGGGCCTGCGTGTATCGAGTTGCCGGCCCTTGAACAGCGGCGACTATTACGCGGCAGGGCCTTCGCCGCAACCGGCCGAACCCCGATCTCAGGTCGTCGCGCCCGCTGCAATCGCGCGCTGGCGCTGTCTTTCGAGAGCAGACGAATCGTCATCGGCGTGCGACGGATCCCAGCCCTGCATGTGCCGGATCGCGATGGCGGCGAGCGCGGCGATACCTTCGTGCTGATCGTTGAGGCAAGGCACGTACCGGAACTCCTTGCCGCCGGCGCCGAGAAAGGCGGCGCGCGCCTCCTGGTCGATCTCCTCGAGCGTCTCGAGGCAGTCGGCGGCGAAGCCGGGGCACATCACGTCGACGCGGCCGATTCCCTTCTCGGCCAGCGCGACCAGCGTCGGCTCGGTATAGGGCCTCAGCCATTCGGCCTTGCCGAAGCGGCTCTGGAAGGTGACGACCATCGCGTCGTCGCGCAGCTTCAGGCGCTCGCCGAGCAGCCGGCCGGTCTTCAGGCATTCGCAGTGATAGGGGTCGCCGAGCTCGAGGGTGCGGTGCGGCACGCCATGAAAGCTGAGCACCAGCTTGTCGGGGCGCCCGTGCATCATCCAGTGATCGTCGAGACGCTTGGCGAGCGCGCCGATGTAGCCGGAATCGTCGTGGTAGTGCTTGACGAAGCGCAGCTCGGGAACGTTGCGCACCGTCTTCATCCACGAGGCGACATCGTCGCCGACGCTGGCCGTCGTCGAGGCCGCATATTGCGGATAGAGCGGCAGCACGAGGATGCGGTCGGCGCCTTCGGCCTTCAAGGCATCGAGCCCGCTGGCGATCGACGGCTGGCCGTAGCGCATGGCATGACGCACGAGCACGGAATGGTCGCGCTGGCCGAGGTAGCCGCGCAGCATCAGCGCCTGCTTCTCGGTCCAGACCTTGAGCGGCGAGCCGTTCGGCGTCCAGATGCTCGCGTACTTGCGCGCCGAGCGGGCCGGGCGCACGCGCAGGATCACGCCGTGCAGGATCGGCCACCAGAGCAGGCGCGGAATTTCGACGACGCGCGGGTCGCTCAGGAACTGGGCGAGGTAGCGCCGCACGGCCGCCGGCGTCGCCTCGTCGGGCGTGCCCAGGTTGCACAGGAGCACGCCGGTCCGCGCGGCCTTGCCGTGGACGAAGGGAGGTTCGGAAGCGATGCTCATCGGCTCGCAGTCGCTTGCAAGGTGGATGCCTTGCCCGTCAGGACTTGAGTCCGAATTCGAACGGGGTTTGGCGCTGCGTGTCGGCGAACTTCATGATCTCGAAGCGGACACAGGGGCTGACCGGCTCGGTCGGCGGCGTGCCGAGGCCGATCACGCCACTGCCGTGCAAGGTGCAGGCGCCGCGCCGCAGGCTGATGATCTCCGGATCGTTGTCGAAGCGGACGTAGGTGCCGTTGAAGCTGAGATCGGTGAGCTGGAATGTGCCGCCGTGCCAGTCGATCCTTGCATGCGAACGTGAGACACGGTTGTCGTCGATGATGTAGGTCGCCTGCGGGCTGCGGCCCAAAACGACGGGCAGGCTGATGCCGGAATAGATGCGGTTGAGATCGAGCCAGACGAGCCGGATGCCTTCGGGCTCGATCGACGCCGGTGCCATGTCGCCGAACGCCGTCGCCGCCGTGTCGCCGAAGCGGCGCACCGCCTCGAGCAGGTGCACATGCACCGGCTCGACCCGGCCGCGAAGCTGCATTCGGTCGAGGCTGCGAAAGCGCGAGCGCTCCCAGTCCTCGAGGCCCTCGACGACGGCCAGCGTCGCCAAGGTTTCGTTGTCGCCGGCATGGTCGAGCAGTCGCGCCGCGACGTTGACCGCGTCGCCGAAGACGTCGCCCGACATCTCGACGACCTCGCCGTGGTCGAGCCCTACCTGCAACTTGAGCGACACCATCGGCCGCGTTTCGGGCGAGTCGCTCGGCGGCCCGGGAGGAAGGGAGGGCATGGCGACGCGGGCCAGCGAGTCGTGCATGTCGTCGGCCGCACCAACCCCCGCCGACGGCCCGGGAAAGATCGCCATCAGGCCGTCGCCCAGCGTCTTGACGACTTGCCCGCCGTGCTCTTCGACGACGTTCGCCAGCAGCGCGACGCTTTGCGTGACGACGGTCGTCGCCTCGGCGTTGCCGAGCGTCTCGTACATGGACGTGCTGCCGCGCAGGTCGGCAAAAAGCACGGTCCGTTGGAGGACTTGGGTCATGCCGGAAGGGGCCTGCTGCGCATGTCTATGAAGTTTATAGCGCCGCAGGCATGCAAAAAGGGTTCCGGTCTCGTGGCCAGAACCCTTGTGGCGGGCGGCGAACGCTTTCGAAGGACTACAACGTGTCGAGGTAGGTGCGCAGCTTGTCCGAACGGCTCGGGTGCTTGAGCTTCCTGATCGCCTTCGCTTCGATCTGACGAATCCGCTCGCGGGTCACGTCGAACTGCTTGCCGACTTCTTCGAGCGTGTGGTCGGTAGACATCTCGATGCCGAAGCGCATGCGCAGCACCTTGGCCTCGCGCGGCGTCAGCGAGTCGAGGATGTCCTTGACGACGTCGCGCAGGCCGGCCTGCATCGCCGCCTCGATCGGCGCGGTGTTGTTGGTGTCCTCGATGAAGTCGCCCAGGTGCGAGTCGTCGTCGTCGCCGATCGGCGTCTCCATGGAGATCGGCTCCTTGGCGATCTTCATGATCTTTCGGATCTTGTCCTCGGGGATCTCCATCTTCTCGGCCAGCGTCGGCGCGTCGGGCTCGAAGCCGAACTCCTGGAGATGCTGGCGTGACAGCCGGTTCATCTTGTTGATCGTCTCGATCATGTGCACCGGGATGCGGATGGTGCGCGCCTGATCGGCGATCGAGCGCGTGATCGCCTGGCGGATCCACCACGTGGCATAGGTCGAGAACTTGTAGCCGCGGCGGTATTCGAACTTGTCGACCGCCTTCATCAGTCCGATGTTGCCTTCCTGGATCAGGTCGAGGAACTGCAGGCCGCGGTTGGTGTACTTCTTGGCGATCGAGATGACGAGGCGCAGGTTGGCCTCGATCATCTCCTTCTTGGCGTCGCGCGAGGCGCGCTCGCCCTCGTTCATGCGCTTGTTGATGCGCTTCAGGTCGTCGAGTGGCACGACGGCGCGGGCCTGCTGCTCGGTCAGCTTCTTCTGCAACTCCTGCACCGGCGGGAGATTGCGCGCCAGGATGATGCTGTAGGGCTTGCCGGCCGAGACTTCCTTTTCCGCCCACTTCAGGTTGAGGATGTTCGGCGGGAAGTTCTTGATGAAGTATTCCTGCGGCATGCCGCACTTGTCGACCAGGATCTTGCGCAACTCGCGCTCGTAGCGGCGCACGTCGTCGACCTGCGAGCGCAGGATGGCGCAGAGCTTCTCGATCGTCTTGACGGTGAAGCGGATCGTCATCAGCTCGGCGCTGATCGCCTGCTGGGCACGGTTGTACGAGGGCGACTGGTAGCCGTCCTTCTCGAAGGCCTTCCTCATCTTGTCGAAGTTGATGCGCAGCGCGTCGAACTTGATCAACGCGGCGGCCTTCAGCTCTTCGAGCTTCTTGGTCAGTGCCTTCGAGCCGCCGTTGCCGTCGTCGTCGTCTTCCTCGTCGAAGAAGTCGACGTCTTCCTCGGCGACGTAGTCGTCGGCCTCGTCTACGGAGACGAACCCGTCGACCGCTTCGGAGATCTTCATCTCGCCCGAGCCGATTCGGTCGGCGTACGACAGGATCTCGGCGATCGTGGTCGGCGAGGCGGAGATGGCGAACATCATGGCCTGCAGGCCGCCTTCGATGCGCTTGGCGATCTCGATCTCGCCTTCGCGCGTGAGCAACTCGACCGTGCCCATCTCGCGCATGTACATGCGCACCGGGTCGGTGGTGCGGCCGAATTCGGAGTCGACGGTCGAGAGCGCGGCTTCGGCGGCTTCTTCGGCTTCTTCTTCCGTGGCGGTGGTGGCGCCGCCGCCGGCGATGAGCAGCGTCGCCGCGTCGGGCGCCTGCTCGTAGACGGCGATGCCCATGTCGTTGAGCATCGAGACGATCGCCTCGAGGATCTCGTGGTCGACGAGCTTTTCGGGCAGGTGGTCGTTGATTTCCTGGTGCGTCAGGAAGCCGCGCGTCTTGCCCATCTTGATGAGCGTCTTCAGCTCCTGGCGGCGCTTGGCGACTTCTTCTTCGGTGAGCGCGGTCTCGTCGAGGCCGAACTCGCGCATCAGCGCGCGCTCCTTGGCGCGCGAGACTTTCATGCGCAGCGGCTTGGCTTTGGCCGTCGCGTCGACGACCGGCTCGCCTTCGAGGTCGGCCTCGATCTCGGAGAGGTCGACGTCGGAAGCCTCGGGCTTCAGCACCTTGTCGCCGCCCTTCCCGGCCACGGCCTTGCCCTTGGCGATCGGTGCCTTGCCCTTGGCGGACGAAGTCGCGAGCGCAATCGTCGTCGCCTTGACGGCGGCCTTCGCGGGCTTCTTCGCCTCGCTGGCGGCAGCCTTGATCGGCTTCGCGGCAGGTGCAGAGGCTTTGGTCGGTGCGGTCTTCTTGGCGGTCATGCAATTCCTCGAACGGTAAGGGGCCGGCAACTCGTTCGGCCCGATCCATGAACTGCGCGCAGGCACGCCGAATTCAAGGCTCGGGGTCTCTCGAGAAGCACATGCGACAGATAGCCTGCGCGACGCGAAACCTCAGGGTTCCAACGTGCGGCGAGCCGTTGCGACGTGACCGGCCGGCAGCGATTGCCTTCCGATGTTGCAGCCCTTGCGGGAATGGGTGGCCTTTGCATTGAACCCTCGATCAGAGGGTGGCCGGGGCCCGGAGGTGCTGCCGTCACTCGCCGTAGTCGCGAAAAGGAGGATTATACCGTCCGACCCGGCGCAAACGCAATGGCGACGCCGTCGAAAGTCCTATCCGGCCCGCCCCAGAACCTGTGCCGCGGCACGCTTCTGATCGGCACCGCGAAGCTGCGTCATCGAACTGCGCAGGTCCTCGAGAAGAGGCTCGATCGCCGGATCTTCGCCGTCGACCAGGGCCAGTGCGGCCTCGCCCCACGGCTCCTCGGCGACCCGCTCTCGTAGCGCCGCCCACGACTGCTTGCCGTGCTCGGCCGTCTGCCGGTCGATGAAACGAAAGGCCTCGCCTTGCCAGCCAGGCAGGGCGCATAGCAGCGCGTGATCCGCGGAGCCGAGCTCTTCCCACCAGGCGCTCTCCAGCAGCAGCATCCAGGCGACGCGATCGTGCGGCTGGCGAACGGCCTGCTTGACGGGTCGACGCGGCCGGCCCGAGTTGGAACCGGGAAAGGTCTGCGTGGTTCGGCCGCGCGCCGCGCTGTCGACCCGCCATGCCGACGCCAACTCGTCGGTGCCGAGCGACGCCTTTGATGCGATTTCGCTCAGCAGTTGGCGCTTGAGCATGCCGTCGGGCAAGGCCGACCAGAGCGGCTTGGCGTTGGCCAGGAATCGGGCCCGCCCTTCGGCGCTGGCAAAGTCCAGCGCTTCGCCGGCAATGGCGACGATCTGCTTCGACAGCGGCACCGCGGCCTCGACGCACTGCTCGAAGGCCGCAGCGCCGAGTTCGCGGACATAGCTGTCCGGATCGTGTTCGGCGGGCAGGAACAGGAACTTGAAGCTGCGCGAATCGGTGGCGTGCGGCAAGCTCGCTTCGAGCGCGCGACCCGCGGCCCGGCGCCCGGCCGCGTCGCCATCGAAGCTGAAGACCACGGCGTCGGTGAACCGGACGAGCTTTTGCACATGCTCCGGCGTGCAGGCCGTTCCGAGGGTGGCCACGGCGTTGGCGAATCCCGATTGGGCGAGGGCGACCACGTCCATGTAGCCCTCGACAACGAGGGCATAGCCGCGCTGGCGGATCGCCGTTCGTGCTTCGAACAGGCCGTAGAGCTCGCGGCCCTTGCTGAAGACCGGCGTCTCGGGCGAGTTCAGGTATTTGGGCTCGCCGCGGTCGAGCACACGCCCGCCGAAGCCGATCACCGCGCCCTGCACCGAGCGGATCGGAAACATGATGCGGTCGCGGAAGCGGTCGTAGCGTTTCTCCGGCGCCGCCGCCTCGCCGGCGGGATCGTCGTCGGCGCGCTGTGCGATGACCAGGCCGCTCTCTTCGAGCACCGGATCGTCGTAGCTGGGGAACACGCTGGCCAGGCTGCGCCATCCCTCGGGTGCATAGCCCAGGCCGAAGTCGCGCGCGACTTCGCCGCTCAGGCCACGACCCTTGAGGTAGGCCTTGGCGCGCTCGCTCGCCTTCAGGTGCTTGCGGTAGCCGTCAGCAGCGCGGGCCAGCACGTCGCCGAGCGTCGCCTGCTTCTGCTTCTGCTGCGCCGCCTGCTCCCGTTCGGCGGGCGAGCTCGTGTCTTCGGGGACGGCCATGCCGGCCTGCTGGGCGAGGTCCTTGACCGCCTCGATGAAGCCCATGCCGTGCTGCTCCATGAGAAAGCCGACGGCGTTGCCGTGCACGCCGCAGCCGAAGCAGTGATAAGTCTGCCGCGACGGGCTGACCGTGAAGCTCGGCGACTTCTCGCCGTGGAAGGGACAGAGGCCCTTGCTGACCGTGCCGGCGCGCTTCAGGTCGACTGATCGGCCGACGATCTCGACGATGTCGACGCGACTGAGAAGATCGTGAACGAAAGCGGGCGGAATCACCCGAACGATTAGACACGAGCCGGCGCACTGCGGGCGCTAGGGCCGACCGTCCCGGTCGCCGGGACGGTCTATACGGCGAAGTCGCCCAGCTTCTTGCCGCTCGCCAGCGCCGCCTTCAGCCAGCGCGGTTGCAGGCCGCGGCCGCTCCAGGATTCTCCGGTCGAGGCGCTTCGATATTTGACGGGGACTTTGCCGGTGCCGCCGGATTTGCCTTTGCCGACCGACTTGCCACCGAGATCGGCGACCGTCAAACCATATTCGGCCATCAAGGCGCGAACCTTGTTGACGGCCTCGCCACGCTCCGACTTCTTGGTGTGCTCGATCTGCTGCTCGATCGCTTCTTTTTGCGCCAGCAATTCCTTCAGTGTCGCCAAGGTCGTGTCTCCGGATCGTTTCGATGCCCGCGGCACCTCGCGAGATTCTAAAGGGTCACGTTGACGGCGGGACATACCCCGCCGGCTGCTCGGCACCGCCGTCGAAGAGAAAGTTTTCCATTTGCCGCGCCAGATACTGCCTTGCACGCTGGTCGGCGAGATTGAGGCGGTTTTCGTTGACGAGCATGGTTTGGTGCTTCATCCACGCCGCCCAGGCTTCCTTGCTGATCGAAGCGTAGATACGCTTGCCGAGTTCGCCCGGATACGGCGCGTAGTCGAGCCCCTCGGCTTCGCGCTTGAGATAGCTGCATTGAATCGTTCTCGGCATCGGCGGCTTTCGGTTTCAGGTCAGTTTCTTGACGAATACCTGGGAACGTCGATCCCAGTTGTACTTGCGTTTTCTCGCTTCTGGCAGCCAGTCCGGGTCGGCCTGGACGAAGCCGCGCTTGATGAACCAGTGCATGGTCTGCGTCGTCAGCACGAAAATACTCTCGAGACCGAGCGCGCGGGCGCGCTGCTCGACCCGTTTCAATATTCGCTCGCCATCGCCCTGGCCCTGCACCTGGGGAGAAACGGTCAGGGCGGCCATCTCGCCTGTTTTTGCTTCCGGATACGGGTAGAGCGCAGCACAGCCGAAAATCACGCCGTCGTGCTCGATGACGGTGTAGTCGGCGATATCGCGCTCGATTTCCGTGCGGTCGCGCTTGACCAGCGTGCCGTCGCGCTCGAAGGGCTGGATCAGCTGCAGCACGCCGCCGATGTCGTCGGGCGTGGCCTGGCGCAGGCTCTCGAGCTTTTCGTCGACGACCATCGTGCCGATGCCGTCGTGGGTGAAGACTTCCATGAGCAGCGCGCCGTCGACGGCGAACGGCAGGATGTGCGAGCGCTCGACGCCGCCGCGACAGGCGCGCACGCAGTGCTGCAGGTAGAACGCGCTGTCGGTCGGCTGCGTCGGGCGCGGCAGTGCGGCGAGCAGGCGCTCGGCGTCGGCGAGGGCGAGCTCGGTATCGATGGCGCTCGCCGGGTCGGCCGGATCCTCGTGGATGCCGGTGACCTCGGTGACGAAGAGCAGCTTGTCGGCCTGCAATGCGATCGCCGTGCTCGTCGCCACGTCTTCCATGGTGAGGTTGAAGGCCTCGCCGGTCGGCGAGAAGCCGAACGGCGAGAGCAGGAGCAACGCGCCGATGTCCATGGCGCGGCGGATCGCCGCGGCGTCGACCTTGCGCACGACGCCGCTGTGCATGTAGTCGACGCCGTCGACCACGCCGACCGGCTTGGCGGTGAGAAAGTTGCCCGACACGACGCGCACGATCGCGTTGGCCATCGGCGTGTTCGGCAGGCCTTGCGAGAACGCCGCCTCGATCTCGAAGCGCAACTGGCCGGCCGCTTCCTGCGCACTGTCGAGGGCGACCGGATCGGTGATGCGCAGGCCGTTGTGATAGCGCGATTGGTGGCCCTTCGAGCGAAGCTGCTCGTTCACCTGGGGTCGAAAGCCGTGCACGAGGACGAGCCGGATGCCCATCGCGTGCAGGATCGCGAGGTCCTGCGCGAACTGCTGCAGCTTGCCCGCAGCGATCAGCTCTCCGGCGATCGCCACCACGAAGGTCTTGCCGTGGTACGCGTGGATGTGCGGCGCGACCGTGCGGAACCACGGCACGAAGGTATGCGGGAAGACGATGTTCACCAGGGATCGTTCAGGAACGGCGCGGGCGCGCGTGGGCCGGCGTCGATTCTGTCATGCGAGCAGCAGCGAGACGTGTCTCGCGGCGATGGCGCGCGACGAACTCAGGTCCAGGCGAGCCGATCGGTCCCCGGCCGCACCGAAGGCCGCGCATAGCGCGCCGGCGTGGCCGAAAAGCGCGCTGTGTGGCGCAAAGCCAGCAGCCGTCCGAATCCCGAGTCGCTCTCTTCCATCTGCGCCGAGAACTCCGGCGGAGGCGCATCGAAGCCGTGCTCAACGCGTCCCAGCGATCGAAGCCAGAGGCCGGTTCTCGCCAGCGAGAGCTGCACGTGCCAGCTGCCGCCCTCGCGACGCTGGTGGAGCAACGCGACCTCGATGGCGAAGACGAGCAGGAACGCCGTCGTCATGTCGAGCACCTGCATCGGCAACGGCCTGGGCGTGGTCGAGCCGGCGGCCGTGGCCTCGGCCATGTTGAATCCGGTGGTGGTCTGCACCAGCGAATCGAAGCCGCGACGTGCCGCCCATGGCCCGTTGCGGCCATAGGCGGAGAGCGACGCGCAGACGATGCCCGGGCGGATGCGGGCCGCCTCGTCGGCACCGAAGCCGAGCGCCTGCAAGCTGCCCGGTCGGTAGCCTTGCAGGAACACGTGCGAGCCGGCGAGGGCAGCGCTGAAGGCAGCGCGGTCGGAGGAATCGTGAAGGTCGGCCAGTGCCGAGCGCTTGCCGCGGCTCGTGTCGGCGATGGCGTCGATGTTCGGTAGATGCGGCGAATTGACGAGCATGACGTCGGCGCCGTAAGCGGAGAGCGTCCGACCCGCCACCGGGCCGGCGAGGATGCGCGTGAGGTCGAGCACACGGATGCCTTCGAGTGGCCGCGCGTCCGTGGAGAGAGCCGGCCATTCGAGCGGCGGCGCGGCGCCGATGCGCGTGATCTCGATCAGGGGCAGCGCCGCGACGGCGGCGTGTTGCGGATGCCGCTCCCAGGTCTCCAAGTCGCGCAACGCGGCGACGACGAGGCCGGCCTCGGCAGCCGCCGCTTCGAAGTCGAGTGCCGACCAGGCCGCCAGCGCGGTTTCGACTTCGGCACGCGTCGTCGCCGGTCCGGTCGGCAAACCGAGCAAGCGCAGCACGCCGTCGCGATGGTGGGCGAAGTTGGTGTGGATGCGAATCCAGTCCTGCGGTCCGCCACCGCGGCAGGCGTACAGCCCGGCGATCGGATCCCAGACGACCGGCTTCTTGCCGTCGACCCGAAACGCGCTGCAGCATTCGAGCGCAGCCTCGCGCATGTCGACGGCGACTTCCTGTTCCGCTTGGCCGCGGGCGCGGCCGATCTCGACGGCGGCCATCGCGGCGGCGGCGAGCGAGACCTGCGATGCCGTGCCGACCGCGAACGACGACGGCAGTGCCGGCTCGGCGCCGCTCAAGGTCAGATGGTCGAGCGAGGCATCGGCGAGACCGGCATCGCGCCACAGCGTGCGAACTGCGTCTCGAGGCAAGGCGTTCATCGTTTCCGAAGTATGCCTCCGGGCCGGCCGCGTACGAAACCGGCGAAGCTCGCCTCAGTGCGACCCGCCGAGGTAGGCCGCCTTCACCGCCGGGTCGTTGCGCAGTTTCTCCGCCGGCCCGTGCACCGAGATGCGGCCGTTCTCGAGCACGTAGCCGTAGTCGGCGACGGCAAGCGCCGCGGCTGCGAACTGTTCGACCAGCAGCATCGTCACGCCTTGTTCCTTGAGCCGCTCGATGATGCGAAAGACCTCGGCGACGAGGATGGGCGCCAGCCCCATCGACGGCTCGTCGAGCAGCACGACGTCGGGGTTGAGCATGGTGGCGCGCGCCATCGCCAGCATCTGCTGCTCACCGCCCGAGAGCGTGCCGGCGAGTTGCTCGCGTCGCTCCTTGAGGCGCGGAAACAGCTCCATGGCGCGCTCGAGATCGGCCTCGACGTCGCCGCGCGGCCGACTGCCGGTCAGGCGCGCAAAGGCGCCGAGGCGCAGGTTGTCGGTCACCGACATGGTCGCGAAGACGCGCCGACCTTCGGGCGCGTGGGCGAGGCCGCGCTTGGCGATCGAGTACGACTCCATGCCGTCGATGCGTTCGCCGTTCAGGCTGATCTCGCCCGACGTCGGCGCGATCATTCCCGAGACAGCGCGCATCGTCGTCGTCTTGCCGGCGCCGTTGGAGCCGATCAGCGTCACGACCCTGCCCTTGGGCACCTCGATCGAGATGCCATGCAGCACCTGCACCTTGCCGTAGCCGGCCGAGAGATTGGCGATGGTCAGCATGGCCGCTTCATGCCGGTTGCGCGAAGGCGTCGGTCTCGCCGCCGAGATAGGCCTCGATCACCTTGGGATCGGCCTGCACCTGCGCCGGGTCGCCCTCGGCGATCTTGTGCCCGAAGTCGAGCACCGAGACGGTGTCGCAGATGCTCATGACGACGTCCATGTGGTGCTCGATCAGGATCACCGTAACGCCGTGATCGCGGATCTTGCGGATGAGCGCGATCAGCTCCTTGATGTCGGGCGCGGTCAGGCCGGCGGCCGGCTCGTCGAGGAGGAGCAACTGCGGGTCGAGGGCGAGGGCGCGCGCCACCTCGAGCGCGCGTTGCTTGCCATACGGCAGGTTGCGCGCCTCTTCGTGCGCCAGGTCAGCCAGCCCGACGACCGCCAGCAGCCCCATGCCGCGCTCGGTGGCATGGCGGTTCTCGCGCCGGTAGCGCGGCGTGTGCAGCGCCACGTCGAACAGGTTGCTGTGGAACGTGTGGTGCAGGCCGACCATGACGTTCTGCAGGGCCGTCATCTCGCCGAAGAGCTGCACGTTCTGGAAGGTCCGCGCGATGCCAGAAAGCGCGATCGCCGACGAGGTCTTGCCGATCACCGAAGTGCCGCAGAAATCGATCTTGCCCGCGGTCGGCACGTAGATGCCGGTGAGCACGTTCATCATCGTGCTCTTGCCCGAGCCGTTCGGGCCGATCAGGCCGTGGATCGTGCCGCGCTTGACGACGAGGTCGACGTCGGCGAGCGCCTTCAGGCCGCCGAACTGCATGAGCACGCCGGAGGCTGTGAGCAGCTCGGCCGGCGCCGCAGCCGACGCCGTGCCGACCGCATCGCCGCTGCCAGGCGCACCCGAGATCTGCTCCGCGTCGTCGGTGGGCCGCGACTTGATGTTGAGCGCGTTGCGGACGAAGCCGACGATTCCGTCCTGCAGGTAGTAGACGACGAACAGGGTGATGAGACCGAAGATCGAGAGCCGCCAGTCGGTCATCGTCGTCAACACGAAAGAGAGCCCGGCCAGCGCGATGCTGCCGACGACCGGCACGGCCACGCGCTGCAACGTCGTCTTGCCGCGCTGGAACAGGAAGATGGCGCCGAGCGTGACGAACACGGCGAGCGTGCACGACACGTAGCGGAACAGCTCGAGATCGTCGAGCAGCTTGGGCAGCAGGACGATGATCGCCGCGCCGAGCATGGCGCCGGTGCGGGTCTTGCGTCCACCCAAAATCACGGCGAGCAGGAAGTAGACAGTCAGCTCGAAGTTGTAGGTGTTCGGCGAGATGTACTGCTCGGAGAACGAATAGAGCGCGCCGGCCAGGCCGGCCAGACCGGCACTGATGACGAATGCGTAGACCTTGTAGCGGTAGACCGAGACGCCCATGCAGTCGGAAGCCACGGGGCTGCCGCGCAGCGCCTCGAAGGCACGCCCGTATTGCGACCGCAGCACCCGGTGCACGAAGAACAGCGAGAGCACGAGCAGCACCGCGACAAGCCAGAAAAACTGCCGATCGTCGAGCCGGATGCCGAGCAACGACGGCTTGGTGAGCTTGATGCCGAGCGGGCCTTCGGTGAGAAAGGTCATCTCGTTGATGAGGATCTGGATGATGGTGCCGAAGGCCAGCGTCACCATCGCCAGGTAGGGGCCCGTGACGCGCAAGGCCGGCAGCGCGAGTACCGCGCCGAACAAGGCCGTCACGCCGATCGCGCCGATCAGCGTGACGAGCAGCGGCGTGCCGAGTTTCATCACCATGACGCCGCCGGTGTAGGCGCCGATGCCGAACAGTCCGGCGTGGCCGAGCGAGACCTGGCCCGTGTAGCCGACGACGATGTCGAGCCCGAAGAGCAGGATCGCGTAGATCATGATCGTCTCGAGCAGGTGGATGTAGTACGGGTTGTCGATGGCCACCGGAAAGAGCGCCAGAGCGGCGATGCCGAGCACCGCGGCGCCGTATCGAAGCAGCTTCATACCTTCTTGATCGCCGTCTTGCCGAACAGCCCGGCCGGGCGAACGGCGAGCACGATCAGCAGCAGCACGAGGCCGGGCACGTCCTTGTAGCCGGTGGAGATGTAGAAGCCGGTGGTGGTCTCGGCGATGCCGAGGATGATGCCGCCGACGATGATGCCCATGCCGCTCGTCAGCCCGCCGATGATGGCGACGGCGAAGGCCTTCAGCCCGAGCACCGCGCCCATGGTCGCGCCCGTGAGCGTGATCGGCGCGATGAGCACGCCGGCGAAGGCGGCGCTCAGCGACGACAGCGCGTACGAGAAGGTGATGACGAGCCCGGTGTTGATGCCCATCAGCTTGGCGGCATCGCGGTCGTTGAAGGTCGCGACCACGGCCTTGCCGTAGATCGAGCGACGGTTGAACACCTCGACCGCCAGCATCATGACCACTGCGCCGACGACGACCAGGATCTCCATCGGCAACACGTTGGCGCCGAGAAACTTGATCGGCGCCTCGGGCAGCGGCGAAGGGAACTTGAGGTCGTCGCGGCCCCAGACGTTCTCGGCGACGTTCTTGAAGATGATGCCGAGCGCGATCGTCGACATGATCCAGCCGAACTCGGACTTGATCTTGATCGCCGGTCGCACGCCGATGCGCTCGACGAGCGTGCCTTGCAGGGCGCCGAACAGGCAGACGAGCGGGATCATCAGCCAGTAGTTCACGCCGGCGTTGACGAGCGTCAGGCCGACCATGGCGCCGAGCATCAGCGCGTCGCCCTGGCCGAAGTTGAGCGTGTCCGAGGTCTGGAAGGTGAGCTGGTAGCCGAACGCGATCACCGCATAGATCATCCCCAGGGCGATGCCACTGAAGACGAGCTGGGTAAAAACCTCGATGTTCATGGGCGGTCTCGGCGATCGAAAGTCAGGCCCGCGGCGACACCTGAATGAAGCGCGCCGCCGCGGGAATCGACCCGGGGCGGCGCCGCTGGGCGAGGCAAGCTTACTGCGCCTTGGCAGGCACGACGAGCGCGCCCTTGGCGTTGACATCCTTGACGCGTACTTCCGAGGCCTTCTTGAAGTCGTCGGGATAGGCGTAGACGACGCGCTGGCCCTTGACCTCGCCGAACACCGGGATGTTGGCGGTGATCGCTTCGTGGTCGGTCTTGGTGAAGGGCTTGCGGTAGGTCGTGACAACGCCTTCGACCGGCGCCTTCAGGTCCTCGAGCGCGGCCTTGATCTTCGGCCCCTCGGTCGAGCCGGCCTGCTTGATGGCGGCGGCTAGCAGGTAGACCGAGTCGTAGCCTTGCGCCGCCGAGACCGGCGAATCGATGCGGCTGTTCTTCGGGTTGAAGGTCTTCAGGTAGGCGACGATGAAGGACTGGCGCTTGGGCGTGGTCGGCTCCTGGATGAAGGTCTGCGGCATGCGTGCGCCCTCGCCGCCAGGGCCGGCGTTGTCGATGAAGTTAGCCATCGAGAGCGTCCACGAGCCGATCATCGGCACCTTCCAGCCGAGCTTGGTCATGCCGTTGGCGATCTGCGCCAGCTCGGGGCCGATGCCGTACGTGAGCACAACCTCGGCGCCGGCTTCCTTGGCCTTGAGCAGCTGGGCCGTCATGTCGACGTCCTTCAGATTGTATTTTTCAACGGTGACGGCCTTGATGCCCTTCTTCTCGAGCGCCTTCTCCAAGTCCTCGCGGCCCAGCTGGCCGTAGTTGGTGGAGTCGTCAATGATCGCGACCTTTTTGTAGCCGCGGCGCGTGTTCGCCTCTTCGACGACCATCGGCGCCTGGATCGAGTCGTGCGCGGAGTTGCGGAAGACGTAGTTCTCGGGCTGATCGTCGAACTGGTGCGTG
>JBBRLS010000061.1:0-20597 GCA_038231215.1 Burkholderiales bacterium | reverse complement strand
TCACGAACTCTTCTTCCTCGCTCGGGTAGTCGACCAGCACCTTCATCATGAAGCGGTCGACCTGCGCCTCGGGCAGCGGATAGGTGCCCTCGGTCTCGATCGGGTTCTGCGTCGCCATGACGAGGAAGGGCTCGGGCACCTTGTGCGTCTCGCCGGCGATCGTCACCTGGCGCTCCTGCATCACCTCGAGCAGCGCGCTCTGCACCTTGGCCGGCGCGCGGTTGATCTCGTCGGCGAGCAGCAGGTGCGTGAAGACCGGCCCGAGCGAGGTCGAGAACTCGCCGGTGCGTGGATTGAAGATGCGCGTGCCGACGAGGTCGGCCGGAACCAGGTCGGGCGTGAACTGGATGCGCTTGAAGGTGCCGCGCAGAGTCTGCGCGAGCGTCTTCACGGTGAGCGTCTTGGCGAGGCCGGGCACGCCCTCGACGAGCAGGTGGCCCTGCGCCAGCACGGCGACCATGACGCGCTCGAGAAAATGGTCCTGGCCGACGACTACGCGCTTCACCTCGTAGAGCACGCGCTCCATCAGGCTGGAGGCTTCGCTGGAAACGGTCGTCGTGTCGCTCATGTCGGCTCGCGTGAAAAGGGGTCTCAGAACGGTGGCATGCCGGCCGCCGCGGCGGCGTTCTCGATCGGCACCGCGAAGCCGATGCCGATGAAGACGCGCTGCCGGCTCGGGTTGAGGATGGCGGTGACGATGCCGACCACCTCGCCATCCATCGTCACCAGCGGGCCGCCGGAGTTGCCGGGATTCGCGGCGGCGTCGAACTGGATCAGGTTGCTCAGCATCTGCTGTCCATCGGGCGAGCGGAACTGGCGCTTCAGGCCCGAGACGATGCCCTGCGAGACCGAGGGTCCGATGCCGAACGGGTAGCCGACGGCGATCACTTCGTCGCCCGGCGAGAGGTCGGCGGTCGAGCGCATCGTCGCTGCCTCGAGGTCGTCGGGGATGGTGCGGGCGCGCAGCACCGCGAGGTCGTTCTCGGGCTGCGTGCTGAGGACGACCGCTTCGGACTGCGAGCCGTCGAAGAAGGTGACGCGGATCTTCTTGGCGCCGTTGATGACGTGCAGGTTGGTGAGGATGGTGCCGTTGTCGATGATGACGACGCCGCTGCCGACGCCGCGCTCGACCGTGCCGTGCTCCTTGTCGTCGCTGCCGTCGTCGCCTTCGGTCATCAGGCCGATGACGCGCACGACCGACGGGATGATCGACTCGTAGGCGCGAGACGCGGCCGAGACGAGCGGCTTGTCCTCGATCGACTGGCGCATCGCCGCGTCGATCTGCTCCATGGTGAGCGCAGGCCTGGCCGAGCGCATCGGGCTGCCCCACCAGAAGGCGATCGCCAGGACGACGAGCGCCAGCGCCCAGAGGCGACGCTCGTGCTTCGCCAGGGCGGCGACGATGCGCGTGCGCTGCGTCGCTGGAGCGTCGGGCATGGCCGCGGCAAGCGCTTCGGGCACCGGCTCGGCGGCGCGCGGTGAACGGCTGTAGAGCGGCACTTTCTTCATGGTCGGCGTCCGGCAACCATGCGGCACACGCAAGACGCGGGCCGCCTGTCAGCCCTACGGTAGCACGCTGACCATGGCCTGTCATGGCGCGGGTCGGCCCATTCGGCAAGGCATCATTCGTTCCCGTGTGGATCGACACGCACTGCCACCTCGACGCCGCCGAATTCGACGCGGACCGCGAAGCCGTCGTCGCTGCGGCGCGGGCTTCGGGGGTGGCGACGATCGTCATTCCGGCGGTCGACGCCGGCAACTTCGCCCGGGTGCGCGAGCTCGCGCACCGATACGAGCTGTGCTACGCCCTCGGCATCCATCCGATGTGCACCGCCGCGGCCGGCGCCGCCGACCTGGCGGCCCTGCGCGTCGCCCTGGAGGCGAACCGCGACGACCCGCGCCTCGTCGCCGTCGGCGAGATCGGCCTCGATCATTTCATCGCCGGTCTCGACCATGAACGGCAGGCCGCGATCTTTGCCGCGCAGCTCGACTTCGCCCGCGAGTTCGAACTGCCCGTGCTCCTGCATGTGCGACGCGCCGTCGACAGCGTGCTGAAGCAGTTGCGCACGCGCCCGGTGCAAAGCGGCATCGCCCATGCCTTCAACGGCAGCGAGCAGCAGGCCCTCGCCTTCATCGAGCTCGGCTTCAAGCTCGGCTGCGGCGGCGCCCTGACCTTCGACCGCGCCCTGCGTATTCGCCGCGTCGTGCGCGCGGTGCCGATCGAGGCCGTCGTCATGGAGACCGATGCGCCGGACATCGCGCCGCAATGGCTCTATCGCACCGCCGAGGCGCGCGCCGCGGGCGCGACGATGCGCAACGTCTCCGCCGAGCTGCCGCGCATCGCCGGCGTGCTCGCCGGGCTGCGCGGCATCGCCGTCGAGGCGCTCGCTGTCGCGACGACGGCGAACGCGTCGTCGGCGCTGCCGAAGCTCGCAGCGCTTCTTCGAGGGACAGGCCCATGAGCGCGCACGCTCCGCTGGCGTCGCTGCCGGGAGTGAACATCTCCGAGTTGCGCGGCATTCGCTACCTGCATTTCGAGACGCCCTGGGTCCAGGGCGCGATGCGCATGGACTCGCCCGACGAGCTGTACCTCGACTACATCCAGCGCATGATGGTCTGGATGCTGTTCCGCGAGGAGGCCGAGATCACGCGTGGCCACGCCGTCCAGCTCGGCCTGGGCGCCGCCGCGATCACGCGTTTTTGCCACAGGCGGCTGAAGATGCGCACCACCGCGGTCGAGCTGAACCGCCGCGTCATCGACGCCTGTCGCCTCTGGTTCCGGCTGCCGCGCGACTCGGCCCGCCTGCGCGTGCTGGAGATGGATGCGGCGGCCTACGTCGCCGACGCGGCGCATCGTGGCAGTGTCGACGTGCTTTCGGTCGATCTCTACGACGAGGACGCGGCCAGTCCGGTGCTCGACAGTGCCGCCTTCTACGCCGATTGCCGTGCCCTGCTCGCCGACCGCGGCCTCATGACGGTGAACCTGTTCGGCCGCGAAGCATCGTTCGACCGGAGCTTTGCGCGCATCGTCGAAGCCTTCGGCGCAGACCAGGTGCACGCGCTGAAACCGACTCCCGAAGGCAACACGATCGTGCTCGCGATGAAGCAAGTCACGGTCCCCGACCGCGACTTGCTTGCCCGGCGTGCCGAAAACATCGAAACTCGATGGAAGCTGCCGGCCCGCAAGTGGCTGCGCATGCTGAACCTCCCTCCGGCCGAGACGCTGCCTTCACTACCCGAGCTGCCGCCTGCATGAAAACGACGACGAGAAGCGCGCGCCCCGATCCGGCCGGCCCTGCGCCTGGCGGCCCGGAAACGCCCTTCGAGAAGTCGATCTCGCCGTCGCGGAGCTCGACGAATTTCCCGACCACGGACCTGACCTTGCCCACCGTGGCTCCGTCGGGCAAGCTGACCTGGCGGACCGTGCTCGCCTGGCTGCGCGAAGACAAGGTGCTGAGCCCGGAGGACGTCGATCGCACCGCGCATCGCTTCGCTGGCGGCAACAGCTCGCAGCATCCGCTCGTGCGCATCGGCAGTGCCGGCCTGACGCGCCTCGGCGACGGCAAGGTGCTCGACACCGAGACGCTCACCGAGTGGCTGGCCAAGCGCAGCAGGCTGCCCTATGTGCGCATCGATCCGCTCAAGGTCGATGTCGGCCGCGTCGCCGACGTGATGTCGATCAACTACGCCGAACGGCGCCATGCTCTGCCGCTCAGCTTCGGCCTCAACGACGTCACCATCGCCACCTGCGAGCCGCTCGACACGGCGTGGGTCTCGGAGATCGAGTCGCACACCAAGCGGCGGGTGCGCCTGGTCATCGTCAACCCGATCGAGATCGCCCGCTACACGACCGAGTTCTATGCGCTGTCGCGTTCGGTGCGCAACGCGACGAAGATGGGCGAGAGCTCGGCGCTCGCCAACTTCGAGCAGCTGGTGGAGCTCGGCAAGAGCTCGAAGCAGCTCGACGCCAACGATTCCGGCGTCATCCAGGTCGTCGACTGGCTGTGGCAATACGCCTTCGACCAACGCGCGTCCGACATCCACCTCGAGCCGCGCCGCGAGCGGAGCGTCATCCGCTTTCGCATCGACGGCGTCATGCACACCGTCTACCAGCTGCCACCTGGCGTGATGAGCGCGATGGTCGCGCGCGTCAAGCTGCTCGGCCGCATGGACGTGGTCGAGAAGCGCCGTCCGCTGGACGGCCGCATCAAGGTTCGCAACATTCCGGGCGACGAGGTCGAGATGCGCCTCTCGACGATTCCCACCGCTTTCGGCGAGAAGATGGTGATGCGCATCTTCGATCCCGACACGACCGTGAAGACGCTCGAGAGCCTGGGCTTCGGAAGCCACGACGGCCGGCGCTGGGAAGAGCTCACGGCCAAGCCGCACGGCATCATCCTCGTCACCGGCCCGACCGGCTCGGGCAAGACGACGACGCTGTACTCGACGCTGCGGCGCCTGGCCACCGACGAGGTCAACGTCTGCACGATCGAGGACCCGATCGAGATGATCCAGCCGGCGTTCAACCAGACGCAGGTGCAGCCGCTCATCGACCTCAACTTCGCCGAGGGCCTGCGCTCGCTGATGCGCCAGGATCCCGACATCATCATGGTCGGCGAGATCCGCGACCTGCAGACCGCCGACATGGCGATCCAGGCCTCGCTGACCGGCCACCTCGTGTTCTCGACGCTGCACACCAACGACTCGGCGTCGGCGATCACGCGCCTCAACGACCTCGGCGTCGCGCCCTACCTGATCGGATCGACGCTGATCGGCGTGCTCGCGCAACGACTGGTGCGAACGCTGTGCCCGGCCTGCAAGGTGCCCGACGAGGAAGTGACGCGCGAGACGCTGCACGAGGTCGTCAAGCCCTGGCGCCTGAACGGCGGCGTGCGTCCGTACAAGGCGGTCGGCTGCCTCGAGTGCCGCATGACCGGCTTTCGCGGTCGCGCCGGATTGTTCGAGCTGCTCACCGTGAGCGACGCCGCGCGCAACTTCATCCAGCCGGTCTGCAACGAAGCCAAGCTGCGCACGCAGGCGCTGCAGGACGGCCTGAGGCCCTTGCGTTTGGCCGGCGCGATGAAAGTCGCCGAGGGCGTGACGACGCTCGACGAAGTGCTTCGCGCCACGCCGGCGTGGGAGCAGTGAGCGGCCGGTCATCGGTGTCATCCTGAGCGAAGCGAAGGATCTCTTCGCTACGAGCCGCTCGGTGTAAACGAGACGCGACCCGCAAGGTCGCCTCCCTAAAATCGCCAGCTCCGCATCACGCTGCAGCGAGGCCCGATTGAGAATCAAGAGCGAGCGCGACTTCTGGTCGGGCCTGATGTTCGTCGTCGTCGGCGTGGTCTTCGCGGTCGGCGCCACCAACTACAGCATGGGCCCGGCCTGCCCGCCGCAAGATCCCTGCGCCGCCGGCCTCTGGGCGCGCCTCTCGCAGCTTTCGGCGCATCCGGGCGCGGGCTACTTTCCGCTCGGCCTCGCGATCCTGCTCGCGATCCTCGGCGCGGTCGTCCTGTTCAAGTCGCTGACGATCGAGAGCGAAGGCGGCGACAGGATCGGCGCCTTCGCCTGGCGTCCGCTCATCGTCATCGTCGTCGCCATTGCCCTGTTCGGCGCGATGCTCGAGCCGCTGGGCCTGGCCCTCTCGGTGCCGGTGCTGATCGCCATCTCGAGCCTCGCCGGCGACGAGTTCCACTGGAAGGGCGTCGTCGCCAACGCCGTCGTGCTCACGGTGGGCTCCTGGTTCATCTTCGTGTGGGGGCTGAAGCTCACCATCCCGGTCTGGCCGTGGTTCGCGCGCTGATCGCTCCGGCGCGCCGCGCCTGACCTTCTTACACCGGGCCTCGCATGGATCTGCTCCACAACCTCGGCATCGGCTTCGGCGTCGCCTTCACGTTCCAGAACCTGCTCTACGCCTTCTTCGGCGCCATGCTCGGCACGCTGATCGGCGTGCTGCCCGGCATCGGCCCGGTGGCGACGATCGCGATGCTGCTGCCCTCGACCTACGCGCTCGACGCGACGCCGGCACTCATCATGCTGGCCGGCATCTACTACGGCGCGCAGTACGGCGGCTCGACGACGGCGATCCTCATCAACGTGCCCGGCGAATCGTCGTCGGTGGTGACGGCGATTGACGGCTACCAGATGGCACGCCAGGGCCGCGCCGGCGCCGCCCTCTCGGTCGCGGCGCTGGGCTCGTTCTTCGCCGGTTGCGTCGGCACGATCATCATCGCCGCCTTCGCGCCGCCGCTCACCGAGTTGGCCTTCAAGTTCGGCCCGGCCGAGTACTTCTCGCTGATGGTGCTGGGCCTGATCGGCGCCGTCGTGCTCGCCTCGGGATCGCTCATCAAGGCGATCGCCATGATCCTGCTCGGCCTGCTGCTGGCGCAGGTCAACACCGACGTGATCTCGGGCACCGCCCGCTACAGCTTCGACATCCCGCAGCTCACCGACGGCATCGGCTTCGTCGTCATCGCCATGGGCGTGTTCGGCTTCGGCGAGATCATCTCCAATCTCGGCCAGCCGGCCGAGCATCGCGAGGTCTTCACGAGCAAGGTGAAAGGTCTGTGGCCGAACAAGCGCGACTTCCAGGAGGCGTGGCCCTCGGTGCTGCGCGGCACCGCGCTCGGCTCGGTCCTCGGCGTGCTGCCGGGCGGCGGCGCGCTGCTCGCCTCGTTCGCGTCGTACACGGTCGAGAAGAAACTGACTCGCAACCCGCGCATCCCGTTCGGAAAGGGCGCGATCCAGGGCGTGGCGGGTCCGGAAAGCGCCAACAACGCCGGCGCGCAGACCTCATTCATCCCGATGCTGACGCTCGGCATCCCGCCCAACGCGGTGATGGCGCTGATGGTCGGCGCGATGACGATCAAGGGCATCCAGCCGGGCCCCCAGGTGATGACCTCGAACCCGCAGCTCTTCTGGGGCCTGATCGCCTCGATGTGGGTCGGCAACGCGATGCTCGTGATCCTCAACCTGCCGCTGATCGGCATGTGGATCAAGCTCCTGACGGTGCCCTATCGCTTTCTCTTTCCGGCGATCACGCTGTTCTGCTGCATCGGCGTCTACACGCTCAGCAACAGCACCTTCGACGTCTTCCTCACCGCCTTGTTCGCGTTCGTCGGCTATCTCTTCTACAAGCTGAGCTGCGAGCCGGCGCCGCTGCTGCTCGGCTTCATCCTCGGGCCGATGATGGAAGAAAACCTGCGCCGCGCGCTGCTGCTCTCGCGTGGCGACTGGGGCACCTTCGTGACGCGGCCGCTCTCGGCCGGCCTGCTCGCCGCGGCGGCGCTGCTCATCGTCGTCGTCTCGCTGCCGGCGATCAACAAGAAGCGCGAAGTGGCCTTCTCGGAAGACTGAGGCAGGACCAGCGACAGCGCCGGTTGGCGCTATCGTCGCGGTCATGACTGAACATCGATTCGACTGGTCGACGGGCTATCCGTCGACGCGCCTGCCCGTCTTTGCGCGCAACATCGTCTCGACCTCGCATCCGCTCGCCGCGCAAGCCGGCTTGCGCGCGATGCAGCAGGGCGGCAACGCGGTCGATGCAGCGATCGCCACGGCAGCCGTGATGACGCTCGTCGAGCCTTGCAGCAACGGCCTCGGCTCCGACTCGTTCTGCATCCTCTGGGACGGCGAGCGCCTGCACGGGCTCAACGCCTCGGGCCCGGCGCCGGCGGCGTGGACGCCCGACTACTTTCGTCGCAAGTACGGCGGCGACGCCAATCGGCCGCCGATGCGTGGCTGGGATTCGGCGACGGTGCCCGGCGCGGTCGCGAGCTGGGTCGCGCTCTCCGAACGCTTCGGCAAGCTGCCCTTCGCCGACCTGCTGGCGCCGGCCATCGAGACCGCCGAGCGCGGCTATGCCGTGCCGATCGTCGTGCAGGAGAAGTGGGCCGCCGCGGCGCCGATTCTCGAATCGCAGCCCGGCTGGGCCGAGGCCTTCCTGCCCAGGGGCCGCGCCCCCGAAGTCGGCGAGCGCTTTGCCTTCGCGGCCGCCGCGAAGACCCTGCGCGCCATCGCCGAGACGCGTGGCGCCGCGCTCTATGGCGGGGAGATCGCCGAGGCGGCAGCGAAGCACGCGGCGGCGAACGGCGGCGCGATGACGGTGCGCGACTTCGCGTCGTTCGAGCCGGAGTGGGTCGATCCGATCGGCATCGACGCCTGGGGCCATCGACTGCACGAGATTCCGCCCAACGGCCAGGGCATCGCCGCGCTGATCGCGCTCGGCATCGCGCGCCACTTCGATCTCGCAGCCATGCCGGTCGACAGCGCGCTCAGCCAGCACCTGCAGATCGAGGCGATGAAGCTGGCCTTCGCCGACGTCTATGCGCACGTCGCCGATCCGCGCGGCGGCATGCGCATGACGCCGGCGCAGATGCTCGACGAGAGCTACCTCGCCGAGCGTGCCAAGCTGATCGACCCGAAGCGCGCGCAGGTCTTCGGCACCGGCCACGCGCCGCGCGGCGGCACCATCTACCTGACCGCGGCCGACGAGCGCGGCATGATGGTGAGCTTCATCCAGAGCAACTACATGGGCTTCGGCTCGGGCATCGTCGTGCCGGGCTGGGGGCTTTCGATGCAGAACCGCGGCTACGGCTTCTCGCTGGATCCGGCGAGCCCGAACTGCGTGGCTCCAGGCAAGCGTCCCTTCCACACCATCATCCCCGCCTTCCTCACCAAGGGCGGCCAGCCGCAGATGAGCTTCGGCGTGATGGGCGGCAACATGCAGCCGCAAGGCCATCTGCAGACGCTGGCGCGCATGCTCGTGCACGGCCAGCAGCCACAGGCGGCGTGCGATGCGCCGCGCTGGCGCTTCAACCACGGCCTCGAGATCAACGTCGAGGGCGCGATGCCGGCCGCCACCGTGCAGGGCCTGCTCGAGCGCGGCCACCAGGCGACGGTGATCGACGACAGCTACCAGGACTTCGGCGCTGGCCAGTTCATCTGGCGGCTGGGAGAGCCGACGGTGGAAGGTTATGTCGCGGCGAGCGATCCGCGCAGGGATGGGCAGGTGGCGGGGTTTTGAAACTGGGGCGAAGGCTTGTCGCGAACCGGGAAATCACGACGGCAAGCACGCTTGCCCGCGCTTAGAGTACCGGTGCGACCTTCACCCAGACCAAGAACCGGCGGCGCCGGGCGCTGAAGCCGTCACGGCGGTCTCATTGAATGGAGGCGGTGCGACATGATTCGCCGTGTGCTCTCGCGGCTGTTCAGACGGCGCTTCCTCGAAGAACTGCAACGGCTGCATGAGGCCGGCAAGCTGCGCTTCTTTGGCGAACACGCGGTGCTGGCCGACGCCAAGGTGTTCAACACCTGGCTAGCGCCGCTGCGCAGGTGAGTGAGAGTCCATGCCAAGCGGCCGTTCGCCGGGCCGCAGGCGGTCTTGGCGACCTGTCTCGCTACACGCATCGCGTAGCGATATCCAACAGCCGGTTGATCCTCCCTAAACCGTCCTTCGTCCGGTTGATCTCGATGTGAGGCGCAGGCTTCAGGGGATTTCATGCATTCCCGAGAGGCGTGCGACTGCCGTAGGGCCGCACGGCAAGAGCTAGCTAGCGCTTCGCTGGCTTCAGCGCCTCGGCTCGCCCAAGATCGATCGCGCGGATCAGTGCCTCGAGGGCCACCGCATCGGCGCTGCGGCTCGTGGCGGCGATGACCACGCCATTGGCGAGGGTCATGACTACCAATGCGCCGTCGCGCTGCGGCGCGGACTCCCGGTACACCTCGGGTGCACCCTTCTTCACGCCGCCCGCCTTGTCGGCGCGCACCGTGACCTCGACGCTCTGCGGGCCCTGGGCGTAGACCGCTCGCACCAGGGGCTGGGGTGCGGGGGAGGCGTGCGAGTCGGGCTTTTCGAGCTCCTTCAGTTGCCAGGGGCCGAGCGCCCCCGAAAACAGCGTCACCAACTCGTCGGCGTCCGCTCGACCGCTGCGTGGCGCCGGCTTCGATGCAGCCATCGCTGGCCTCCTGTCAGTTGAGGCAGCGCTCGAGGCGACCTGTGTCGCTTCGGCTGCCGATTGCGCGATCGCCGCAGCGGTTCCCAACCCGATCAAGGCCAACACGACGAGGTGGTGCAGGATCGGCTTCATGGCAATCCGGGGGACAGCGGCAACAAGGCGGGAAGCATACCCGCGCGATGCCCGCGCGTCCCGTCGTGCACGCTGCCACCTGCGTTCGGTTGGGGTACCCATGAGCGGGCCGGCCCGCTAGACTGCCGCCTCGTCCTCGAGAGACCGGCGCCGCGCCGGGCGGGACGATCGCCGCGAAGGAGCCGAAGATGAGCCTGCTGACCGTCCTGGGACTGAAGGCGAACGAGCGCATCCTGGCTGGGGTCACGAGCGCACCGGAAGGCGCAACTCCGGGCGCCCGGGCCTCGGCACCGGGGCCCCGGCCGGGCGCGTCCGGACTCCTGGCCGGCAGCGATGGCGGCACGGCAGACACGACGACGCCGCCGCCGCCGACCTCCCCGGCGCCGGACGTGCCCGGCCCGGCACTGACCGGCGCGTCGGGCGTGCAGGAAGGTGGGTCCGGCCCCGCCGCCGCGCCCCCCGTCGACAAGAACCTCGCCGCTTACGCGACCGTGCGCGCGGCGGTCCAGAAGCAGGTCGACGATCTCAACGCCCATCCGCAGGAGTCGCACATCACCGCCGACATCGCGTCGGCCACCGCCAAGCTCGTCGATGCGGACAACCTGGTTGCGGCGAAGGACTACGCCAAGGCCACCAAGGCGCTGGTCGAGGCCAAGGCGATTTGCGCCAAGGCCAGGACGCTCGCCGACGACTGGGCCAACTACGCCAGGCAGCTCGCCGACATGACCGCGCTCGCGATGTCGTTCGGCAGCGCCGATTTCGACTGGAAGGCGTGGGCCAATCCGAAGATCGCTGCGGCCAACGCACTGGCCAACGCGACGCCGCCCAACTTTGCCGCGGCCATCAAGAAGCTCAAGGACGACATCGGCAAGGTCGGCGAGCCGATCGTCAAGAAGAACATCGCGGACGCGAAGGCCAAGCTCGCGCTGATCGAGAAGACGAGCAAGGCTGCGCAGGCGTTCGCCAAGGCCGACATCGACGAAGGCAAGGGCTACCTTGTCGCTGCCGAGAAGGCGCGCGCCGACCGCGAGTGGAGCGTGTCCTTGCAGAACTCGGGCGCGGCGATGCGCCTGCTCGGGCCGGCATCGCGCGTCTGCGACCGGCGCGTCGGCTACGACGCGCAGCGCGCCACCACGGTGGCGGCCGTCGCCAAGGTGCGTGCCGTACCCGCGCTGAAGGACCGCGCCGACGCTCTCGACAAGCAGGTGAGCGACGCCGACGCGCTGGCCGCGGCCGACAGCCTGAAGATCGAGGCCGGCATCGCCGCACTGAAAACGGCGACCATGCAGGCCGACGTGTGGGCTGGCCTGGCCAAGACAGTGGCGACGCATGCCAAGGATCGCGCCGACGCCGACGCCGCGCTTGCCGCCCTCGACACCCATGCCGCCGCCGCCAGGATCACGACCCAGCGCGACGCCATCCGCAAGATGCTCGTCGACGCGAAGGCACTGGCCGCCACGGCCGATACGGCGCCCGACCCGGCCGGGCTCTGGACCGCGACGCTGACGGAAGTGACGCGCGCCCGCACCGACCTGGCCGCCGCGAAGAAGCTCGCCGACAGCCTGGGCGCCGCCTCGGCCGCAGAAGCGGCCGCCGGCAAGCCCGGCGACACCAAGGCGCTGAAAGCCGCGCTCGACAAGCTGAGCGCCGACGGAAAGCTGGCCGCCAAGGCGCCGAATGCCGACGCGGCGAAGGCCGAGTTCCAGACCTTCGATGACCAGGTGAAGGCGGCAACGACGGCGCTGGCCGCCTCCGACGGCGCGACCGCGGCCATCGCGCTCAGCGCCGCCGCCTCGGCCTTGACCGCGGCCAAGAGCATCCAGGCCGGCCATGCCCAGTACGTGACCCTGCTGGGCACGGTGGAAGCCGAGCTCAAGGCGCTGAAGAAATCGCCCCGCGCGACCTTGATCCAGCCACGCATCGCTCCGATCGAGACCGGCCTGGCGACCGCCAAGGCGAAGGATCAGGCCCATGCCGGCACTGAGGCGTTGGTCGCGCTGCGCGCCGCCAACGACGCGGTCGCCGCGGCGAAGAAGGCCGACAGCGAGCGCGAAAAGCATGACAAGCGCGCCGGCAAGATCGACAAGCTCGTCGCGAAGGTGGCCGACGCCACCGAGAAGACGGCGCTCGTCACCCTGGCGACAAACGCCAAAAAGGACGCCGACGCGCTGAAGTTCGACGACTCCGGCAAGGGTCTCGACCGGATCGAGGTGCGCCTCGACAAGGCCCAGGCCGAGACGCTCATGAAGGCCGCCACGCCAGATGCCAAGAAGCTCGCCGCGCTGGCCGCCAGGATGGTCGGCAAGGGCGGCGCCGCCACCGTCGACAAGATCATCCATGACATCCCCGACGGCAGCGATCCTGCGGCGATGAACGCGCTCGCCAAGGGCCGCTACGGGGTCAAGTTCAAGACCGGCAAGCCGCTGCCGGCGGTGGCAGCGACCGGTACCACGCCCGCGATTCCCGCTGGCGACCCGGTCAAGGCGATGCGCGAGGTGTGCGACATGTTCGCCACGATCCCGGAGGACGTCGTAAAAAACCCCAGCATCAAGGG
This sequence comes from Burkholderiales bacterium, assembly GCA_038231215.1. Taxonomy (GTDB): domain Bacteria; phylum Pseudomonadota; class Gammaproteobacteria; order Burkholderiales; family Burkholderiaceae_C; genus Schlegelella_A. The sequence continues at coordinate 7,955 of JBBRLS010000061.1, read as the reverse complement.
CGTGGAGTATTCCGATGCGATCGGCAAGGGTGGCGGCAAGACGGCGGGCGGCTCGTTCAGCTACGCCGACGCCAAGGTCCGCATGCTCGGCCGACCCGGAATCCCGCAGCAGTTCGGCGCCAACCAGCAGGGCCAGGACCCGAAGACCGGGGCCTGGGTGCCGCAGCTGCCCGCCGCGATCGATCCGGACTGCCAGGCGAAGGACGTGAACACACCGGTCGAATACATGGGCTTCGCGGCGGCGCACGAAGTGGCGCACGCTATCGACGACAAGCGCGGCTTCATGGCGAAGCACGGCTCCGAGCCGAAGTTCGGCGGCTGGACGACCTACGGGGCCAGCGTCCAGCCGATCGCCGATGCGATCGGCGCCGATCCTCGCTATGCAGCCGTCTACAAGACCGCGGAGCAGAAGAAGTACGTGCTCGACACGCTCCTCAACAAGCCGACCACGCCGCCGGCAGCGGCGCCGCTGTCGCCCGAGGACGTCGCGCGCAAGGCGTTCGACACCTGGCACTCGATCGCGACCTCGGCCAACGTGTACCGCCGCCAGGGCGATTGCGACACGCTCAAGCTCGGCGACTACGTCTATCACGAGGCCTATTCGCGGGTCTGGGTGCGCTACCTGGCTGCGGCGCGCAACAAGGCGCTGACCGGCTACCAGTTCCGCGCGCCGGGCGAGTGGTTCTCGGAGCTGTACGCGGGCTATCGCTCCAACAAGCTCAAGGACACCCACCCGGCCATGGAATGGCTGAAAACGCTTTGAAGGCGAGGCCGGCATGTCGATCTTCCTGACCCACTCCCTGTCGTGCCCCGGCTGCGGCACCGCTGTGAGCTACGAGCTCGTGCAGAGCATCAACGCGGACCGCCGCCCCGATCTGCGCGATGCCATCCTCGATGGCAGCTTCCAGCTCATGACCTGCCCGAGCTGCGGCACGCCGTTCCGTGTCGACCCCGAGTTCGTCTACATGGACGTGGGGCGCAAGCAGTACATCGGCGTCTGGCCGGCCGCCAAACGCGGCGAATGGCAGGCGTATGCCGCCAAGACCCGCGACACGTTCGATGGCGCGCTCGGCAAGAACGCGCCGGGTGCGGCGCGCGAGGTCGGCGAGGGGCTGGAGGTCCGCACCGTCTTCGGCTGGCCGGCGCTGGTCGAAAAGCTGCTTGCGCGCCAGCTCGGCATCGACGACCGCACGCTCGAGGCGGCCAAGCTCGCCGTCATGCGCGCCCAGGAGGAAACGCCCGTCCCGGGGAGGCTGGAGTTGCGCATGATCGCCGAGACCGACGGCGACCCGGTGCTCGCCTGGCTCGGCCCGAAAGAGACGGACGACGATTCGCCCCCGCCGCTCATGCGCGTGCCGCGCCAGCTGATCACCGACATCGACGCTGAGCCAGAAAAGTGGCAGGCGCTGCGCGAGCGCGTGGCCGATGGCGACATGGTCGACTTCCAGCGCGGCCTGCTCGCCGCCTGAGCGCAACAGACCTGTGCCTGCGGGCGCTGCCGCACCTGAGCTACGCATACGCCAAGGCCGACAGCGGTCGGCACCTGACGATTCGATGCTTTTAACGTGACGGCCCGCTTGTCGCCGGACCCTCCGGGGCGACGTCGCGCGAATTCCTCCGCGACGCCTCCTCCATCGCTCTCTCCGCTTCATCGTTCGACATCGCCGGCGCCCCCGTGCCCCCGGTCTGGTTGGCGCCCCAGTGCGTCAACGCGGGCCATGCGACGAGCACGGCGATGAGAAGCGCCTGCGCAGTCAATTGCGGCGCGAGTGCGCGTGCCAGCGCAGCCAACGGTGGCGGCTCGCGCGTCGCCAGCCGCGACATGACGACGGCATAGCCGAGCGGCGGCAGCAGGAAGCCCATCTGCAGCACGAGCAGCGTCAGCGTCGCGACCCAGGCGGCGTCGGGCACGACAGCGAGCAGCGGCGGCATGACCAGCGGCACGACGAGGAAGATCATCTCGAAGGCGTCGAGCACGAACGAGCACGCGACCATGCCGGCGAGCACCGCGCCGAGCATGGCCAGCGGCTGCGCGTCGAGCGTGTGCAACGCACTGGCGACGAGCGCGTCGGTGCCGAAGCCACGCAGCACGAGCGAGAAGCTCGTCGCGCCGACGAGCAGCGCCATGAGCAGGCCGGTCAGCGTCATCGCGTCGCCGAGCACGGCAACGAGCAGGGCGCGATCGAGTCGGCGCGTGATGAAGCCCCAGGCGAGCAGGAGCAGGCCGCCGGTGGCCGCGGCCTCGACGGCGTAGACGCGTCCCACCGCGACGGCGCCGAGCAGCACGACGATGACGATCGCCGCACCGATCGCTTGCGCCAGCGCAGCGCGGCCGAGCGGCGCGAAGGCGGCTCGTGCCCGACCGCGCGCACGCCATGCCGCGATCGCCAGTGCGAGAAGCAGAACCGCGAGGCCCGGTAGCAAAGCCGCGCGCATCACGTCCTGCGTGTTGACGATCCGCACCGCGGCATGTGTCGCGTTGCTCGCCTCGGTGTGCGCGCGCATCATCGCGTCGCCGAGCAGAAGCAGCACGAGCGAGGGCGGAATGACGATGCCGAGCGTGCTGGCGACGCAGACCGTGGCCGTCGCCTCGGCCGGCGCCACGCCGCGCGCGGCGAGCGCCGGTGCGACGCGCCGCGCCAGCATGTGCAGGCTGGCGCCGACCGAGCCGTTCATCGGTGCGAGCAAGGCGCCGACGCCGAGCGCGGAGAGTTGCGCCGAGGCGGCGCTGCGTGCGAACAGGCGCTCGCCGGCCGCGTGCATCAGACCGGCCAGCGGAAGGCGATTGAGCAGCGCGCCGATCAGCGCGTAGAGCGGCAGCGCCTGCAGCAGGTCGTGCTCGAGCAGACCGACGACGCGCGACGGCAGGGCCGTGAGCAGGTGCCACTCGAAGGCGCCGAGGGCGACGCCGAGCGCCGCAAAGACGGCGGCGACGCCGAGCAGCACCGCGTAGACGGGGAGGCCGGTGGCGATCATCAGCACGATCGCCACGGCGAACATGACGAGGCCGAGGCCGCTCATGGCACGGCGCGTTCTTCGCCGTCCAAGTCGGCATGCGACCCTGGCGGTGTCGTGCCGGCGAGATCGACGATCGCCTGCAACGCGACGAGCAAGGCGAGCAGCCAGGCGCTGGCGCGAATCACGAAGTAGAGCGGGTTGAAGGTATCGGGAAAGGCCTCGAGACCGAGCACCGAATTCCAGGTTGGCACTGCGCCGGTGACGAGAACGAAGACGGCCCAGGGCAGGACGCAGATCGCCTCGCCGAAGCGGGCGATGCGCTGCCGCCAGGGCAGCGGATAGCGGGCGACGAAGAGGCCGGCGGCCATGTGTGCGCGTTGCCGCGTTGCCTCGCGCAGGGCGAGCGCGACATAGAGCGCGAAGATCCATTGCGCGATGTCGTTGGCTTGCCGCGACCAGGCGCCGATGGCGTCGCGCAGCGGCCATTGCGCGAACAGCAGCAGGGCCAGCGGCAGCACCAGCCAGGCGCCGATGCGGGTCGCGTGATCGAGGCCGGCCGACAGCGCGACGACGAACGGGTGCGAGCGCGGGCGAGCGGGCATCGTCCCTAGAATCGCACGCGATGCGCACCGAGACCATTGCGGCAGACCCGAGCGTGCCCGATGGAGCCTCCTCTTCCACGCCGATCGGTTCATCGCCGGTCTGGCCCGGCATCGCCCTGGCCATGGCCGGCTCGATCGCGTTCTCGGGCAAGGCGATCATCGTCAAGCTCGCCTATCGCCACGGCGTCGATGCGGTCACGCTCATCGCCTACCGCATGCTGTTCGCGCTGCCGCTGTTCGCGCTGCTCGCGTGGTGGGCCGGTCGCGGCAAGCCGGCGCTGACGCGGCGCGACTGGGCGGTCGTCATCGGCCTCGGCTTCTTCGGCTACTACCTCGCAAGCTTTCTCGACTTCGCCGGGCTGGCCTACATCACGGCGAGCTTCGAACGGCTCATCCTCTACCTCAACCCGACGCTGGTGCTGGCGATGGGCGTGTTCGTGTTCAAGCGCGAGGTGAGCGCGCGCCAGATGATCGCGCTCGCCGTCAGCTACAGCGGCGTGCTGCTCGTGTTCGGCCACGAGATCTCGTTCCAGGGCACGCATGCCGCGCTCGGCGCCGCGCTCGTCTTCGCGAGCGCGCTCAGCTACGCGGTCTACCTCGTCGCCAGCGGCGAGGAAGTGCGCCGCCTCGGCGCGCTTCGCCTGACCGGCCTGGCCACCAGCGTGGCCTGCCTCTTCTGCATCGCCCAGTTCCTGGTCCTGCGCCCGCTCTCGGCGCTGGAAGTGGCGCCGCAGGTGATCTGGCTCTCGCTCCTCAACGCGACGGTCTGTACCTTTGCGCCGGTGCTCATGGTGATGATGGCGATCGAGCGCATCGGCGCCAGCGTGGCGGCGCAAACCGGCATGATCGGCCCGCTCTCGACGATCCTGATGGGTGTCGTCATCCTCGGCGAGCCCTTCACCGGCTGGATCGTCGCCGGCACGATGCTCGTGCTCTCGGGAATCTGGTTGCTCACGAAGTGGAGGTAAGGGAATGGATCTGGGACTGCAAGGCAAATGGGCGCTCGTCTGCGCCGCGAGCAAGGGGCTCGGCAAGGGTTGCGCGACGGCGCTGGTGAAAGAAGGCGTCAACGTCGTCATCACGGCGCGTGGCGCCGACGTGCTGGAGGCGACCGCGACGGAGCTGCGCGCGCTCGGCCGCGGCGAGGTTCGCACCGTCGCCGGCGACATCACGACTGCCGAAGGGCGTGCCGCCGCGCTCGCCGCCTGTCCGCAGATCGACATCCTTGTCAACAACGCCGGCGGTCCGCCGCCCGGCGACTTTCGCCAGTGGGACCGCGACGCCTGGATCAAGGCGGTCGACGCCAACATGCTGACGCCGATCGAGCTCATCAAGGCGACCGTCGACGCGATGGCCGAACGCGGCTTCGGCCGCATCGTCAACATCACGTCGAGCTCGGTGAAGGCGCCGATCGACGTGCTGGGACTCTCGAACGGCGCGCGCAGCGGGCTTACGGGCTTCATCGCCGGGCTGGCGCGCACCAATATCGCGGCGCGCGGCGTCACCATCAACGGCCTCTTGCCCGGCGTGTTCGATACCGATCGCATCCGCACCGTCAGCGCGGCGACGGCGCAGCGAGAAGGCAAGACGCTGGAACAGGTCGCCGAAGCGCGGCAGCGCGCCATCCCGGCGCGCCGCTACGGCACAGCCGAGGAGTTCGGCTCGATCTGCGCCTTTCTCTGCAGCGTGCACGCCGCCTACATCACGGGGCAGAACGTGCTGGCCGACGGTGGTGCCTATCCGGGCACGTACTGAGAGGTGTCATCCTGAGCGAAGCGAAGGATCTCCTCGGCGCGATTCGTCGGGATCCTTCGCTACGCTCAGGATGACCGGCAGGGGGTGCTTCAGGGCATGTCGGCGCCGCAGTTCCAGCACTGCTCGAAGGGCCCGTCGATGATTTCGCCGCAAGCGCGGCAGACCCAGTGGCGGTGCGGCGGATGACGCAGCTCGTGCAGCAGCGTGCGCGCGCGCTCGAGCTCGTCGTCCTCGGTGATCCAGACCTCGGGCAGCGCCTGGTCGGGCGGCAGCTCGCCGGCGATGCTGCTCGCGTACTTGCGCTGCACCGTGGCGGCGACGCCGGCGTTGCTCAGCATGTCGGCCCACAGCGTGGCGATGACGAGGTTGGGCGCGCGGACGAGGCGCTTCATCGCGGCGAAGTTGCGTGCAGGGTCATGGCCTCTGGCACGATAGCGCACCTGTCTTTCGCGAGAACACCATGACGACGACCCTGAGCCCGACCATCCGCATCGACAAGAACGGCGGCCCCGAGGAAATGCATCTCGTCGACCTGCCCGTGGGCGACCCCGGGCCTGGCGAGATCCGCATCCGCCACCAGGCCTCGGGCCTCAACTACATCGACGTCTACCAGCGCTCGGGCGTCTATGCGCTGCCGATGCCGCTCTCGATGGGCAACGAGGGCGCCGGCGTGGTCGAGGCGGTCGGCGACGGCGTAGCGCACCTCAAGGCGGGCGATCGCGCGGCCTATTGCGGCGGCCCGCCGGGCAGCTATTCGCTGGCCCGCGTGATGGCGGCGAAGAACGTCGTCAAGCTGCCCGACGCGATCTCCTTCGAGACCGGCGCGGCGATGATGCTGAAGGGCCTCACCACGCAGTACCTGCTCAAGCGCACGCGCCCACAGGAAGGCTTGCAGGCCGGCGACTTCATCGTCTTCCACGCGGCCGCCGGAGGCGTCGGCCTGATCGCCTGCCAGTGGGCCAAGGCGCTCGGCTTCAGGTTGATCGGCACGGCCGGCAGCGACGAGAAGTGCGCGCTGGCGCGCGACAACGGCGCCGCCTTCACGATCAACTACAGGACCGAGGACTTCGCGGCGCGCGTCAAGGAGATCACCGAGGGCAAGGGCGTGAAGGTCGTCTACGACTCGATCGGCAAGGACACCTGGGAGAAGTCGCTCGACTGCCTGCGCCCGTTCGGCCTGATGGCGAGCTTCGGCAACGCCTCGGGCGTGGTGCCGCCGTTCGCGCCCGGCACGCTGGGCGCGCGCGGCTCGCTCTACGTGACGCGGCAGACGCTGTTCACGCACATCGCCACGCGCGAGGCGATGCAGGCGATGTCGGACGACCTGTTCTCCGTGGTCGAAAGCGGCGCCGTGAAGATCCACGTCGCGCAGCGCTATCCGCTGGCCGATGCCGCGCAGGCGCATCGCGATCTCGAGGCGCGCAAGACGACCGGCTCGAGCGTCCTCATTCCCTGAAACGATGGCAGGGTCCCTCGGCGAGAGCGCGGCGATCCTGCTGCCTCTCGGCCTCGGCCTCGGCACTGGCCGAAGGCGGCTCGAGTCAGCGAAGGATCGTCAGCTCCGAGCGTTTGAGCAGCCTTCGAAAGCCGGTGTCGAAGGTGACGAGGTGATCCCCGTGTTCCTGTACGGCGGCGGCGAGCCAGACATCCGGCACGTCGTTCGGCTTCAACGCGATGGCCGTGCACATCGTCTGCATGCGCCGCCACTCCGCACCTAGGGGCGGCATCCGCGCCCCAGGCGCCGCTAGTAGCTGGTCGATCCAGGCGAACACGCCCGACGGCGCGGTGGGCTGAAGGAAGATTTTCGGATGGATGACGAGCCGCACGAAGCTCGTGAGCACCATCGGGAACAACAGGAGACCGGCGCCGTTGGCCAGCGTCGCGGCGAGCCAGGCTTTGGCGGAGGCGTGAAGAGAGTGGTCGGGGCGCGCCGCCGCGATCAGCACATTGACATCAGGCGTCATCGCCGTCGGCGGCGTCCAGCATCGAGCTGTTGCTGCATGGATCGATCCCCGGCATCAGGCCACCTTTGCCGCGCATGACGGGAAGCTGGAAGGGGGCGGCCCGCTTGCTTGCGCGAGAGCTTGCCAGACGCATTCGCAATCCTTCTTCGACCACGCGCGTCAGTGTCGTGCGCTGCTGCGCCGCCAGGGCCTTGGCATTGACGATCAGGGTGTCGTTCAGGTCGAGCGTCGTCTTCATGCGACGATCATACAGAAATATGGGTGTCAGCGCGACCCGCGTCGCACGCGCAGCAGCTCGTCGAGGATGAGCAAAACGGCGCCGATGGTGATCGCGCTATCGGCGACGTTGAACGACGGAAAGTAGGCGCCGCGCCAGTGGAACTGGAGGAAGTCGACGACGTGCCCATGCAGCACGCGGTCGATGACGTTGCCGAGCGCGCCGCCGAGGATCAGCGCGAGCGCCCAGCCGAAGATGCGCTGGCCGCCATGACGCGCCAGCAACCAGACGATGAAGACGGCGGCGACGGCGCCGAGACCGATGAAGAACCAGCGCTGCCAGCCGTCGGCGCCGGCGAGGAACGAGAACGCCGCGCCCGTGTTGTGCGCGCGCACGAGGTTGAAGAAGGGCGTGATGGTGCGGCTGTCGTTGAGCTCGAAGCTGCGGCTGATGAGCGTC
>JBBRLS010000060.1:0-21566 GCA_038231215.1 Burkholderiales bacterium | reverse complement strand
GGCTTGTAGGTCGAGCCCGGCGGGTAGGTGCCGCGCAGCGCCCGGTTGAGCAGCGGCTTGTCGGGCGACTCGTTGAGGGCGCGCCAGTTCTCGACGTCGATGCCTTCGACGAACAGGTTCGGGTTGAAGTTGGGCTTGCTCACGAAGGCGAGGATCTCGCCGTTGCGCGGGTCGATGGCGACGAGCGCGCCGCGCCGGTCGCCGAACAGCTCCTCGACCATCGCCTGCAGGCGGATGTCGATCGACATCACGAGCGCGTTGCCGGGCGTCGCCGGGCTCGAGCGGAGGCGCCGCACAGCGTGGCCGCCGGCGCTCATCTCCACTTCCTCGAAGCCGGTCGTACCGTGCAACTCGCTCTCGTAGCTCTGCTCGACGCCGAGCTTGCCGATGTATTCGGTGCCGCGGTAGTTGGCGAGGTCGTCGTCGGACCACTCGTCGTCCATCGCCTTCTTCTCGGCCGGGTTGATGCGGCCGATGTAGCCGATCAGGTGGCTGCCGACCTCGCCGAGCGGATAGCTTCGAAAGAGCCGCGCCTTGATCTCGACGCCTTCGAAGCGGAAGCGCTGCGCTGTGAAACGGGCCACCTCCTCGTCGGTGAGGCGGGTGCGGATCGGCAGCGACTCCAGGCTCTTGCTTTCGTCGAGCAGGCGCTTGAAGCGCTTGCGATCGCGCGGCTCGATGGGGATCACTTCGGCGAGCTTGTCGATCGTCGCGTCGAGGTCGGCGACCTTGGCCGGCGCGATCTCGAGCGTGTAGGCCGAGTAGTTGTTGGCCAGCACAACGCCGTTGCGGTCGAGGATCAGGCCGCGGTTGGGCGTGATCGGCACGACGGCGATGCGGTTGGCCTCGGCCTGCGTCGAGAGCTCGTCGTGCCGGCCGATCTGCAGATAGGCGAGGCGCGCCGTGAGCAGGCCGAACGCGAACAGCACGAACAAGGCAGCCGCCGCGACGCGCAGGCGAAATCGCGACAGCTCGTGCTCGGTGTTGCGGAGTTCGGTCATCGGGAAGCTCTTGTCATCCTGAGCGCAGCGAAGGATCTCCGGCGGCCAGGAGATCCTTCACTTCGTTCAGGATGACAGACCGTTGAATCACAGCGGGCGATTCTCGTCAGGATCGGGCGCGCGGCGCTGCGGCGCGAGCAGCAGCCAGGTCGCGACCGGCCAGAGCAGCGACTGGAAGACCGGCGCGAGGATCAGCTCCCAGCCCGGGAACATGCCGCCCGCGACCATGCGCACGATCAGCGAAACCGCCTGCGCGGCGAGAAAGAGGGGCAGGATCTGCACCGCCTGCGAAGGCACGGTGAACCAGAGCAGCCGGCGGTGGATGGTGACCGCGAAAAAGCTGAGCAAGGTGTAGGCGAGCGCGTGCTGGCCGAGCACGGCGCCGCTATGCACGTCCATCAGCAGACCGAAGGCGAAGGCGATGCCGACGCCGACCCGGCGCGACTGGTGCACGTTCCAGAAGACGAGCACGAGGGCGAGGAAATCTGGCATCGCCGCGACCCGGCCGAGCGGCACGATGTTGAACAGAAAGGCAACCGCGAGCGTCGCCCAGACGAACAGCGGATTGACCGGCATCAGGAGCTGGTCGGACGAGGGCCGCATGATCATTTGCGCACCCCTTTCTTCGCCGCCGCCTTGGCCGAAGCCGGCTCCGACGCCGCGGGCTCGGGCCGCGGCGGCAGTTGCACGCCGGTCGGCTCCAACACCAGCACGTGACGCACGCCATCGGGCGACGCCGCCGGCTTGAGAACGATCCGCGCGAAGCCGGAATCGACCTTGCGGTCGACGGCCTGCACGGTGGCGACGAGCAGGCCCGGCGGATAGACGCCGTCGACGCCCGAGGTCGTGAGCACGTCGCCGACCTGCACGTCGGCGTTGCCGGCCATGAAGCGCATCTCGAGCAGGCCCGACGCGGCGACCGTGCCGCCGAAGGCTGCGCTTCTTGCACCGCTGCGCTTGTTCAGCACCGGAATGGCGGCGTCGCGGTCGGTGAGCAGCGTGACCTCGGACGACTGCAGGTAGACGCGCGTCACCTGGCCGAGCACGCCGGCTTCGTTGATCACCGGCGAGCCGAGGGCGACGTTGTTGGTGACGCCGCGATCGATGATGACCTTGCGCGAGTACGGGTCGGCCGCCTCGTAGAGCAGCTCGGCGGCCTGCGCACGCACGTTGAGCGCCGGGCGCAGGTCGAGCAGGGTGCGCAGGCGGGCGTTCTCCTGCACAAGCAGGTCGACGCGCATCGCCTGCTCCGACTGGCGGGCGAGGTCGCGTTTGGCCGCCTGCTCGGCGGCGGTGGCGCTGGCCAGGCCGGCGAACCAGATGCGGCCGTTGCCGAGCGCCTCGACCGGCACGAGCAGCGCCCGCTGCATCGGATAGAGCATGGTCGCTGCGGTCGCGCGAATCGGCTGCGTGATGCGAAAGCGCGCATCGGCGACCATCAGGAAGACGGCCAGCGCCGAGCAGAAGCACAGCTTCGTCAGCGCCGACGGGCCTTGGCGAAAGAACGGCGGCGGCGTGCGATCGAGGGTGCCGAGCGCCATCGTCGCGAGCTCAGTGAGGAAGAAGCCTCGGCCGGGCGCCGGGCCGCCCCAAGCCCGGCCACGCCCCCCTGGGAGGCAGCGAACGCAGTGAGCGCGGGGGCACCATCTACTCGGAGGTGAAGATAGAGCCGAGGCGCTCCATGCGCTCGAGCGCCATGCCGCAGCCGCGCACGACGCAGGTCAGCGGGTCTTCGGCGACGAGCACGGGCAGACCGGTCTCTTCGGCGAGCAGGCGGTCGAGGTCGCGCAGCAGGGCGCCGCCGCCGGTCAGCATCATGCCGCGCTCGGCGATGTCGGCGCCGAGCTCGGGGGGCGTCTGCTCGAGCGCGTTCTTCACGCTCGAGACGATCTGGTTGAGCGGGTCGGTCAGCGCTTCCAGGATCTCGTTCGACGAGATCGTGAACGAGCGCGGCACGCCTTCGCTGAGGTTGCGGCCCTTGACCTCGATCTCTTTCACTTCGGAGCCGGGGAAGGCCGAGCCGATGTTCTTCTTGATCGATTCCGCCGTCGGCTCGCCGATCAGCATGCCGTAATTGCGGCGGATGTAGTTGATGATGGCTTCGTCGAACTTGTCGCCGCCGACGCGCACGCTGCCCTTGTAGACCATGCCGCCGAGGGAGATCACGCCGACCTCGGTGGTGCCGCCGCCGATGTCGACGACCATCGAACCACTCGCCTCGCTGACCGGAAGCCCCGCGCCGATCGCCGCCGCCATGGGCTCCTCGATCAGGTAGACCTGGGAGGCGCCGGCGCCGAGCGCCGACTCGCGGATGGCGCGCCGCTCGACCTGGGTCGAGCCGCAGGGCACACAAATGATGATCCTCGGGCTCGGGCGCAGGACGGACCGCGGATGGACCATCTTGATGAACTGCTTGAGCATCTGCTCGGTGACGGTGAAGTCGGCGATCACGCCGTCCTTCATCGGCCGGATCGCCTCGATGTTGCCCGGCACCTTGCCGAGCATCGCCTTGGCTTCGGTGCCGACCGCCTGGATGGTCTTCTTGCCGTGGGGTCCGCCCTCGTGGCGGATGGCGACGACGGAGGGCTCGTCGAGCACGATGCCTTTGCCACGCACGTAGATCAGCGTGTTGGCGGTGCCCAGGTCGATGGCGAGGTCCGTCGAAAAATAGCGACGAAAGGATCCGAACATGGTCAAAGAGTGGTGGCGTCGGGCGAGGGGTCGAAACCTGTCTCGTGGTGCGAGGCAAATCGGATGACGCCGAGCCCTTCGCAGCGGCGACGAGGGCTGTGAATTAACCGGGGATAATAACTCATGCCTCCCGGCATAACGACGTTCGAAAGACCTCGTTTCACCTTGCGCGGCCCGGCCGCGACTGCCTGTTTCGAGCCCATGGCCCTGACCCCCACCGACGTGCGCCGCATCGCCGAGCTGGCGCGCCTCGATCTGAGCGCCGCTGAAGAAGCGACGATGCTCGAGCAGATCAACAGCTTTTTTCGCATCGTCGAGCTGATGAGCCAGGTCGATACGAGCGGCGTCGAGCCGCTCTACACGCCGCTCGCGGCGGTGAGCGACGCCCACCTCCGGTTGCGCGACGACGTGGTCAGCGAAAGCGACGAACGCATCGCCAATCAGCAGAGCGCGCCGGCCACGGAGGGCGGGCTCTACCTGGTTCCGCGGGTGGTCGAATGACGGAGGCCTTGCACAAGCTCGGCGTCGCAGCGCTCGGCCGCGCGCTGCGCGACAAGGAGGTGTCGAGCGTCGAGATCACGTCGCATCTGCTCGGGCGATTGGCTGAGCACGAGCACCTCGGCGTCATGCTGGCCAGCGACCCGGAGCGAGCGCTCGCGCAGGCGCGCGACGCCGACGCGCGCATCGCTGCCGGCGCGGCCGGCCCGCTGGTCGGCGTGCCGATCGCGCACAAGGACATCTTCGTCACGCGCGGGCTGCCGACGACCGCCGGCTCGCGCATGCTGGCCGACTACCGCAGCCCGTTCGACGCCACCGTCGTCGCCCGCCTCACCGAGGCCGGCACGGTGACGCTCGGCAAGCTCAACTGCGACGAGTTCGCGATGGGCTCGAGCAACGAGAACTCGGCCTGGAAAGTGGTGAAAAACCCCTGGGACGAAAGCCGCGTTCCGGGCGGCTCCTCGGGCGGCTCGGCGGCCGCAGTGGCGGCCCGCCTGATGCCCGCGGCAACCGGCACCGACACGGGCGGATCGATCCGTCAGCCGGCCAGCTTTTGCGGCATCACGGGCATCAAGCCGACCTATGGCGTGTGCTCGCGCTACGGCATGATCGCCTTCGCCTCGAGCCTCGACCAGGCCGGCGTCGTGGCGCGCAGCGCCGAAGACTGCGCCCTGCTGCTCTCGGCGATGGGCGGCTTCGATGCGCGCGACGCGACGAGCGCCGAGCGGCCGGCCGAGGACTACGTCGCCGCGCTCGGTCGCACCCGCCCCGGCGCAACGGCGGCGCGTCCCTTGCAGGGTCTGCGCATCGGCGTGCCGAAGGAGTTCTTTCCCGACGCGCTGGCCCGCGACGTCGAAGCCGCGCTGCGTGCCGCGCTCGCCGAGTTCGAGAAGCTCGGCGCCACGCTGATCGACGTCAGCCTGCCGCGCACCGAGCTCGCGATCCCCGTCTACTACCTGATCGCACCAGCCGAGGCCTCGTCGAACCTGTCGCGCTTCGACGGCGTGCGCTACGGCCACCGCGCCGAGCACTACACGGACTTGCAGAGCCTGTACAAGACCAGTCGCAGCGAAGGCTTCGGCGCCGAGGTCAAGCGCCGCATCATGATCGGCACCTACGTGCTCTCGCACGGCTACTACGACGCCTACTACCTGCAGGCGCAAAAGCTCCGCCGCATGATCGCCGACGACTTCCGGGCCTGCTTCGGCCAGTGCGACCTCATCGCCGGTCCGGTCGCACCGACGGTGGCGTGGAAGCTCGGCGCACAAAGCAACGACCCGGTCGCCAACTACTTGGCCGACATCTTCACCCTGCCGGCAAGCCTGGCCGGCCTGCCCGGCATGAGCATCCCGGCGGGCTTCGGCGCGGGCGCCATGCCGGTCGGCTTGCAGCTCGTGGGCAACTACTTCGACGAGGGCACGCTGGTGCACACCGCCCATGCATTCCAGCAGGCGACCGACTGGCACCTGCGGCAGCCCTCGTCCCGGACATGAGCACGCTCATCCGCGGCTACGAAGTCGTGATCGGCATCGAGACGCACACGCAGCTCTCGACGGCATCGAAGATCTTCAGCGGCGCCTCGACGGCCTTCGGCGCGGCGCCGAACACGCAGGCTTCGGCGGTCGACCTCGCCTTGCCCGGCACGCTGCCGGTGGCCAACCGCGGCGCCGTCGAGCGCGCCATCCGCTTCGGACTGGCGGTCGGCGCGACCGTCGCGCCGCTCTCGATCTTCGCGCGCAAGAACTACTTCTATCCCGACCTGCCCAAGGGCTACCAGATCAGCCAGTACGAGACGCCGGTGGTGCAGGGCGGCGCGGTCGAATTCTTCGTCGGCGAGACGCTCCATCGCGTCAGCCTGACGCGCGCCCACCTCGAAGAAGACGCCGGCAAGTCGATCCACGGCATCGCCCGCGTCGAAGGCGACAGCGGGCCGCGCGGCGCGCCGCTCGACTACGCCGGCGACTGGACCGGCGTCGACCTCAACCGCGCGGGCACGCCGCTGCTCGAGATCGTCACCGAGCCCGACATGCGCTCGAGCGCCGAGGCGGTCGAGTACGCGAAGGCCTTGCACACGCTCGTCGTCTGGCTCGGCATCTGCGACGGCAACATGCAGGAAGGGAGCTTCCGCTGCGACGCCAACGTCTCGGTGCGCCGCCCCGGCGCGCCCTTCGGCACGCGGCGCGAGATCAAGAACCTGAACAGCTTTCGCTTCATGCAGCAGGCGATCGACTACGAGGTGCAGTGGCAGATCGACCTGCTCGAAGACGGCGGCACGGTGAAGCAGGCGACCGTGCTGTTCGACCCCGAGCACGGCGAGACGCGGGCGATGCGCTCGAAGGAAGACGCGCACGACTACCGCTACTTCCCCGACCCCGACCTGCCGCCGCTGGCCATCTCCGCCGACTGGATCGCGCGCGTGCGCGCCGACATGCCGGAGCTGCCGCGCGAGATGGCGGCTCGCTTCCATAGCGAACAGGGCCTGGCCGAGTACGACGCGCGAATGATGACGCAGAGCAAGGACTTCGCCGCCTACTTCGAGACGGCGGCGAAGCAAAGCGGGCAACCCAAACTGGTCGCGAACTGGCTGATGGGCGAGGTCTCGCGACGCATGAACGCCGGCACGCTCGCCGCCATTCCGGTGTCGCCGGCGCAGCTTGCCGCGCTCGTGTCGCGCATCGCCGATTCGACCGTCTCGAACAACGCCGCCAGGCAGGTCTTCGACGCGCTCTGGCACGACCCGACGGACAGCGTCGACGCGATCATCGACGCCAAGGGCCTGCGCCAGATGCGCGATACCGGCGAGCTCGAACGAGTCGTCGACGAGGTCATCGCCGCGAATCCGAAGTCGGTCGAGGAATATCGCGCCGGCAAGGAGAAGGCCTTCAACGCGCTCGTCGGCCAGGCGATGAAAGCGACCCGCGGCAAGGGCGACCCGGCACAACTCAACGCCCTGCTGCGCGCCCGGCTGGCCGCGAAGGACTAGGGCTCGGGGCGGGACTTCGGTCCGGGCGACGGCGCGGCAATCGGCCCGAGCGAGCCGGCGGGCGTGCCCGCCCACAGCTTTCTCAGGCGCGCCAGCTCCGCGTCGTAAAGCCCGTCGATGCGCACGACCTCGCCTTGCTGGTTCTGCACGAGCGCGCGTTGCGCGTCCAGGGCGGCATCGTTGGCATCGAGCGAAGACTTCAGTTTGGCCGGCAACTGCTTGCCGACGTAGAACTCGGCCTCGTCGAGCAGGGGCTTGCGCTCGGCCTTGAGCAGGTTGACG
Organism: Burkholderiales bacterium; assembly: GCA_038231215.1. GTDB lineage: Bacteria > Pseudomonadota > Gammaproteobacteria > Burkholderiales > Burkholderiaceae_C > Schlegelella_A. Next base: position 14,111 of record JBBRLS010000060.1, on the reverse strand, counting down.
CGCGCTTCGGAAATGCGCATCGAGTTGCCGATGTCGTCGAGCGCCTTGGCCCGCGCCTTGGCGTGCGCCACTTCGTCGGGGAAACGGTTGAGCAGGTTGCGATCGCGGCGGATCGCGTCGTTCTTTGCCGCCTGCGCGGCGGCGGCATCGCGCTCACGCTGCTCGGCCGCCGCGCGTTCGTCGGCGGTCGGCGTCGGCGGCAGGATGCCCTTCGGCGAGCCATCGGCGTTGAGCACGCGCTGATCGCGGTTCAGGCACTCGGGGATGGGCCGATCCGAGGTCAGCTTCTTGCCGTTGCCATCGATGCAACTGTAGATCGGCGCGCGCGGCGTTTGTGCTCGGGCGGCTTCGGAGTGCAAGGCCGCCGTCACGATCAGGGCGGCGCTCAGGACAGCCGACGCGATGCGGCGCGCTGACGGTGAGACGACGGAACGGCGGACGCTGCGCTCAGGCCCCGTATCGATCACGGTAGCGCGCGACAGCGTCGAAATGAGCGGCAAGCGGCGAATCGGCATCCGAGTCCAGAAATCCCAGCAGGTCGGTGAGCGTGGCAATGGCGATCACCGGCAATCCGTGATCCCGTTCGAATTCGGCGACGGCTGATTGCGAAGAGAGCTTGTCGTCGGTGCCGCCGCGCTCCATTCGATCGAGCGCGATCAGGACGGCCACCGGCGTCGCGCCCTCGCGACGGATCAGTTCGACCGATTCGCGCTTGGAAGCGCCATCAGTGATCACATCATCGACGATCACGGCACGGCCGCGCAACGGTGCGCCGACGACGATGCCGCCCTCGCCGTGATCTTTTGCTTCCTTGCGGTTGTAAGAGAAGGGCACGGCGCGGCCGCGCAGGCCGAATTCGATGGCGACGGCCGCCGCCAGGGTGATTCCCTTGTAGGCCGGCCCGAACAGCATGTCGAACTCGAGGCCCGAGGCGACGAGGCGCCGCGCATAGAATTCCGCGAGGCGCAACAGCTTGGCGCCATCGTCGAACAAGCCCGCGTTGAAGAAGTACGGCGAAAGCCGCCCCGCCTTGGTCCTGAACTCGCCGAAGCGCAGCACGCCGGCGTCGACCGCGAACTCCACGAACTCGCGCGCCACGTTGTCGTCGGGGGCTTGCATGCTCATCGGGAACGCACCGTGTTTCGCCTCGTCTCGCTGAACCTGAACGGCATCCGCTCGGCAGCAGCCAAGGGCTTCGAGGCGTGGGCCGAGGGCGTGGGCGCCGATTGTATGGGCGTGCAGGAGGTCAAATGCCAGGCCGACACCGTCGAAGGGCGCTTCGACAAGGTGGCCGGCATGTGCGGTCATTTCCACTTCGCGGAGAAGAAGGGCTACTCGGGTGTCGGCCTCTACAGTCGGCGCAAACCGAGCGCGGTGCGGCCCGGCTTCGGCGACAAGGAGTTCGACGCCGAGGGCCGCTTCGTCGAGGCGCGGTTCGACCGCCCGGCGCGCAAGAAATTGCCGAAGCTCAGCGTCGTGAGCTGCTACTTTCCGAGCGGCTCCTCGGGCGAGCACCGGCAGGCGGCGAAGTTCCGCTTTCTCGACCGGATGGCGCCTTACCTGGAGCGGCTCGGCAAGGAGCGCGAGCTGATCCTGGTCGGCGACATCAACATCGCGCACAAGGAGATCGACCTCAAGAACTGGAAGGGCAATCGCAAGAACAGCGGCTTCCTGCCCGAGGAGCGCGCCTGGATGACGCGCCTGTTCGAGGAGCTCGGCTTCGTCGACGTCTTTCGCACCCTCAACCCGCACCCCGAGCAGTACACCTGGTGGAGCAACCGCGGCCAGGCATGGGCGAAGAACGTCGGCTGGCGCCTCGACTATCACCTGGCGACGCCCAAGGTCGCCGCGCTCGCCCGCAGCGAGCACATCTATCTCGAGCAGCGCTTCAGCGACCACGCGCCACTCGTCATCGACTACGACTTCACCCTCTAGGACATCGCCATGAGCAGCCTGCAAGCCATCGAGATCGAGACCGCGCCGAATCCGCGCGCCAGCATCGTCATGCTGCACGGCCTGGGTGCCGACGGCAACGACTTCGTCTCGCTTGTCGACGAGCTCGACCTGAAGGGCGTCGGCCCGGTGCGCTTCGTCTTCCCGAATGCGCCGACGCGCCCGGTGACGCTCAACGGCGGCTACGTCATGCGCGCCTGGTACGACATCTTCGCCCTCGACGTGCGCGAGCGCCGCGAGGACGAGGCGGGACTGCGCGAGTCGCAAGCGCTCGTCGAAGCGCTCATCGCGAATGAGAAGTCGCGCGGCGTGCCGGCCGGCCGCATCGTCCTGGCCGGCTTCAGCCAGGGCTGCGCGATGACGCTCATGACGGGTCTGCGCCACGACGAACGGCTGGCCGGCCTGGTCGGCCTTTCGGGCTACCTGCCGCTGGCGGCGAAGGCTGAGGCCGAACGGCACGGCGCCAATCGCGACTTGCCGATCTTCCTGGCCCACGGCACGCTCGATCCGGTGATCCAGATCGCGCGCGCCCGCCAGTCGCGCGACGCGCTCGTGGCGATGGGCCACCCGGTCGAGTGGCACGAGTACGCGATGCCGCATTCGGTGTGCGCCGAGGAGATCGGCGACCTCGAAGGCTGGCTGCTGCGCGTCCTCGCCTGAGGTAGCCGCTCAGCGCGGCGCCGACAACGGCGGCCCGAACGTGCGCTCGGGCTTACCGGCGCGCGCATAGAGCCCCGCGACCTTGGGCAGGTTGTGCTCGATGTCGCTGATGCGCGTCGGCCCCGAGGGGTGCGTGCTGAGCAGCTCGACCGGCGAGCGCCTGCTTGCCGCGGCCATCTTCTGCCAGAGCGTGATGCCGGCGCGCGGGTCGTAGCCGGCGCGGGCGGCGAGTTCGAGCCCGACCAGGTCGGCCTCGGTCTCGTCGACGCGACCGAAACGCAAGGTCAGGAGCTGGCCGCCCATGTCGGCGAGGAGGCGCCCGCCGTTGCCGAGACCGAGGATCGCCGAGCCGAGCTCGATCGCGCCGCGGGTGGCCATCGTCTTGCCCATCTGCTCGCGCGCGTGCTCGCGCAAGGCGTGCGTCATCTCGTGGCCCATGATCATGGCGACCTCGTCGTCGACGAGCTCGAGCTGCTCGAGGATGCCGTAGTAGAAGGCGATCTTTCCGCCCGGCATGCAGAAGGCATTGATCTGCTTCGAGCCGATCAGGTTGACCTCCCATCGCCATTGCCGGGCGCGCGGGTTCCATTCGTAGGTGTGCGGGATGATCCGCTCGGCGATGAAGCGCAATCGCTGCACCTGCGGATGGCTGTCGGGCGCGAGGGCGCGCCGCTGCCCGTACTGGCCGAGCATGACGCTGTACTGCTGAACCGCCGCCTGCTCGACCTGCTGCTCGCCGACGAGCCGCGTCAAGACCGAAGGCGGACCGACCTCGACGCCTTCGCGCGCGCCGGCCTCGGGCCATCCGGCGGCGAGCGCGGCACCCCCCACCAGTCCCACGAACGAGCGCCTGTGCATCGAGAACGCGGCGCACGCGCGGCAGCGCACAGGGCGCGGCAGGAAGGTCGCCTCAGGCATGGTCCGAAGAGCGTGCGGGATCGCCTTCGAGCAGGACGATCTGCTTGCGCAAAAGAAGCAGCAGGACCAGCGCCGGCAGCGCGACGACGGTCGAGGCGATGAAGAACGCCGGCCAGCCGATCGATTGCGCGAGAACACCGGCGAGCGGCCCGACCCAGACGCGGCCCACCGAGGCAAAGGCGCTCAGCAAGGCGAACTGGGTGGCGCTGAAGCGGCGGTTGCACAGACTCATGAGAAAGGCGAGAAAGGCCGCCGTGCCCATGCCGCTGGTGATGTTCTCGCTGGCGATCGCCATGAGCAGGCCGCCATCGACCGGCGTCGCTTCGGCGAGCTTGACGAAGCCCCAGTCGAAGGGCGGAATCGTCAGCCCGGGCAGCGCGCCGCGGCCGTGCACCGCGAGCCACCAGAAGCCGAGGTTGCCGAGCATCTGCAGCACGCCGAAGAGCATCAGCGAGCGCCAAAGGCCGAGCCGGATCATCAAGCCGCCGGCGATGAGCGCGCCGACGATCGTCAGCCACAGGCCGATCACCTTGTTGACGACGCCGACCTCGGCGGTGCTGTACTGCATCGCCTGCAGAAGGAAGGGCGTGAGCAGCGCGCCGGCAAACGCGTCGGGCAGCTTGTAGAGAACGATGAAAGCGAGAAAGGGTGCGGCGCCCGGCTGCGCGAAATAGCTTCCGAGGCCGCCGAGCAAGGTCTCGAAGCGCGCCCGCCGCGCCGCCCACGTCACCAGCGGCAAGGTCAGCGCGATGCCGGCAAACAGTGCGACAAGATCGGCCCAGCGCTGCTGCAGCGAAGGGGCGATGCCGCTCGCCGCGAGCCAGGGCAGCAGCCACTCGCGCGCCAGTGGCGAGAACGCATAGCGTGTGACGACGAAGCCCGTCGCCACAGCGGCCGCAACGGCCAGGAAGCCGAGCACGTCGTGGTGCGCCACGCTCACCGGCTTCAACGCGTTGACCAGCCGCGGCACGAGCAGCGCCGAGAACACGGCGGCGCCGATCATGAAGAGGGCCATGACCCGGTAGACCTCGGGCCAGCTCCAGCCGCCGCCCTGGCGCGGGTCGACCCAGATGAAGGCGATGCCACCGGACAGAATCATCGCCAGCCGGTAGCCCAGCACGGTGAGCGAAGAGCCGAGGCCGCGCTCGGGCGCGGGCAGAAGGTCGGTGCGGTAGGCGTCGACGACGATGTCCTGTGACGCCGAGAGCCATGCCACTAGTCCAGCCAGCAAGGCGAAGGCGCCGAGGGCGGATGCCGGCGGCGTCTCGGCGATCCAGAACAGCGCGCCGGCCAGGGCGAGTTGCGTCAGCACCAGCCAGCCGCGACGCCGGCCGAGCCACGGCAGCTCGAAGCGATCCATGAGCGGCGCCCAGAGGAACTTGAAGGTGTAGGGCAGGCCGACCAGGCTGAGAAAGCCGATCGTCGCGATGTCGATGCCTTCGGCGCTGAGCCAGGCCTGCATCGCCTGCCCGGTGAGCGCCAGCGGCAAGCCTGAGGCGAAGCCGAGCACGGTGACCGCGACCAGGCGGGCGGCCCGGTCGAGGCGCGCGCGGGTTGCTGCGCCGCGGGCGGGCGAGAGGGTCATGCGCGGCATTCTAGGGAGACGCCTGCCGTCGCTTCGACCGGCCGTGGCCAGCGCAAGAAGGAGCGAAGTCCGACAATGGCGCATGTCTCCACCGACCCGCGCCGCCGCACCCGCGTTCGGCTCCGACGACTTTCGCGCCGCGCTCGCCATGTTCGCCACCGGCGTGACCATCGTCACCGCGCTCGACGCCTCGGGCGCACCGATCGGCCTGACCGCCAACTCGTTCAACTCGGTCTCGATCGCGCCGCCGCTCGTGCTCTGGAGCCTTTCGCGACGGGCCGGCTCGATGCCGGCCTTCGAGCGTGGCTCGCACTACGCCATCAACATCCTCGCCGCGGGGCAGCACGCGCTGGCCGAGCGCTTTGCGAGCAAGGACGTCGACCGCTTCGAAGGCGTCGCCTATCGCGCCGGCACCGGCGGCGTGCCGCTGCTCGAAGGCGCTGCCGCGGTCTTCGAGTGCTTCAATCGCAGCCGCTACGAAGAAGGCGACCATGTCATCTTCGTCGGCGAGGTCGAGCGCTGCGCGCGCCGCGAAGGCGCGCAGCCGCTCATCTTTCACGGCGGCCGCTTTTTCACCGAGCTGCCTCTGTAGCCAGGCGCCCGAGGTAGGCGGGACGGCCGAGCGTGATGAGGGCGATGCCCTGATCGACGGCGCAGCGCGGGGTTTCGGGCGGCGGCAGGGGCGGCGTCAGGCGACATCCACGACCAGGGTCTTGACGCCCACGCGGCAGCTGCTGACCTCGACGTGCACGGTGCCCGTGCCGGTGGTCACCAGCGTCACGAAGCGCTCGTGGCCGTTACCGCGCGTCCAGGGCGAGAAGACACTGGGGCCACCGTAGAGTCCGCCGCCCCAGCCGTCGAGGTGGCCGATCTCGACCACGGCTTCGGTCGGCGCAAGCAAGGTCACGCCTTCGGACCGCAGGGTCAGGCGCAGTGGCTCGACATGGGGCAGCGCCTTGGCCGACGGAACGCCTACGGTGCCCAGGTAACCATGGTTGGCGATGCGAAGGTGGGTTCGCGTGTGGCCCTCGGTGCGCTCCTGCTGCACGACCTGGACGCTCACGCGCGGGGCGAGCGCCGCCACCCGCAGGAAAGCGGCGCTCTGGTTGCGGCAGGTCTCGTCCAGCTTCTCGTACGGCGGGTTCCAGATGCCCACCCGCGGGTCGAAACCGTTGACCTCCACTTCACCCAGTTGCGGATGGGTCACTTTCTTCCACTTGCCGAAGATGCGCCCCTGGTTGTGCTCGCGGTCGAACGCGGCCAGCGCCCGCATGTCCTTGCGCGCGAATTTCGAGTAGTGGTCGACGAACGGCTTCTTGCGCTCGATGCCGAGCTGGCGGAACAGATCCCATAGCTCCACGACGTAGGCCAGCGCGCCGCGCTGGTGGTACGCGTAGTCGGACAGGTCGCCATGCAGGGGCTTTTCGGGTTCGTACAAAAACTCGTGGAAGCCGCTGACCGTGGGGTAGCCCGTGTGCTCGGTCATCCAGGCCTCGACCTGTTCGAAGATCGCGAGGTCGCCCGGGTTCATCTTCGCGTCGGGCTTGTCGCCCAGCGGTCGGATCAGCACGCCGCCAAAGGTGTGCAGGTTGAGCCAGACCATGATGTTCGGGTGCGCGGTGCAGAAATCGATCACCGCGCGAGTCTCGGGCGCGCTGCCCGGGTAGGGGCCGGCGCCGTCCTGGTGCGGCTCCGGCGCCCACGAGTAGGGGAAGTTGCGGTTGAAGTCGTACAGGTTGTCGGAAAGGAAATGCGGTGCGGGGATCGTGCGGCCATCGAAGTTGACGATCGTTCCCTCCGGGTAGAGGTTGTAGTAAGGGCCCGGATCTTCAGGCAGGCGCGCCACCATGACCGCCGGCGTCAACGGCTGGTCGTCTTCGCCGCGCAGCTCGACCAGCTCGCCGTCGGCATCGGGCTTGCGCATGTATCCGGCGATGCCGTCGCCGTCGATGTCCTCGGACTCCCAGCGCGCGTGGCCCTTGTGGACACGGTCATCGACCGGACTCGAGCGAACGTAGCGGCCGCGGTTGAGAACCTCCTCCGCACCGTCGGGCGAGATTCGCGGCACCACGTAGAAAAGCGTCTCGCGTATCGCCTGCGCCATGTGGGCCGGCAGCGGTTTGCCGCCAGCCTCGTTGGCACCCCCGTGGATGGCGAGCAGGTCTTCGGCGATCGCCAGCGCAACGCTCGAACCGCAGACTTCGCTGGCGTGCATGTTGCCGTCGATCCAGACCGCCGGGCGGGCCTGGTCGGGGTCGCGGCCGATGGTCAGCAGCGGAATGTCCCGGCCCGCGGCGCTCTTGCCGATGGCCCCGAGGTGTGCGATGTCGGGGTGTCGCCTTGCCCAGTCGCCGAGTTGATCGACGATCTCTGCGTGATTGAGGTACCTGTGGCGAAACATCCGGTCTCCTGGCGGGTGGCTGACAGCGGCTCGATGTTGCCTTACGGTGTTCGTCTACCGCGATGCCGCACCTGTTGCCGTGATAGCAGCGCAGCACGCGCTTCCACGAACGGCGGCGGCTACTTTCGCACCGGGAGCTTGCTGTCGTCGATGTCCACGTGCTGCCAGAACTGGTTGCCGTAGAGCGGCGCGCGCAAGCCGATCAGGCGCGGCTGCGTGAGCCAGGTGACGATGCGGTGCACGTTGTACTTCTGCGGCATGTAGGCGGTGATGATCTTCAGCGCCTCGCGCAGCACGGCGAGCCGCTCCGGGCCGTCGGGCAGGCTCTGCATGCGTCGATACAGCTCGTCGAAGCGCGGGTCCTTGAAGCGCGACAGGTTCTGTCCGCCCGCGGCCGGGCTGTAGAGCTGCTGCAGGGTGTCCTGAAAATCCGGCGAGGCGTTGGTGCCGCCGAGCTGCCAGACCATGAGCTGGCCGGCGCGCGCCGCCTTGAGCTGCTCGGGCCATTGCGCGGCCTTGGTGCGCAGGCGGATGCCGATCGCATCCATGTTCTTCTTCCACAGCTCGTCGAACTGGCGCGAGATCGCGTCGGGCGTGGTCGCGTAGTCGATGACCAGCGGCCGGCCGTCCGGCATGTCGCGCCAGCCGTCGCCATCGCGGTCGACGTAGCCGTACATGTCGAGCAGCGCCTTGGCACGCGCCACGTCGTACTCGGCGTTCTCGCTGCGAAATGCCGGGTCGTAGCCGTAGCCGCCGGGGGCGACGAGCGACTGCGCCGGGATCGCCTGGCCGCGCCGCACGCTGCGGATCTCGGTGCCGACGTCGGTGCCGAGGCCGATCGCCCGGCGCAGCGCCACCTTTTCGGGCGCCATCCCGCCAACGGTCGGGTCTTCCATGTTGAAGTAGTAGAAGGTGCGGTCCGGATTGGCGAAGCGGTCCATGCGGACGCCGCGTTTGGCCAGGTAGGGCGCGAGGCGGCCGCCCGGCACCGCCTGGGCGGCAAACTCCAGCGGCACCGACATGAGCAGGTCGAGGTCGCCGTTCAGGAACGAAAGCCAGCGCGGCTGGCTTTCCTCGATGATCGAGATCTCGACGCGATCGATCATCGGCAGCCGCCGGCCCTTGAACTGCCGCAGCAGCGCCTGGCCCTCGGCGTCGTCGCCGGCCGGCTCGCCTTCGTAGCGCACCTCTCGATAGGTCGGGTTGCGCTCGAGGACGATGCGCGAGCTGCGCCGCCACTCGACGAGACGGAAGGCGCCGGTGCCGACCGGATGCTCGCCCGCCTGGTCGCCGTAGAACTCGATCACCTCGCGCGCCACCGCGCCGTACAGGCCGCTGTCGGCGATCGTGTATAGAAATCGTGGCCGCGGGTCGGCGAGCTTGAACTGCAGGGTGTAGCGGTCGACGGCGCGGATGCCCTCGACCTCGCGGTCGTAGTCGAACGGACGCTTGCTCTTGAGCGATTCGTCGCGAAGCGCATCGACGCCGAGCACGCCCTCCTCGTTGAAGCCCGTGTAGTTTGGGCTCTTGTGGACCGGATCGTAGAAGCGCTTCCACGAATACACATAGTCGGCGGCGGTCAACTCGCGCGGCTTGCCCTTGAAGGCGGGATCGTCGGTGAAGTAGATCCCCCGACGCAGGCGGACGGTCCAGGTGCGGAAGTCGTCGCTGACCTCGGGCATCGCCGCTGCGGTGTGCGGCACGACCTTGGTCGGCCGCGCCAGGTAGTCGAAGCGATAAGGTGCTTCGAAGACGTGCGCGGTGACGATGCGCGAATAGAGGTCGCTGATGCGCGCACCGTCGAAGCTGGTCTCGGCGGCGACGAAGGCATAGCGCATCACTTTCTGCGGCGTGCCGGGAGCCGATGCGGCCGCCCGCACGGATTCGTCGGCGGCCTTGACGCCGGTGGCCGCGAAAAGGCCGACCGCGGCACCGATCGCGTCGCGGCGCTTCATGCCCTCACCTGCTTCTTCAAGCTCATGTCGATGTCCACGTATTGCCACCAGTCGAGCCAGAACGGCGGCCGCCGGTAGCCGATCACCCACGGATAGCTCATGTCGGTGAGGATGCGATGCACGGCGATGCGGTAGGGCACGTAGGCCGTCATGAGTTGTGCGCTCCGGTCGAACAGTTCCTGCCGCTCGGCGCCGCTCGGCAGCATCTTCATGCGCTCGTAGATCCTGTCGAATTCGGCGAGCTTGAAGCGCGCCAGATTGCCCTTGCCGATCGAGCCGCCGTAGGCCCGCTCGAGGGCGCCGTGCCCGTCGGGCGTGGCGGACGACGAGCCGACGCGCCAGAGCATGAACTTGCCCGAGCGCACCGACTTCAGGTTCTCCGGCCATTGGGCGGTCTTCAACACCATGCGCAAGCCGAGCGCGTCCATGCTCTTCTTCCACAGCTCGTCGCGCGTGCGAGACAGCTGGTCGGACTGGGTCGACAGCTCCATGACGAAGGACTTGCCGTCGGGCAACTCGCGCCAGCCGTCGCCGTCGCGGTCGATGTAGCCGTACATGTCGAGCAGAGCGCGCGCGCGCGCCAGGTCGTAGGTGCCCATCTCCGTGCGCAGATCGGCGCGATAGCCCTCGGTGAGCGGCGGCACGATCGACTGCGCAGGGACCGCCTGGCCGCGCCAGGCGATGCGGATCTCGCGGTCGACGTCGTTGCCGAGCACCATCGCCCGGCGCAGGGCGATCTTCTCGGGCGTGTAGCCGCCGACCAGCGGGTCTTCCATGTTGAAGACGACGAGCGTGACGTCGGCGCTCGCCACGCGATAGGCCTTGATGCCGCGCTTGGCGAGGTTGGGCGCGACCTTGCCGCCGGGGATCGCCTGGTCGATGAACTCGCTGGGCACGCGCTCGAGCAGGTCCTGCTCGCCGTTGATGAACGACAACCAGCGCGGCTGCGACTGCTCGATGATGCCGATCTCGACACGGTCGACCATCGGCAGCCGCCTGCCCTTGAAGCGCCGCAAGAGCGCCTGGCCTTCGGCGTCGTCGTCGTTGGGCTCGGCGTCGTAGAAGTGCTCGCGGTAGGTCGGGTTGCGCACGAGTTCGATGCGCGAGCTGCGTCGCCATTCGCCAAGCTTGAATGGCCCGGTGCCGACCGGGTGATCCATGATCCGGTCGCCGTACGCCTCGACGACCTCGCGGGCCGTCGCGGGAAGGACGTCGCGTGCCGCCCAGGTATAGAGATGGCGCGGCCGCGATTCGCGCAAGCGAACGCGCAAGGTGTAGCGATCCAGGACCTGCAGTCCGGCGACCTTTCGGTCGTAGTCGAAGGGCTTCTTCGTCTTCACCGCCTCGTCGTAGAGATCCTGCAGGCCGATGATCCCTTCGTTCTCGAGAATCGCCTGACTCGGGCTCTTCAGCTTCGGGTCGTAGATGCGCTTCATGCCGTAGACGAAGTCATCGGCGACGAGCTCGCGCCGCTGCCCCTTGAACGCCGGGTCGTCGGCGAAGAAGATGCCCGGCCTGACGCGAAAGGTGAAGGTGCGAAAGTCCTCCGACACCTCGGGCATCGCCGCCGCGGCCAGGGGCACGAGCTTGAACGGGCGCGCCAGGTAGTCGTAGGTGAGCAGCGAATCGAAGATGTGCGCCGTGACGATGCGCGAGTAGAGGTCGCTGATCTGCGCCGGATCGAAGCCGGTCTCGGCCACCTGGAAGGCATAGCGCAAGACCTTTTCGCCCGTCGCGCCGACGCCGTCCTCGGGCGCCTGCGCGGCCAGGCTCGGTAGCGCAGCGGCCGCCCAGGCGGCGGCCGACGCTTCCATCAATTGCCGGCGCTTCATCGTCCGCGTGTCCTCTCGCAATCCTGGGGCCGAGCGCGAAGTCTAGGCGCTAGACTTCCACCCCGCCGAGACAGCAGCGCCGTCCCCACGACCGACCCCTTACCCGATGGCCGCCTATCTCATCCGGCGCCTGTGGCAGATGATCCCCACTCTGCTGGGCGTCGTCCTCCTCGTTTTCCTGCTCTTCAAGTTCTTCGGCGGCGACCCCGGCGAGATCCTGGCCGGCCTCAACGCCACGCCGGAGCAGGTGCAGGCGATTCGCGACCAGCTCGGCCTGAACAGTCCGTGGTACGTGCAGCTCTGGATCAACGTCAAGAGCATCGTCACCTTCGACTGGGGACGCAGCTTCGCGACCAACGAGTCGGTGAGCCACATCTTCGCGACCCGGCTGCCGGCGACGCTGACGGTGATGACGCCCATCCTCGTCCTCGACACGCTGCTCGCCCTGCCGATCGGCATGTGGGTCGCCTACCGGCGCGGCTCGCTCCGCGACCGGGCGATCATGGTCATCAGCACGGTCGCTCTTTCGGTCTCGCTGCTCGTCTACATCATCGTCGGCCAGTACGTGTTCGGCTTCCAGCTCGGCTGGTTCCCGGTGCAGGGCTGGAGCGACTCGCTCCTGAAGAATCTCGTCACCTACGTGCCGCTGCCGGTGATGCTGGTGCTCATGGTCGGCATCGCGCCGCAAACGCGCCTCTACCGCACCTTCTTTCTCGACGAGCTCGGCCAGGACTACGTGCGCACCGCGCGCGCCAAGGGCATGACGGAGAAGACCGTGCTGTTCAGGCACGTGCTGCGCAACGCGATGATTCCGATCCTCACCAACATCGGCCTGTCGCTGCCCGGCATCTTCGTCGGGTCGTTCCTGATCGAGGTGTTCTTCTCGATCCCCGGCCTCGGCCGCGAGGTGATCCTCGCCGTCAACCGCAGCGACTATCCGGTGATCCAGGCGATCACGGTCTACCTGGCGATGATCACGATGGTGATCAACCTCTCGGTCGACATCCTCTACAAGGTCGTCGACCCACGCGTCGTCCTCAAATGAGCGCCGTCCTGCCGCCGATCGTCGCACCCTTGCCGGGCGCGGCGCCGCGTTCGCAAGGCGTGTGGCGCGCCGCCTGGCGGCGCTTGCGCAGCGACCGGCTCGGCATCGCCTCGCTGGCGATCGTCCTCGGCTTCGTGCTCATGATCGTACTGACCGCGACCGGGCTGGTCGCCCGCGGCTGGCAGAAGGAAGTGGCCGCGCCGAGCGCGCCGCCCACCTTCATGGGCCCGGCCACGGCTGTCGAAGCCGAAGCGATCGCCGTTCCCAAGGGTCCGGTGATCGACCTCTCCGACGTCGACCCGCTGGCGCCGCGCTACCAGGAGTGGGCCGAGCGCGCCGCCAAGCTCAAGACCTCGGAGGCGCCGCGCGCCCTCACCCTGCCCTTCGGCGGCGACCGGCTCGGCCGCGACGTGCTCTCCAAGGCCATGAAGGGCACCCAGACATCGGTGTTCGTCGGCCTGCTCGGGGCGATCGTCGCCGCCGTGATCGGCACCCTGCTCGGCGCGCTGGCCGGCTTTTTCGGCGGCAAGGTCGGCGACTTCCTCGAGTGGCTCTACAACGTCTTCACGTCGATTCCCGACATCCTGCTGCTGCTCTCGTTCGCCGTCGTCGTGGGCCGCGGCATCACCAGCGTCGCCATCATCCTGGCGCTGGTCGGCTGGACCGGCATCTACCGGCAGGTGCGCGCCGAGTTCATCAAGCACTCGACGCGCGACTACGTGCGTGCCGCCGAGGCGATCGGCGCCTCGACGGCGTCGCGCATGTTCCGGCACATCCTGCCCAACGTCAGCCACGTCATCCTGGTGCGGCTGTCGCTGCTCGTCGTCGCCTTCATCAAGTTCGAGGTCATCCTGTCGTACCTCGGCCTGGGCGTCGGCGTCGACGACGTCTCCTGGGGCACGATGCTCGCCGAAGCGCAGAGCGAGCTGATCCTCGGCCACTGGTGGCAGCTCGTCGCGGCGACCGCCTTCATGGCCGTCTTCGTCACCGCCTTCTCGCTCATGACCGACGCCTTGCGCGACGCGCTCGACCCGAAGCTGCGGGGGCTCGAGTGACGGCGGCCGCCCTGCTGAGCATCAGCGACCTGCGCGTCGCCTTTCGCATCGGCAAGGAGCACGGCATCGTGCGGCGCATCGAGGCGGTGCGCGGTGTGAGCTTCGACATTCCCGAGAACACGACGGTCGCGCTGGTCGGCGAGTCGGGCTCGGGCAAGAGCGTGACGGCGATGTCGATCCTCAACCTGCTGCCCGAGAACGCCGAGCGCTCGGGCAGCGTCAGGTTCCAGGGCCGCGACATGCTCGCGCTCGGCCGCGACGATCTGCAGCGGCTGCGCGGCAAGGAAATCGCCTGCGTCTTCCAGGACCCGATGAGCTCGCTCAACCCGGTCTTCACGGTCGGCCAGCAGATCGTCGAGCCGCTCGTCAAGCACCTGGGACTCGGCAGGCGCGCGGCAATGGCGCGCGCCGAAGCATTGCTCGGCGAGGTCGGCATGCCCGAGCCGCGAAGGCGCCTCGTCGCCTACCCGCACCAGTTGTCGGGCGGCCAGCAGCAGCGCGTCATGATCGCCATGGCGCTGGCCTGCGAGCCCAGGCTTCTCATCGCCGACGAGCCGACGACCGCCCTCGACGTGACGATCCAGCGCCAGATCCTCGAGCTGCTCGGCGGCCTGAAGGAACGCCGTCGCATGAGCATGCTCTTCATCAGCCACGACCTCGGCGTCGTCGGCGAGATCGCCGATCACGTCGTCGTCATGCGCAACGGC
>JBBRLS010000059.1:0-22572 GCA_038231215.1 Burkholderiales bacterium | reverse complement strand
CGGCGCATTGAAAGGCGCGGCTGGCGCGCAGTCGCTCGTCGACATCGACCGCAGCTCGACGCTCGACTGGACCGGCCTGCGCCAGCGCATCGCCGAGCACGGCATGCGCAACTCCAACTGCGTCGCCATCGCGCCCACCGCCACCATCTCCAACATCGTCGGCGTCAGTGCCTCGATCGAGCCGTCGTTCGGCAACCTCTCGGTCAAGTCGAACCTCTCGGGCGAGTTCACGGTGGTCAACGAGTACCTCGTGCGTGACCTGAAGAAGGCCGGCCTGTGGGACGAGGTCATGGTCATGGACCTAAAGCACTTCGACGGCTCGCTGCGCCGCATCGACCGCGTGCCCGAAGACCTGCGCGCCCTCTACGCCACCGCCTTCGAGATCGAGACGCAGTGGCTGGTCGAGGCCGCGGCGCGGCGCCAGAAGTGGATCGATCAGGCGCAGTCGCTCAACATCTACATGGCCGGCGCCTCGGGCAAGAAGCTCGACGAGACCTACAAGCTGGCCTGGCTGCGCGGCCTGAAGACGACCTACTACCTGCGCACGCTGAGCGCTACCAACGCCGAGAAGTCAACCGTGCAATCGGGCTCGCACAACGCAGTGGCCAACGGCACGCAGGCCGGCGCGCCCAAGACTGCATCGTCGATGCAGGCTATGCCTTCGAGCGTTGCCGAAGACCCGGCGGCCGACGTCAAGTTCTGCGCTCTCGATGATCCCGAGTGCGAGGCCTGTCAGTGATCGCAACGCGCGCGACACGATGCAGTAGAGCAACAAACAGGCGCCCCGATTGCCGATAGCGCTTGGGTCTCGAGCGCACTCGATCGGATAATCAAGAAGTCAACGGAACAAGCACACATGTTGGTCTGGGAAGAGATAAGAAACAGCGAGACCGCTCCAGCAGCAAGCACCGCGCACCGCGCGGTCACTGCATCGCCGACGCTGCCATCGGCAACGCAGCCAGCACGTGCCGCAGCTGCAGTCGCAGCCATCATCCCGCCCGCCGCCGTGCAGCGCGTCAACGCCGCCGACAAGCGCATCATCAACGGCCGCACCGACGTCAACCAGCTCGTCCCCTTCAAGTACAAGTGGGCCTGGGAGAAGTACCTCGCCACCTGCGCCAATCACTGGATGCCGCAAGAGGTCAACATGTCGCGCGACATCGCGACCTGGAAAGACCCGAACGGCCTGACCGACGACGAGCGCCGCATCGTCAAGCGCAACCTCGGCTTCTTCGTCACCGCCGATTCGCTGGCTGCCAACAACATCGTCCTCGGCACCTACCGCCACATCACGGCGCCCGAGTGCCGGCAGTTCCTGCTGCGCCAGGCGTTCGAGGAAGCGATCCACACCCACGCCTATCAGTACATCGTCGAGTCGCTCGGTCTCGACGAGAGCGAGATCTTCAACGCCTACAACGAGATCCAGTCGATCCGCGACAAGGACGAGTTCCTGATCCCCTTCATCGAGGCGATCTCGGACCCGCACTTCCACACCGGCACCGAAGAGAACGATCGCACGCTGCTCAAGTCGCTGATCGTCTTCGCCTGCCTGATGGAGGGCCTTTTCTTCTACGTCGGCTTCACGCAGATCCTCGCGCTCGGCCGGCAGAACAAGATGACCGGCGCTGCCGAGCAGTATCAGTACATCCTGCGCGACGAGTCGATGCACTGCAATTTCGGCATCGACCTCATCAACCAGATCAAGGCCGAGAACCCGCAGCTCTGGACGGCGGAGTTCAAGGCCGAGATCCGGGCGCTGTTCGAGAAGGCTGTCGCGCTCGAGTACCGCTATGCGGAGGACACCATGCCGCGCGGAGTGCTCGGCATGAACGCCTCGATGTTCAAGGGCTACCTGCGCTACATCGCCAACCGGCGGGCGACGCAGATCGGCCTGGAGGAGCTCTATCCGAACGAGGAAAACCCTTTCCCGTGGATGAGCGAAATGATCGACCTGAAGAAGGAGCGCAATTTCTTCGAGACTCGCGTCATCGACTACCAGAGTG
The DNA here is from genome assembly GCA_038231215.1 of Burkholderiales bacterium. Lineage (GTDB taxonomy): Bacteria > Pseudomonadota > Gammaproteobacteria > Burkholderiales > Burkholderiaceae_C > Schlegelella_A. The sequence goes on along the minus strand of JBBRLS010000059.1, from coordinate 20,569 downwards.
GTGGCGCGCTGTCTTGGGAGTGAGTCCGTCGCGCGAGATCGCGTCGGCATTGAGAGATCAAGATTCGCAGGACGAAAGAGCGGCGACCACGAGCGCTGCCAGCCTGCAACCCGATTCATCGTACCGGGCGCCCCTCCTGGGCAGTCACGGACGGTGAATAGCTGGCCGATTCCACCTTGGAGTCGGCCGGTTCCATGTCAACTTGATCAAGGAGAAACGTGATGGCAACTGCGAAAAAGGCCGCCAAGAAGGCGCCGGCGAAGAAGGCTGCCAAGAAGGCCCCGATGAAGAAGATGGCAGCGAAGAAGGCCCCGGCCAAGAAGGCCGCGAAGAAGGCGGCCAAGAAGGCGCCTGCGAAGAAGGCCGCGAAAAAGGCTGCGAAGAAAGCGCCTGCCAAGAAGGCTGCCAAAAAGGCGCCTGCGAAGAAGGCTGCCAAGAAAGCGCCTGCCAAGAAGGCGGCAAAGAAAGCCGCCAAGAAGGCGCCTGCGAAGAAAGCCGCTGCCGCACCTGCTGCGGCTCCGGCGGCTCCCGCAGCGCCGGCGAAAACGGCACTGAGCCCGCAAGCGGCTTGGCCGTTTCCGACGGGCAGCAAGCCCTGAGAAAGCGACGGGCGCCTTGGCGCCCGTCGATCAAACCCGGCTTCGGCCGGGTTTTTTATTGGCTTCGATGAGGCCGCTGCCGCTGACCCCGCCCCAGGCAGCGAATGCCCTCAGGGCATGATCTGCGTGTCGGCGAAGCCGTGTGTCGGCGCCAGCGGCATCATGCCGGAGTTGTCTTCCTCGGCGCGCTCGGCGGCCAGGAGCGCCTGCTCGAGATCGCGGGTGCGCTTGCGGCTCGTCTCGGTGTCCTGCAGCATCTTTCGCTGCTCGGCGAGTTCTTTCTTCAGCGCTTCGATCTGCTTCTTCGCCTGCAGCGTCTGCTGCTGCGAAAAGAGCCGCCCCTGATCGCTCTTGTGCAGGCGAAGCGCGGCGGCGGTGAGCTTCTTTCCGTACCACCAGCGGCAACCGCCCCAGGTTGCCAGCGAGGCGACGGCGAGTGCAATCACGACGACGGAGGCTTGAAGCAGGTTCATGGTCTGCGGATTCGGACTATTCGCCGCGAACTTTAGGCGCGGCCGCCTCAGGCGTCGACGATCGTGCGATCCAGCACATGATTCTGACCTCCCCGGCTGGCGATTTTCAAGGCACCCAGACGATTTCCGAGCCGGGCGCAGCGCTCGAGCGGCCAGCCTTGCTCAAGGCCGTACAGCAGCGCGCTGCGGAAGGCATCGCCGCAACCGGTCGGGTCGACGACCTGTGTCGCCACGACGCCTGGGACGCGCATGCGCACGCCGTCTCGCCACAGGTCGCAGCCCTCGGCGCCCAGCGTGACGATGACGCCGCGCAGGTGCGACCGCGAGAGCGTCTCCAGCGTCGAGCCGGTGCGCTCGCAGAGCATCTCGGCCTCGTAGTCGTTGAGCGCAACCCAGGTCGCTCGTTCGATGAAGTGCCGCAGCTCGGCGCCGTCGAACATCGGCAGGCCCTGGCCCGGGTCGAAGATGAAGGGCACGCCAGCCGCAGCGAGTTGGCCGGCATGGCGCAGCATGGCTTCGCGGCCGTCGGGTGCGACGATGGCCAGCGCCAGGTCGGCGCGCGCCGGGATGTCGATCTCGTGAGCGGCCTGCATCGCGCCCGGGTGAAAGGCCGTGATCTGGTTGTTGTCGAGGTCGGTCATGATGAACGCCTGGGCTGTGAAGGCGTCGGCAACCGTTCTGACCGACGGCGTCGCCAGGCCCCACGAGCGCAGCCTTTCGACGTACTCGGCGCCGTCGCTGCCGACCGCGGCGACGACGATCGTCTGCGCGCCGAGCGCGGCCAGGTTGTAGGCGATGTTGCCGGCGCAGCCGCCGAACTCGCGGCGCAGGCTCGGCACGAGGAAGGAGACGTTCAGGATGTGCAGCTTTTCCGGCAGGATCTGGTCGGCAAAGCGGCCCGGGAACGTGGCGATGCTGTCGAACGCGAGCGATCCGCAGATCAAGGTGGTCATGCAAGCTCCGGAGAGGGCGCCGACGCGGCGCCGGGTTTCAGGGATAGAAGATTTCGACGGTGTAGCCGGCGATGCGGGCGCTGCCGGCGTTGAGCATGAGCTGCAACGCGGTCTCCGCACCGGGCTGGATGACGGCGGCGGCGCCGAAGTCGCGCGGCGCCAGCGCGCGACGCGCCACCAGCCGGCCGTTGCCGTCGGTGAGGCTGAGATCGATCGACGGCAAGGTCAGCGCGAAATGGCTGCGGCTCTTCAGCGTCACGGAGAGGACGAAGGCATCGAGGCCGATGGCGCGCGTGAGTGCGCTGTTCTCGACCAGCACGTCGTCGATGCGGCGCGGTGCCTCGAGCGCACAGTCGGCCACCTTGCACCACGCCACGAGAGCCGGCCGGGCGACCGGCCATTGCGCCGCCACGGTGTCGCGAAAATGATGGCCGACCTGAACCACGAGGACCGCCAGGCACAGCGCGCTGGCGGCGCCGAGGGCGATTCGAACCGGCGTGCTGCGCCAGCGCGCGCGACGCTCGGCGCGACGCAGGAAGTCGGGCTGCTGATGCGCGCTTTCGAGCGGCAAATCGCCGGCGCCGCTGATCGGGGAATCGATGAGTTCGCCCTCGCCCTCCGAGAGGTTCTCTGCGAACAGGTCCGAGTCGAATCGGGCATCCGAGAACTCGAGGCGGTCGCGCGCGTCGACGAGAAGGGCATGCGTCTTGTCGCCTTCGGCGCGGCGATTGCGGAACAGGTGCGCGTCGATCGGGTCGAGCTCTTCGTGACCGGTCGTCGAGAGCGGTGCAGTCGCTTCGACACGGTCCCGGCTCGATGCCTGATCGGTGCGCAGCTCGTCCGTGGCCTCGAGCTCGGGCTCGGGCGCAGCGGCCGGTGCGGCGGGCGGTGCACCGTGACCCGGGTCGGTGGCGTCCCACTGGGAGGGCATCTCGCGGCCCAGGTCGAACAGGCCTTCGAGCGCATTGAACACCGCATTGCAGCGGCCGCAACGAACCCAGCCCTCGGACACCTTGAGCTGGTCTTGCACGACGCGAAAGACCGTCCCGCATGAGGTGCAGCGCGTCGCCAGGCTCATCGCGAAATCATGCCATGCCAGGTGCTGCCGGACGAGCACCGGTCATCAGGATCCAGCCGTCCTGCTCGTCGGCCACGCGAAGACGGAGCCACGGCGCATAGCTCGTGCGCAGGTCCTCGGCCTGCGTCGCCAGAATGCCCGAGAGCACGAGCTCGCCGCCGGCGTCGAGGTGCGACGCCAGCAGCGGCGCCAGCAGCTTGAGCGGCGTCGCCAGGATGTTGGCGACGATCAGCGCGTAGCGGCCGTCGACCTCGTCCGCGCCGCCGCTGCGAAGGGTGACCGCGTTGGCGATGGCATTGGCCCGCGTCGCCTCGATCGCCGCCGGGTCGATGTCGATCGCATCGATCTGCGCGGCGCCGAACCGTGCCGCGGCGATTGCCAGAACGCCGGAGCCGCAGCCGTAGTCGAGCACCCGCGCCCAGGGCGTCGGTCGTGCCGTAGCGTTGCGCGCGATCCAGCGCAGGCACATGCGCGTCGTCGGATGGGTGCCGGTGCCGAACGCCATGCCCGGGTCGAGACGGATGACGCGCGCCGCCTCGGGCGGCACGATCGACCAGGTCGGCACGATCCAGAAGCCGTCATCGATTTCGGTGGGGCCGAACTGCGCTTGCGTGAGTCGAACCCAGTCGCGATCGTCGACCGGCGCGACCGACTCGATCTGCGCGCCCGTGATCGCGGCGTCGGCAGCCAGCCGCGTCGCCGCAGCGGTCGCGGCGGCCTCTTCGGCGAAGAGCGCGGTCAGCCGGGCGCGCTGCCAGCGAGCGCTCCCGGCGATCCCTGGCTCGTCGAACACAGGCTCTTCGGCGGCGCTGCCGGCATCGGCATCTTCGATCGAGACCGAGAGAGCCGCGCAGTCTTCCGACAGAAGATCCGAAACCGCGTCGACCGACGCGGCGGCGACCAGCACCGTCAACGAATGCATCGCCGCAGCGTCAGCGCTTGTGCTGATCGAGCCAGCCTTCAAGGTAGTGAATGCTGGTCCCGCCCTCGACGAACTTGGCGTCGACCATCAGCTCGCGGTGCAGCGGGATATTGGTCAGGATGCCTTCGACGACCGTCTCCGACAGGGCAGTGCGCATACGTGCCAGCGCTTGGTCGCGGGTATCGCCGTGGACGATGATCTTGCCGATCATCGAGTCGTAGTTGGGCGGCACGAAATAGTTGGTGTAGGCGTGCGAATCGACGCGGACACCCGGGCCGCCGGGCGGGTGCCACATCGTCACGCGCCCCGGCGAGGGCGTGAACTTGTAGGGATCCTCGGCGTTGATGCGGCATTCGATGGCGTGGCCGCGGCACTGCACGTTGCGCTGCTGGAGCGTCAGCTTCTCGCCGGCGGCGATGCGGATCTGCATCTGCACGATGTCGATGCCGGTGACCCACTCCGTGACCGGGTGCTCGACCTGGATGCGGGTGTTCATCTCGATGAAGAAGAACTCGCCGTTCTCGTAGAGGAACTCGAAGGTTCCGGCGCCGCGATAGCCGATCCGCTTGCACGCGGCGACACAACGCTCGCCGATCTTTTCGATGATGCGTCGCGCAATGCCGGGCGCCGGCGCCTCCTCGATGATCTTCTGGTGCCGGCGCTGCATCGAACAGTCGCGTTCGCCGAGCCAGAGCACGTTCTTGTGCGTGTCGCCGAGCACTTGGATCTCGATGTGGCGCGGGTTCTCGAGGAACTTTTCCATGTACACGGCCGGATTGCCGAACGCCGCGCCGGCTTCGGCGCGGGTCATCTGTACCGCGGAGACGAGGGCTGCCTCGGTATGCACGACGCGCATGCCGCGACCGCCGCCGCCACCGGCCGCCTTGATGATCACCGGGTAGCCGATGGCGCGCGCCGCGCGGATCGCCTCCTTGGGGTCGTCGGGCAGTGCGCCCTCGGAGCCGGGCACGCAGGGCACGCCTGCCTTGATCATGGACTGCTTGGCCGAGACCTTGTCGCCCATGAGGCGGATCGAGTCGGAGGTCGGGCCGATGAAGACAAAGCCGCTGCGTTCGACACGTTCCGCGAAATCGGCGTTCTCCGAGAGAAATCCGTAGCCGGGATGGATCGCTTCGGCGTCGGTCACCTCGGCCGTGGCGATGATCGCCGGCATGTTGAGGTAGCTCTGGGCCGAGGCGGCTGGGCCGATGCAGACCGCCTCGTCGGCGAGCTTGACGTACTTGGCGTCGCGATCGGCCTCCGAATAGACGACGACAGACTTGACGTCGAGTTCGCGGCAGGCGCGCTGGATGCGCAGGGCGATCTCGCCCCGGTTGGCGATCAGGATCTTCTTGAACATCGGTTCAGATGAATGCGAGGCCGCGGCGCAGCAGGGCTTGGCCGCACCTCATTCGATGACGAAGAGGGGCTGCCCGAACTCCACCGCCTGCCCGTTCTCGCACAGGATCTCCCGGATCGTGCCGGCCGAGTCGGCCTCGATCTCGTTCATGATCTTCATCGCTTCGATGATGCAGATCGGCTCCCCTTCCTTGACCACCTTGCCGACCTCGACGAAGGCGTCGGTCCCCGGGCTGGCGGAGCGATAGAAGGTGCCTACCATGGGCGACTTGACGACATGGCCGGTGGACACTTTCGGCTCGGCGGCAGGTTCGGCGCCGGTGGTGGCAACGAGCGCGGCGGGCGTGGTTGCGACGATGGCGGGCGCCGGGGCGTGGGCTGCGACGACCGGCGCACCGGCTTTCACGATGCGCACCTTGCCGTCCGCTTCGGCGATCTCGAGTTCGGAGATGTTCGACTCCGATACAAGGTCGATAAGCGTTTTTAGCTTTCGTAGATCCATTGATGGAGTACCTCGAAAATGCGGCTGAACTCGCGCCGAGATCTGCCGAAACCGGCCCCCGCGCTGCTCACCCGAGCCCGGGCGCTGCTCTTGGTCGGGGAAGAAGTGCGGCGACTTTACGCCATTTACAGGAGGTTGCTGGCAATTAGCGACGAAAATCCGCCTGTTCGGGAAAGCGATAGCAAGCCCTAGGGCGTCGTCGCTACCCAACTCCGCAACAGGTCGGCATCGAGGACGCCGAGTTTGCGCTGTGCCGCTGCGCCGCCCAGATCGAAAGCGACGGAAAAGGGCAAGCCTCCGGCACTGTTGCCGAGTCGGCGCGACAGGTCCAAGCCGTCTTCGCCCGCGAGCGCGACGGGCAGTTTCAATCCGCGCTCGGCGATGAAGCGGCGCACCGGTTCCGCGCCATCGACAGCGAGTGCTAACACGCTCCATCCCGCACCGGACTGGCTGCGGGCAAAGCTGTCGAGAAGCGGCATTTCGGTCACGCACGGCGGACACCAGGTCGCCCAGAAATTGACGAGCAAGCGCTTGCCACGCAGGCCGCGCATCGCCAGCGGCGGGCCATCGAGCGTCACGAAAGACAAGGCCCAGACGTCGGGCGCCTCGCCCCGGCCGCTGTCATCGCGCCGCGCCCGCCAGAGCGCGGTGCCGATGCCGGTCGCGACGGCAGCCGTAGACACCGCTCCGAGCACGACGGTACGTCGTTTCATGCCGCAGCCCCCATTGCAATCAGGGCGGCCAGGTCACCGCGCTGCGTCCGGCCCCGTGCATCGACGCGCAGAGCACCGCGAAGATCGTCGTAGTCGAGCACCGCCAAGGCGATCCTGACGCGCGCTTGCGGCGCATCGCCGGGGACGTAGACGTTCAGGACCGACGCGGATTCGCCACGCGGCCTCTCGAGGGCCGAGACTTCGTAGTCGACGCGCATGTCGATCAGCGCCAGCTCGGCCGACTTCGGATCGTCGCAGTACAGCTCGATGTGGATGTCGCTCAGGCGGGTTGCCGTGCCGCGCCAGACGGCCCCTGCAAGGTGAGGGCGGAAGGCAGCGAGTCGCTCCATCCAGCGAGCCGCGAGCTCGCGCAGCACGGCCAGTTCGGCCGGCTGCGAATCGGCGTGAAACAGGTCGATGTAGGAGCGGACTTCGTCCTCGACCTCGTCGTTGCCCGGCAAGGCGACCGAGCGCCTTCCAGCGCCCACGTCGCGGGCCGCGCGCCGCTTGGCCGCGCCGTACTCCATGCCCTCCTCGACGACGAGGCGGGCCGCGGCGGCTGCGATCTCGGCGCTGAGGGTTGCGGACATTGGATGATTCTAGGGACGCAATCGACCTTGAAATTCAGCGATCAAGGCAGCTCCACGCCGCCCATGCGCGCCGCGATGGTCGACGCTCGCCCGACGACGTAGGGCGAGCCGATGCGCTTCTCGAAGCGCTTGGGCGCGGGCAGCAAGACGGCGAGCTGCGCCGCCTGCCCGGTGGCGAGCGACCCCGCGCCGATGCGGAAGTAGCGGCGTGACGCCGCTTCGGCGCCGAACACGCCTTCGCCCCACTCGACGCTGTTGAGATAGATCTCGAGGATGCGCCGCTTGCCGAGCAGGGCTTCCATTTCCCAGGCGAGGACGAGCTCCTGCGCCTTGCGCACGAGGTTGCGCTCGCCGCCGAGGAAGAGGTTCTTGGCGAGCTGCTGCGTGATCGTCGAGCCGCCGACGACCTTGGGCGCGCGCGCCGGCGCGGGCCGCGCGCTGTCCTGCCGGGCGACGCGCGCGTTGGCCCGATCCGCGCTCGACTCGGCGCGTGCGTTCTTCTCCCAGGCCCTTTCGAGCGCATCCCATTCGACGCCGCTGTGCTCGGTGAAGCCGGCGTCCTCCGAGGCGATGACGGCGCGCTTCAGTTTCGTCGAGATCGATTGCTGGTCTGCCCATCGCTGCTGCCACGCCAGCGGCCGGCTGCCGAGGGCGAGACGCCAGGCCTCCGAACGCTGGAACGCCGTCGATTGCGGGTCGACGAAGGCCATCAGCGCGATGCGCCCCGCGAACCAGATCTGCAGCGACAGCATGGCCACGCCGAGCAAGGCGAGGAAGCGGACCGCCGAGCCGCCGCGCGAGGCCGCCATCAGGTGTCGAGTCGATCGCGAAGCGCGGCCAGCACCGGAGCCGTTTCGGGCCGCACGCCGCGCCAGAACAGGAAGGCCTCGGCGGCCTGCTCGACGAGCATGCCGAGGCCGTCGCGGCCGATCGCGCCGCTGGCCTCGGCCCACCCGAGGAAGCCGCGTGCCGGCGACCCGTACATCATGTCCAGCGCCAGCGCGCCGGGGCGCAGCACCGTGCCGTCGACGGGCACCGGTGCGCCGCCGACGCTGCTTGCCGAGGCGTTGATGACGACGTCGAAGCCCACGCCGCAGGCCTCGAGCGGTGCGGCGCGCAACGCGCCCGGCGCCAGCGTCGCGCCGACCGCTGCGTGACGCGCGACCAGATCGTCGGCGCGGGCCACGGTGCGGTTGGCGACGACCAGCTCTCTCGGCCCGGCCGCCAGCAATGGCCCGAGCGCACCCGACGCCCCGCCGCCCGCGCCGATGAGCAGGATGCGCGCGCCACGCAAGGTCACGCCCGCGTTGCGCTCGATGTCGTTGACGAGCCCTGCACCGTCGGCGTTGTCGCCGAACCAGCCTTCGGCGTCGAAGCGCAGGATGTTGCAGGCGCGGGCCAACTCGGCACGCGCCGTCTTGCGCCGCGCGAGGTCGAAGGCTTCGAATTTGAATGGCATGGTGACGTTGCAGCCACGCGCACCGCCGTCGGCAAACGCCCGTACCGTCTCCGTAAAAGCGTCGAAGGCGCAGAGAAGCCTTTCGTAGCGCACCGGCTCGCCAGTCTGCCGGGCGAACTCGGCGTGGATGAACGGCGACTGGCTGTGCGCCACCGGGGTACCGACGACGGCGTAGTCGTCGAGCTTCGTCATTGCGAGCTCAGCGTCGTCTCGAGCCCCTCGTCGCGCGTGAACTTGAAGCGCGAGGTGATGACGAGCTGATCGGCGTTCTTGCGCATCGGCGCCGTGAAGCGGCCATAGGGCGCGGCGGCATTGACGATGGCGACTGCACGCCGGTCGAGCTGCCTGGAGCTCGAGCCGCGCACGACCTCGGTCTCGATGACGCGGCCTTCGGCGTCGATGGTCACGCTCATCGTCAGCTCGCCGTAGAGCTTCTTGCCCTGGTTCTCCGGGAAGTTGCGCGTGCCGCGGTCCTCGACCTTGCCGCGCATGCGGTCGTAGTAGAGCGCGTAGACCTCCTCGCGCGTCGCCGGGCTGATGTATCGCTTCTTCGGCCGCGCGTTCTCTTCGTTGATGCGCTTGTCGATCTCGGCCAGCACCTCGATGCGCTGGCGGCGCCGATTTTCCTGCTCGCGCTCGTCGGGCGTGCCCTGGTCGCGCACGGGATCGGTGGACGGCAGCAGCGCCATCTCGCGCCGGATCTGCGTCAGCAACTGTTGCTGCGTTTCCTGCAGTTGCTCGATCTGTTTCTTCGTCTCTTCGTTGGCATCGCCGAACTCGGTCGCCTCGGAGGGGGGCAGGGGCGAGGTCGCGCGTCCGGCCGGCGCCTCGCCACCACCGGCCAGGTTCGCCTGGGCGATCGCCTGCGCCTTCTCGGGCGCCTCGCCGGATCGCGAGTTGACGAGGATCACCTCGAGCGGCGAGTCCTGGAAGATGCGATTGAATCCCGCCGGGTCGACGAAGCGCACCGTGAGCAGCACGCCGTGCACGCCGATCGACGCGATCAGCGCCATCTGCAAGGTCGAGAGCCGGCCCAGCATCGTCAGGGAATGCCTGTGCTCACGCCGGCTCGGGCTCGGCGACCGGCGACGAGGGTGAGCCCGGCTCCGCATCTGCGACGTCGACGGCAATCGCAAGCGGCCCGGCGGCCGGTTCGTCGTCATCCGCGGCTGCGGCGGCGGCGGCATCGGTCGGGCTGCCAGCCTCGGCGAGCCGCGCGACGACGCTGGCGTGGACGTCGAGAGTGAGCAGGTCAGCGGCGCCGAGCCGCACCCGAACCCGCGCGCCGCGTGGCAGGGATTCGGCACCGGCGGCGCGAAAGACGAGCGGCAGCGTCTCGGCGCGCACCAGGCCGTCCTTCATCACCGCGGCGTCGAGCTCCCCCACGCTGTCCTGCTGCAGCGAGCGCAGCGCCCAATAGCGCTCGATCGCCGACTGGAAGCCGTTGTACTCGGCGTAGGTAGCGTCGAAGTCGGACACGATCGCGTGCAGCTTCACGTCGCCGGCGCGAAAAGGCGCGGCGAGCGCAGCGGTGCGGCCGTGCCGTACGCAGGCGACGAGCTGCCACTGATTGACCAGGTCGACGTAGCGGCGCAGCGGCGACGTGGCCCACGCGTACTGCGCGACGCCCATGCCCGCGTGCGGTCCGGGCCGCAGGCCCATGCGCACCTTCACGCCCGGGGCGAGGCTCGCCTGGCTGCGATAGATCGCCGGCACGCCGCACTCGGCGATCCAGCCGCCCCAGGTGCTGTTCGCCAGGATCATGGCCTCGGCGACGATCAGGTCGAGCGGCGAGCCGCGCCGGCGCGGCACGATCTCGACGCGCTCGTCACCGACGATCGCCGCGCCGTCTTCGGCATCGACGCGAAAGGCGTAGTCCGGCCGGTTGAAGTTCTCGGGCTTGCCGCGCACCAGCTCGCGGCCGGCCTTGAGATGACGCGCCAGACCGTGCAGGAAGGTCAGTTCTTCGGCGAACGGCAAGGTGGCCGGCAGTCCCGCCTCGAGCGCCGCCTCGTTGATGACGCTGTCGAGCTTGTCATGGCGCAGGTTGGCGGCGATCAGGATGCGCTCGATCTTCGTTTCGGTCGCGGTTCGCGCCAGCGTCGCTTCGTCGAACGTGACGTAGAGCGAGATGACCGGCGACTCGCGCCCTTCCTGAAGCGTGAAGGCGTCGACCACGGCGCCGGGCAGCATGGTCAGCTTGTGACCGGGGATGTAGACCGTCGAAAGCCGGTCGCGTGCGATCCGGTCGACGCCCGACTCGGGCGCCACCGCGAGCGCCGGCGCAGCGATGTGGATGCCGACCGTGACCTGGCCGCTGCCGAGGCCGCGCACCGAGAGCGCGTCGTCGATCTCTGTGGTCGCCGAATCGTCGATCGAGAAGGCGCGCGCATCGCCGCGCGGCAAGTCGTCCTTGAGCACGGCCACGTCGACGGGCCCGAAGGCCGTACCCTTGGGAAAGTTCTCGAACAGGAAGCGGCGCCAGTGAAACTGGTAGGGCGAGTCGACCGCGCCCGCCGCCTTCAGCAGATCGAGCGGTGCACGGCCGGTGCGGCGCGCCGCGTCGACGACCGCCTTGTATTCGGGCGCGTTCTTGTCGGGCCTGAAGAGGATCTTGTAGAGCTGCTCGCGCACCGGTGGCGGACAGACACCCGCCGCCAGCTCGGTCGACCAGGCCTCGATCTGCGCCGCGACCTGCTTCTTGCGCTCGATGCCGAGCAGGGCGGCCTTGACGGTCTCTTCGGGCGCTTTCTTGAAGTTTCCCTTGCCCAGGCGACGAAAGTAGTGCGGCGCGCCGAACAGGCCGAGCAGCGCACCGGCTTGCTGCGTCGTGTCGGTCGCGGCGCCGAAATAGTCGCGGGCAAGCTGGCCGTACGCGAACTCACCTTCGGGCGCGAATTCCCAGGCCAGGTCGAGGTCGATCTCGGCGGCGATCCGCGCCGCGGACGCGAGCAGCGCCTCGGGCTCGGGACTGGCGAAGCGAAGCAGCACGTTCGCGGCCTTGACCTTGGCGCGCTTGCCCGACGCGAGCTCGATCTGCAACGAGCTGTCGGTCTCGCTCATCACGCGGCCGGCGAGAAACTTTCCGGCGTCTTCGAAGAGGGCATACATGGGGCGCCGATTGTCGCCGAGGCCGATCGCCCTGCGTGGCACGCGCCCGTGCGCGCGATCGCGCGCCATGCCATGGTTGGCGGCCTGCCTGTCAGCTCAGTAGCTGCGGCCCTTGCGGTACTGCGCATGGCTGCGTCGCTCCAGCGTCGTCGCCCGGCCGAGTGCGGCGAACGAGGCGCCGGCGTGGGCGTGGCAGATCGCCAGGCCGAGCGCATCGGCGGCGTCCTTGCCGGGCAGGCCGGGCAGGCCGAGCAGGCGCACGACCATCGCCTGCACCTGCTCCTTCTTCGCCTGGCCGTGGCCGACGATCGCCTTCTTCATCTGCAGCGCCGTGTATTCGTTGACCTCGAGACCGCCCGAGACGAGCGCCGTCAGCGCCGCGCCGCGCGCCTGGCCGAGCAGCAGCGTCGACTGCGGGTTGACGTTGACGAAGACGATCTCGATCGATGCGCAGGTCGGCGCGTAGCGCGCCGCGACCTCGCGCACGCCGTCGAAGATGATCTTCAGCCGCCCGGGCAGATCGCCGAGCGCGGCGGCGTCGGTGCGTATCGTTCCGCTCGCCACGTAGGCGAGGCGCGCGCCGCTGCACTCGACGACGCCGAAGCCCGTCGTGCGAAGGCCTGGATCGATGCCTAGGACACGCATGGCGCGATTGGAACCGAACTCACGCGCCGCGCGGCCGGGTGGCGCCGTCAGATGCCGAAATACCAGCGCACCGAGTGAAAGAACACCGGTGCCGCGAAGCAGAGCGGCGCGACCCGGTCGAGCAGGCCGACCGCCCCGGTCACCGTCGTGCCGCCGCGCCAGTTGCGCACGCCGGCGTCGCGCTTCAGTGCGTTCATCACGAACTCGCCGAGCGTGCCCGTGGCGCCGGCGATCGCACCCATCGCCAGCGCGGGCAGGGGCTTGAATGGCGTGATCCAGTAGAGCAGCGCACCGACCACGCCCGCTGCCGCTGCGCCCGCGGCCCAGGCGCGCCACGAGAACGAGCGGCTGATGGCGCGTGCCACCGGGCGCCGGCGGATGCGCCGGCTCGCCAGCTCCTGGACGAGCTGGGCCACGGCGACGACGACGACCAGGTAGAAGACGAGGAAGGCGCCGCGCTCGCGCCAGTTCGGCAGGTCGAGCAACAGCAGCGCCGGCGCATGGCTCATGCCGTAGACGCAGACCGTGATGCCCCACTGGATCTTCGCCGTGCGCTCGAGGAAGCGCAGCGGGTCGTTGGCGAGCGCCCTGATGACCGGGATGGCGAAGAACACGTAGACCGGGATGAAGACAGTGAAGGCATTGAACAGGCGCGTACCGACGAGCACGTACTGCGCCGGCAAGACGACGAAGAAGGCGAGCAACAGCGCGCGATGGTCGGCGCGCCGCGTGTGCGTGAGCGTCACGAACTCGCGCAGCGCGAAGAACGAGACGAAGCCGAACAGCAGCGTCGAGACGAAGGGCCCGGCCGCCCAGGCGATCCAGAACAGCAGTGCGCCGAGCCACACCGCGCGCAGGTCGCGCGCCAAGCGCTCCTGCGTCGCCACCTGCGCTTCGTTCAGCTCGCGAAACGAGCGGACGAAGGCGATCAGCGTCGCGACGATCAGGATGCCGAACAGCGCGACGAACAGCAGGCCGACCTGCTGCGATACCGAGAGTGCGCGAAGTTGGCCCATCAGGCGACCTCGCGCAGGGCCATCACGGCCTGCCGGGCGCGGTTGAGAAAGGCGCGTCGCTCCTCGCCTGGACGGAGTGCCACCGGCGCGCCGAAGACGACGGTGCAGAGGATGGGCACCGGCACCACTTCGCCCTTGGGCATGACGCGCTGCACGTTGTCGATCCAGGCCGGGATCAGCTGCACCTCGGGAAAGGCCTGGGCGAGCGCGAACAGGCCCGATTTGAACGGCGCCGGGTCGGCGGCGTGACCGCGCGTGCCTTCCGGAAAGATGACGAGCGAATCGCCGTGGCGAAGCGCTTCCATCAAGGGCTCGAGGGGGTCCTCGTCGTCCTCGGGGTCCGCCGGGCCGCCCCAAGGGCCCTGACCCCCTCGGGGGGCAGCGACCGAAGGGAGCGTGGGGGCTCGTTTTCGCTCGCGGCTCACATAGACGGCGTTGAAGATCTCGCGCGTGATCCAGTGCTTGAGCGGCGACGAGGTCCAGTAGTCGCGCGCCGCGATCGGGCGCGTGACCGCGCGAAGGTCCCGCGGCAGGGCGGCCCAGATCAGCACCCAGTCGAAGTGGCTCTGGTGGTTGGCGAAGTAGATGCGCTGCTCGGCCTTGGGCGTCGCGCCGTGCCAGTGGCCCTGCGCGCCGGTAATGAGGCGCGCGACGAAGGCGAGGGCGAGGCCCGCGACTTCAGGGAGTTTCACGGGGCCGGGCGCCGGGCCAACTCAATGGCGGAAATGGCGGATGCCCGTGAAGACCATGGCGATATCGCGCTCGTTGGCGGCGACTATGACCTCTTCGTCGCGCATCGAGCCGCCCGGCTGGATGACGCTCGTCGCGCCGACGTCGATGACGACATCGAGGCCGTCGCGAAACGGGAAGAAGGCGTCGCTGGCGACCGCCGAGCCGGCGAGCGACAGGCCGGCGGCCTCGGCTTTGATCCTGGCGATGCGCGCCGAGTCGAGCCGGCTCATCTGCCCCGCGCCGACGCCGAGCGTCATGCCTTCGGCGCAGAAGACGATGGCGTTGCTCTTGACGTATTTGGCCACTTTCCAGGCGAACAGCAGGTCACGCATTTGCGTCGCCGTCGGCTTGCGCGTCGTCACCACCTTCAGGTCACTGGCAGCGATCTCGTGGTTGTCGGCGGTCTGGATCAGGAGGCCCGAGCCGATGCGTTTGGTGTCGTGGCTGTTGCGGCCGGCGCCCGGCTCTGCGGGCAGGTCGATCTGCAGCACCCGGGCGTTCTTCTTCGCCGCGAACGCGGCGAGCGCTTCGGCGCTGTACGAGGGCGCGATCACGACCTCGACGAACTGCTTCGCTACCGACTCGGCGCAGGCGCCGTCGACCGGCGTGTTGAAGGCGATGATGCCGCCGAAGGCCGAAGTCGGATCGGTCTTGAAAGCCTTGGCATACGCCTCGGCGCTCGACGCACCGAGCGCGACGCCGCACGGATTGGCGTGCTTGACGATGACGCAGGCGCTGGCTGCATCGGCGTCGGAGAAGGACTTCACGCACTCCCAGGCAGCGTCGGCGTCGGCGATGTTGTTGTACGAGAGTTCCTTGCCCTGCAACTGCTTCGCCGTGACCAGCGAGCCAGGCGCCGGCTTCATGTCGCGGTAGAAGGCCGCGCGTTGATGCGGGTTCTCGCCGTAGCGCAGGTCCTGCAGCTTCACGAAGCGGCTGTTGGATTGCCCCGGAAACTCGCTGCGCTCGGGCACGCCGTCGGTCGGGCCGGCGAGCGACGAGAGGTAGTCGCTGATCGCCGCGTCGTAGTCGGCGATGCGGTTGAATGCGGCGACGGCCAGCCCGAACTTCGTCTTCTCGCTCACAGCGCCGTTCGCTCGCAGCTCGGCGACGACGCCGGCGTATTGCGTGGCGTCGGTCAGCACCGCGACGTCGCGCCAGTTCTTCGCCGCCGAACGCACCATCGCCGGCCCGCCGATGTCGATGTTCTCGATCGCGTCGGGCAGCGTGCAGCCGGGCTTGGCGACGGTCGCCTCGAAGGGATAGAGGTTGACGACGAGCAGGTCGATGGTGGCGATGCCGTGCTTGTCGATCGCCGCCATGTGCTCGGGCAGGTCGCGGCGCGCCAGCAGGCCGCCGTGGATCGTCGGATGCAAGGTCTTGACGCGGCCGTCGAGCATCTCGGGAAAGCCGGTGTGGTCGGCGACCTCGGTGACGGCGATGCCGGCCGAGGCGATCAGCTTGGCGGTGCCGCCGGTCGAAAGCAATGTCATGCCGAGCGACGCCAGCTCGCGCGCGAGCTCGACGATGCCGGTCTTGTCGGAGACGGAAATCAGCGCGTGCATGGTCGGCCGATCTTTCGAGTCACTTGATGAGCTTGTGCTCGACGAGCTTGCGGCGCAGCGTGTTGCGGTTGATGCCCAGCCACTCGGCGGCGCGGCTCTGGTTGCCCTCGGCGTGCTTCATCACCGTTTCGAACAGCGGCCGCTCGACGACGCGAAGAATCATGTCGTACATCGCCGTCGGCGCCACGCCGCGCAAGTCCCGGAAGTAGGCCTCCAGGCTTTCGCGCACGCACTCCTCGATGTGTTTCTTGTTGGCCATCTCGCGTCTCGAAATCGTTTCAGTGGAATGCGTCGTCGGTAGAGGATCGCGCCGCCGGCATCAGCGGCGTGCGATCGGCCAGCGCGTCGAACCAGTCACCGACCGCTACCAGTTGCGCCTCGCAAGAATCGATGGTGTTCATTCGGTCGCGAAAGTCGGCGCCGCCGGGCAAGCCGCGCAGCGTCCAGCCGATGTGCTTGCGCGCGCTGCGCACGCCGCTGAACTCGCCGTGCAGCCGGTAGTGATCGCCGAGGTGCTCGATGAGCCAGCGCCGCACGTCGGCGACGCGCGGCGGCGGCGCTTCTTCGCCGGTCTCGAGAAAGTGCGCGATCTCGCCGAATATCCACGGCCGCCCCTGGGCGGCGCGGCCGATCATGATCGCGTCGGCGCCGGTCGCGGCGAACACCTCGCGCGCCTTCTGCGGCGAGTCGATGTCGCCGTTGGCGACGACCGGAATCGAGATGGCGTGCTTCACCGCCGCGACCGTGTCGTACTCGGCGTGTCCGGTGTAGCCTTGTTCGCGCGTGCGGCCGTGCACCGCGATCATGGCGATGCCTGCCGACTCGGCGGCGCGCGCCAGGCGCACCGCATTCTTCTCGGTGGCGCACCAGCCGGTGCGCATCTTCAGCGTCACCGGCACGTTGCGCGGTGCGCAGGCGGCCACGACCGCCTCGACGATCTCGAGCGCGAGCGCCTCGTCGCGCATCAGCGCCGAGCCGGCCCACTTGCTGCACACCTTCTTGGCCGGGCAGCCCATGTTGATGTCGATGATCTGCGCGCCGCGGTCGACGTTGTAGGCTGCGGCCTCGCCCATCATCGCCGCGTCGGTGCCGGCGATCTGCACGGCGATCGGATCGGTCTCGCCCTCGTGGTCGGCGCGCCGGCTCGTCTTCAGGCTCTGCCACAGGTCCTTGCGCGAGGTCACCATCTCGCTCACCGCGTAGCCCGCGCCGAGCCGCTTGCAAAGCTGCCGGAAAGGCCGGTCGGTGACGCCCGCCATCGGCGCGGCGAACAGCCGGTTAGCCAGCTCGATGTGGCCGATGCGCATGGAAGGAAGGGAGGGCGGCTGCTGAAAAACGAGGCAGAAGTATAGCGGCGTGAAATCGCGCGAAAGCCTCGGTTCGACCCGCATCCGGCGCTGCCGATAATGACTCGCATGGACGCTTGGCTCGACTGGATGATGCACCTGCTCGCCTTGCCCGAAGTGGGCTTGAGCACGGTCTTCTTCATCGCCTTCGTCGCCGCGACGCTGCTGCCGCTCGCCTCCGAGCCGGCGGTGTTCGGCCTGGTCAAGCTCAACCCCGACATGTTCTGGCCGGCGATCGTCGCCGCGACGGTGGGCGCGACGCTCGGCGGCGTGCTCACCTGGTGGATGGGCTACGGCGCCGAGCGCGCCTACGAGCACGTCACGCACAAGCATCCCGACGGGCGCGCCCTGCGCTGGCTGCGCCGCTTCGGCGCGAAGGCCTGCCTGCTGTCCTGGTTGCCGGTCGTCGGTGATCCGCTCTGCGCCGTCGCCGGCTGGCTCAAGTTGCCGTTCTGGCCCTGCGTCCTCTACATGGCGATCGGCAAGTTCGGCCGATACCTGGTGTTCACCGCCGCGCTGGTCGGCTTTTTTCCCGGCCAGTACGTGCGCTGACCCGCGCCGTGCCCATCACGCTTTCGAGCCCTACGACATGACGATTGCCGCCTCAGCCTATCAGGAGCTCTCCCGCCACTGGAGCCGCCTGCATCGCTTCGAGCATCTGTATGCGATGGCCGGCTGGGACCGCGCGGCGATGATGCCGACCAAGGGCAACGAGGCGCGCGCCCAGGCGCTCGCCGAGATGGACGCGCTCCTGCACGGCCTGTACACCGAGCCCCGCCTGCTCGGCTTGCTGGCGCAAGCCGAGCAGGAGCCGCTCGACGACGCGGCGCGATCGAACCTGCGCGAGATCAAGCGTGACTGGAAGAGCTCGAATGCGCTGCCGCAAGCCCTCGTCGAAGCGCAATCGCTCGCCACCTCGCGCTGCGAGCACGCCTGGCAGACGCAGCGGCCGGCCGACGACTGGGCCGGCTTTCTCGGCAACTTTCGCGAAGTGCTGCGCCTGGCCCGCGAAGAGGCGAAATACCTCGCCGACGACAGCGGTCTCGCTCCGTACGACGCGCTGCTCGACAAGTTCGAGCCTGGCACGAAGAGCAAGGACGTGGATCGCGTGTTCGGCGACCTGCAGACCTGGCTGCCCTCCCTGGTACGCGCCGTTCGCGACAAGCAGTCGCAGGAGCCCGTGATCCAGCCGAACGGCCCGTTCCCGAAAGCGGCGCAACGGGCGCTCAGCCTCGATGTCATGGCCTTGCTCGGTTTCGATTTCGATGCCGGCCGGCTCGACGAGAGCGCGCATCCGTTCAGCGGCGGCGTGCCCGAAGACACGCGCCTCACGACGCGCTATCGCGACGAGGACTTCGTGCGCAGCCTGATGGGCACGATCCACGAGACCGGCCATGCGCGCTACGAGCAGAACCTGCCGCGCGATCTGCTCGGCCAGCCGGTCGCGCGCGCCCGTTCGGCGGCGGTGCACGAGAGCCAGAGCCTGTCGTTCGAGATGCAGCTTGCGCGCAGCAGCTCGTTCGTCGGCCTGATCGCACCGCTGCTTGCCAGGCATTTCGGTGCGCAGCCGGCCTTCGAGCCCGAGAACCTGCTTCGACTGCTGACACGCGTCGCCCCTGGCTTGATTCGCGTCGAGGCCGACGAGCTCACCTACCCGGCGCACGTGATCCTGCGCTACGGCATCGAGAGGCGGCTGATCGAGGGCGAGATCGAGGCCGAAGACATTCCGGCGCTGTGGGACGAAGGCATGTCGTCGCTGCTCGGCATCGACACGCGCGGCAACTTCAGGAACGGCTGCATGCAGGACGTGCATTGGGGTGCCGGCCTGTTCGGCTATTTCCCCTGCTACACGCTCGGCGCGATGTACGCGGCGCAGTGGTTCGCGGCGATCCGTCGCGCCACGCCCGATCTGGACGCGCGAACGGCGCGCGGCGACCTGGCGCCGGTCTTCGACTGGCTGTGCGGCAACATCTGGCAGCAGGCCAGCCGCTGGCCGACCGCCGAGCTCGCTTTGCGGGCCAGTGGCGAGGCCCTGAACCCGGTGCACTTCAGGCGCCATCTCGAAACGCGCTATCTCGGCCGGGCCTCATCCTGAGCTGTCCGGATCGCCCATGAAAAAGAGGACGCCGCGGCGTCCTCTTCTCTTTGCGATCGCCACCCGGATCGGGCCGCGATCTTCAGGCCTCAGGCCGCCGTCTTGCGCGGCGCGCGTTTGGCGGCCGCCTTCTTCGCCGTGGTGCTCTTCTTCGCGGCGCCGGTCTGGGCCGACCCGGTCTTGGCCGTCGTCTTGGCTCGCGCTGCGACCTGCGCGCTGAGCGCATCGATGCGGTCCACCAGCGCCTGCACGTCCTTCGACGATGGAACGCCGAGCTTCTTCAACGCCTTGGCGGTGCGCTCTTCGAAGATCGACTCGAGCTTGTCCCACTGCTTGCCGGCCTTGGCCGTCACTTCGTCGGCCATGCTCGTCATCCTGGTCGTGGCTTCGCCGAACTTCTCTTCGGCCACGGTCTGCGTCTTCTTCTGCAGCGAAGCGCCTTCCTTGACAAGGGCTTCGAACACCTGCTTGCCCTCGGCCTGCGCCTTGGAGAAGGCGCCCATGCCGGCGAGCCAGATTTCCTTCGCCGATTCCCTGACCGAGCTGGCCAGCGCGCTGTCGAACAGGCCGGCGCCAGCGCCGTGCTTCTGCTTGTCGGCCATCGCCTTGAGTTTCTTGACCATCGATAATCTCCTGATGTGGGGCGGCTGCGGGCTGCAGCGGTGCTCACAACTCTAGGCAGCATCGTTCGGGGGCGCACCCTAATCGACGAGACCGTGCCGTGTCGCGGGATCGCCGCGGCGCCGCGTCGGGGTTTGCCCCGCGCGGTCGAAGCGCGCCTTTGCACAAGAATCCATGCGAGCCGGCTCCCTGGTCGGCATACGAACGCGGGAGTGAGCCATGCACTATTTCGTCACCGGCGCGACCGGCTTCATCGGCCGCCGCCTCGTCAAGACCTTGCTCGCGCGTCGCGGTGCGACGGTCCATTTCCTGCTCCGGCCTGAGAGCAAGGACAAGCTCGGCGAGCTGCTCGAATACTGGGGCGTTGCCGAAGGCGCCAAGGGCCGCGCAACGCCGGTCTACGGCGACCTCACCGCGAAGAAGCTCGGCGTCTCCGCCGACAACGTGAAAAAGCTCAAGGGCCACGTCGACCACGTCTACCACCTCGCCGCCGTCTACGACCTCTCGGCCGATGCCGAATCGCAGATCGCCGCCAACATCGACGGCACCCGCGCAGTCGTCGAGTTCGCCGAGGCGATCGATGCGGGCCACCTGCATCACGTGAGCTCGATCGCCGCGGCGGGCTTGTACGAAGGCGTGTTCCGCGAGGACATGTTCGAGGAGGCCGAGGGCCTCGACCATCCGTACTTCATGACCAAGCACGAGAGCGAGAAGATCGTGCGCAAGGAGTCGAAGGTGCCGTGGACGGTCTATCGCCCGGCGCTCGTCGTCGGCGACTCGCAGACCGGCG
>JBBRLS010000058.1:0-22729 GCA_038231215.1 Burkholderiales bacterium | reverse complement strand
TCATCAGCGCGATGTCTTCGGGCTTGGCGAACAGGTCGACGTCGCGGATCTCGAAGTCCATGCCCTTCTCGAAGAGCACGAAGCGGCAGCGGTGCGAATACGGGTCGGTGGTTCCGGAATAAAGCACCATCATGGTCGGGGACTCCAAAGAAAATCGGGAATGCAGTGAAACAAGCCGGCCCTGGCGGCCGGCCTCGTCGGTTCATGCGGGCAAGCGCGCCCGCGGTCGCGCCGCGACTACGTGATGCTCTTCCAGAAGGAAGCGTTGAGGCGCCACGTGAATACGATGAGAATTCCGAGGAAGATGAGAACGCCGACGCCGATGCGAACCCGTTTGCCCTGCGAGGGCTCGCCCATCCATTGCAGATAGGCGACGAGGTCGCCTATCGTTTCCTTGTACTCGAGCTCGCTCATCGTGCCGGGCGCGATCTGCTCGAAGCGGTCGAATCGGTGCTCCGTCTTCTCGGGCTCATGCGGGTTCTTCTCGTCGACGAAGACGGCGCGCCGCTCGCCTTGCAACTGCCATAGCGTGTGCGGCATGGCGATGCCGGGATAGACAAGGTTGTTCCAGCCGGTCGGCTTGGACTCGTCGCGATAGAAGGTGCGCCAAAGCGTGTAGAGGTAGTCGGCGCCACTGCCCTTGCCGGGCTCGGCGCGCGATCGGGCGATGACCGAGAGATCGGGCGGCGCCACGCCCAGCCATTCCTTGGCCTGCTTCGGGTCGAGCGTGATCTTCATCGTGTCGCCGACCTTGTCGGTGGCGAACAGCAGGTTCTTCTTGATCTCGTCGTCGGTCAGCCCGATGTCGTGCAGCCGGTTGTAGCGCATGTACTGCGCCGAGTGGCAGTTCAAGCAGTAGTTGACGAAGACCCGCGCGCCGTTCTGCAGCGACGCCATGTCGGTCATCTTCTCTTCGGGAAACTTGTCCCACGGATAGCCGCCCTCGTTGGCGACGGCAGGAAGCACCGGCAACGCAAAGCCACAGGCGACGAGAAGGCTGATGAGAAATTTTTTCATCGGAGGTTCGCGCGGGCGCTCAGTGGGCGGCGAAGGTCACGCGCTCGGGCACCGGCTTGAAGGTGCCGAGCCGGCTCCACCACGGCATGAGCAGGAAGAAGCCGAAGTAGACCAGCGTGCCGGCCTGCGACACGTAGTTGCCGCCTGCCGAAGGCGGCTGCGAGCCGAGATAGCCGAGCACGAGGAAAAAGGCGACGAACACGCCGTACACGACCTTGTGCCAATCGGGCCGGTAGCGGATCGACTTCACCGGGCTGCGGTCGAGCCAGGGCAGCAGGAACAGGATCATGACCGCGCCGCCCATCACGACGACGCCCCAGAACTTGGCGTCGAAGGCCTTGAGCAAGGCGACCGCGACGACGGCGAGCACGGCGACCACGATCTTGCCCATCGCGCCGAAGCCGCCGCGCAAAATGGCGAGCACTCCTGCCGCAGCGATCGCGCCCATGAAGATATAGACCATGATGTCAGTGGTCGCGCGCAGCATCGAGTAGTACGGCGTGAAGTACCAGACCGGCGCGATGTGCAGCGGCGTCTTCAGCGGGTTGGCCTCGATGAAGTTGTTCGGTTCGAGGAAATAGCCGCCGCCTTCCGGCACGAAGAAGACCACGGCGCTGAAGATGAACAGAAAGACGCTGGCCGCGAAGATGTCGTGCACGGTATAGAACGGGTGGAACGGGATGCCGTCGAGCGGCAGGCCGGACTTGTCGCTCTTGGTCGCCTTGATCTCGACGCCGTCCGGGTTGTTCGAGCCGACCTCGTGCAGGGCGATGATGTGCGCCGCCACCAGGCCGAGCAGGACCAGCGGCACGGCGATGACGTGAAAGCTGAAGAAGCGGTTGAGCGTCGCGTCGCCGACCACGAAGTCGCCACGGATCAGCAGCGACAGGTCGGGGCCGATGAAGGGCACGGCGGAGAAGAGGTTGACGATCACCTGGGCACCCCAGTAGCTCATCTGGCCCCAAGGCAGCAGATAGCCCATGAAAGCTTCAGCCATCAGGCACAGGAAGATGCCGCAGCCAAACAACCAGATCAGCTCGCGGGGCTTGCGGTACGAGCCGTAGATCAGCCCGCGGAACATGTGCAGGTAGACGACGATGAAGAACGCCGACGCGCCGGTAGAGTGCATGTAGCGCACCAGCCAGCCCCAGGGCACGTCGCGCATGATGTACTCGACCGACTCGAACGCCTTGGCCGCGTCGGGCTTGTAGTGCATCGTCAGGAAGATGCCGGTCAGGATCTGCATCACCAGCACGAGCATCGCGAGCGCGCCGAACACGTACCAGATGTTGAAGTTCTTCGGCGCGTAGTACTCCGCCATGTGCTCGTTGAAGAGCTTGGTCAGCGGAAAGCGGTTATCGACCCAGGTCAAGAGCCTGCGGCCGGAGCCGGCGTCTGTAGGGGCGGTTTGAAATTCAGCCATTCAGGATGCTCCTGGTGATCCGGTGGCGGGCCATCAGGCGCGCTTGTCTTCGCCGATGAGGAGGCGGCTGTCGGAGAGGTACTGGTAGGGCGGCACCTCGAGGTTGTCGGGCGCCGGCTTGCCCTTGTAGACGCGGCCCGACATGTCGAAGGTCGAGCCGTGGCAGGGGCAGAAAAAGCCACCTGCCCAGTCATCGGGCAGCGAGGGCTGTGCGCCCGGCACGAACTTGTCGCTCGGCGAGCAGCCGAGGTGCGTGCAGATGCCGACGACAACGAGGTACTCGGGCTTGATCGAGCGCCAGTCGTTGCGCGCGAAGGCCGGCGTCGACGCGAAATTGGTGCGTTGCGAGTTCGGGTCGGCGAGTTCCTTGTCGACCTTGGGCAGCTCGGCGAGCTGCTCCGGCGTGCGGCGCACGATCCAGACCGGCTTGCCGCGCCATTCGACGGTAAGCTTTTCGCCCGGCTTGATACCGCCGATGTCGACCTCGACAGCCGCGCCCGCGGCGCGCGCGCGCTCCGAAGGCTCGAAGCTGCTGATGAAGGGCACGGCGACGAATCCTGCGCCGACGGCGCCGACGCATCCCGAAGCAATGATCCAGGTGCGCTTGCCACCGTCGATCTTGGGGTCACTCATACTCATCTGGTTCCTGTTGACGCTCGGAGGAGACGCAAGAAGTCAACCCGACATTCTAATGGAGGTGTCAAGGCGGACGAGCCCACGCCCAAGCGACGCGCAGCCCGCCTTGACTTCCCGGACACGCCGGGAATACTCGGGCCACCGCAGCGGGAGGAGAACCGGATGGGATTGGCAAGCGAATTCAAGGAGTTTGCGGCGAAGGGCAACGTCGTCGACCTGGCCGTCGGCGTCATCATCGGCGCCGCCTTCGCGAAGATCGTCGATTCGGCGGTCAAGGATCTGATCATGCCGATCGTCGGCCGCGTCTTCGGCAGCCTCGACTTCTCGAACCACTTCGTCGCGCTCGCGCCGCCGCCGCCCGGTTATGCCGGACCGATTACCTACGAGGCGCTCACCAAGGCCGGCGTACCGCTTTTCGCGTGGGGAAACTTCCTCACCGTGGCAGTCAACTTCGTGATCCTCGCCTTCATCATCTTCATGATGGTCAAGCAGATCAATCGCCTGCGCCGCAGCGAGCCACCGGCGCCCGCAGCGCCGCCACCGACGCCCGAGGACGTGCTGCTGCTGCGCGAGATCCGCGACGCGCTCAAGCGCTGAGACGGCGCCTGCGGGCGCGCCGGAGCGGCCGGAGCAGGCGGCAAGCGTGACGCAGTGCCGCGACCCGGCTCGATTTTTGGGCCCATACTTGGAGTAACTCTGCCCGTATCGAGGACCTCCTGCGAGCGCCGACCAGCGTGCCTCGCGTCAAGCCCGAGATGAATCCGATCGAACCTCGAGTACAGGCCGCGCTCGACGCGGCGATGAACCAGATCCGGACGGCCGCCGCGGCGGCCGCTATGCGCGCGGCGGAAATCCTCGACATGCAGGCGCAAAACGCTACCAAGCCGGCCGAGCGCGAGGTCGTCTTCAACGCCTTGCAGGAACTGCGCCGCAACATGGGCATGTTCCAGGGCTCGTTCCACGAGGCTTTGCGCGAGAGGGTGGCCAAGGACCTCACGCCGGCCATCGACACCAAGCGCAAGCTCGAATCGGCCGACTGGGAAACGCTCAGCCTCGTCGACGTCCATGAGGTCGAAGAGCGGATGAACCACGTTCGCATCGGGCAAATGATCTCGCACGAATGCGAATGGCAGTTGCGCGACCTCGCCGCCTATATGGGCTCGCTGCTCAACCTCGGACGCGCCGACGAAGAGCGCAATCCGCTTCGCGCCGAGGTCATCGGCGCGGCACTCAACCGGGGCATCGAGTCGATTTCCGGCGAGGCCGAAAGCCGCCGCATTCTGGCCCGCGAGCTCGGCCAGGCCGTGGCGCAAGCTATGCCGGAATGCTATGCCGAGATCGTGAAGATGCTGCAGACCCGCGGCATCCAGCCGGTGCACCTGACGGTGCGCACGGTGGAAGGCCCGGGCAACCAGCTGTACGGCGGCAACTCCGGCTACATGGGCGTCCAGCGCGATGGGCGCGTCTCGACGCGCGGCGGCTACGGCGACTTCGACGAGCCCTCCGGCGCCGGCGACATGGACCTGCTCGCCGCGCATCGACGCGCGCTGGCCACGGCTTTCCCCGGCCAGACGCCCGCGCCAGACAGCGTCCGCGACGCCGCTCCTGCACCGCGAGGTGGGTCGGGCCGCAACGCGCCGCAAGGACGGCTCAACGCCGCGGCCGACCAGCAACTCATGACATTGCTGCGCCGCCTGACCGCGGTGTCGAGCCGGCCCGGCGAGCTTGGCCCGGCCGCGCTCATCGGCGGCGGCGGTTACGGTGGCGGCGGTGGCGGGTTCGGCGGCGGCTATGGTGGCGGTGGCGCCGGTCATGTCGGGGGAGGCGGGGGCGGAGGCGGCTTCGGCGGCGGCTCTGGCTACGCCGGCACCGGATTCTCCGGCGGTGGCGTGGGGGGTGGCTTCGAACCGGGCAACCCGGCGGGCCGAGCGGGGCTGGGCACCGATTCGTCGCGCGGCACCTCGGTCGGCGGCGGTGGCGGCGCGCCCGGCTCGGGACCGCAATACAACGACGGCCTGACCGGACTGATGGCGGTCAACCTGATTCGCGCCCATCGCGAAGAGCTGATCCAGGCCTCGACCGGCAAGCTCGACCACATGGTGATCGACGTCGTCGGCAGCCTGTTCGACCAGATCCTCTCCGATTCACGCGTGCCGCCGCAGATGGCGCGCGAGATCGCCCGCCTCCAGTTGCCGGTGCTGCGCGTCGCCCTCAACGACTCGAGCTTTTTCTCGACGCGCCGCCATCCGGTGCGCCGCTTCATCAATCGCATCGCTTCGCTCGCCAACGCCTTCGACGACTTCGACGACGGCCCCGGCGCGCTCTTCCTGCAACGCGTTCGCAAGTTGGTCGACGAGATCATCGAGGGCGACTTCGACCAGATCGAGCTCTACGCGGCCAAGGTCGCCGAACTCGAATCGTTCATCACCGAGCAGAGCGAAGGCGACGTCGAGCAGAAGTCGGGCGCGGTGACGACGCTCGAAGCCAAGGAGTCGGAACTGCGCGTGCAGCAGCGCTACATGCTGCAGCTTCAGTCGGCGCTCGCCCCGCTCGCACTGCCCACCTACCTGCAGGATTTCCTGGCCCAGGTGTGGAGCCAGGCGCTGGTGCTCGCTGCGCGACGCGATGGCGCCGACTCCGACCGCGCGCGCCGCTACCGGCGCGTTGGCACCGACCTCGTCATGAGCGTGCAGCCCAAGGGCTCGCCGATGTTCCGCAAAAAGTTCCTCATGCAGTTGCCGCCGCTGATGAAGGACCTGAACGAAGGCATGAAGCTGATCGGCTGGCCGGAGACGGCGCAGAAGGAGTTCTTCGGCAAGCTCTTGCCGGCGCACGCCGAGTCGCTGAAAGGCCAGTCGCTGAGCGAGCTCGACCACAACATGAAGGTCAAGCAGCTCGAGGCCATCTTCGCGATTCCGGTGCCGGTTGGTGAGGGCTTTTCACGCGGCGAGCCGGTGCAGGAGATTTCGGCCGAGGTCATCGAGAAGCGCTTCACGCCCGAAGAAGCGCGCCAGGTCGGATTCGTCCCTGAAGCCGCCGTCGACTGGGCGGGCGAGGTCGACGCGAGCGCCGTCGACATCGACCTCGGCGACGAGCCGCAGCCGGCCGAGCCGGCGTCGGCGTCGGTCGCCGCGGCGCTCGACCCTGAGGCCGAAGCGCAGCTCGGGCCGACGACCTCGGAGTCGGGCGATCCGGGCGAGCCGACCAAGGGCCCGCAGCTCATCGATCACATCAAGCTCGGCTTCTCGTACCAGATGCACCTGAAGGACGAGTGGCAGAAGGTGCGGCTCGCGCACGTCAGCTCGGGGCGAAGCTTCTTCGTCTTCACGCGCGGCGGCAAGCACCAGGAGACGATCTCGATGACCTCGCGCATGCTCGCCCGCATGTGCGAGACCGGGCGCTTCCGCGCCGTCGAGAGTGCCTATCTGATGGAGCGCGCGACGCTGCGGGCGCGCAAACAGCTCGCCGCGCTCGGCACGCCGACCAGGCACTGATCCGTCAGGCGAGGCGGCGCGCCATACGCACCGCGGCGAGCAGGCTCGAAGCATCGGCGACGCCGCGGCCGGCGATATCGAAGGCGGTGCCGTGGTCCGGGCTGGTGCGCACGAACGGCAGGCCGAGCGTGACGTTGACGCCGTGCTCGACACCGAGGTACTTGATCGGGATGAGGCCATGGTCGTGCGTCATGGCGACGACGACGTCGAACTCGCCCTCGTGACCCAGCGCGTGCCTTGCGCGCATGAAGACGGTGTCGGGTGCAAACGGTCCGCTCGCTTCGATGCCCTCGGCGCACGCCCCGGCTATCGCGGGCGCGATGATCGTCAGCTCCTCTTCGCCGAACCGACCGCCCTCGCCGGCGTGCGGGTTGAGACCGGCGACGCCGATGCGCGGCCGCGCCAAACCTTGCCTCGCCATCGCCGCGTTGGCGATTCGGATCGTCTCCAGCACCGCGTCGAAGGTGACGGCGTCGATCGCCCGGCGCAGGGACAGGTGGATGGTGACGAGCACGATGCGCAGCTCTTCGTTGGCCAGCATCATTCGGACCGGCGGCAGTCTGCCGTCGACCGCGGCCAGCGCCTGCAGCATCTCCGTGTGACCGGGGTAGGGCACGCCGGCCGCCGCGAATGCCTCCTTGTGGATCGGCGCCGTGACGATGGCATCGGCGTCGCCGGACCGCACGAGTTGCACGGCCCGCGCGATGCAGGCGGCGGCCGCGGCACCGGCGCGCGCATCGACCCGGCCTAGCGGCGCGGCCATCAGGTCCGCAGGCAAGGCCTCGACCTGCAGCACAGCGATGCAGTCCGGCGGCACGCCGGCCAGTTCTTCCGGCGAGTCGATGCGCGCGACCGGCAGCATGCCGCCGGTCGCCGCGGCCGCACGGCGCATGACGGCGAGATCGCCGACCACGAAGGCCCCTGCCGACTCGCCGCTGCGGAACAGGCGCGCGACGATCTCCGGGCCGATGCCGCAGACGTCGCCCATCGTGATCGCGAGCCGGGGCACTGCCGTCGAAGCCATGCGCCATTGTCGCCGCCGCCTGCGCCCGGATAATGCGGCCTACACCCTCTGTCGAAGCATGCGCAAGGCTTGGCTCCTTTTCTCGCAGACCGTGACCGTCGCGGTCGCACTGCTCTTCGTCGTCGCGACGCTGAAGCCGCAGTGGCTCGGGCGCGGGCCGCAAGCGGCTGCGACTCCGGTTGCCGCCACGCCGGCGATCGTGCCGCTGCCGGCACCGGTGCAGAACGTCTCGCTGCTCGGTCCGGCCGCCGCGACGACGAGCTACAGCGCCGCCGCCAAGCGCGCCTCGCCGACGGTGGTCAGCATCACCGCGAGCCGCGCGCCTGCGCAACGGCCGCGCTCCGACGACCCGATGCTCCGCTTCTTCTTCGGCGACCGGGCGCGCCAGATGCCCGAGGAGCGCCAGGTCGGCCTCGGCTCGGGCGTCATCGTCTCGCCCAATGGCTACCTGCTCACGAACAACCACGTCATCGACGGCGCCGACGACGTCGAGGTGCTGCTCGGCGACGGGCGCAGCGCCAAGGCGCGCACCATCGGCGCCGATCCCGAGTCCGACATCGCGGTGCTGAAGATCGAGCTCGACAAGTTGCCCGTCATCGCCTTCGGCGACGTCGACAAGCTCGAGGTCGGCGACGTCGTGCTCGCCATCGGCAACCCGTTCGGCGTCGGCCAGACCGTGACCTCGGGCATCGTCAGCGCGCTCGGCCGCAATTCGCTGGGCATCAACATCTTCGAGAACTTCATCCAGACCGACGCGGCGATCAACCCGGGCAACTCGGGCGGCGCGCTGGTCGATGCGAGCGGCAACCTGCTCGGCATCAACACGGCGATCTATTCGCGCAGCGGCGGCAGCCTGGGCATCGGCTTCGCCATTCCAGTGAGCACGGCGCGCCAGGTGATGGAAGGGCTGATCAAGGACGGCCGCGTCATACGTGGCTGGATCGGCGTCGAGCCGCGCGACCTGACGCCCGAGATCGCGAAGACGCTCGATCTCGCGGTGAATCAGGGCGTGCTCATCACCGGCGTCGTCCAGGCCGGGCCGGCCAGCGAGGGCGGCCTGCGCCCGGGCGACGTGGTGCTGAAGATCGCCGGCACGCCGGTCACCAATACGCCGCAGTTGCTCAACGCGGTGGCCGCGCTCAAGCCGCGCGAGGCGGCGACGATCAGCGTGCAGCGCGGCGCCAGCGCGCTCGACGTCAAGGTCGTGGTCGCGCAGCGACCGCCGTTGAAGCCTGCGCCGGTCGAGCGCTGATCCGGGCCGCAGGCCCGGCGCCGGCTACGGCGCGGCTTTCTCTTCCTCGGGCGCCTGCGTGTGCTTGATGAAGATCACCGCTGCCCAGATGCCCACTTCGTAGAGCAGGCACATCGGGATCGCCAGCGCGAGTTGCGAGACGACATCGGGCGGAGTCAGGATCGCCGCGATGATGAACGCGAGCACGATGAAGTAGCTGCGAAACGCCTTCAGCTTTTCGATGCTGACGAGGCCGATCCGCGCCAGCACGACGACGACGATAGGCACCTCGAAGGCGGCGCCGAAGGCGATGAACATCGTCAGCACGAAGCTGAGGTAGGCCTCGATGTCCGGCATCGCCGACACGCTCTTCGGCGCGAACGCCTGGATGAAGGTGAAGACCTTGCCGAAGACGAAGAAGTAGCAGAAGGCGACGCCAGTGAAGAACAGCAATGTGCTCGAGACGACGAGCGGCAGGACGAGCTTTTTCTCGTGGGTGTAGAGGCCCGGCGCGACGAAGGCCCAGACCTGGTAGAGCACCACCGGCAAGGCGACGAGAAAGGCCGCCATCAGCGTGATCTTGAGCGGCACGAGGAAAGGCGAGATGACGTTGGTCGCGATCAGCGTGCCGCCCTTGGGCAGGTGTGCCACGAGCGGCGCCGCGAGCAGGTCGTAGAGCGCGGCCGGGCCGGGAAAGAACGACAGCACCGCGAAGCACAGGCCGACCGCGATCGTCGCGCGGATCAGCCGGTCGCGCAGCTCGACGAGATGGGAAACGAAAGGTTGCTCGGTGCCCGCGAGCTCGTCGTCGGGACCCTTGGCGCCGCTCATCGCAGGCCTTGGAACGCTGCGCGCGCGAACCGGGATTCGCTCACGCCGAAGCGCGCTGTTTCGGCGGCCGGAAGCGCGCCACCCGCGCCGCGCCCGACTGCGCCTTGCCGCGAATGCCGTTCTTCTGCTTGTACCACTGCGGCATCGCGCCGCGCTTCAGGCGCCAGTTCTTCCTCGGGTGTCGGTATTGCGGCGGCGGCATCCACCCGTCGTGCTGGCCGCTGTGGTCGGGCAGCGACTCCGCGGCGCTCTGCCACGACGAATTGAAGTCGGCCGCGGTCGACTGCATCTCGGCTTGCACCGTCTGCCCGGCGTTGCGCGCCGCGTCCTCGAACTCGGTCTTCATCTTCTTCAGGTCTTCGAGTTCGATCGAGCGGTTGACCTCGGCCTTGACGTCGGCCACGTAGCGTTGCGCCTTGCCGATCAGCGTGCCCACCGTGCGCGCGACGCGCGGCAGCTTTTCCGGCCCGATCACGATGAGTGCGACGGCGCCGATGAGGGCGAGCTTGTCGAAGCCGAAGTCGATCATGGCGAGGGCGGGATGCGGCGCTCCGGAAGGATGGCGGCCGGACCGCGGCGCGGCTCAGGCAATCACGATTTGGTCTTGGCCTCGACGTCGACCGTGCCCGGGTCGACGGTGCGCGCCGTGCTGACCTGCTTGGTCGGCGAGGCCGGATCGTCGGGCGAGGCGGTGCCGTCACGAACGCCGTCCTTGAAGCCCTTGACCGCGCTGCCGAGGTCGCTGCCCATGTTCTTCAGCTTCTTCGTGCCGAACACGAGCACGACGATCAGCAGGACGATCAGCCAGTGCCAGATACTGATGGAACCCATGGCATTCTTTCGCAGAGGAATTGCCGCGGATTCTAGGTCAGCCCTTCGCCCAGGGACGCGGGCCGCCCATGACGTGGACGTGGAGGTGCGGTACTTCCTGACGGCCGTCTGCGCCAGTGTTGACGAGGGTGCGGAAACCGTTCGTCACGCCGTGCTCGCGCATCAGCCGCGGCGCCAGCGCCATGATGCGGCCGAGCATCGCGGTATGCGCCTCGGTCACGTCGGAGAAGCTGGCGATGTGCTCCTTGGGGATCACGAGCATGTGCACCGGCGCCCAGGGCGCGATGTCGTGAAAGGCGAGCAGCTCGTCGTCCTCGTAGGCCTTCTTGCTCGGGATCTGGCCAGCGACTATTCTGCAGAAGAGGCAGCTCGGGTCGCGGTTCATGGCGCTCACACCGGCATCGACTGCTGATTGGCGAAGGCGAGCCAGCCGCGGATGAACCGGTACAGGTACCAGAGGCCGATCACCACGTAGGCGATCCAGCCCGGGATGACGAGTATCCAGAGCGGAGCGGCGAGCACCAGCCAGAGCAGCGTGAACCAGAAGCTGCGCGCCTGCCAGCGGAAGTGACTGCGAAACAGCTCGTTGGGCAGATCGGCGCGCTTGACGTAATTGATGATGATCGCAATCACCGAGAAGATGCCCGCCGAGAACCAGGACGCGGTGTGCAGGGCGTACATCACGTGCGTCAGCAGCGTCAGACCCTGGTCCCGGTCGGCGACCGGTTCCGCTTCAATCACCTCGTTCATGTGCCTTGCTCCTTCTCTCTCGATTGCATCTTGCGGGCGGCGAATTCCTCGAGCCCCGACAGTCCTTCGCGGCGCTCGAGCTCGGCCAGCACGTCGGCCGGCGCGACGCCGTGCTGCGCCAGCGCGATCATCGTGTGGAACCAGAGATCGGCGACCTCGGCGACGATGCGCTTTGCGTCGCCGTCCTTGCAGGCCATGACGACCTCGGTCGCTTCCTCGCCGATCTTCTTCAGCACCGCATCCTCGCCCTTGGCGAACAGGCGCGCGACGTAGCTCTTGTCCGGATCGCCGGCGCGCCGCTGCTCGATCACGCCGGCCAGGCGGGCCAGGGTGTCGTTGGCGGAAGGCGTCGGTCGATTCATCGTGTCGCTATCTGTAGATGCCTTCGGGATCTTTCAAGACCGGATCGACGGTCTGCCAGGCGCCGTCGCGATAGAGCTGGAAGAAGCACGAGTGCCGGCCGGTGTGGCAGGCGATGGCCGGGTCGCCCGGCTCGGCGCTCGTCTGCTCGACCTTGAGCAGCACGACATCGCTGTCGCAGTCGAGACGCAGTTCGTGCACCTTCTGCACGTTGCCGCTCTCCTCGCCCTTTCGCCACAGCTTGCCCCGCGAGCGGCTCCAATAGACGGCCTCGCCGATCTCGGCGGTGCGCGCCAGCGCCTCGCGGTTCATGAAGGCGAACATCAGCACGTCGTTCGTGCCGACTTCCTGCGCGATCGCGGGAACCAGCCCATTCGCGTCCCACTTCACCTCGTCGAGCCAGCTCATCGACGCAGTTTAGCGGCGGCCACGCCAGGGACACTAGGAATGCGTGGCGCCGGCGAAGCCCTGGTCGGCGGCGAACCAATCGAGCACCGGCAAGGTGCCGGGCAAGACCGGCGCAACCTCGACGGGCAGCGTCTGCCAGGCCATCGCCTGGCCCTCGCGCATCTGCAGCTCGCCCTGCCAGCGCCGCACCTTGCAGAAGTGCAGGCGCACGCGCGCGTGCTCGTAGTCCATCAGCGTCACGTTCCAGGGCTCGGCGGCGCCGATCGTGATGCCGAGCTCTTCGTGCAGTTCGCGGCGCAGCGCCGCCTCGACCGATTCGCCCGCCTCGAGCTTGCCACCGGGAAATTCCCAGTAGCCCGCATAGACCTTGCCGGCCGGACGCGAGGTGAGCAGAAAGCGTCCCTCGGCGTCGATCAACACGCCGACCGCGACGTCGACGGCACGACGCTCGCTTGCGGCCTCGCCGCTCACGCGTGATGCCTTCCGGCGTAGTCCTTGGCGAACTGGAAGGCGACGCGGCCCGAGCGCGAGCCGCGCTCGAGCGCCCAGACCAGCGCCTCCGGCCGCGCCACGGCGATCGCCTCGGCGCCGACCTTGAACGAGCGCAACCACTCGGCGACGATCGCCAGGTACTCGTCCTGGCTGAAGGGATAGAAGCTCACCCAGAGGCCGAAGCGCTCCGAAAGCGAGATCTTCTCCTCGATGACCTCGCCGGGATGCACCTCGCCGTCTTCGGTGTGCCGGTAGCTGAGGTTCTCCTTCATGGTCTCGGGCAGCAGGTGGCGTCGGTTGCTGGTCGCATAGATCAGCACGTTCTCCGATGACTGCGAGATCGATCCGTCGAGGATCGACTTCAGCGCCTTGTAGCCGGGCTCGCCCTCGTCGAAGGACAGGTCGTCGCAGAAGACGATGAAGCGCTCGGGCCGCTCGGCGATGAGGTCGACGATGTCGGGCAGGTCGACCAGGTCGGTCTTGTCCACTTCGATGAGGCGGAGCCCCTGCGGCGCGAACTCGTTCAGACAGGCCTTGATGAGCGAGCTCTTGCCGGTGCCGCGCGCGCCGGTCAGCAGCACGTTGTTGGCGGCGTGGCCGGCGACGAACTGCTCGGTGTTGCGCAGCAGCCGGCCCTTCTGCGCCTCGACCTCGACAAGCGAATCGAGACGGATCGTCGCCACGTGCCGCACCGGCTCGATCAGGCCCGAGCCGCCGCGCTTTCGATAGCGAAAGGCGATCGCCGCGCTCCAGTCGGGCGCGGCGAGCGGGTGCGGAACGACGGCCTCGATACGCGCGAGCAGCGCCTCGGCGCGTTCGATGAGATGCTGCAACGAAGACGGTGAAGACATGGGCGCCGATTGTGTCCCGGTCGCGTCAGGCAGCGAAGCGCTCGCCGGCCGGTGGCATCGCCGCGACGACGCCGTCGGCGACGGCGAAGACGCGGTCGCTCACGTTCGCACGGATCGGATGCATGCCGGTGAAGGCGCCAAACGCCGGCAGCACGCCGACGTCGTCGCCGAGCCAGAAGCAGGGCAGACGCAGGTGGTCCCAACCGCGGCTGCCGAGGCTGACGCAGGGATGCAGATGACCGGCAAGCACGTATTCGCCGCGGCGCGAGCGCGGGTGATGGCAGAGGGCAAAGCCGTCCTGCATGAGCGGCTCGTCGACGACGCGGATGCCGAGCGCGGCCGGCGGATCGCCCGCATGGTCGTCATGATTGCCGCGCACCAGCACGAGCTCGAGCGCGCGATGCGCCTCGCGCCACGCCGCCAGTGCGGCAAGCGTCGCCCGGGCGTGGGCGCGCGCCGAGTGCAGAAAATCGCCCAGGAAGACGACGCGACGCGCTCCGGTTCGATCGATCAACTCCGTCAACACGGCCAGCGTCTCGCTCGTCGTGCCGCGCGGCACGGGCACACCGAGGGCGCGAAAGCTCACCGCCGTGCCGATGTGCGCGTCGGCGATCAGCAGGGTGCGGCTGGCGGCGATGAAGGCTGCCTTTTCGGGCAGCAGGGTGAGCGGCCGACCGCCGGCCAGGATCGTCTTCGTCAAGCCCGCCGCCTTACTGCACGAACAGGCGCAGCGCGATGTCGAGGTGCTCTGTGGGGCTCTTGCGGAAGCCCGAACGTGCGAAGCGCTGCAGGCGGCCGATCGCGAACGAGGTCAGCGCCGAGGCCTGGGCATTGGCATCGACCGTGGGCGTCGCCGCGCCCGCCGCCTCGGCGCGGGCGCGCAAGGCGATGCGCAGCTGCGACTCGATGCGCTCGAAGAACTGGTTCATGCGCGCTTGCAGCCGCTCGTTCTCGAACACCAGCGCGTCGCCGACCATGACGCGCGTCATGCCCGGGTTCTTCTCGCCGAACTGCAGCAGCACGAGCAGCACCTTGTGCACCTGCGCGTCGGCGTTCGGCTCGCGCTCGACGATCTGGTTGACGAGCGTGAAGACGCTCTGCTCGATGAACTCGATCAGCCCCTCGAACATCTGCGCCTTGCTCGCGAAGTGGCGGTAGAGCGCCGCCTCCGAGACCTCGAGCTTGGCGGCGAGCGCAGCAGTGGTGATTCGCTCGGCGCCGGGCTCCTGCAGCATTGTTGCCAGCGTCTCGAGGATCTGCACGCGACGCTCGCCGGGGCGCGGGCGCTTGCGTGCCGGCGTCGGCACGGCGATGGCCAGCGGCGGCACCAGGGCCGAAAGAAGCGACGGGGGAGCTGCTTCGACTTCAACCTCTCCCGCGGGGTCGCCGGGTGCACCGGCAGGCGGGTCGGAGGGAAGGGTCATGAGGCTTGGAGGAGCTTGCGAAGCGAACTGATTCTGGCACACACATATGCCGGTTTATGACCTCTTCGCAGGCCCATTTGCGTCGTGGCCGGCCGCTTGTTCGTGCCGCCGGCAACGAGGCCATGCGTGCCGCCGCCGAGGTAGCGCTGCATCCAGATCGTGCG
Source organism: Burkholderiales bacterium (assembly GCA_038231215.1). Classification (GTDB taxonomy): domain Bacteria; phylum Pseudomonadota; class Gammaproteobacteria; order Burkholderiales; family Burkholderiaceae_C; genus Schlegelella_A. The sequence goes on along the minus strand of JBBRLS010000058.1, from coordinate 7,793 downwards.
CATGCCGAGCGAGCGCGCCGCCTTCAAGTGTTGCAAGGTGTCTTCGACGAGCACGCAACGCGACGCCGGCACGCCGAGGCGCGCCACCAGGCGGCGCAGCATGCGCGCATCGGGCTTGGGCCGCGGCATGCCGAACATGGTCATGTCTTCGATGGTGACGACGGCGTCGAACAGCCGCGCGAAGCCGGTCTGGCGGAGCACGCGCAGGGCGTAGTCGCGCGGCGCGTTGGTGAGGATGACCTTCCTGCCGCGCAGCCGGGCCAGCGCCGCACGGTCTGGAGAGTTCGTGCGCAACCTTTCTTCGAGGCCGGGCAGGCGATGCGTCTCCTCCAGGAAGTGAGCGGCGCGTATGCCGTGGTGGCGCACCAGTCCGAGCATCGTCGCGCCGTAACGCAGCCAGTAGCGATGGCGCAGCGCATTCGCTTCCTCGATCGTGATGCCGAGGTGGCGCACGACGTAGTCGCCGATCGCCAGGTGCATCTCGCCGAACGCCGCATGGCTGGCGTCGTGCAGCGTGTTGTCGAGATCAAACAGCCAGACCGGGGGCTTCACCGCGAGCGAATCATCGTTCCGTAGGCCTGCTCGGTCAGCACCTCGAGCAACATGGCGTGCGGCACACGGCCGTCGATGATGTGCACGGTGTTGACGCCGTTCTTGGCCGCGTCGAGCGCCGACTGGATCTTGGGCAGCATGCCGCCCGAGATCGTGCCGTCGGCGAACAGCTCGTCGATCTCGCGCGCCGTCAGGTCGGTGAGCAGCTTGCCGGCCTTGTCGAGCACGCCCGGCGTGTTCGTCAACATCATCAGCTTTTCGGCCTTCAGCACCTCGGCGAGCTTGCCGGCGACGACGTCGGCGTTGATGTTGTAGTTCTCGTTGTCGGCGCCGAAGCCGAGCGGCGAGATGACCGGGATGAAGGCGTCGTCCTGCAGCGCCTTGACGACGCTCGGGTCGATCGACTCGATCTCGCCGACCGAGCCGACGTCGTGCTCCTTGGTCGGATCGTTGAGATCCATCATGCGCAGCTTCTTGGCGCGGATCAGGCCGCCGTCGCGCCCGGTCAGTCCCACCGCCTTGCCGCCGGCGACGTTGATGAGGCCGACGATGTCCTGCTGAACCTGGCCGGCCAGCACCCACTCGACGACTTCCATCGTCTCCTCGTCGGTGACGCGCATGCCCTGGATGAACTTGCCCTTCTTGCCGATCTTGGCGAGCGCCTCCTCGATCTGCGGGCCACCGCCGTGCACGACGACCGGGTTCATGCCGACCAGCTTGAGCAGCACCACGTCCTCGGCGAAATCCTGCTGCAGCGCCGGGTCGGTCATGGCGTTGCCGCCGTACTTGATGACGATGGTCTTGCCGTGGAACTTGCGGATGTAGGGCAGCGCCTGCGCCAGGATCTCGGCCTTGTCGCGGGGTGCGATGTGCGAGAGGTCGTGGGTCGCGGGAGCGACGGCGGCGGGCGGTTCGGTCATGGCGGCGGAGCCCGCGGAGGGCGACGAGGAAAGCGTCCAGAATCCTACACGTTGCCTGCATGAGCACGCCGGGCCGCCCCAAGGGCGAATACCGGAGTGCGAAGCACGAAGGTACGCCCGTGTCCGCACGACGATGAATCGAAACCCAGCCAGCGCTTCGGCGATCGACGAACCCGCGCGCGCGACGCCGGTGTTCGGCGAGTACGACGTGGTCGTGCTCGGCGGCGGGCCGGCCGGCATCGCCGCTGCCGCTTCATCGGCGCGGCACGGCGCCCCCACGCTGCTCGTCGAGCGCTATGGCTTTCTCGGCGGCATGGGCACCGCGGCCGGCGTCACCAACTTCTGCGGCCTGCACGCCAACGTGCACGGCGAGATCGTGCAGGTCGTGCACGGCATTGCCGACGACCTGCTCGCCCGCATGCGCACACTCGGCGGGCTGAACGAGCCGCATCTGATCTTCAACCGCATCCACGCCCAGGCCTACGACACCGCCGCCTTCAAGTGCGCCGCCGATGCGCTGCTGCTGGCCGCCGGCGCCGAGCTGCTGTTCCACGCCTTCGCCGTCGGCGTCACGCGGCGCGACATCGACGGCCCGATCGAAGCTCTCCTCCTCGAGACGAAATCGGGCCGCGTGGCGGTTCGCGCGAAAACCTTCATCGACTGCTCCGGCGACGGCGACCTTGCACACTTCGCCGGCGTGGCGATGGAGAAGGGCGACGCCTCCGGCGCATTGCTCTACCCGACGCTGATGTTTCGCGTCGGCAATGTCGATGCGGTGCGCGCTGGCGAAGCGTGGCGCACGATTCCCGAGCGCATGGACGCCGCCGAGGCCGCCGGCGACTTCCATTTCCCGCGCCGCGGCGCGATCGTGCGGCCGCAGAAGCACGCCTACGAATGGCGCGTCAATGTCACCCAGTTGAAGAACGCCGACGGCAGCGCCACCGACGGCACCGATGCGCGCTCGCTTTCCGCCGGCGAGGTCGAAGGGCGGCGCCAGGCGGTCGATTACCTGCACTTCCTGCGCGCCCGCGTGCCGGGCTTCGAGGACGCGTACGCGCTCGAGATCGCGCCGCAGCTCGGCATCCGCGAGACGCGACGCCTCGTCGGCGAAGCGATGTTGACGGCCGATGACGTGCTGACCTGCGCGGACTTCGCCGACACGATAGGCGTCAACGGCTGGCCGCTCGAGCTGCACGTCGCCGGCAACGTCGAATGGCGCTGGCCGACACCGGGCTCGCGTGGCTTCAATCAATTGCCCTATCGCATGCTGCTGCCGAAGCGCGACTCGGCCGGAGGCGCGCTCAACCTGCTCGTCGCCGGCCGCTGTGCCTCGATGACGCACGAAGGACATTCGGCGGCGCGCGTCTCGGGCGCGTGCGTCGTGATGGGGCAGGCGGCCGGAACCGCGGCGGCCCTGGCCTTGCGCGAGAGCATCTCCCCGCACCAGTTGCCGGCGAATGATCTGCAGGCGGCCCTGGAAGCCGACGGCGCCTGGCTCGGCCGCAGCCCGCTCGACGCTCGATGATCCGGCTCAGGCCGGCTGCGCGACGAGGATCCGGTTCAGGTCGACGTAGAGCGCGCCTTCGAAGTCGGCCTTGAACGTTCTCGAGGCCCTGCTTCTGCGACGCCAGCTCCTTGCCGAGCGATTCCTTGACCGAGGGCTCGACGATCGCCTGGATGAAGTCCTCGACGGTCAGGAACTGCTCGACGACGGCGCGGTCGTCCCGATCGGCCGGGCCGGGGACTTGGGACGCACCGGGGAGGTCGGGCGTCTTGCCGGTGTCGATCCAGACCACTTCCTCGAGCCGGTCGAGGGTCTTGGCCGCGGCCTCGAAGGTCTTGGCCGCGACCGCCTTGCGAAATTCTTCGAGCTGGCCGCGCAGGGTCGCGGCGAGCGGGCCGCCGTTGGCGATCATCTTGTCGAGATCGGGCTTGAGTTTCTGGTGCCGCTGCATCAACTGAGCGGCGTCGATGGGCTTCTTGGTCGGCGCGGGTGCAGTGTCCGAGCTGGCCGTGGCGCCGACGGTGACCAGGGTCTTGGGCGCGGTCAGGCCGAGCAGGGCGAACAGTTTTCCCATCCTGTTGTCTCCGGTGCGCAGTGGCGCTCGCCTTGGCGGCAGGTCGAAAGATCATAGTGTTGTAATGACTGGCTGCCGAGCCCCGACGAATCGATTCACACCCCCACGAGGCGACGACGATCATGACAAATTCCTCACCCTTGCCGAAGCGCTTGCGCGGTACTGCCGGCACCGTGGCCGGATGGCTGGGCGGGCTGGCCCTGGCGGCCGGCGCCCTGCACCTGTCGAGCACCGCAGCCGCCGAAGCGGCCGTGAAGATTCCGGCGCCTGCGGCCGACGAGACGAGTAACGCGAACGCCACGCAGACGGCGATCTTTGCCGGCGGCTGCTTCTGGGGCGTGCAAGGCGTGTTTCAGCGCGTCAACGGCGTCGTCCAGGCCGTCTCCGGCTATGCCGGCGGCAAGAAAGAGACCGCGCAGTACGAGATGGTCGGCAGCGGGCTCACGGGCCATGCCGAATCCGTCAAGATCACCTACGACCCGAAGAAGGTGAGCTACGGCACCCTGCTGCAGATCTACTTCTCGGTCGCCCACGATCCGACGCAGCTCAATCGTCAGGATCCCGACCGTGGGCCGCAGTACCGTTCGGCCGTGTTCTACACCGACCCGGCGCAGAAGCAGACGACCGAGCGCTACATCGCCCAACTCGACGCGGCCAAGGTCTACCCGAGCAAGATCGTCACGCAAGTCGTGCCGCTCACCGAGTTCTATGCGGCCGAGGGCTATCACCAGGACTACCTGACGCTGCATCCCGAGTCGGGCTACATCGCCCGCTTCGATCTGCCGAAGATCGCCTACCTGAAGAGCATGTTCCCCCAGCAGTACCGCGCCGAGCCGGCGTTGGTGACGGCGCGCGCGCAGACGGCGGCAGGCAAGTCGCAGTAAGGGCACCGACTGACATCTCGTTACGCCCCAGTCACGTAAGGGCTTGATGAGGATTGGTTAAGCTTCGGTGACACGGCGATCGGCGCGTCATGAGCCGATCGGACCCCATCGCCCGGAGATGTCCATGCCCTCGTCCCGATTCGCGCGTTCGCTCCCGCGTCCCGTGCTGCGCCTGGTGACGGTCGTGGCCTGTTCGGTGCTGCTCGCCAGTTGCGGTGGCGGCGGCGGCTACGGCGGCGGTGGCGCGCCGAGCGGGCTGCCGGCATCGTCCTCGCTGGCCCAGTATTGCGCCGCGCCGCGGCCCGCCGGGACGCTCGACCCCTTCACCCTTCGGCCCTACGGCGACGTCCAGGGCGCGCTCGCCAACGAGAAGGACTTCCTGCGTTCGTGGACCGACGAGACCTATCTCTGGTACCTGGACGTCGAGGCGCTACCGGCGGCGACGCTCGACGCGAGCGCCTACCTTACCCCGCTCACGTACTTCGACGCGTTGAAGACGCCGTTGACGACGGCTTCGGGCAAGCCCAAGGACCAGTTCCACTTCACGTACGCCACACCCGCGTGGGTCGCCCTCGCGACGGCCGGGGTCTCGTTCGGCTACGGACTTGGGATTACCCTGGCTCCGGCGAAGGCGCCGAACCGGAACGCGATCGTCGCGTTTCTGGAGCCCGGCGCGACTCCTGCAAGCGCCAATGCGCTGGCCCGAGGCGCGGCGATCCTGACCGTAGACGGGGTCGATGTTGCCAACGGCACCGACCTCGCTACCCTGAACGAAGGATTGTTCCCGACCGCCGCTGCCAGCCACACTTTCACGATCCGCGACTTTGGATCGGCGACGACGCAGAACATCACGATGACAGCGCAGGCGATCACGGAAACGCCGGTGCAATTCGTGAAGACGCTTCCGGCACCGAATTCCTCCGTGGGCTACATGCTGTTCAACGATCACATCGCGACTTCCGAGGCAGCCTTGGTGTCGGCAGTCAATACCTTGAAAGCGGCGGGCATCACCGATCTCGTTCTCGACGTGCGCTACAACGGCGGAGGCTATCTCGACATCGCGGCTGAACTCGCCTACATGATCGCGGGACCGGCGGCCACGACCGGAAAGGTTTTCGAGCAGCTGATCTTCAACAACAGATATCCGTTTCCGGCTTCCAGCACGCCCTTTTGGACGACCGGTCACTTCGGGACCTCGAACGGAACGGCGCTTCCCAACCTCGGGCTGAGTCGCGTCTACGTCCTCACCACCGGCGATACCTGCTCGGCGAGCGAGGCCATCATCAACGGGCTCGAGGGCGCGAACATCACCGTTCACCGTATTGGCGGCACGACCTGCGGCAAGCCCTATGGCTTCTACCCGCGAGACAACTGCAACACGACCTACTTCTCAATCCAGTTCCAAGGCGTCAACAACAAGGGCTTCGGCGACTACGCCGACGGCTTCACGCCGACCTGCGCCGTCGCCGACGACTTCTCGCGCGCCCTCGGCGACCCGCTCGAAGACCTGCTCGAGGTAGCGCTTGCCGTTCGCAACAACGGAGGAACCTGCGTCCCACCGACCAGCGCGCGCCTGCGCGGCTTCGGCACCAACCGCAGCGTCGCCGACGCGCCGACCGGCCCGGCGCTGGCACGCCCACCGCTCCGCGAAAACCGGATCTACCGTCCGCAGTAGTCGCGCGCACCCTCACCCCGACCCTCTCCCGCAAGCGGGATGGGGGGAGGGAGAAAGATAAACAAACGAAGGCCGCCTCCGGCGGCGCGGCGCGCGTCCAGGCTGGGTCAGAAGTGGATGCCGCGCATCATTTGTTGCATGGCGATCGCTTCGGGTGAGGGCTGGTACTTCTTGTCCTTGTCGCCCTTGGCCGCCGCGCTGTCCGGGAACATCCTGAACGTCGAGTTCATGACGATCTGCGCCACGCGCGGCACCAGTGCGTGCATCAACTCCCCCGTGATGCCGAGCCGCGTCGCGATCCTGACCGGCTTTTCGACGCAGGCCTCCGCGATCATGTTCGCCGCATCTTCCGGCGAAAGCACCGGCACGTTGTCGTAGAGCTTGGTCGGGCCGATCATCGGCGTGCGCACCAGCGGCATGTTGATGGTCGTGAAGCTGATGCCCATGTCGGCGTACTCGCTCGACGCGCACCTCGTCCACGCGTCGAGCGCCGCCTTCGAGGCGACATAGGCCGAGAAGCGCGGCGCATTGGTCAGCACGCCGATCGAGCTGATGTTGACGATGTGCCCCTTCTTCTTGGCAACCATGCCGGGCAGGAAGCCCATGGTCACGCGCAGGCAGCCGAAGTAGTTGAGCTGCATGGTTCGCTCGAAGTCGTGAAAGCGCTCGTAGCTCGCCTCGATGGCGCGACGGATCGACCGGCCGGCGTTGTTGACGAGGAAGTCGACGCCGCCGTGCGTGGCATTGAGCCAGTCGACGAGGCCTTTGCAGCCGGCCTCATCGGCGATGTCGCAGGAATAGGTTTCGACTACGGCGCCCTTCCCCGCAGCGGCCAGGATCTCGCGCTTGGCCTCGGCCAGCTTGGCCTCGTCGCGCGCGCAGATCACGGTGATGGCACCGGCCTCGGCGAACTTGCACGCCGCCGCCAGGCCGATGCCCGACGAGCCGCCGGTGACCAGCACGACCTTGCCGGCGACCGTGCCGCGCAGCGAGTGGTCGATCTTCAGCGCCGGGTCGAGATGGCGCTCCCAGTAGTCCCACAGGCGCCAGGCGTAGTCAGGCAGCTTCGGGCACTCGATGCCCGATCCCTTCAACGCGGCGAGTGCCTCGCGGCAGTCGTAGCGGGTCGGGAAGTTGATGAAGGTGAGCATGTCCTCGGGCAGGCCGAGGTCCTTCAGTATCGCGCCCTTGATGCGCCGCACCGGCGCCAGCATCATCAGCCCCTTCTTCACGCTCTTCGGGATGAACCCGAGCAGCGCTGCATTGACGAACAGGTTCATCTTCGGCGCATGGGCCGCCTTGCTGAAGATGTCGAGCACGTCGCCGACGCGGTAGCCGAGCGGGTCGACGAGATGAAAGCAGCGCTTGTCGAGATCGCTCTTGAGGTGGCTGATGTGGTCGAGCGCGGCGACCACGAAGTCGACGGGCACGATGTTGATGCGCCCGCCTTCGAGGCCCACCGACGGCATCCAGGGCGGCAGGAGCTGCCGCATGCGCTGGATGAGCTTGAAGAAGTAGTACGGGCCGTCGATCTTGTCCATCACGCCGGTCTGCGAGTCGCCGACGACGAGCGCCGGGCGATAGACCGTCCACGGCACCTTCGACTCCTTGCGCACGATCTTCTCGCTCTCGTGCTTGGTCATGAAGTACGGATGGTCGAGGCCCTCGGCCTCCTCGAACATGT
>JBBRLS010000057.1:0-23265 GCA_038231215.1 Burkholderiales bacterium | reverse complement strand
TTCGACGAGAAGTCGATCGCCTGGATCGCGCAGTGGTCGGTGAGCGATGCGAGGAAGTGGGTCGAGGTACTTTCGCTGACGGGCCGCGGCGCCGAGATCGCGCGCGACGTCGTCACCGAAATCAAGAGCCGCCTCGAGTTCCTGGAAGAAGTGGGCCTCGGCTACCTCACGCTCGACCGAGCCGCGCCCACGCTTTCGGGCGGCGAGGCGCAGCGCATCCGCCTCGCGGCGCAGCTCGGCAGCAACCTGCAAGGCGTGTGCTACGTGCTCGACGAGCCGACCATCGGCCTGCATCCGCGCGACAACGCGATCCTGCTCAACGCGCTGCAGAACCTGGCCGACAAGGGCAACACGCTCGTCGTCGTCGAGCATGACGAAGAGACGATCCGCCGCGCCGATCACATCATCGATATCGGCCCCGGCGCCGGCAAGCGCGGCGGCCGGCTGGTGGCCGAGGGCAGCGTCGCCCAGATCTCGTCGCAGGCCGATTCGGTGACCGGGCGCTTTCTCGCGCACCCGCTGATCCATCCGCTGCAGCCCAGACGCCCGGTAGCGCCCTCTCCCGCCAGCGCGGGAGAGGGCGGGGGTGAGGGCAGCCGCGAAGGCCCCACGCGCACCCACCTCACCCTCCACGACGCGACCCTGCACAACCTGCGCAACATCACCGTCGACATTCCGCTGAAGCGCCTCGTCGCCATCACCGGCGTGAGCGGCTCGGGCAAATCCACCCTTGCCCGCGACGTTCTTCTCGCCAACCTCCAGTTCCTCAACACGCGCGGCGCGCGGCCCAACTGGCAGGGCTGCGAGAAGATCGACGGCTACGCCTGGATCGACCGCGTGCTCGAGGTCGACCAGACGCCGATCGGCAAGACGCCGCGCTCGTGCCCGGCCACCTACATCGGCTTCTGGGACACGATCAGGAAGCTTTTCGCCGACACGCTCGAAGCGAAAGCGCGCGGCTATGCGCCGAACCGCTTCAGCTTCAACACCGGCGAAGGCCGATGCGCGGCCTGCGAAGGCGCCGGCGTGCGCACCATCGCCATGAGCTTTCTGCCCGACGTGAAGGTGCCCTGCGAGGTGTGCCACGGCGAGCGCTTCAACCCCGAGACGCTCGCCGTGAGCTGGCGCGGCAAGAGCATCGGCGATGTGCTGAAGATGGAGGTCGACGAAGCGGTCGACTTCTTCGCGACGATGGGCAACATCGCCCACCCACTCAAGTTGCTGAAGGACGTGGGCCTGGGCTACCTCACGCTCGGACAGCCGTCACCCACGCTCTCGGGCGGCGAGGCGCAACGCATCAAGCTCGTCACCGAGCTGAGCAAGGTGCGCGACGACATCACGCGTCGCGGCAACAAGGTGCCGCACACGCTGTACGTGCTCGACGAGCCGACGGTCGGGTTGCACATGGCGGATGTGGAGCGGCTGATCCGCGTGCTGCATCGGCTGGTGGACGGCGGGCACAGCGTCGTCGTCATCGAGCACGACCTCGATGTGATCGCGGAAGCGGATTGGGTCATCGATCTCGGGCCGGAAGGTGGGGTGAACGGCGGGCGCGTCGTCGCCGAGGCCGTCCCGGAGCGGCTTGTGGCTCTCCGCGAGAGTCACACGGGAGCGGCGCTCAAGTCCGTGCTCGCGCGCGCGGTCGCTGTCGAGGCGTTGGCAGCCGCGTAGTCGGTGCCGGCCTCGCTCAGCGCTGCGCCTTGTCCTTCGCGTTCTGCGCTTCGATGAGGTCGCGTGCCGACTTCCAGTCGCTCTCGCTCCAACTGCGCAGCTCGTAGAAGTTGCCGCCGGTGGCGAGCGCGCCGGCGCCGTCCATCATGATGCTCTGCCCGGTGAGCCAGTCGCACCGGCCGGGCGCCATCAGGAAGGTCGCGAGGTTCTGCAACTCGCTCATCTGGCCGGGGCGCGCCATCGGGTTTTTCTCGCGCGATCGCGCCCCGGGGTCCTCGCCCGGACTGAGGCGCTTGCTCATGCCCTCGGTCGGGATCTCGCCGGGGCCGATCGCGTTGAGGCGGATGCCGTAGCGTGCCCACTCGACGGCGAGCGACTTCGTCATCACCTCGATGCCGGCCTTGCTCATCGCCGATGGCACGACGTAGGGCGAGCCGTTGTCGACCCAGGTCACGATGATGCTCATGACGTTGCGGCAGGGCTGGGTGGTGGTCCACTCGCCCGCTTTCGCGGCGGCAACCCAGCGCTTGCCGACCGCCTGCGTGACATAGAACGAGCCATGGAAGACGATGTTGGCGACCGCGTCGAAGGCGCGCGGCGACAGGCTTTCGGTGGGCGCGACGAAGTTGCCGGCTGCGTTGTTGACGAGACCGGTCAGCCCGCCCGACTGCCAGAGCGATTCGACCATCGCCTCGACCGCCGATGCGTCACGGATGTCGACCCCGAAGGTGTCGATACGGCGATCGGGGAAGCGGGTGCGCCAGACCGCGGCGGTTTCGTCGCAGACCGCCTTGCGACGGCCGCAGATGGCGATGTCGGCGCCGAGGCCGAGGAACTGCTCGGCCATCGCCTGTCCCAGGCCGGTGCCGCCGCCCGTGACGAGGATTCGCTGGCTGGCCATCAATCCTGCTTCGAACATGGTTCGCTCCTCGGGTCAAGGGTTCGAGATCGGCGCTGATGCCCGCCGCCGTGGGGTGCTGCACGGACCCCTTCGCCGGGAGAATTATGAGGACCTCGGGCGATCGCCACGAGGCTGCGAGGGAATCCGGCTGGAGGACCTGCCGCCGCTCATGGTCATGATTGCGCTCCAATGCCCCTTTCTTCACGCCGCCAGGATCGCCATGCCGCTCGTCGCCCCTCTGCCCGCTGACCACTCGCCTGAAGTCGCACGCGTCGCGCAGTTCTTTTTCGAGACGCTCGGCTTTCCGCCGAACAGCGTGCTGACGATGCAGCGCCGGCCCGAGATCGCCAAGGCGTTCACGCACCTCAACCGCGCCGTGATGGAGAACGGCGGCCGCGTCACGAGCGAGCAGAAGCGGCTGATCGCCCACATCGCCAGCGCCACGGCCGGCTGCCGCTATTGCGAGGCGCACACCGTGCTCGCCGCCAAGCGCTTCGGCGCCAGCGACGAACGCCTCGCCGCACTCTGGGACTTTCGCCAGAGCGATCTGTTCAGCGCGGCGGAGAAGGCGGCGTTCGAGTTCGCCCTGGCGGCGGCGAGCGTGCCCAACGCCGTCGACGCGGCCATCGCCGGCGCGCTGCGCGAACACTGGACCGACGACGAGATTGTCGAGATCCTGGGCGTCGTGGCGCTGTTCGGCTTTCTCAACCGCTGGAACGACTCGATGGGCACGACGCTCGAAGACGCGGCCGAAGCCGTCGGCTGCCAGCACCTTGCGGCGCGCGGCTGGACGACGGGCAAGCACCGCTAGGCGCCAGGCACGCTTCGGTCAGCTTACCTGGTAAGCGATGCTAGACTCCGTCGCACTCCTTCCATCTTCTGGAGGCTCTCATGGCCGTCGCCACGCTCACCGCAAAAGGCCAGATCGTCATCCCTGCAGATATCCGCGCCCGTCACGAGTTGACACCCGGAACGCAGGTTGAATTTGTCGACGAAGGCGGCGTGATCCGCCTGCTGGTAAGGCGACGTGTCACGGCGTCGGACCCCGCAGCCGGCTACGGAATGATCCGCATCGAACGGGCGCGCGGCGCGAAGTCACGCAAGCGGCTGTCCGACTTCGACCCGGCTTCCCTGCTGCGGCCATCCAAGGCCGGCAAGTGATCGCCGTCGACACCAACATCCTGGCCCGGTTCTACTGCGACGATCCTTCCGACCCCGAGGCCGCACGGCAGAGCCCGCTGGCAAAGCGGGTCTTGCTGGAGTCGGCATCGGTGTTCGTGCCGCTCATCGTGGTGCTGGAGCTGGAGTGGGTCATGCGCGGCTTCTACGAGCTGCCGCCGACCGAGTTCTGCCGCGCGGCGGAACACCTGCTCGGCATGGCGCACGTTACCGTCGAGCGCTGGGAAGCCGTCAGCGACGCGCTCGTTCAGCACCGGCGCGGGCTCGAGTTCGCAGACGCATTGCATTGGGCCTGCAGCAAGGGTTGCCAGCGGCTCGTGACGTTCGACGACCGGGGTTTCGCGCGCCGGGCCAAACGACTCGGGTTGGTCCCGGAGGTCTCGTTGGCGTCTTGAAGGGCAAGAGTCGCCCTCGCGCGGGCGTCAGCAGGCCGATCTGCGGCTCAGTGGTCGTAGGTCGGATCGCCGATGTTGACGAGGGTGATGCGGACCTCCGTCGGTGCCGACATGTCGATGTCGAACTCCAGCCGGCGGCGCTTCGACAGTCGCACCGTCGAATGGTTGACGAACTCGAAGGAGCCGAAGTGCTCGTTCATCAGATCGCGCACCCGCGCTGGAACGACCTGATCGTGCAACGCCAGGAAAGTCGTGACCTTGCCCTGCTCGGCACCGTTCAGCACCGAGATCGGTGCGAGGGTGGGATTCAGGATCCTGATCGTTCGCCCGGCCGTGTCGTCGGTCGGGCGCGTGGGCAGCGTCGGGACGGGTGCGTCCTTGGGCTCGGCGGCCTCCGGCTTGGCACTCGAGCTCTTGGCCGAGCTCTGCCTGCTCGCCTCTTTCTCGGCGATCTCGCGCCGCGCATCGTAGCGGGCGATCATGTGCATCCAGTGATTGAGTTGCTTGAACTCACTCCCCGAAAAGAGCGCGATCCCCTCGTTCAGGCCCTTGACGATCGCCTCCTCGCCGGTGTTCAGCTCGTCGATCCACTCCTGAAAGATGACGCGCGCCTTCTCCATCTCGGCGGCATCGTCGCGGTAGAGGCCGTAGAAGGCTTTCTTCGCCGGCGGGGCCGGCGCCTTCTTGGCCCGCACCAGCAACTTCTCGCAAAGGAGCGGGGCATCGCGCACCGACGTGTCGAACTTCTTGGCGGCGGCATCCGCTTTCACGAGCAGCTTCTCGATCGCCTCCGGCGGGTATTGAAAGACCTTGCCCATGTACTCCTCGATCTTCGCGAAGCGACCCGTCACCAGCCTGTAGCGGGCGGCGATCTCGGCGAACTCCCGCATCGCCGGCGCAAGCTGCTTGCCATAGTCGAGGTCGGGCTGCAGATCCGGCATGCCCTTGCCCAGGCGCAGCAGCAGGCCGCGAAGTTCGACGCAGGTGGCCGTCAACGCCCTGCTCACGACCTCCTTGTTCTGCTTGTGCTTGAGAGCCACGTCCTTGGCGAGCTTCTCGGCGTCGGCCTTCGCCGTGTCGATGCGCTTGCCGTGAGGGTCGCGCACGGCCGCGTCGGCCTTCACCAGGTCCGTCTCGAGCCCGCGCATCGTCTCGGAGAGCGTAACGAAGCGCTTCTGCTCGTCGGCCCATTCCTCGGGAAAGTCGGGAATCGACTCGAACGCCTTCAGCGCTTCGGCGTATTGCTTGTCGATGGCCACACTTTCGGGCGCGGCCTTGCCGAAGGTTTCCTTCCAGGTCAGGCTGCGGTTCAACACCCGCTTCAGCGGGCTTCCGGAAATCTCCTTGGTCTTGGTCACCATTTACTGTTCCTCGGCCGCACCGGTCACGTCGCGGCCAGACTGGACTTGAGCACCGCGAGCGCGGGCAATAACGGGCCGCGAATGCGGATGTCGACACCGAAGCCGTTCGGCTCTTCGGCCTCGGCGATGATGTCGTCGGTGTCGAGGTAGCGCTCGAGTTCGGACACGGCCCGGGCCGTCGTCGGCGCCTGGGTCAGGTTCGCGGCGATCGCCTTGACGAGGATGATCGCCGCGTCGCCTTCGGGGTCGCTCATCCTGCGGATCGACATCTCGAGCAGCTTCAGCGCCGCGAGCACGCCGGCCCGCTCCGTCTGCCAGGCGGCGAGCGCCGCGTCGCGCCGGTCGGCATCGTCATCTGCGCCGGAAGACTCGGACGAGCCCCGCGCCCCGGGCGCCTCGAGACCGAGTGCTTCAAGAAGTCGGGCCATCCTCGTCCCCTTGACGTCGACGCAGGCACTCGCCTGCTGCTGCCGATGATTGTGGCGCGAGTCCGATCTACTCGTGGGCCTCTCCGTACACTTGCATCGAGCGATTGCCGGGTCCCCGCTGTCGGTCAGCTGGCTTCCCGGTGAACAATGCTGGATGACCGATCTCCACCTAGACGCCACCGACATCAACGACCCCCGCCTCTGGCGCGCCGACGGCTGGACCGCCCGCGTCATCAAGAACGAAGACGACGAGGGTTGGGCGGTCGAGATGGTGAAGGCGGGCGAGGCCGAGCCGGCACTCGTCGGGCCGTGGACGATGGGCCGCGACAAGAAGAATCCGAAGCCACTCGACAGCGCCGCCTTCCACACGCTGGTGAAGACCGCCGCCGAGGTGCTGCGGCGGCACGAGCAGCAGTCGCACGCCGACCGCCACAAGAGCGTGACGGTGACGGCGGTCGCGGGCCGCATCACGGTCCATCTCGACATCGTGGCCGACGAGGACGATCCCTACGCGACGCTGAGCGCCTTCGACGCGGCCGGCGATGAGCTCGCGCGTGTGCGCGTACGCGCCGGATTCAAGCTCAGCGCGCAGACCGCGTCGGCCTGGATCGACAACGAGTTTCGCCGGCCCGACTGACCGACGACCGATCGCGGGCCGCGCCGAGTCAGCGCCGGCCGGCGCCGCCGTCGAGCTCCATCGACGTCAGCCACAGCCGCACGTCGAACTCGAGCTGGTGATAGTCCGGCTCCATGTGCGTGCACAGCGCGTAGAACGCCTTGTCGTGCTCGCGCTCCCTGGTGTGCGCCAGCTCGTGCACGACGATCATCTTCAGGAACGGTTCGGGCGCCTTCTTGAACAGGCTCGCGACGCGGATCTCGCGCTTGGCCTTGAGCCTGTTGCCTTGCACGCGCGAGACGGTGGTGTGCGTGCCGAGCGCGTTGCGCACGTCCTTCAGCGTGGTGTCGTACTGCACCTTCGCCAGCGGCGGCGCGCTGCGCATGTGTCGCGCCTTGAGCTCGCCCACGTAGTCGCGCAGCGCCCGGTCGTCGTGCACGCCGTGCGTGCCGGGATAGCGCTCGCGCAGGTGCTTGGCCAGGCGGCCCGCGGCGATCAACTCGCGCACGGGCGCGAGCAGCTCGGGCGGGTAGCCGGTCAGGTACTTGAGCATGGGCCGGCCCCTAGCTTCGAACGAAGGCCAGCAGCGGTGCCATGTCGCAAACTTGTTCCATGTCAAAGTGCGCGTGTCGTGGAGTCGTAGCCTCTTCTCATGTCCTCCGACGTTCCCGGCGACCAGCCTCGCGGCGCAAAGGTGCCTGACGTCCATTCGGCGCTCGACGACTGCCATCGACTGACGCTGGCGGCGCTTGACCGGCTCGAGGCCATGCTCCCGCGGATCGAGGCCGAAGATATCAGTCCCGGCCTACGGGAGATGGCCGCCGATATTGTTCACCACTTCTCGGTGACTGTTCGGCAGCATCACCAGGACGAGGAACGAGATGTTTTTCCACCCCTGGCGGCGAGTTCGAACCCGGAGGTCGTGCAGGCCGTGCTGATGCTGCAACAGGACCACGCCTGGCTCGAGGAAGACTGGATGGAGATCGCGCCCCATCTCGATGCGGTGGCGTCCGGGCAGTCTTGGTACGACGTCGATGTCCTTCGCGAGGGCATCTCGATCTTCGCCGCGCTGTCGCGCGATCACATCGCTTTCGAAGAATCTCTTTTCTATCCTGAGTTGCAAGCCCATTTGCGCTGTGGCGGCATTCCAGAAGGGGGCCGGGAAATCGCGGCGCGTCGCCGCGCCGAGCGCCGCTTGGGCGATGATGCGCACTGAGAGACCCGAGCCTCACTCCTCAGTGGTAGTCGTCTTCGAGCTGATGCCGCACAGCCGAAATAACCACGTCGGTCGGATCGACGATTTCGAACAACGCAACGTAGCCCGAATGCCCGAACGGGATGATCAGCTCCCTCAGGAACGGGCTCGGGCCGACCTTGCGACAGGTGAAGGGCGACGCTCTCAAGGTCGCGACACCGGCACGAATCGCCAAGAGGGCTTGCTCGGCCAGCGTCAGGTCACCGCCTTGCCGCGAAAGCTCGCGCTCGAGGACGAAGTCGAACAGTCGCTCCAGGTCGGACTGGGCCTCGCGCGTCAGCCGGACCCGAATCACCTTCGCGTTGCCGGCTTGCCGCTGCGGGCAGCGTCCAACTTGCGCTGCAGCCCTTCGACCACCGCGTCGGCGTCGACATAGTCTCCGGTCCGGCGAGCGCTCGCCAGCGAACGCTGGCCTCGCGCGATGAACTCGGCCTGATTGCGACGGCGCAACACAGTCGCGCGGACCGAAGCCTCGACGAACTCGGACACCGTCTCGCCTTCACCGAGCAAGGACTCGACCTCGGCACGCAACTCGGGCTCGACGCGGACAGAAGGAATGGTGGCGGACTTCATTCGGTAATCGTAGTGCATTTGCGTTGCATGCTGTCGCGATATGCACGGCTCCGCTTGCTATCGTCGCGCTGACACCGCTGCGGAGAGTCACCATGCCGATCAAACGTCCCCAAGCCTTCCCTGGCCGCCTGGCCATCCTGACGCACACCTCGGAGGTGCTGAAGGGCAATGCCCTCGGCGACCCGTTCGTGCGCCCACTCCACGTCTGGCTGCCGCCGCAGTACGACGATGCCGAGTTCGCCTCGCGCCGCTTTCCGGTCCTCTTCGACCTGGTCGGCTTCATGGGCGGTGGGCCGGCCCATACCGGCTGGAAAGGCTTCGGAGAGAACGTGCCCGAGCGGGCGGCGCGGCTCATCCACCAGAAGAAGATGGAGCCGGCGATCATCGTCTTTCCCGACTGCTTCACCTCGCTCGGCGGCAACCAGTACATCAATTCGTCGGCGATCGGCCACTACGCCGACTACCTGACGGAAGAGCTCATTCCCTTCGTCGACGCCGAGTTCCGCACGCTCGCCTCGCACAGGCACCGCGGCTGCTTCGGCAAGAGCTCGGGCGGCTACGGCGCCATCGTGCACGGCATGCTCTATCCGAAGCACTGGGGTGCGGTCGCCGATCACTCGGGCGACTCGTACTTCGATGTCGTCTACGGCCACGACTGGCCGAACACGCTGAACGCCCTCGCCAAGTTCGCCAAGCCCAAGCGCAAGGAAGGGCCGGTCGACGTGCCGGCGCTCATGGCCGCATCGAAGGGCCTTGCCGAAGGGCTCGACGACGGCCGCGTTGCCCGCTTCCTGGCCGACCTCCACGGCAAGAAGAAGCTCGGCCCGGCCGACGGCCACACCGTGATGAACCTGTGCATGGCCGCCACCTACGACCCCGACCCGAAGGCGCCGAACGGCTTTCGCATTCCCTACAACATGGAGACCGGCGAGCGAATCGAGAAGCGCTGGAAGCACTGGCAGGCGCACGACCCGATCCACATGGTCAGGCGCCACGCCAAGGCGCTGAAGAAGCTGCGCGGCATCTACATCGATTGCGGCTGGGCCGACCAGTACCACATCCACTACGGCACGCGCATCCTCTCGCAGCGCCTCGCCGAGCTCGGCATCGCGCACACCTACGAAGAGTTCGACGACAACCACTCCGACATCGACTACCGCATGGACACGAGCCTGCCGTTCCTCGTGCGCGCGTTGAGCTAGGGCTTCGACATGAGCGAAGTGCCGCAGCCGCTGCACGGCCTGCGCGTCGTCGAGTTCACGCACATGGTGATGGGGCCGACCTGCGCCATGGTGCTGGCCGACATGGGCGCCGAGGTCATCAAGGTCGAGCCGATCGAGGGCGAGGGCACGCGCCGACTGCTCGGCGCGGGCGCGGGCTTCTTCCCGATGTTCAACCGCAACAAGAAGAGCATCGGCGTCGATCTCAAGCAGGCCGCAGGCGCCGAGGTGGCGCGCAAGCTCGCGGCGTCGGCCGACGTCGTCGTCGAGAACTTCAAGGCCGGTGCGTTGAAGAAGTACGGGCTCGACTACGCGGGCCTCTCGGCGCTGAACGAGCGTCTCATCTACGTCAGCCACAAGGGCTTCCTGCCCGGCCCCTACGAGCACCGACCGGCCCTCGACGAGGTCGTGCAGATGATGGGCGGCCTGGCCTACATGACCGGCCGCCCCGGCGATCCGCTGCGCGCCGGCACCAGCGTCAACGACATCATGGGCGGCCTGTTCGGCGCCATCGGCACGCTCGGCGCGCTGATCCAGCGGAGCATCACCGGCAAAGGCATGGAAGTGCAGTCGGCCCTGTTCGAGAACAACGTGTTCCTGATGGGCCAGCACATGCTGCAGTTCGCGATGACCGGCAGGCACCCGGCACCGATGCCCGCGCGCGACAACCCCTGGGCCGTCTACGACGTCTTCACCGTCAAGGACGGCGAGCAGATCTTTCTTTGCGCCGTGAGCGACGCGCAGTGGCAGACCTTCTGCGACGTGCTCGAATTGCCCGACCTGAAGGCCGACCCCGCGCTCGCCACCAACAACGACCGTGTGCGTGTGCGTCCAGCGCTGCTCGCGACGCTGCGCGAGCGGCTGGCGCACCGCAGTGCCGCCGAGCTGACGGCGATCTTCGAGAGCGCCGGGCTGCCCTTCGCGCCCATTCGAAAGCCCGAGGACCTGTACGACGATCCGCATCTGCTCGCCACGGGGGGCCTCGCCGATGTCGAGCTGCCCGACGGCGACAAGGCCGGCACGACGGTGAAGACGACGCTGCTGCCCATCACGATGGGCGGCCAGCGCTTGCCCGTGCGCCTGCAGCCGCCGCGCTTCGCGGCGCACACCGACGAGCTGCTCACCGGCTTGGGCTACGGCGAAGACGAGATCGTGGACTTGCGCGCCAGGGCGGTCGTCGCCTGAAAGGGCGCGACTCGAACACGAATCGAATCCGTTGAAGGAAGCAGAGATGCCGAAGACTTTCGTGCCGACGCGGCGCAGGGTGCTCGCCGGCCTCGCCGGCACGCCCCCACTTCCCGCGCTCGTGCAATCGGACAAGCCGGTGCTTTTCATCCTGCCGAATGGCACCGGCTCGGGCTTCGACACGATCGCGCGCTCGTCGCAGAACGCGCTGGCGAAGGCGCTCGGCCTTTCGATCATCATCGCCTCGCCGCGACGGACAAGGCAATGCCCTTCTTCCGCAGCGAACGCGCGAAGTACGCGCTGCTGGTGAAGAATGCGGGCGTCGAGGCACAGTGAGGGGCGCGGGCGCAGGCAACTCCGCTGCGGCCCGGCCCGCCCGGCCGGCCCGGCCGAGAATCGAAGCCTTCCCTGGAGTGCCGAATGAGAACACCGACCCGCATGGACGCCGTGCAGACGCCGATCATCCCGGTGCTCGGCGCGCTCATCCGCGACGTGCCCGGCACCATCTCGCTCGGCCAAGGCGTCGTCCACTACGGGCCGCCGCGCGCCGCCGTCGACGCGGTGTCGGCCGCGCTCGACATGCCGCTGATCCACGGCTACAACGAAGGCGCCGGACTACCCGAACTCGTGTCGCGGCTCAGCGCCAAGCTCTCGACCGAGAATGGCATCGAGCTCGGGCGCGGTGCGCGCGTCATGGTGACGGCCGGCGCCAACATGGCGTTCATGCACGCGGTGCTCGCCATCACCGAGCCCGGCGACGAGATCGTCCTCAACACGCCGTTCTACTTCAACCACGACATGGCGATCGGCATGGCCGGCTGCAAGGCGGTCTGCGTGCCGACCGACGCCGCCTATCGGCCGCAGCTCGAGCTGCTGCGCGCAGCGATCACGCCGCGCACGCGCGCCATCGTCACCGTCTCGCCCAACAACCCGACCGGCGCGGTCTACGCCGAGGCAACCCTGCGCGCCGTCAACGACCTTTGCCGCGCGCATGGCATCTATCACCTCTCCGACGAGGCCTACGAATACTTCACGTACGCGCCGGCTCGCCACTTCTCGCCCGGCTCGTTGCCCGGCGCCGAGGCGCACACGATCAGCATGTATTCGCTGTCCAAGGCCTACGGCTTTGCCGGCTGGCGCATCGGCTATGTCGCGTATCCGGAGCACCTGGCGTCGGCGATGGCGAAGATCCAGGACACGATCCTGATCTGCCCGACGATCGTCTCGCAGCTCGCCGCGACCGCGGCGCTCGACGTCGGCCGTGCCTGGTGCGAGCCGCACGTGACCGAACTCGCCGAGATCCGCGACATCGTCGCGGCGCGCCTTTCGGCGTTGGCACCGCTCGTGCATGTGCCGGCCGCCGACGGCGCCTTCTACTGCCTGATCAAGGTCAACACACGAGCCGATCCGATGACGCTCGCCGAGCGGCTGATCCGCGAGCACAAGGTCGCAGTGATTCCCGGCTCGGCGTTCGGCATGACCGAGGGCTGCTCGTTTCGCGTCGCCTACGGCGCGCTGCAGAAGGCGACGGTCGCTGAGGGCATCGACCGCCTCGTCGGCGGTCTGCGCGCGCTCGCCTGAACCGCGCCGCGCCTGCAGGCGACAATCGGCGCTCGACTTCGTGCTCCGCGTTCCGCGAGTGCCTCCCGGATTCGCATGTACGACCACAACCAGACCCTCGTCCCCGATTCGTTCCTCGCCCTCCATTCGGCGCACGGCCGGCCGCTGCTCACGCGCGAGGCCACCGAAGCACGCCACGAACTTTGCGAAGACACGGCGGCACACACGGCGGCTTTTCTCGCCGCCCACGTCCAGGACCCGGACGATGCCGACGCCGCGTTGAAGCGCTGCCACGACGGCCTGGTCGCCGAGCCCTCGGCGTTCTCGCCGGCCGAAGCGGCGTGGGTGGTCCGCCGCGTCGCCGAGCTGCAGCAGTGGCCGCAGCCGGCCTTCCTCGACGACGTTCCCGCGCCGGCGGCTGCGCCTTGAAGGCGCCGCCGCGGCTGCGCCCGCTGCTCGAAGAAGGCCTGATCGATGCGGTCCTGCGCCAGCTCATGAGCGGCAAGGAGGCCGAGGTCTACGTCGTTCGCCGCGGCGACGAGACGCTCTGCGCCAAGGTCTACAAGGAAGCCAACAACCGCAGCTTTCGCCAGGCCGTCGACTACACCGAGAACCGCAAGGTCAAGAACTCGCGCCAGGCGCGCGCCATGGCCAAGGGCACCCGCTTCGGCCGCGAGGCGCAGGAGGCGGCCTGGCAGAGCGCCGAGGTCGACGCGCTGCATCGACTCGCCGCGGCCGGCGTGCGCGTGCCGAGGCCGATCAACTTCCACGAGGGCGTGCTGCTGATGGAGCTGGTGGCCGACGCGGCCGGCGACGCCGCGCCGCGCCTCAACGACGTGGACTTCACCGCCGACGAGGCGCGCGCTCATCACGCGACGCTGATCGCCGAGGTCGTTCGCATGCTCTGCGCCGGCGTGATCCACGGCGATCTCTCGGAGTTCAACATCCTGCTCGCCGCCGACGGGCCGGTCATCATCGACCTGCCGCAGGCCGTCGACGCGGCAGGCAACAACCACGCCGAGCGCATGCTGCTGCGCGACGTTGCCAACCTCGGCGCCTTCTTCGGCCGCTTCGCTCCCGAGCTGCTTGCCAAGCAATACGGCGCCGAGATCTGGGCCCTCTACACACGCGGCGTGCTGCAGCCCGGAACGCCACTCACCGGCCGCTTCGACGGCAAGCACGCGCCGGTCGACGTCGAGGGCGTGCTGCGCATCGTCGACGACGCGCGCGCCGAGGAAAGGGAACGGCTGCTGCGCCTGCGCGCCACCGGCTGAGCGGCGCTGGCGACGCATCCCGGTCGCGGCCGCTCGTTCCCGCGCGCCGTCGGTGTCCGGTTTCACCGACGAATGCCGTACTAAAGGACAGTCATCACCTCGATGTCGACCTCGAGGACGGTCGTGGATGTCTCGACGCTTCTCTTCCTTGCCGCGATCTACGCCGCGTCGGCGACATTCTCCGGCCTCTCGGGATTCGGCTTCAGCGCCATCGGAGCGTTGACGCCCTTCTTCCTGCCGCCGCAACTCGGCATCTGCCTCCTGATGCTGCTTTCGGTCTTCACGCAGGCGCTCAGTCTCGGCAGCCTGCGCGATGAGATGCGTGCCTGCAACGCGAGCTGGCAGAGGGGGTTCCTGCCGTGTGCCGCCGGCGGCTTTCTCGGCCTGCCGCTCGGCTTGAAGATCCTCGCCCGCGCTCCTGCCCATGCGCTCGTGCCGGCGCTGGGGGCGCTGTTGGTCACCTACTCGCTGTACAGCATCTGCAAACCGAAATCGCTGGCACTGCCGGCGCGCGAGACGAGCCTCGGCGGCGCCCTCGCGGTCGGGACGATCGGCGGCATCGTCGGCGGCTTCTCGGCGTTTCCCGGCAGCGCCCTCGTCGTCTGGAACGGGCTGAAGAACGTGCCCAAGGAGCAAGGGCGTGCGCTCACGCAGCCCTTCATTCTCGTCATGCAACTGATCGCGCTGGCGCTCCTCGCGTGCAGCCAGCCGGCGCTGTTCGATGCCCCCCTCTGGTCGCTGTTCGCAATGGCGATGCCGATCGCCTGGGTCGGCAATCGCGCCGGCCTCGCCATCTACAAGCGCGGCAGCCACGTCAACTTCCGCTTGCTCACGCTCGCGGCGCTCGGTGTCTCCGGCCTGTCGCTGGTGCTGAAGGGCGTCCTGCTCACCTGAGCGGTTCGCCGCGTGTGAAGGGCGGCGGCGCGGGCACGAGCCGCCCCCGTCGCGGCGGCGCCTCACGCGGCCTGAGCTGGCACATTGCGCGAGAGGCCCGGCGAATCAATACTCGCCATAGCGGCAGGGAAGAAAGGAGCTCTCATGCTCTCGTTCTCGCAGCGCGACGCACCGCGCGCCCGGCCGATGGCCTGGTCCCATCGTTCTTTTTCGAGGGCAGGCGCTGTCGGCGCGCTGCGTCGGGCCGAAGCCGCCGGCCTGCCGGGCACGGCGGAGGCCGGCTCGACGCGCGGCGCGCCGTGTTCCTGCGGCGGCGGTTGCCCGACCTGCGTAGCGAAGAAGATGCTCGCGGAACAAACCGAGTCAGCGCCTGCTACGGCGGCGACTGCGCCGTTGGCGGCCGCGCCGGCGAACGTGATTCAGCGCAAGCCGCTGGCGGGGGCGGCTCAGTCGATGCAACTCGGCCCGGGCGTCACTGCGGATATGTCGCCGGCGAGCGGTGGTGCGCAGGATTCGACCGGCGGCAACGGCGCCGAGCAGGAATCCTTTTGGCACTGGTTGTCGCAGAAAATGTGCCCACCGAACAAGGTCACTTACCTGGGTTCCGTCGACTCGAGGTTCTCCTACCGGATTGAAGCGGGCCAAATCATGTGCACGGTGTACGTCGACTACGCCCCTTCCGACACGGGCGCGAATGACATGCTCGACAAGCTCGACAAGGCGGGCAGTGATGCGGGGTCGGTATGCATTGACTTCGAATCCAACTTTGGCGATCCCGATTGCAAGGAGCCGCGCAAGGTCTACGACGTCGCCACTAAGAAGTGAGCGGTTCCGCGTTGCCTGGGCTCATGCCAGCGGCATCGTCAGGTAGACGCCCTCGCGACCGACGATCGCCACCCGCGCCGGCATGAAGATCGTGCAGTCGTCGCAGGGCGCGCGGATCTCGAGCGCACCGTCGGTGGCGATGAGCTCGCCTTCGGCAAAGGTCTCGAAGCCGATCGCCGGCCGCGTGAAGGCGAAGCTCTCGTTCTTGATCACGTGCGTGCGCAGCAGCTCGAAGCGGCGCGGCGGCGTGGCCGGCGGCGCGACCCGCCGGTCGACGAGGCCGAAGTGGCCGAGGAAGTCGAGCGCCACCTCGACGGCGAGGTCGGCGGTCGCCTGCTTGAAGTGCTGGCCGCATTCGACGACGAGCGCCGCACCGGGCGCCTCGGCGCCGGCATGCGCGCCGTGCTGGATGAGCGGTGTGCCCGAGCCCAGGCCCGCCGGCATGACGAGATGCACGCCCGGCCGCGGCAGAGCGCGTGCCACCGCCGCGTTGCGCTCGAACATGGGATAGACCCAGAAGGGCACCACGTCCTGGCTCGTCGAGTGGATGTCGAGGATGTGGTCGGCCACGGCCACCGCCGGGCGCATTTCGCGGGCGCGGCGCAGCTCGATGCTGTCTTCCGTGCTGTCGAGCCAGGCGCCCGACCAGATGCGGTTCAGGTTGTGCGTGATCTGCCGGCTCTCGAAAGGCTGCGCCGCGTCGAAGCTCTGGTACGCGGCGACGTTGGCGAAGCTCAGCGTCAGCGTACCGATCAGCGGACGCACATCGCTTTCGAGCAGGTGGCACACGGCGACCATGCCGCAGAACTCGTTGCCGTGCGTCAGGCCGTTGATCATCACGTGCGGGCCCGGCTTGCCGGACTCGAAGCGATGCAGATAGTCGATGCCGGTGTTGCCTTCGCGGTAGCGCGAGAGGTCGCGCGGCGTGACCTCGATGGCGGGAAGCGGAGCGTTCATGGCCTGATTGTGACGATGCCGCCCTGCCCGATACCTCGACCAAGGTCGTCTATGCCGCGCTGACCGGCAACGTGCTCGTCGCCCTCTCGAAGTTCGGCGCGTTAACCGCGGCCGACCCAGTCGACGATCTGCGACGCCTGCGTCGCGCCGGCTTGTCGCTTGACCTCGCGTCCGCCCTGCATCAGCAGCAGGGTCGGGATGCTGCGCACCGCGAAGCGCGCCGAGGTGCGCGGGCTGGCGTCGCTGTCGACCTTGGCGAACAGCGCGCGGCCTTGCATCTCTGCCGCTGCCTTGGCGAACTGCGGCGCCATGGCGTGGCACGGGCCGCACCACTCGGCCCAGAAATCGACGACCACCGGCAACCCGGTCTTCGCCACCAACTTGTCGAAGCTGGTGTCGTCGAGCGCGACGGGCGCGGCGCCGAGCAGCTCTTTCTTGCAGTGGCCGCAAGTCGGCGCCTCGCGCAGGCGCGTGTCGGGTATGCGATTGGTGGTGAGGCAGTGCGGGCAGACGATGAGCATGGTCTCTCGCCATGGCAATTTCAGTTCCCGCGCAGGTCCCGCCCATGTCGAGCATCGCTCACTTGAAGGGGTACATGCGCTGCGCCGGGATCCGCGCCTTGCCGTCGCCGGGCGGCTGCCAGGCCGATGGTGCCCGCATGCTCGGTCGGCGCCTGGAAGAAGAAGGCGTCGACGACGAGCGCGCCGATGGAGATCTGCATGCCGTCGTCGGTCGTGCCGAAGATCGTGTAGGTGCCGGTCGAGGGTGCCTCGAGGGATCCCGTGCAGACGACCGAGAAGTTGTCATTCTGCCCGGCCAGGATCGTGTTTACCGGTCCGGTGCCGATCCACACGTTGTCGATCGTGCCGTCGACGAGGGTCTGCGCCAGCTCCGACTCGTCGATCTGCGCGAAGTACTGGGCCAGCTGTCCGGTGCCCGAGGCCGCTGCCGTCGAGGCGAGCGATCCCGTGGGCGATGCCGCCGCCACCTTGGCGCGCGTCGCGGCCGCGACCCACGGATTGTTCGCGGTGGCCTGGGTCAGGTCATTGAGGTCGAACGAGGCCCAGACGAAGGTGTCGGTCGAGCGCAGCGCCGACAGCACCGTGCTGGCCCAGAGCGTCGTGTCGTTGGGCAGCAGGTTGCCGCGCGCGCCGTCGAGCTCGCGCAGGCCGAACGAGATGTTGACGGCGGTCGGCCAGGCGGCGCGCAAGGCGTCGCTGATGAACACGCTGTTGGTCGCTGCCGAAGCCAGCCCCGTGCGGCGCCACGCCGCCGAGCCGTCGAACTGCTCGGCCGTGCGCAGGCCGTAGTCAGTGCCGCCGTCGACGAGCAGCGAGCTCGCCACCGTGGCTTCGACGAAGCCGGCGAAGAAGGGCCCGAGCAACTGCGCCGTGTCGGACTCGCGGTTCACCAGGTTGACCGGCGTGGCGGGGTCGGCGCCGGCCGCGCCGCGCAGCACGACCACCGCCGCGTCGGGAAACTCGGCGACGATCGCTTGCATGATCTTCTTGCCGACGAGTTGCGTCTGCGCCCGGTAGTCCTGCAGCGTCCGGGTCGGGAACTTCAGGTCGAACGGGTAGTTCACGCGCAGCCCGGCCTGTGCTTCATCGTCGATGACGATGCCGACCAGCCCGGCGTCGCGCGCCACCTTGGCCAGCGCCGTGAAGTTGGCGATGACCGGCGACCAGTCGTCGAAGGCGTCGAGGTCGTGCTGCATCGGCACGACCGCAAAGTTGTACTTGAGCTGCGCCGGCTTCAGCGCGTAGAGCGGCTGCAGGTCGGTGGCGATCGCGCTCGCCGCGACCGGTGTGGTCGTGGTGATCTTGTCGCCGGTCGTCGGCAGGCGCAGGAACACGCCGTCGAAGGCGCCGAGCGTCGCTTCCATCGTCGTCAGTCGGTCGCGAAAGTTGGCGGGCGTGACGGCGATCAACTCGCGCTGATGCAGGACCAGCTTCTTGCCGCTGCGGAACTGGCTGTAGAGCGCGCTGCCACCTTGCGGGCCGGGCCCAGCCTGGTAGCTGGTGCTTATGTCGGTGCCGCTGCTCGTGCCGCTGCCGCCACCACATGCCGCGACCACCGCGCCCGTCACCAGCCCCAGCCACAGCCTTGTTTTCACGCCGGACTCCCATCCTCGTCAGGAGCTGAAAACTTTGCCAGCGGGGCAGGAGATGAGCTGTAAGGCCTTTGTAAAGGGGTCCCCCGCGGCGCAACTCCCGCCGACTGTTCGTCGGTTCTGCGGGCGCAAAGAGACGACGGATTGCGCCTAGCGCCGGCGCAGGCCTGTCAATTCGCGCCGTAGCGGCCGGCGCCGACCCCGGGCCGCGGCGCTTCGCGGCGCCTAGTTGCCGGAGCGACGGATCAGCGCGAGCAGGCCGAACAGCAGCGCGCCCGCGGTGGCCACGCCGAGCGCGGCGCGCGCCGGATCTTCCTTGGCGTAAGTGGCCACGGCGTCGAACTGCGGCTTGAGCCGCTCGACCACCGGCTGGGCCTGCTCGCGCAGGTTGGCCCAGGTCTCGGCGACGCTGTCGGCGACTTCACCGGCACGCTTTTGCACCGCCTCGACGCGGTCTTGCGCGTCGCTGGCGCGCTTGTGCGTCGTCGCGATCGCGTCGCTGGCAACGCTGTGTGCGCGGTCGGCGAGGTCGATCGCGGCGTCGCGGATCGCCGCCATGGTGCGTGCGCCCGGGCTCGACGGCCGGCTCGAACGCGCGAGCAGCGCGACCAGCGCCATCAGCGCCGCGCCCGAGGCCGCGGCGATCAGTACCGCCTTGGTCGGCTCGTTGCGCGCATAGCTGGACACGGCGTCGATGCGCGGCTGGATGCTGTCGACCACGGCGTCGGTCTTCTCGCGCAGCTTCTGCAGGACGCGATTCGACTCGAGCTTGGCCGTCACGGTCGATTCGTCGTCGCCGCTGAATTCGCTTTCGTGGGTCGAAGCCGGGCCGGTCGGCGTGGCGGTGGTGGTGGACATGATTTGCTTTCGGCGGAGGTGAAAAGGGCGGTTCGGTCGGGCATTGCGCCACACAGGCAAGTTAGGGCAAGCGCAGCGCGCAGTCTGTGGGAAAAGCCGGCGGCGCGCGGTAAGACTTTGCTGACGCGCTGGCGGGCGCCGGCTTGAATGCCGGCGCGGCGGCCTCAGTTGAGGACTACCGGCCTTGCATCGACAAGGCGCTCTCGGACATTGCCATGGCTGCCCCTCGCCTCGAATCCCTGCAGACACGCCTCGAAGTCGCGATCGCCCTGTCCCGCTTGCTCGAACGCGTCGAGGCGAGCGGCGTGAAGATCGGGGCCGACCAGTATCGAGCACTCGTCGGCCAGTTGAAGACCGCGTTGTCGGTGCCGCTGCCGCAGCATGCCCTCGACGCGATCCTCGCCGCCCATCCCGGTAGTGGCGAGCTGTACGAGAACATGCACTACGAGGCCTCGGGGCTCTCGCGCTCCGCGCTCGACCGGTCG
Organism: Burkholderiales bacterium; assembly: GCA_038231215.1. Lineage (GTDB taxonomy): Bacteria > Pseudomonadota > Gammaproteobacteria > Burkholderiales > Burkholderiaceae_C > Schlegelella_A. The sequence continues at coordinate 3,515 of JBBRLS010000057.1, read as the reverse complement.
GTCTCGACCGAGTTGCTCGCCGCTCAGGCCATCGATCGCGCGTCGCGCTCGTCGCGCGCCGGCTGAAGCGGCGCAACGCTCGCCGATCGCTCGGCAGCGACCGCGTCGGCGACGAGCTTGCGAAAGCGGACCACCGCAGCGTCCATCGCAAGCAGCATCATCGGCGCGCCCGGATCGGCGGCGATGACCTGGCTCTGCGCCGTGATTATGGCGCGGTCTTCCTCGAAGGCGACGAGCAGCGACCGGTGCAAGGCCTCGGCGATCGAATGGTCGCCGTCCTCGACGCGGCGTGACTGCTGGAAGAAGTAGTGCGAGGTCGTCTCGGTCTCCGGCGTCACCGTCTGGCAACTGTGCAGGCGAACCGCGTGGCGCATGTCGTCTTCCGCGTCCTCGACCGGCCGGCCCCCTGAATGCATGAGCAGCGTGCCGGGCAGGACGAAGTCGTAGATGAACCAGCGGTCGAGGTTGCCGGTGAAGGTGCGGAACGTACGATAGAAGGGCGGCGGTGGAACGTTGCGCACCCGCCGCGTGACCTTGATCCCGCGCGGCACCGGCTCGATGTCGGCGCGCGCCTGGGCGATCGCGGTCGAGCCGCCGAGCGTTTTCTCGTGCACGTAGCTGAGGTGCGAGAAGTCGAGCAGGTTGTCGCAGATGAGCGGCTGCGGCGTCGCGTAGTGCAAGTAGCCGGGGAGGTAGTCCCAGCCGGGGTCGTCGCACGAGAAGTTGTCGGGCAGCAGCGCCGCGTCGGCCTTGGCCGGATCGCCCATCCAGACGAACACCCATTTGTTCTTCACGACGACCGGGTAGTGCTGCACGCGCGCCTTCTCGGGCACCGTGTCGGAACCGGGGATCTCGATGCAGCGGCCGCTCGCGTCGAAGAGCAGGCCGTGATAGCCGCAGCGCACGCAGTCGCCTTCCTTGCGGCCCTTCGAGAGCGGCGCCAGACGATGGCAACAGCGATCGCGAAGGGCAGTCATGCCGCCGTCTACGGTGCGGTAGAGCAGGATCGCCTCGCCGAGCACGGTGCGCGTGAAGAGCGCGTCGCGCGGCACCTCGTGGTCCCAGGCGATCACGTACCAGCAGTTGCGGACGAACATGGCGTCTCCATACGGGACAGCGCTCAAGCATAGACGTGCATGAAAACCCGAGGCCCCGGGACTCCCCCGAGGAAACGGCGGCCGGCGCGAGCGAGGATGCGCGATCTGACAAAGGAGCTCGCCATGACTGTTCGTCTCTCGCTCGCCCGCCTGCGGTCGCGCCGTCTTCTTTCGGGCCTCGTGCTGGCGCTGGCCGCGCCGGCGACGATGGCCGAGATCCACATCGGCGTCACGCTCTCGACCACCGGCCCGGGCGCCTCGCTCGGCATCCCGGCCGAGCAGGCGCTCAAGATGTGGCCGGCCGAGATGGCGGGCGAGAAAGTGCGCTTCACCATCCTCAACGACGCCACCGACACGACGACGGCGACCAGGAACACGCAGCGCCTCATCGTCGAGGACAAGGTCGACATCATCATCGGCTCGTCGGTCACGCCGACCTCGCTGGCGGTGGTCGAGACGGCGGGCTCGGCGCAGGTGCCGGTCGTCTCGCTGGCCGGGGGCGGCGCCATCGTGCTGCCGCAGGACGGGCCGCGCAAATGGGCCTTCAAGCTCTCGCCCACCGAGGCGATCTCGATCGGCATGGTCTTCGACCATCTGCAGAAGATGAACGGCAAGACGATCGCCACGATCGGCATCGCGACGAGTTACGGCGACGGCTTTCTCAAGGTCACCGAGGCGATCGCGGCGCAGCGCGGCGTGCGCATCCTCACCAGCGAGCGCTACAACCCGACTGACCCGAGCGTCACCGCGCAGGTGCTCAAGCTCGTGGCCGCCAATCCCGATGCGGTCTACATCTTCGCTGCCGGAACGCCCGGCGCGCTGCCGCAGATCGAGCTGGCGCGGCGCGGCTACAAGGGTCTGGTCTACCAGACGCAGGGCGTGGCGAACAACGACTTCCTGCGCGTCGGTGGCAAGGACCTCGAAGGCGGCTACATGACGGTGGCGCCGGTACTCGTCGCCGACCAGTTGCCCGACAGCAACCCGATGAAGAAGGCGGCGCTCGACTTCGTGCAGCGCTTCGAGGCCAAGCAAGGGCCGAACTCGCGCTCGCTGTTCGCGGCGACGGCGTGGGACGCGCTGCTCATCGTCCAGCAAGCCGCGCGCGAGGCGCTCAAGAAGGCCAAGCCGGGAACGCCCGAGTTTCGCGCCGCGCTGCGCGATGCGATCGAGGGCCTGCGCGACTTCGTCGGCTCCGAGGGCGTCTACAACATGAGCGCCGGCGACCACAACGGTGTCGATGCGCGCAGCCAGGTGATGGTGAAGATCGAGGGCGGCGGCTGGAAACTGCAGCCCTGAAGATCGCGGCCCAACGCGGCGTCTGCCAGCCATTTCCGACATCAAGTCGCGCCCTTTGCGGCTCGCCTTCGGGCCCGGGCCGGCGTCCACTGGGCGATAAGCCGCCATTCGGGCGGCGCCTGGAGACGACGTTATGAATACATCCCTGAAGCAGCCTGCGGGCGAGCAGCGCCAAGCGCTCAACGACTCGGAGAAGAAGGCGAGCGAGAAGCAGCCCGGCAGCTACAAGGAAGAAGCGACCGCCGAAAAGGTCGTCGAAATCCCGCCGACGGGCCCGGACGAGAAGCCGATTCGGGGCCTCGACCCGAAGTAGGACTTACTGCTCCTCGGACCAGGCGTAGTCGTCGCGCGCCACCAGCGCGCTCGCGGCGGCCGGCCCCAGGTGCCGGCGGGGTAGGGCTGCCCTCAGCCAGCGCGACCGGCGTGGTCGCTCATGTCCTTGCACGACACGGCGGGAATGCCATCGATGAACAGGATACGATGACCTGTCGAGCGCCTGCGGCCCGAAGCGGCCGCGCAGAAGCGCCTAACCGGGGAGACCATGGCATGAGCAGCAAGCTGTGGGCCGCGTTTGCGGCCGGGTGGTTGTGCACCGGCGGCGTGCTGGCCCAGCAGGGCCAGGTCAACGTGATCTGCTCGGTGCAGGCCGACTGGTGCAACCTGATCCAGACCGTCTACGCCAAGACGACTGGCGTCAAGGTCAACATGTCGCTCAAGGGCTCGGGCGAGGCGTTGGCGCAGCTCATCGCCGAGAAGGCGAACCCGAAGACCGACGTCTGGTTCGGCGGCACCGGCGATCCGCACCTGCAGGCGGCCGAGCAGGACCTGTCGCTCGAATACAAGTCGGCGACGCTGCCGCAACTGCATGAGTGGGCGCAGCAGCAGGCCAGGCAGTCGGGCTACAAGACGGTCGGCATCTATTCCGGGCCGCTCGGCTTCGGCTACAACACCGAGCTGCTGGCCAAGAAGAAGATGGCCGTGCCGCGCAGCTGGGCCGACCTGCTCAAGCCCGAATACAAGGGCGACATCCAGGTCGCCAATCCGGCCTCGAGCGGCACCGCCTACACGATGATCGCCACGCTGGTGCAGCTCATGGGCGAGGACAAGGCCTTCGACTACCTG
>JBBRLS010000056.1:0-25342 GCA_038231215.1 Burkholderiales bacterium | reverse complement strand
GTCGACGGCGATGCCGAGCGCGTTCCGTGCGGGACACACGATTGGCTGCACCCCTGGGACGAAGGTAGCGTTGCAGATCGGCGCGGGCAGTACGGCCAGCGTCGTCACGGTGCCGTCGGGGGCGACCTTGCGGAGCAGGTTCGTGTTGTCGCCGACGTAGACGAAACCCGCGCTGTCGACCGCGACTGCGACCGGTGCGCAAAGTCCCGGCAGCGCCGTCAGTCCACAAGCGTTGGCCGGATCGGTCAGGGTGCTGACCATGCCCGCGGGCGTGATCTTGCGGATGACGCTGTTGAGCGAGTCCGCGACATAGAGATTGCCGGCCGGGTCGGTCGCGACGCCCCGCGGCTTCTCGAAGCGCGCCGCCGGCCCCGGCCCATCGATGAAACCGGACGCGGCGATGTCCCCGGCCAGTAGCGAGAGCCCGGTGAAGCCGTTCGCGCCCGACGCGCCGTTGCACACGTAGTGCGTGCTGCCGACCTCGTTGGCGTCGAGCACGGCATTTGCATCGAGGTCGAGCCCGGCGTCGATGCGCGTGCCGCCGGCAGCGCAGTGTGCGCCCGGCGGCTCCGTGCTCAACGCGATCAGCGTCGGGGCGCTACGGCACAGGTAGCTGGTGGCCGTCGCCTCGCCGGGATCGAGTTGGCCGTTGGCATTGCTGTCCAGGCCCGACGCGACCTTGTTGCCGCTGTAACTGCAGTTCGGCCCCGACGCTTCGGGCGTGACGGCGATCAGGCTGTTCAGGCCGGCGCCGCCGCCGGCGCCGTTGCAGACGTATTGCGTGCTGCTGACTTCGGCATCGTCGAGCACGCCGTTGCCGTTCGCGTCGAGGCCCGCGCTGATGCTGCTGCCGCCGGCGCTGCAGTGGCCGCCAGGTGACTCGAGGGCGACGGCGGCGAGCGTCCTCAGGCCGTCGTGGCCGTTGCTGCCTGCCGCTCCGTCGCCGCCTCCGCCGCAAGCTGCCAGGGCAGACAAGGCGACCGAGGATAGCGCGACCTTCCAGGTCGGTTCCAACGAGGCGGCGCTCATGGCAGGTCCGCCGTGAGAATGGCGTGGCCGCTCGTGATCGCCAGCCGGTTGCTGCCGAGCGCGACGATGCCGACCGGATCGGCGATGGTGCCGTTGGCACCAAGCCGGAGGACGTGCTGGCCGGCGACACCGACCACCGTCGTCACGACGCCTGCCGGCGTGATCTTGCGCACCGTGCTGTTGCCGGTATCGGTGACATAGAGGTTGCCGCTGCTGTCGGCGGCCATCCCTTGCGGATGCAGGAAGCGCGCGGCGGCACCGGCGCCGTCGGCGCTGCCGGGCTGCCCAGCCGTTCCGGCCAGCGTGCTGACGTCTCCCATTGGCGTGATCTTGCGGATCACGTGGTTGGCGTAGTCGACGACGTAGACATTGCCTGCGGCGTCCGTGGCGACGCCGGTCGGCTGGCTGAATCGGGCCATCGGTCCGTTCCCATCGACATAACCGGCGCTGCCTCCCGAGCCGGCCAGCGTCGTGACCACGCCGCCCGGTGCGATCTTGCGGATCGTGTGGCTGAACTGGTCGGCGACGTAGAGGTTGCCGAGCGTGTCGAGCGCCGGGCCCACCGGGTGGTTGAAGCGCGCCGCCGCGCCGGTACCGTCCGACAAGCCGATGCTTCGCGCGCTGCCGGCCAGCGTCGTGACCGCGCTGCCGAAGGGCTGCACGACACGGATGGTCGCGTTGTTCGTGTCGGTCACGTAGAGCGTGCCGGCAGCGTCCGAGGCGACCCCGGCTGCATGATCGAAGTGCGCGATCCCGCCTGGGCCGTCGTTTGCGCCGGTGGCCCCGGCGCGGCCGGCGATGGTGACGATGCCCCCCGCCGAGATGACCCGGATCGTGCTGTTCTCGTAGTCGGCGACGTAGATGTTGCCCATGGCGTCGACCGACAGGCCGAGCGGGCTCCTGAAGTGGGGCGCTGCGAACACCGAGCCGTCGATGCTGCCGAAGACGAGTGGGTCGCCCGCAAGCAGCGCGAGCGTCGCCGTGGCCCCGACCGTGAAGGTCGCGGCGTTGCTCGTCACCGTAGCTTGCGAGTTGCTGAAGACGGCGCGGAACTTCTGGCCACTGCTCGCAGCGCTGGCGATCGTCGTCGCATACGCCGAGTTCGTCGCGCCGACGATGTTGGCCCAGGTCATGCCACCGTCGTTGCTGGTCTGCCATTGCACGGTCGGCGTCGGCGTGCCGGTCGCCACGGCCATGAAGCCCACGCCCCACGGCGGGCTGCCCGAGACGGTGGCGTCTGCCGGCTGGGTGGTGATGACGGGCGGCGTCGGCGCGGCGAAGACCGTCAGCGCGGCCGGGTTGCTGGTTGCGGGCGGCGGCACGCCATTGTTGGCAACTGCGTCGAAGACCACGCCGTCGCATGCGAGGGCCACGTTCATCAGTGTCAGCATCGTCGTGCCGGCACCGGACACGAGACTCGAGCAGCCGGCGCTAACTGCCGATCCGTCGACTAGACCGATGCCGTTGGCTCGCCACTGGAGCTGCGGCGCTGGCGTACCGAGGGCCGTCGCCAGGAAGACGACCGAGCCGCCTGCGGCGGTCGATTGCGGCATCGGCTGGGTCGTGAATGTCGGCGCGATCGGCGTCGGATCGACCGTGAGGGTGGCAGCGCTGCTGGTGACGCTGCCGGCGCTGTTGCCGACGGTGACGCGGAACTGGCTCCCGCTCTGTGTCGTCATGGTCATGACGAGCTGGTAGCTGGGCGCGTCCGGCGCGACCAGATCGGCCCAGGTCGTGCCGCCGTCGCCGCTGATCTGCCAGCGGTACGCGGGCGAAGAACCGGTGGCGGTGACGCTGAAGGTCACGGCACTCGGCGCATTGACGGTCTGGCTGCTCGGCTGGCCGACGATCGCCGGCGCGATCACGGCCGCCGTGACCGTGAGGTGGACAGCACTGCTGGTGACGCTGCCGACGCTGTTGCTGATGCTGACGCGATAGCGCATGCCGTCCAGGAAGAGCATCGTCGCACCGGTTGAGTAGCTCGCATCGGTCGCGCCCGGGATCGCGCTCCAGGTCGTGCCGTCGGGGCTGCTCGACCATTGGTAGGCGAGCGGGCCGGTGCCGCTGGCCGTGACCGCGAAGCTCGCTGCAGTGCCCTCGACGACGCTCTTGTCGGTGGGCTGCGTCGCGATGACGGGCAACTGCGGCGCGGCAGCGCTGTCGCCGCCGCCGCAAGCGCTCAGCAAGCTGGGGATGACGATCGCGAGCACCAAGGCCGCGAGCCGGTGTGCCCACGGGACGATGGCGCCGGCTCGAAACGGCGACCGGGAATCGAAGACGACTGCATGCATGGCTTTTCTCCCGCTTTGCTCGCCGGCGCGTCGCACGAAGGTGAACGCTCGACCGGTTGCTGATGCGGGTTGTAGAAAAGCAGGCGTGACGCGAGCGTGACACGCAAGGCGTGTTTCGGCCGCGCCGCTGGTCGCTGCGCGGAAATGGCCACCCTCTCGTGAGGGAGGCTGAATGCCCGGATCGGCGGCCTCAGGTCGCTTGGCCACCGGCCGCGGCCGGCACCGCGCGACGCAGCAGCAGCGCCGTCGCGATCGTCACGCACATCGTCGCGAAGGCGAGCCAGGCGTACGGCCAGAGCAATGGCATGCCGACCAGGATGAGGCCGTCGTTGCCGCCGGGGATGAGCAGGCTGCCCCAGCCCATCAGCACGCCGCCGGTGAAGCAGCGCAGGATCTGGCCGGCGGAGATGCGCGTGTTGCGGAATCGTCCGGCGGTCCAGCCGCCGAGCGTCGCGCCGAGCAGAAGCGCAAGCAACAGGAGGCTGCGCGCGACGACGCTGCCGGCCATGCCGCGCGCCAGCTCGACGAGCACGTCGGTGTAGGCCCACGAGCCGACGAGCAGCAGCATGACGAGGAACATCACACCGATCACGGTCGTCGCGGCATGCGGCGACCACGCGCGACGGGTGAGCAACTCGCGCACCTCGCCCTTGCGCGCGCCGGCCACCAGCGGCCGGCCGACCCGCAAGAGAACGAAGACGAGAAACAGCACCGCGACCCAGGCCGGGGCCTGCAGGACCGGTGAGCCATACGCCAGCTTTTGCGCTGCCGGTGGGCTGAACACGGCGCCGACGCTGATGCAGCCGACGTAGAAGCCGAGCGGCGTGAAGATGTAGGCCCAGCTCCCGGAGCCGAAGTTGGCGATCGCGCCGAACACGCAGGCGCGATTGACGAAGGCGCCCAGGCCGAGCAGCACGCCGCCGACGACCGTCCAGGCGCCCACCGCATAGCCCGACGGCATCTTCGGCAGGACGTGCAGCGCCTGCGCCACGAGCAGTCCGCCACCGACCCAGAGCGCTGCTTCGAGCAGCGCGGCGAGGCGGCTGAAGCCACGCTCGCTGACGATCTCGCCGACCGCGGCGACGGTGCAGGTGGCGCCGCGCTGGATCGCGAAGCCCATCGTGCCGGCGCAGAGCGCGGCGACGATGAAGGCAAGGCTGACGAGGACGATTTCCATGGCCGACTCCGTGCGCTGCCGCGGCTAGACGCCGACGACGCCGTTGTGGAACTTGCAGACTTCCTGCATCGCCGCGTCGTTGTCGATCATCGAGGTCTGCGGGTGGATGAAGCCGCTGTTCAGGTCGAACACCCAGCCGTGGATCCAGAGCCTGGCGCCTTTCTTCCACGCGTTCTGCACGATGTTGGTCTTGCCGAGGTTGTAGACCTGCTCGATCACGTTGAGCTCGACCATGCGCTCGAAGCGGGCGTGCTCGTCGAGCGGCGCCAGCTCCCTCGAGTAGTACTGCTGCGTGTCCTTGAGGGTGCGCAGCCAGTTGTCGATGAGGCCGTGCTTCGCATCGCCCATCGCCGCCTTGACGCCGCCGCAGCCGTAGTGGCCGCAGACGATGACGTGCTCGACCTCGAGCACCTCGACCGCGTACTGCACGACCGAGAGCAGGTTCATGTCGGTCTGCACCACCAGGTTGGCGATGTTGCGATGCACGAACATGTCGCCCGGCTGCGTGCCGGTGATGCGGTCGGGCGGCACCCGGCTGTCCGAGCAGCCGATCCAGAGAAAGGCCGGATGCTGTCCTTCCGACAGGTTCTTGAAGTAGCCGGGGTCGAGCCGGAGCTGCTCCTCCACGAACAGCTCGTTGTTGCGCAGCAGGTTTTCGATGTGGGCGATCATGACGGCGGCCTCACTCTTCGGCGCGATGTTCGATCACGCCTTCGATCGGATCAGCCGGCGCGCGCCACGGTGCGCGCGCGATCATGCGCATCGTGTCGGCGTAGCCGGCGTCACGGCGCATGCGGATGCCGTCGGTCGTGAAGTCGATGTCCTTGGTGTGGTCCTCGTTGTCGAGGCGCGGCGCCAGCATGTGTGCGACGTGCATCGTCGTGCCGCAGCCCCATGAGGCCAGCTCCTTGATCTTGTCCTCACCCTGGCGACTCGCCGGCAGCTGCTTGACGAGTTCGCGGATGACGTGGCGCAGCCGGTGGTTCTGCTTCTGGCGCAGGATGTGGCTGTCGGCGCGGCTCGCGAACTGGATGTCCTTGGTGCGCGCCATCACCTCCCAGATCGACTCGGGCTCGGTGGCGGTCTGGTGCCAGACGTTGACGGCGAAGATCAGCGAGTCGCGGCGCGGCCTGTCGTCGAGCACGGCCTCGATCGGCGTGTTCGAGTAGATGCCGCCGTCCCAGTACGGCTGGCCGTCGATGCGGATCGCGCCGAAGGCTGGCGGCAAAGCGCCCGAGGCCATGACGTGGTCGGCGCTGAGCTTTTCCTTCTTGGTGTCGAAGTAGCGCATCTCGCCGCTGCAGGCGTTGACGGCGCCCACGGTGAGCCGCGTGTGGCACTCGCAGAGGTACTTCCAGTCGATCAGCTCGTTCAGCGTCTCGCGCAGCGGCGCCGTGCTGTAGTACGACGCCGCCTCGATGCCGACCTCGGCCTTCTGGCCGCGCAAGGCAGCCAGGTTGGGCGTGAAGAACGACGGGATGCCGCGCAGGACCGTGTTCATCGTGCCGAGCATCCCGTTCAGGCCAAGGATGTCGAACGGATTCGGCGTGGACTGCTGCTCGACCTGGTTCCAGAACGCGTTGAGCCGTTCCATGCGTCGGGCTGGCTCGTTGCCGCAGATCAGCGCCGCGTTGATGGCGCCGATCGAGGTGCCAATGATCCAGTCGGGCTCGATGCCCGATTCGTGCAGCGCCTCGTAGATGCCGACCTGGTAGGCGCCGAGCGCGCCGCCGCCCTGCAGCACGAGGACGACCTGGCCGGGCAGGCCGCTCTTCGCCGGTCCTTCGCGCAGCGGCTCCGAGGGGTCGACATCGGTGGAGGCGGGATTTTTTCTGGCGCGCGCGGCGCGGCTTCCTGTGGCGGTCGTCATGGTTGTCTCCGGGGAATGCAGGGGGTCAATGCTGGGTCCAGCCGCCGTCCATCGCCACCGCGGTGGCGGTCATCGACGCGGCCGCGTCGGAGGCGAGAAAGACGGCCAGCGCGGCGAGCTCGTCGACACGGACGAACTCCTTGCGCGGCTGGTGCACGAGCATCACGTCGCGCACCACGTCGGCCTCGGAAATGCCGTGCGCCTTGGCCTGGTCGGCGATCTGCTTGTCGACGAGGGGCGTCTTCACGTAGCCCGGGCAGATCGTGTTCGAGGTGATGCCGAACTCGGCGACCTCGATGGCGACCGTCTTCGACAGGCCGATCAGGCCGTGCTTGGCCGTCACGTACGCGGACTTGAACGGCGAGGCGGTCAGGCCGTGCGCCGAGGCGACGTTGATGATGCGGCCGAAGCGGCGCGCCTTCATGCCCGGCACGACGGCCTTGATGAGGTGGAAGGCCGACGAGAGGTTGATGGCGATGATCGAATCCCACTTCGCTTCGGCAAACTCCTCGATCGGCGCGACGAACTGGATGCCGGCGTTGTTGACGACGATGTCGACCTTGCCGAACTCGGTGTTCGCCGCCGCAGCCATGGCGCGGATCTGCTCCGGCTGGCTCATGTCGGCGCCCGAGTAGCGCACTTTCACGCCGTAGCGGCGCTCCATCTCGGCGCGCGCGAACTCGATCTCGTCGGCATTGCCGAAGCCGTTGAGCATGATGTCGGCGCCCTGCTCGGCGAAGGCGTGCGCGATGCCGAGGCCGATGCCGCTGGTAGAACCGGTGACGATGGCTGATTTCTTGTCAAGCATGATGAGGACTCCTGAGCGACTTCTCGGTGTCGCCCTTGGCGGCGAGCGCCATGCTGCTCGCGGCCGCGAGGCCGACGGCGACGAGGCTGGCGAGGGTGTCGCGGACGATGGGGTTCGTGGGTGAGTTCATTCGCTTCTCCGTGAGTCTGGGTTGAGTTGGCGGATCGGCGCTCGCGGCAGGCGATGCGTCCTTTCCTGGGGAGGCAGTGTCGGCAAGGGACTTCACGTCACGTTCAACGAATGCTCACGTTTCGGTCACATGGGGTCGGCCGGTCGCCCGCACTTCTTTCCGCGACGGCTCCCGATCCGGATTGACACGGCACGTCGTCGTGCCGACAGTTCGCATCGGCGCGGCGCCTGCCGACGCCGTCACCGGACTCATGAAAGCAGCCAGGATGAGCAAGGCCTACCGGTCCTACTTCGTTCTCGTCGGCCTGTTCGCGCTGTGGGTCGGCGTCTGGGGCTTCGTCGTGCCCGCCGAAGTGACGCGCGCTCTGCCCTGGCCGGTGCCGCCCCTGCATGCGCGCTTCATCGCCGCGATCTACCTGGCAGGCCTGCTGGCGATGGTTCTCAGCTTCTTCGCGGCGCGCATGGCCGCCGTGCGCATCCCGATCGCGCTGGCGGCGCTCTGGACCGGCGCGCTCTTCTTCGTCTCGACGCTGCACCTGGGCGAGTTCGATTTCGCCAAGCCGCAGGTCTGGTTCTGGATGGGTGCCTACGCCGTCTTTCCGCTCTGGGGGGCGTGGCTGTATTTCCGTCGTGGCGGCGCCGGCGCGACGGCGCGAGCGAGACCGGTCGACCCGGCCCTCGTCGCCATCGGCGTGCTCTGCCTGCTGCTCGCGGCAGCACTGCTCGTCGCTCCCGACGAGATGGTGCGCGTCTGGCCGTGGAAGCTGCCGCCGCTGCTCGCCACCATCTACGCCGGCCCGTTCTTCGCGTACGGCGTGAGCGCGCTGATGCTCGCGCGCGAGGCCGAGGCCGAGTCACGGCGCATCGTCCTCGTCAGCATGCTCGCCTTCACCTTGCTCGTGCTGATCGCATCGGCCATGCACCTGAAGCTCTTCCACTTCGACACGCCTGCGGCGTCGGTCTGGTTCGGTGCGCTCGTCGTTGCGGGCGCGCTGCTCGCGTGGCGCCTGGTGCCGGCGCGGCGGTGAGCGACAGCCACGAGCCGGGCGCCGACGTCGTCATCGCCGAGACGCGGGCCTGGGTCGAGCGCGCCGTCATCGGCCTCAACCTCTGCCCGTTCGCCAAGGCGCCGCAGGTCAAGGGCCAGGTGCGCTACGTGACGAGCGAGGCGCGCGACGCCGAGGCCCTGCTCGCCGATCTGGTCGGCGAGCTGAACCGGCTCGCCGAGACGCCGGCCGACCGCGTCGAGACGACGCTGCTGGTGCATCCGCGCGTGTTGAACGACTTCCTCGACTTCAACGACTTTCTCGATCTCGCCGAGAACGCCGTCGTCGATCTGGAACTCGACGGCGTGATCCAGGTCGCGAGCTTTCATCCGCGCTACCGGTTCGCGGGCAGCGAAGCCGACGACGTCGCCAACGCCACCAACCGGTCGCCGTATCCGACGCTGCATCTGCTGCGCGAAGAGAGCATCGACCGGGCGGTGGCGGCGTTTCCGGACGCCGCCGCCATCTTCGAGTCCAACGTTGCCACGATGCGCGGGCTGGGCGCCGAAGGCTGGGCCGCGCTGCAGGCCCGCTGTCGAGAACCTGTGGACCTGTGAGAGTTCACAGATGCCGGCCATGGGGCTTTCGCTGAAACTCGTTGGCAACGAAGTGCACGCAGGAGGTGAGTGATGGCGCAGCGTGACGTCTGTCAAGCGGGCATCGACCTGGTCAAGTCGTTCGAAGGCATTCCAGACGGCGACCCCACGACCGTCAACATCGATCCCTACCTCGACCCGATCCAGATCTGGACCATCGGCTGGGGCCACGCGATCCGGCAGAACGGCCGCTTTCTCAAGGGCGCATCCGATCGGGCCTCGGCCTTCGCTCTCTATCCCGGCGGCATCACCAAGGCGCAGGCCGTGGCCCTGCTCGCGGCCGACCTGATGGACACGGGGCGGGACGTGCTGCCGCTGGTCCGCGTCGAGGTCAACGACAACGAGTTCGCGGCCCTCGTCAGCTTCGCCTTCAACCTCGGCATCGGCAACCTCAAGGCGTCGACGCTGCTGCGTGAGCTCAACGAGGGCGACCGCGCCGCCGCAGCCGACCAGTTCAGCCGCTGGGTGATGGCCGGCGGCGTGAAGATGCAAGGGCTCGTCAAGCGGCGCCAGGCCGAGCGCGATCTCTTCGTCAGCCCCCCGAGCGCAGCGCAGGAGCAGCCCCATGAGTGAACTCACGCACGGCCACAAGGCCGCCTACGCGACGATGCTCTACCTCGCCATCGTCGTCGCCGGCCTGTTCGCGTCCAGCTATTACTCGGACCGCCTGCCGCCGGCGCAGACCCACATCAACAAGAGCTACGCCTTTCCACGCTCCGACGGCACGACCTGCGAGCAGATCGGCGACGTGAGCAAGCTCGCCCTGTACGTGAAGGACATGGACACCGGGCTGCGCGCGGTCGGATGCACCGAAGGCGCGGCGTCGTTCCGGCTGCATCGCGAAGGCGCGGCCAGGACTTCGGCCGAAGTCGATCGCGCCGTCTGGGACGCCATCCTCGGCAATCCGCTCGAGACCGCGAAGAAGCCGCGCGTGCTCGCCTACGACATCCGCTGGCTGAAGGACGACAAGACGACACCGAACCTCGCCAAGCCGGGCAGCACCTTCAGCTTCTACATCTTCGAGTGGTGGTCGCCGACGGCGGTGGCGGTGGTCGTGCTCGTCTGGGCCCTGCTCATCTACCTCGCGCGCCACTCGGCCCTGCTGCGCGACGCCGGCGCCAAGGACGCAGCGCTGCAGGCGCGCACCTTCAGCCTCGCCAAGACGCAGTTGGCGTGGTGGTTCGCGATCATCTTCGCTGCCTTCGTCTTTCTCTGGCTGGTCACCGGCGAGATGCCGGCGCTGAGCGGCCAGGCGCTGGCGCTGCTCGGCATCTCGAGCGCTACGACGATGGCCTCGGTCGGCATCTCCGCCGACCGCACGCCGGCGGCCGGCGAGATCGGCGTGTTCTTCCGCGACCTGCTGAGCGACGCCAACGGCATCACCATCCAGCGCTTCCAGATGCTGGTGATGACGATCGCGCTCGGGCTCATGTTCCTGATCCACGTCGCGACGCGCCTCACCATGCCGGAGTTCGACGCCTCGCTGCTGACGCTGCTCGGCATCAGCGCCGGCACCTACGTCGGCCTGAAGATTCCCGAGGACCAGGGCGGCGCCGCCAAGAGCACGACCGCCGAAGGCGGCGACACGGCCGACGCCGCGAAGAGCGGGTATTCGGCGACGAGTTGAGCGACCGACACAGGAGAGCGTCATGGCTTCCGGAAGAAATCACGTCATCGTTGCCATCAAGGTCAAGATCGAGCTGAACGCGAAGAACGGCCTGCGCCGGGTCATCTTCGGCCTCGAGAAGGACACCGACGGCGACAAGGTCAGCTGGAAGATCAACTTCCAGCTCTTCGAGCGGGACAAGAAGACCGACGCCTACGGCGATGCCCTCGTCGATCTGGATGTCGACGTCGAAACCGTCCTTCAGAACAAGGCGGAGACGGCGGCCAAGAACGGGCTCACCCCACCGCAAGTGGCGCACGCGCTCGGGTCGGCGGCGAGCGACGCCAAGGCCGCCGCCAACGGCGAGATCGAACAGTCCGAGGCCGCCGACACGATCCAGGAATCGCTCAAGAAGAAGTGACGCGGTGAAAGCGACGCGCACGCTGGCAGGCGCTCTGGCGTTTGTGCTGGCGTGGTCGGCGCGAGCCGAAGACCTTGCGGTGCTCGCCGGCAACCGGTGTCCGTCCGACACCAACTTCGAAGCGGCGGGCTACACGGTGCGCAGTGCACGCGCGTTCAGTCCGTTTTCCTTCCTGCCATGGGTAAGCGCCGGCCTCGGCGCCGTCGACCACCGCCTTGCCGGCATGCGAGGGCAGCCCTATCGAAGGGCCGACGTCGACGCCGCGAAGGACGCTCTCGATCGCGTCAACTTCGCCGGCGACGACAGCGAGCAGCGCATCAAGGTTTCGATGATCGTCGTGTCGGTCACGAACTGTTCGGCAGACAAGCAACTGGACCTCGAATTCCTTGCGCTGACATCCCGCATCGCTCCGCTGCTGAGCGGCACGATCGAATCGCACCGCAGCGAAAAGACGGCACCCGAACGCGTCGCCGGCGCCGATGCCGCGCCCGGGCGCCTGCGTATCGCACCGAGCGGCGGCTACGGCCGCTCCGAGCACGCCTTCGCGGGGGCGCGGGCGCAATATCTGCGGCCTGCCGGTGGCTCGTCCGGACCCGTCGACGCCCTCGTCGCCGAAGGGAACGCTTCCGCGACGACGCACGACTTCTCGCTGACCGCAAGTGGCTTCAGCGACGCGACTGGCCGTTGGCTGGCCCATGCCGACTGGCAGATCGACTACCTGAACGCGTCCGCGCCGACCGACGGCGCGAAGCTGCGACAGGATCGCTTCGCGGCTCGGCTCTCGGCGCTCACCCGGCCGCTCGACCCGTGGAACTTGCCCGTGCGATTTGGCGCCATGGTCGAAGGCGGAAGGCGGGCCAGCGACTTTCAGGGCGCCGACCTGCCGCCCGACAGCGTCGCCCGTGCCGGCTACGGATCGATCAAGGTCTACGCAGGGACGACGACGACGCTGAAAAGAAATGTCGTGTCCGCCTCCTACGGTGTGGAAGCCGGCTCGGTCGGGCACCCGCAGCGCGTCGACTGGATCAAGCACGTCGTCGATCTCGGCCATGAGCTGTCGGTGCGGGTCGGCGATCACCGGCAATTGACGATCGAGTCGCGCCTCAATGCGGGCCTGCTTCAGGTGCCCGGCAAGGTTGCGGTCGGCACGCGGTTCTTCGGCGGCAATCGCGAGGAGCCATTCATTTCGGGCGACAACTGGCAGATCCGAGCCAATCCGGTCGTTCGCAGCATCGGCGCCAATCTGCTCGACCGCAGCGCCGAAGGACCCGGCGGCCGCCGCTTCGTCGCCTACAACATGACGGCGTCGCTCCCCGTCTGGCGTAGGCCGCTGGTCCCGATCGAGCTGTCTTCCGATCCGGACTTTCACGCGCTGGTCGACGCGCAGATCAATTCAGCGACCTCGTTCTTCGGCGTCGGTTATCTCGCCGCCGACCCGCATCTCAAGAGGGCACTGGGCGCTCTCGGCGATGTCAAGGCCTCGCTCCTGGATCTCAAGTCGTCGGTCGACCGTGCGCAGGGCGCGCGCCCGGGACAGTTTGCGGACCTTTTCAAGAAGTGCGACCAGGCGATCACCACCGCGCAGCGCAAGACCGACGACGCGTCGCAAGACGGTGACGGGCAGGTCGACGAAGTGAGCTCGCTGCTGTCGGTGGGCAAGGATCGTCTCGGCCAGGCGATCAGGGCCTGCGACGAGGTCTTGAACGCCCAGCTCGCCGACCTGGAGATCGCCGCCGCTTCGGCACGCTTGCAGACCCTGCGCAAGTTCATGGAGGACGAGTTCGCGCTGATCGATCAGGAATCGGCGATCCGCAAGGCCGAGGCCGACATGGGCTACGCGAAGCGGACCATCAACACCTTCATCGACGACATCAATCTCGTTTCGGTCAGCCCGGTCCTGATGTTCGACGTGGCGCACCTCGGGCCGGCAAGCTCGCGCCTTGGCACGCGCTACGGTATCGGCGGCGGCCTGCGCGTCAGCATCGTCAACAGCGTCGATTTCACGTTCGGCTACGTGGCCAATCCGAAGCGACTGCCGCAAGAGTCTGCAGGCGCCTTCTTCCTGTCCGTGCAATTCAAGGACGTCTTCCTGTAGCGAAGCCGCGTTTCTCTCGCGCCGCCTCGGGACTGCCGAGGCAGCACGGCGAGCCGTTACTTCTTGCGCCCGTACATCGCCGTGAACCTCGCCTCGCCGATCTTGTTGCCGGTGATCATGAAGCCGACCAGCGCGGCGGTGGCGTCGGCCGGGATGTCGAGCTTGTCGGTCTTCAAGGCGTAGACGGTGAAGATGTAGCGGTGCGGCTTGTCGCCGGCCGGCGGGCAGGCGCCGCCGAAGCCGGGCGCGCCGAAGTCGGTCCGGCCTTGCGCGCTGCCCGCGGGCAAGGCCTTGCCGTCGGCCGTGCCCGCGCCTTCGGCCAACTGCGTCGTGCCGGCCGGGAGGTTGTAGACGACCCAGTGCCACCAGCCCGAGCCGGTGGGCGCGTCGGGGTCGTAGACGGTGACGGCGAAGCTCTTCGCCGCGGCCGGAGCGCCGCTCCACTCGAGCGCCGGCGAGACGTTCTTGCCGGTGCAGCCGAAGCCGCTGAAGACCTGCGCATCGGTCAGCATGCTGCCCGGTTTGATGGTCGGGCTCTTCAGGGCAAAGCCTGCGGCATCGGCGCCGAGCGCCGTCGCGAGCAGCGCAGCGCTCGCGACCAGGGGACGAAGAATCGATGTCATCGCAGCAGTCTCCGCTGTAGTTGGAGCGAGGATGTTAGCCCGCGCCGTCGCCGCCCCTCAAACGGCGAAATCGCGCAGGAAGCGGCGCACGATCTGCAGCGTGTAGCGGCTCGCCACGTCGTCGACGAAGCGCATGAAGTCGACGTGCGCGGCGTCGTCGGCGCGATCGGAGACGGTGCGCACGACGGCGAACGGGATCGCGAAATCGTGGCACACCTGGGCCAGCGCGGCCCCTTCCATCTCGACCGCCAGTGCGCTGGGCAGGCGGGCGCGCAGGTCGGCGTTCTCGGCCGCGGTGGAGACGAAGCGATCGCCGCTGACGACGAGGCCCGAATGCACTTGCGGCGACGCGATGCCGAAGGCGCCGAGCAGCCTGGCATGGAGGCCTGTGTGTGCCGCATCGTCGTGGCGCCGCATCGCCGCATCGAGGATCGCGCCGGCCGCCTTGACGAGCGATGCCGACATGGCGGCGTCGGCGACAAAGCGATCCTTGCCGTAGAAGGGCAGCTCGTAGCGCGGGAAGAGCGGCGAAGCGTCCATGTCGTGCTGGAGCAGCGCGTCGGCGACGACGACGTCGCCGACGCGCGCTTTTTCGTGCAGGCCGCCCGCGGTGCCGGTGAAGATCGCACGCTCGACGCCGAACTCGCTCACGAGCAAGGTCGCCGTCGTCGCGGCCGCGACCTTGCCGACGCCCGAAAGCACGGCGACGACTTCGTGGCCGTCGAGGTGGCCGATCTGGAAGGCGCGGCCGGCGCGCACGACCGGCACCTCGTCGGGCATCTCGTGCAGCAAGGCCGCGAGCTCCTGGCGCATCGCGCTGACGACGGCGATGCGGCTCACGACGCCGAGTTGCTCGAAGGCATGGTGCAGTCTAGGGTCTGTCGGCGCGCCGGGTGTCGACATGCGATGCATGCCGACACCGATGGCGCGCACGATTGCCACGACTACCTCTTGTCACAGGGGCTCGCGGAACGCAGGGCAAGATCGTGTCGACTCGTTCGCAAGGAAATCACCATGTTCGGATTCATTCCCCGTCGTCGCGCGGTCTTCTGGGTCGGAGCGACTCTGCTTGCTGGATGCGGTGGCGGTGGTGGCTATTCTTCGCCGCCGCCCGGGGTCGACACCACCGCACCCACGGCCACGCTGACTGCGCCTGCGGCGCTGGCGTCCAGCCTCACCGGCACCATCGCGCTCAGCGCCACCGCAGCCGACAACGTCGGCGTGGCGAGCGTCGAGTTCCAGATCGACGGCGTGCTCATCGGCAGTGCCGACACGAGCGCGCCCTACAGCGCCAGCCTCGACACCAGCGCCTATCCATCGGGCCAGCACGTCTTGCGTGCGCGCGCCACCGACGCGGCCGGCAATCCGTCGAGCTGGTCGACGGCGCTGGTCCAGTTCGGCGGCAACGTCACGCAGCCGAGCGGCTTCACGCGCAACGAGAGCTGGGTCACCGGCCTGAACAGCGCCACCGCCTTCGCGCAGGCGCCCGACGGGCGCCTCTTCGTCGCCGAGCAGGGCGGCGCCCTGCGCGTGATCAAGAACGGCGTGCTGCTCGCCACGCCGTTCGCCAGCTTCGCCGTCGACTCGACCGGCGAGCGCGGCCTGATCGGCGTGACGCTCGACCCGGCCTTCGCGAGCAACGGCTTCGTCTACATCCACTCGACGCGCACCACCGGTGGCTCGCACAACCGCATCAGCCGCCTCACCGCGAACGGCGACGTGATGGCCGCTGGCAGCGAGCTGACGCTGGTCGATCTGCCGAACCTGTCGAGCGCCACCAACCATAACGGCGGCGGCATGCACTTCGGCATCGACGGCAAGCTCTACGTCGGCGTCGGCGAGAACGCCAACCCGCTGCAGGCGCAGGACCTGAGCCTGCCCTTCGGCAAGCTCCTGCGCTTCAACGCCGACGGCTCGATCCCCAGCGACAACCCGTTCTTCGCGACGCAGAGCGGCCTGGCGCGCGCAATCTGGGCCTACGGCCTGCGCAACCCCTTCACCTTCGCGGTGCAGCCCGGCACCGGGCGCATCCACATCAACGACGTCGGCCAGAACACCTGGGAGGAGGTCGACCTTGGCGCGGCCGGCGCCAACTACGGCTGGCCTGCATCGGAGGGTCCGGACAACGTCACTGCGGGCATCACGGGCCCGCTCTTCACCTACAAGCACAGCGACGCGACCCCGCCCGGCTCGGGCCCGGGCGGATTCTTCAAGGGCTTCGCGATCGCCGGCGGCGACTTCTATCCGGCGAGCGGTGCGTTTCCGGCCGGCTACCGCGACCAGTACTACTTCGCCGACTTCGTGAGCCAGTTCGTCGGCCGCATCGACATGGCCAACGGCAACGCCGCCTATGCGTTCGCCAGCCTGTCGGGCTCGCCGGTCGACCTGCTCGTCGGCAGCGACGGCGCGGTCTACGTGTTGACGCGCGGCGGCGTGACGCGAATCAGCGCGCCCTGATCCTCACCCCTGCGCCAGACGCTCGCCAGCCACGCCTGCTGCTCGCGCGGCAGGCCCTCTGGCCGGTAGTAGTGCTCCAGCTCGACGAAGCCTGCCGCAACCAGGAAAGCGCGCCACGACGGCAGATCGTGATAGGTGCCGTAGCGATCGCCGTTCCAGCCTTCCTGTCCTTCGCCGCGCGGGTTGGAGCTGAACAGAACGCCGCCCGGCTTGAGCGTCGTGTGCAGGTCGCCGAGCACACGCGGCAACTCGGCGCTCGGCACGTGGAACAGCACGGCATTGGCGAAGACGCCGTCGAAGCGCGAATGCTGCAGGTCCATGGCGAGCAGGTTCTGCTCCCACACCGTGCAGCCGCTGTGCGCCCGCGCCATCGCCGCGAAAGGCACAGAGCCTTCGAGGCCGACCGCTTCGTGGCCGAGCCCTGCAAAGGTCTTCAGGTCGCGGCCGGGGCCGCAGCCGAGGTCGAGGATGGCGAACGGTCCCGGTCCTTCGAGATGACGCAGCAGCGCGGCGACGTTCTGCGCCACGTCGTGGTCGCGCGTGCCTTGCCAGAAGTCCTCGGCCCGCTCGCTGTAGTGGGCGAGGGTGAGGGCGGCGATGCGGCCGAGGTCTTCGGGGGGCGCGAGCATCGCCGCATCTTGCCGCATCCATGCGGTCCGGGCCGTCTCACGCCGTCGTCAGTCTGTGTCAAGGCGCGGCGGACAGTGGCGTCAAGCTGCCGAGCAGCGTCGGGATCAGCTCGCTCACGGTCGGATGGATGTGCACGGCGCGCTCGATCACCTTGTACGACGCATCCGCGGCCATCACGTCGAGCAGCGAGTGCACGACCTCGTCGCCTTCGATGCAGAGCAGCGACGCGCCGAGGATGCGCTCGCTCTCGGCGTCGACGAGGACCTTCATGAAGCCCTGCGTCTCGCCGCGCTCCCTGGCGCGGCCGACGCGCGTCATCGGCATGACGCCGACCAGGGCCGGCTTGCCGCGCGCCCGCACTTCGGCCTCGCTCATGCCGACCCGGCCGAGTGGCGGATCGATGAAGAGCGCGTAGGCGGTGATGCGCTCGCTGACGCGGCGCTTGCCGCCTTCGAGCAGGTTGGCTGCGACGATCTGGTAGTCGTTGTACGAAGTGTGCGTGAAGGCACCCTTGCCATTGACGTCGCCGAGCGCCCAGACGCCGGGCACGCTGGTGCGCAGCTCGTCGTCGACGGCGATGAAGCCGCGCGCGTCGGTCTGGATGCCGGCCTTGTCGAGGCCGAGGTCGTCGGTGTTCGGGCGCCGGCCGACGGCGGCGAGCAGGTGGCTGCCTTCGAGCTCGTGCGCGGTGCCGCCGGCGTTGAGGGCGACGCGCACGCCCTTGCCGCCGTCGCCCTTCCTCACCTTCGCGCTCTGCACCGAGAAATGGAAGCTGATGCCCTCGCGCTCCAGGATCGCCTGCACCTCGCGCGAGACCTCGCGGTCCTCGCGGGCGATCAGCCGGTCGCCGTATTCCACGACCGTGACGCGGGCGCCGAAGCGCCGGTACATCTGCGCGAACTCGAGGCCGATGTAGCTGCCGCCGGCGACGATCAGGTGCTCGGGCAGCGTGTCGATGGCCATCATCGAGGTGTTGGTCAGCACCGGCACGTCGGCGATGCCGTGCCACGTCGGCAGCACGGCGCGGCAACCGACGTTGATGAAGATCTTCGGCGCCTCGAGGATCTCGCCGTTCACTTCGACCGCATTCGGGCCGGTGAAGCGGGCATGGCCCCAGACCAGCGTGAGGTTCGCCGTGCCGGCGATCCATTTCGACAGCCCTTCGATCGAGTGCGCGACGACACGGTCCTTGCGCGCCTTCACCGCCTTCATGTCGACGCCGACGGGGCCGCCGATGACGACGCCGTAGTCGGCGGCGCGCCGTGCCACGTGCGCCGTGCGCGCGCTGGCGACCAGCGTCTTGGTCGGGACGCAGCCGTCGTTGACGCAGGTACCGCCGAGGTGCTCGCGCTCGATCAGCACGGTCTTCATGCCGGCCTCGGCCAGCCGCACCGCGAGAGAGGGTCCGGACTGGCCGCTGCCGATCACGATGGCGTCGTACGAGGTCGTCATGTTGTCTCCTTGGGAAATGCGTGCGGGCGTGCATGCACCCGCATCATCGGCGTTCGGCGTGACGCCTGGCTACTTGCGGACCGTCGAGGTGATCGATTCGACGACGCTCGAGGCCATCGCGAACTGCTGCTGGCGGTCGGTGATGCGATGGCGCCGCGCGATCCAGGCAAAGTCGGTCCAGGCGACCCAGACGCTGCCGTCGGCCTGCTGCAGCACGAGCACGCGCACGGGCCAGTCGAGACCCGAGTACGGGTTCGAGGTCAGGAACTGCGCGCCGAGCGGCGGATTGCCGAAGGTGAGCAGCGTCGAGGGGCGAAGCGTGATGCCGGCGCCCGCGGCCAGCTTGGCCTGGTCGACTTCCTGGAAGAAGACGATGCCCTTGTCGGCGATGTCCTTCTTGATACGGGCCACGGTCTCGTCGACCGAGTACACGCTCTGGACCTTGACGAGGCCGTCGTCGCCGGGTGCCGCCATCGTCTGCGCGTCGGCCAATGTGGTGAGCAGGAGCAGCACGGTGCCTATGCACAGGGCGGCAATGCACTGCCTGAGAAAGTTCAACATGGTAATACTCCTCCGGTTCGGGTGACGATCCGGCCGGCACTGCGATCACACCGGGGCGAGCCGGCGCGGCGATGCCGGCCGGTGCGCTTACATCATGTGCTCGTCCATCTTGGCGGCACCCGGGAACAGGTCGACCGAGATCAGCACGGCCTTCGTCGTCCCGGTGTTCTTCCACCAGTGCGAGGTGCCGTTCTTTTCTGCAGCGACGTCGCCGCCGCGATGCGTGATCGGCACGGCGCAGCTGCTCGAGTACTCGACGACTTCGCCGGAGACGATGTAGATCATCGCCGGGCGCTCGTTGTGGCTGTGCCAGGGCACGACGCCGCCCGGCTGCATCTCGAGCTGGCGCAGGCGGAACTGGCGGCCTTGCAGGGCCAGCGGTTCCTTCGACAGGTCGGTGCTGGAGCGGACGACGTCGGTGACGCCGCTCGGCGCGGACGGCCCCGGGGGCTGGCCCTGGCCGTCGGCGACGCGCTTGTCGGCCGGGCATTCGCCGGCGAAGGCGGCGCCGGCGAGGCCGAGCAGGGTGACGACGGCGGCGGCGAGAACGACGCGCGGCCAGACCGGCGGGCGATAGAGACGGATGACGTTCATGGTGTGGGGCTCCTCTGGGTTCGTGTGCGTGGATGAATGGGCGGGTCGATCGACGCCTGGTGTCCATCGGCGACCGCTCCGGAAGCGACTGTGGCGGCGCGGCTTCACGCTACGATCAACGAAAGGTCACGTCTTCATCACACCGTGAACGCGGCAAAGGCGAGCACCCTGGAGAAGACGCGCCTCGTTGCCGGGCTGAAGGACGAGATCGAGCATCTGGTGTGCCTTGTCGATGAGCTGTTCGTGCTTGCCAAGCTCGACTTCGAGGGCATCACCCTGTGCCGCGAAATATTCCAGCTCGGCGAGCTGTCGAGCGACATGGTGCAGACGTTCCAGCTCGCCACCGGCGAGCCGCAGGTTCGGCTGTGCGTCGACGCCGGCGCTGGCCTGCCGCGCGTCAGTGCCGACCTCGGCCTGATCGAGCGTGTCTTCGAGAACCTGATCGGCAACGCGCTGCGGCACACGGCGGCAGCGTCACGGTGAGTCTAGTCAGCGCCAGCGGGCTCATGAGAATGCAGGTTGCCGACACGGGCACGGGCGCGGGCATGGGCATCGCCGCGGACGACCTGCCGTGCGTCTTCAACCGTCACTGGCGCACCGCGCGGGGCGGCGTCGGCTCGGCGCGGGGCTCGGCCTGGTCATCGTTCGGCGCATTCTCGAGCTGCACGGCAGCATGATCGCCGCCGAGAGCCAGCCGGGCGCGATCTCCCGTTTCATGTTCGCGCTCGACATCGCGGCTGCCGAAGCGCCAGGCGCCTGAGCGCGTCGGTCGCGAGAAGATCGTCATGGCGCGCCGTCCTGCCCAGCATTACAACGTCTACGTCGTCGAGCTCGACGATCGGGTCTGGAACGAGGCGCGCTTTCGCAAGGCCAACCCCGACCACCAGATCGGCAAGCCGCTCGTCTACGTCGGCATGACCGGGCTCGATCCGGACCTTCGCTTCGACCGGCACAAGGCCGGCATCCAGGCCAATCGCTATGTTCGCGACTTCGGCCTGCGACTCGTGCCGCAGCTCTACGAGGTCTACAACCCGATGCCTTACCGCGCCGCGTGCGAGATGGAGGTCGAGCTGGCGATCGGCCTGCGCGAAGCTGGTTATGGCGTGTGGCAGGCCTGAGGAATCGTTGCTTCCTCGAGCCCGAAGTAGGTCGCGTCCGACGCGGCGACGCGCTGGCGTCGGAGCCCTGCGCGGGGGCTCCATCCATGGGCAGGGGAGGCCGTGCGAGCGAGACTTCGCATCGCATTCATAGATGGAGAAAGCCATGAAAAGCATTGCCCGATTCGTTTTTGCCGCCACCGCCATCGCCGCCTGCACGGCAGCGACGGCGCAACCTTACAGCTCCAGCGACCAGGAGCGCCGCGAGCGAAATCGCGAAGAGGTGATGGCCAGGTACGGCGAGCCGATGCGCGGCGACGAGCCGATGGAGCGGCACATGACGATGCACGAGAAGATGCACCACACTGCCGGAGTGACGCGCGAGAAGACGCACCACGCCGCCGAAGAGACGCGCGAGAAGACGCATGACGTCGCCGAGAAAACGCGCGACTTCACGCATCGTCAGGCGCAGAAGGTGCGCCATTTCGGCGAGCGCCAGCAAGATCGCTTCGGCAAGGCGCCGGAACGCGCGGAAGAGAAACCGGGCCAGTAAGTCGAGAGGTCTTCGGGCCTCTTCTTGGTCAGCCGAGTACGACCCACGCCGGCGCGTGGTCGCTCGGTTTCTCACGCGCGCGAACGGCGTTGTCGACGCCGGCCTTCTCGAGTCGCTTCGCGGCGGCTGCGTTGAGCAGCAGGTGGTCGATGCGCAGTCCGGCATTGCGCGCGAAGCGTTCTCGAAAGAAGTCCCAGAAGGTGTAGATCGCCTTGTCGGGATGGAGATGGTGGATGGCGTCGATCCAGCCCTGCGCGAGGAGCCTCCGCCAGGCGGCGCGCGTTTCGGGCTGCAGCAGCGCATCCTTCTTCCACGAGGCCGCCGAGTAGATGTCGGCCACGCCATCGGTGGCGACGACGTTGTAGTCGCCGATCAACAGCACCGGCTCGGCGCTGTCGAAGAGCGTCGCGGCATGCTCGATCAATCGCTCGAACCAGAGCAGCTTGTAGTCGAACTTCGGGCCCGGCTGCGGATTGCCGTTCGGCAGGTAGATCGAGGCGACGACGAGCCCGTGAGCCGATGCTTCTAGGTAGCGGCTGTGCGTGTCGTCGGGGTCGCCGGGCAGGCCGCGCCGGCGCTCGACCAGATCGGTGCCGGTGCGTGCCAGCACGGCCACGCCGTTGAAGCCCTTTTGACCGTGCCAGATTGCCTGGTAGCCGGCGCCTTCGATCGCCTCGCGCGGAAAGGTGTCGTCCGAGGTCTTGATCTCCTGCAGGCAGGCGATGTCGGGCTGCGCTTCGGCCAGCCATTCGAGCAGGCGCGGCAGTCGGCTGTGGATGCCGTTGACGTTGAAGGTGGCGATCTTCATGGCGGGGGGCGTGAGGGCATGCACGAGCATAGCCGCCGCGCGTGGCGACGCGGCGGAACGCGCTTCACGCGTGCGCGTCGATGCTCGTCAAGCCGGCTTCGATGGCCGCGACCTTGCGCGGCCTCACGACACGGTCCAGTTCGTGGCCGTCGGACAGGAACACCAGCGTCGGCCAGAGCTTGACGCCGAAGGTGCGGCCGAGCTGCCGGCCGCTGCCGTCTTCGATGCGGATGTGCCGAACGCTCGGGTGCGCGGCGAAGGCAGCAGCGATGAGCGGCTGCGCGGCGCGGCAGTGGCCGCACCACGAAGTGCCGAACTCGAGCACCGTCGGGCCGGCGAGCGCGTCGGTCTCGTCGCGCTGCGGCTCGGGGTCGGTGACGTTGCTGGCCAGGCCCATGACGGCATTCTGGCCGCGCCGATCAGGTCCGCGGGATCGGCTTCGGCTTGCCCTTGCCGTCGTCGAGCGGCCCGGTCACCACGTCGGAGATCGACTTGCCGAGCGAATCGGCAATGCCTTCGTCCTTGGGCGCAACAGGCGGGTGGCGCCACGGTTCGGCGTCGTCGTCCCAATTGCCCTTGGGCACGGGCGGGCCGTTTGCTGGAGACTTCTTCATGGGTGGATTTTCCGGCAGTCCTGGCGATGAAGACGGCAAACGGCATTCCCGCACGAGCGAAGCGTCGCCTTCCCAGCGGCGGTCGGTCGTGGTGCGCGGGGCGCTCGTCGCCGCAGTGCTGTTTGTCGTCGCGCTGCTCTCGCACCCATGGTGGCTGGGTCGTCTGCTCGGCGACTACTTGAGCAAGACGTCGGGGCGCGAGGTCCATTTCGATTCGGCGCGCATCGGCCTGACGATGTCGCTCGCACCGCTCGTCGTCTTGCGCGGCGTGCGCATCGCCAATGCGCCATGGGCCGAGGGGGGACGGCCCTTTGCCGAGGTCGGCGAGGCTGCGTTCCAGTTGTCGTGGCGCCGTTTCGAGGACCGCTGGGTCATCACGCACCTGGTGCTGCGCGACGGCGAGGTCAACCTCGCCCTGCAGGCCGACGGACTGCGCAACTGGCGCCTGCGCGATCCCGAGGATCGCGGTCCGGGGCACTACTGGTTCTACGCGCTGGAGCCCCATCGCGTCACGATTCGCTTCGCGCACCGCGGCATCGACCTGCACCTGCAGGCGAGCGCGAAGGATGCGATGGCCGAGCCGCCCGCGGCCCTCGCCGCCGACCCGCTCGTCAAGCGGATCGACTTCGGCGGCGCATATCGCGGCCTCGCCTTCAAGGGACAGGTCGCAACCGGCGCGGTGCTGAGCTTCATGCGCACCGACCGCTGGTTTCCCGTACGCGGCGGCGCCGCGATCGACGGTGCACGGATCGAGCTCGACGGCCGCGCCGCCGACATCTTTCGCGCCACGCAGATCGATGCGCAGGTCGCCGTCGATGGGAGCTCCCTGGCCGCCTTGCATCCGTTCGTCGGCGGCCGCTATGCCGAGCCGCGCGCATTTCACGCCGAAGGTCGCCTGCATGCCGACGCCGGCCACTACGCCGTCGACGGCGCACGGGCCCGCATCGGCGCCACCGATCTCGCCGGCGACCTGGCCTGGTCGCGCAGCGGCGAGCGACGCGCCGTGCACGCCGACCTGCGCAGCGACTCGACTGATCTGGCCGACCTGCTGTGGCTCGTCGGGCGCGGCACGGCTCCCGGAGGCAGGGCGGCCGTCGCGGTCGCCTCCACCGCGGCGGCCAGCGCCGGCCATGCCGAAGGTCGCGATGCGTTCGCCGCGGCGCGCGACATCGACGCCGACCTGCGCTTCGACGCGCGCCGCATCCACATCGCCGCCGTGCCGGCACTGAAGAGCCTGAAGCTGAAGGCCGTCCTCGCCGACAGCCAGCTCGCCGTCTCGGGTCTCGATGCCGGCTGGGCCGGCGGCCACTCGACCGGCACGCTCGGGCTCGACCTGCGCCAGCACCCGGCGCGCGCCGAAGCGCTGATCGAGACGCAGGGTGTGCGCATCGAGAAGCTCTTCGCCACCCAGGACGAGAAGCGCCGCATCACCGGCGCTTTGCGCGGACGTCTGGCCTTGAAGGCGAACGGCGACAACGTCGATGCGCTGCGCGCCAGCGCCGCCGGCAAGGTCACGGCGACGCTTTCCGACGGAACGATCCCAAGCATGCTCGACGCCTTGATCGGGCTCGAAGGCGGCAAGGTCATGCGCACCCTGCTCAGTGGCAGCGATGCCTTGGCGCTGCCTTGCGCTTCAATGACGGCCGACGTGAGCCAGGGCAGCGCGCACATCCGCAGTCTCGTGATTGACAGCGCGAACACGCGAACCAGCGGCGCCGGAACGATCGACCTGCGCGATGCAACGATCGAGCTCGCCTTGACGCCGGAGCCCAAGCGGCCGGGCCTGTTCGAGCTGAACAAGTCGATCCACCTCTTCGGCAAACTGCCCAAGCCGCAACGCGCGCTGGTCGATCGGCTGACGCCGCTGGTCGGCGCGGGCTGCGAGGCGGGCAAGCCTTGACGAGGTACACATCGTGCGAGAGAGATACGCGATCGGGTGCTGCTGATCCAATAGGGACTTGCACATGTTTCAACCTCCGCGTGCGCCCCCGTTGCGGTCCACAAAGCCCTGGGCGTCGCCCTGTTCATCGCGCAGTTGGGTCGAACTGCGGGTCCGTCCACGCTGTGAAAGGGTCTGGGTTCTGGAGTTTATGAACTGGTTGAGGACCATCGTGGCGACACGTTCCGCGCGGTATACGTTGTGCAGATAGCCGATGCAGTGCATGTGTTGCACGCATTTCAGAAGAAGTCCAAGACCGGCATCGAGACGCCACATTCGGATGGCGAATTGGTCGAAAAACGATTGAAGGCAGTGCGAGCCCGTTATGAAACCAAGCTTGGGCGCAAGGGTACCGATAACGTGCTGATCGACCTCGGGCTCGAGAATGCGGAAGAGCTGACGGCCAAGGCCTCGCTCGCCGTGAAGTTAAACGAACTGGTCGAGAAGCGCAGTCTCAGTCCGACGGAAGTCGGAGCGATCACCGGAATGACTCAGCCCAAGGTGTCGCAGGTGCGTCGGTACAAGCTGCAGAACATCTCGCTCGAGCGTCTGATGCAAGCTTTGGTCTCGCTCGATCCGCGCGTAGAGGTTGTCGTTCGGCCTGCGCGTCGCGCGAACGGCGCTGGCATCACGGTCGCCGCGTAGCGCAGCGCGAGTCGGACCACCGTTCTTGCAGATCGGCGAGGTCTACCGCCGCACCAGCGAGCTCTTCCCGAATAGGCTCTCGATCAGATCGACGGCGATCTCCGCGGTGCGGTTCATATTCAATCCACGCGCGCGCCGTGAGGCGCGCGCGACTAGCGCGTCCCGATGGCATCCACAGCCAAGTCATCGTTTCAATCCACGCGCGCGCCGTGAGGCGCGCGCGACCCTCAGGCGATTGCGAGCACGCCGCCCGCACTGGTGTTTCAATCCTCGCGCGCGCCGTGAGGCGCGCGCGACAGCG
>JBBRLS010000055.1:0-26037 GCA_038231215.1 Burkholderiales bacterium | reverse complement strand
CACCCCACGCGGAGCAACCCCGCACAGGGCTCAGTGTCTGACGCTCGAAGTTCAAATCGAGACCAGACCCAAGAGGCGAATTGTCAAAGCAAATCATCAACTTACCAGCGTCTCGGCTGAGAACGTTGGGACACTACTGAATTTAAGGAGAGGCTTTGAAAGCGCGCCTCCATCCGCGCGGGTACGAGTTTCTTGACAGGTGTGGCTTGCTGTAACGAACGCGATCCGCGCCGGGCGTCAGAATCTGGCAATGCGCGACATCATGGCTCGCAGAGCACCTTGACCACCGTCTACGAACTATTCAAGCAGGTCGCAGCGCGACGCGGCGACGCCGCCTTCCTCTACGTCGAGGCGGTTACCGCGCAGACCTACGGCATCGAGGCCGGCCCGCGCACCTGGCGCGAGGTGGCGCGCGAGGTCGAGCGCCTGCGCAAGGCCTATGCGACGGCCGGCTACGGCCACGGCCATCGCGTCGGCCTGCTGCTCGAGAACCGCCCGGCCTTCTTCACGCACTGGCTGGCGCTCAACGCGCTCGGCATCAGCATCGTGCCGATCAACTCCGAATTGCGCTCGGCCGAACTGACGTATCTGATCGGGCACAGCGGCATCTCGCTGGCGGTGGCGCAGCCGGGCAGCGAAGGCGGGCTGCGCTCGGCAGCCAGCGAAGCGAACGTCCAGCTCGAGACGATCCGCCCCGAGGTCTCGGGCCAGATCCCGCCCGCGCGCTCGACCCCCCGGCCCGCCCCTCAGCCGATCGGCCGCAGCACCGAGTGCGCGCTGCTCTACACCTCGGGCACCACCGGCCGGCCCAAGGGCTGCCGGCTCGCGAACGCCTACTTCGTGCGCGCCGGCGAGTGGTATCTCGGCCTCGGCGACCTCGCCGCCGTGCGCAACGACGTCGAGCGCTTCATCACGCCACTGCCGCTCAGCCACATGAACGCGCTGGCGTTCTCGTCGATGGCGGCGATGCTTTCGGGCGGCACCATCGTCCAGCTCGACCGCTTTCATCCGGCCACCTGGTGGCAAAGCGTTCGCGAGAGCGGCGCCACCGTGGCGCACTACCTGGGCGTGATGCCGGCGATGCTGCTCGAAGCGCCACCGGGCGAGGCCGACCGCATGCACGACCTGCGCTTCGGCTTCGGCGCCGGCGTCGACCCGCGCCATCACGCCGCCTTCGAGGCGCGCTTCGGCTTTCCGCTGCTCGAGGCCTGGGCCATGACCGAGACCGGCGCGGCCGCCTGCATCATGGCCAGCCGCGAGCCACGCCACGTCGGCACGCGCTGCTTCGGGCGCGCCCAGCCTTTCGTCGAGACGCGCATCGTGCGCGCGAACGGCGTCGGCGTCGAAGGCGACGACATCCCCGGCGAGTTGCTCGTGCGCGCCGCCGGCGAGGACTCGCGCCGCGACTTCTTCCTCGGTTACCTGAAGGACGAGACGGCGACCGAAGAAGCCTGGGCCGGCGGCTGGTTCCACACCGGCGACGTCGTGCGGCGTAGCGCCGAGGGCGACTTTCACTTCGTCGACCGGCGCAAGAACGTGATCCGGCGCAGCGGCGAGAACATCTCGGCCGTCGAGGTCGAGAGCGTGCTCAACACGCACCTGGCGGTCGCTGCGAGCGCCGTCACCGCCACGCCCGACCCGGTGCGCGGCGACGAGGTGCTGGCCTGCATCGTGCTGCGCAAGGCCGAGAACCTGCCGGCGCTCGAGCAGATCGCAGCGAGCATCGTCCGCCACGCGCTGGAGAGCCTGGCCTACTTCAAGGCGCCGGGCTACGTTGCTTTCGTCGACGCCTTGCCGCTCACCAGTTCGCAGAAGATCCAGCGCAGCGAGCTGCGCGAGCTGGCGCGCAGCCTGCCAGGCACGGAGAACTGCATCGACACGCGGCAGATGAAGCGTCGTCGCAAGAAGAAGCCGGAGACGTCGGCGTGATGCGTGCGCGGCGCGGACGGCTCGGGGTCTCGTTCTGGTATTATCCGAAGTAATACCACGCTGGCCGGAGGCTCCCGATGACGATGACGATCAAGCTGGCGCCCGAGATGGAGCAGCAACTGCGCCGTCGCAGCGCCGCGCTCGGCCGTCCGGCAAGCGTCCTGATCCGCGAGGCGCTGGCGATGTATCTGGAAGCGGAAGTGCCCGCCGAAACCTCCGCCTTTGCGCTCGGTGCCGGCGTGTTCGGCCGCCATCGCGGCGCCGCCGATCTGGCCGAGCAACGCAAGAAGCACGTCGCCGATGCCTGGGCCGAGAAGCACGCGGCTCGTCGCGGCTGAGCCCGGCTCGGCGCTGGCGCGCGCCTTGTCGCGCGGCCGCGTCGTCGTCGACAGCGGGCCGCTGATCGCTCTCTTCAATGCCACCGACCGGTGGCACGCGCCGGTCTTGTCCTGGCTGCGCGAGAACCAGGGGATTCGCCTGCTGACGACCTTGCCGGTGCTCACCGAAGTGTGTGCCTTGCTCGCGCGTCGCCTGCACAACGACGCCGCGCTCGACTTCCTTCGCTGGGTCGAGCAGGGCGCGCTCGAGGTCGATCGTCCGGAGCTTTCGACCCTGGCCGACGTACTTGCCATCAGCGAGCGTTTTGCCGACCTGCCGTTCGACCTGGCCGACGCTTGCGTCGCCGAAGCGGCGGCACGGCTCGGCATCGACAAGGTGCTGTCGATCGACGCCGATTTCGACGTCTACCGCAGTCGCTCGGGAAAGCGTCTGGTCAACGTGCTGGACGTCGGCGGCAAGTCGCGGCGATGAAGTCGCTGCGCCGGTCCTACGAAGGCGTCGCCGTGGCGGTGCCGGTGACGGTGCCCTACGTCCGCTATTCGACGCACGGCGCGCACTGGTTCATCGGCCAGGCGATGGACGCCCTGGTCGAGCGCTCGGGCATCGCCAAGGACCGCATCGACGGCCTCACCGTCTCGAGCTTCTCGCTCTCGCCCGACACCGCCGTCGGCGTCACGCAGCACCTGGGTCTTTCGCCGCGCTGGCTCGACCACATCCCGACCGGAGGCGCCTCGGGCGTGATGGCGTTGCGGCGCGCCGCGCGCGCCGTGCAGGCGGGCGATGCCGACATCGTCGCCTGCGTGTCGGCCGACGCCAACCACGTCGAGTCGTTCCGGCAGATGCTCGGCGGCTTCAGCGCGTTCGCGCGCGACGCGAGCTATCCCTACGGATCGGGCGGCCCGAACTCGATCTTCGCCTTCATCACCGCGAGCTACATGCGCACCTACGGCGCGACGCGCGAGGACTTCGGCCGCATCTGCGTGGCGCAGCGCGCCAATGCGCTGAAGAATCCGAATGCGATGTTCAAGCTGCCGCTCACGCTCGAGGCTTACATGAGTGCGCGGCCGATCGCCGAGCCGATCCATCTGTTCGACTGCGTCATGCCCTGCGCCGGCGCCGAAGCTTTTCTCGTCATGAGCGAAGAGCGCGCCCGCGACGAAGGTCTCGCTCACGTGCTGCTGCGCGGCGCCATCGAGCGCCATAACGCTTACGCCGACGACCCGGTGCTGCTGCGTGGCGGCTGGCACATGGACCGCGACGATCTCTATGCGCAGGCGGGCGTGCGCCCCGAGGCGATCGACTTCGTGCAGACCTACGACGACTATCCCGTCGTCGTGATGCTGCAGTTCGAGGACCTGGGCTTTTGCGAGAAGGGCGAAGGCCCGGCCTTCGTTCGCGCGAAGACGCTCACCCACGACGGCGACTTTCCCAACAACACCAGCGGCGGCCAGCTCTCGGCCGGCCAGGCCGGTTGCGCCGGCGGCTTTCTCGGCATGACCGAGGCGATCCGCCAGCTCACCGATGAAGCAGGTGCCCGCACGGTGAATGGCGCGACGCTCGGCCTCGTCTCCGGCTTCGGCATGGTCACCTACGACCGCTGCCTTTGCACCGGCGCCGTCATCCTCGGGAAGTCGTAATGACCGTCGCGCACGATCCTTGTCATCCTGAACGAAGTGAAGGATCCCAGAAGGCGAGGAGATCCTTCGCTGCGCTCAGGATGACGGGTCGTTCGGCGAAGCGGAAGGATGATCTCCCGTGACGATGCCACTCATGAGGCCGCGCAAGAAAAACCCCGTCTTGCGCACGCGGCAGATGAACCTGCCGCCGTGGGCGCGTGGCCGCACCGCGCTCGGCATGACCGCGGCCGCCGCCGAAGGCCGCTTCGAGCTGCAGGTGTGCCAGCGCTGCCGGGCCGTGCAGTACCCGCCGCGCGATGCCTGCCATCGTTGCCTCTCGCCGCAACTGAAGTGGACCGCGCAGACCGGCGCAGGCGAGCTGCTCGGCGAGACGGTGCTTCATCACAGCAACGATCCGTTCTACCGAGAACGGCTGCCGTGGCGGCTCGGCCTCGTGCGACTCGATGCCGGGCCGACGGTGATCGTGCATCTGCACGGCGACGTCGCTTCGCCACCGCCGTTCGTTGCGGACCACGCGGCGCAACAAGAACAGGTGCGCGTGCGTGTCGGCGCGCGCCTCGACCGAGCCGGCGCCGCGGTGCTGATCGGATTTCCGCCCGAGGAGACTGCAAACATGGCCGACGACAAGATGCTGCGCGAGATGACCAGTGACCCCCGGTTCCGCAAGGTCCTCGTCACCGATGGCAAGACCGGCGTCGGGCAGGCGCTCGTCAAGGCGCTGGTGAAAGCTGGCGCCGAGATCGTCTGGGTCGGCCACGCCGAGCCGTGGAAGAAGCTGCCGGGACTCGACGACATCACGGCGCTGCCGCAGGTCACGCTGGTGCCGCTCGACCTCACCAACGGCCGCTCGGTGACCGAGCTCGCCGGCGAGATCGGCGGCAAGGTCGACATCGTCGTCAACAACGCCGAGGTGCATCGCGCCTTCGGCATCGCGGCGCGGCGCGGCACCGACGTCGCCAAGGCCGAGATGGACATCAACTACTTCGGCCTGCTGCGCCTGGCCCAGGAATTCGGCCCGGCGCTCAAGAGCCGCTCCGCTGACGGCGAAACGCACGCCGCGGCCTGGGTCAACCTGCTGTCGGTCTACGCGCTCTCCAACTTTCCGCCGCACGGCACCTTCTCGGCCTCGAAGGCCGCGGCGTATTCGCTCGCGCAATGCCTGCGCGCCGAGATGCGGCCAAGCGGCATCCGCGTCATCAACGTCTTCCCCGGCCCGATCGACGACGAGTGGAACCAGAACCTGCCGCCGCCCAAGGTCGCGCCGGCGGCATTGGCGAGCGCGATCGTCAAGGCATTGAAGGAAGGCATCGAGGACGTGTACCCCGGCGACGTCGCGCAGGAGTGGGTGGAGCGCTGGCGCGAAAACCCGAAGGTGCTGGAAAGGGAGCTGGCGGCGGGCGGCTCGTGAGCGGGCGCGCCGCTCGCCGGGCTGGCCCGGCATATCCGAGCTAGAGCGACATCGGCGGCCGCGTGGCCATTGCCGCGCGCCAGCGTTGCAGGTGCGGGTGCCGCTCGTCGGGCTTGACCTTCACGACGCGTGCGAAGTCGACTGCCACCACGGCCGTGATGTCGGCGATGCTGAATCGATCCGCGGCCACGAAGTCGTGGTCCGACAGCCCGTCGTTCAAGGTCACGAAGAACTGCTGCACTCTTGCCAGACCGCGCTGCGCCAGCTCGGGGATCTGCGCGTAGTCCACCGGCCCCGCCAGCGCCCGACGCGCCATGGCCGGCGCGCTGTTGCGCATCGCCTCGGCAATGGCCAGGAGTCCCTCGAACTCGACACGCCAGTTCCAGCTCGCGACCTCGGCCTTCTCCTGCGGCGTCACGCCCGCCAGCGGCGGCTCCGGAAAGCGCGCTTCGAGCCAGGCAGCGATCGCGGCGTTATCGGTCAGCAGCATGCCCTCGTCGGTGCGCAGCGCCGGCACCGTGCACTGCGGGTTGATCCGACGATAGGCGTCGCCGAGCTGCTCGCCATTTCGCAGGTCGATCGCGACCGTCTCGTGAGCGACGTTCTTCTCGGCAAGAAGGATGCGGGCGCGGCGCGGGCTCGGCGCCGTGCTGCAGTCGTAGAGGGTGATCGTCATCGTGCGTCGCAAGGTCCGTTTCGCCCGGTCAGCTCGCGGCCGTCAGCTTGTCCTGGGTCTTCGTCTCGAAGTCGCTTGCCTCGTGCCGCTCGTGCAACTGACTCGAGGGCTGACCCCAGGTGCGGTTGACCATGCGACCGCGCTGAACCGCCGGACGCTCGGCGATCTGGTCGGTCCAGCGCAGGACGTTCCTGTATTCCTGCACCTGCAGGAACTCGCCGGCTTCGTAGAGCTGGCCCTTGACGAGCGTTCCGTACCAGGGCCAGACCGCCATGTCGGCGACGCTGTAATCGTCGCCCGACAGGTATTCGTGGTCGGCGAGGTGCCGGTCGAGCACGTCGAGCTGGCGCTTGACCTCCATCGCGTAGCGGTCGATCGCGTATTCGATCTTGGTCGGCGCGTAAGCGTAGAAATGGCCGAAGCCGCCGCCGAGAAACGGCGCGCTGCCCATCTGCCAGAACAGCCACGACAGACATTCGGCCCGCGCCGAGCCGCCTTCGGGGACAAAGGCGCCGAACTTCTCAGCCAGGTGGAGGAGGATCGCGCCGGATTCGAAGACCCGGATCGGTGTCGCGCCGCTCCGGTCCACGAGCGCGGGGATCTTGGAGTTCGGGTTGACGGCGACGAAGCCGCTGCCGAATTGCGCGCCCTCGTTGATCGGGATCAGCCAGGCGTCGTACTCGGCGCCGCCGTGGCCCGACGCGAGCAGTTCCTCGAGCATCACCGTGACCTTGACGCCGTTCGGCGTGCCCAGCGAATAGAGCTGCAGGGGGTGGCGACCGACCGGCAGGTTCTTCTCGTGTGTCGGCCCCGCGATCGGACGATTGATACTGGCAAAGCGCCCGCCATTTTCCTTGTCCCACGACCAGATGCTCGGCGGCGTGTAGGTGGATGAATCGTTCATGCAATGAATCCCGGGTGAAGAGGGGCGCTGCACGTCGCCGGGCGCGCACCTTGGATTCCTTTTTTGAGGCCCAATGCGATCGACGATCGCGAGGCGATCCTAGCAGTGCGAAAAGAGGCGACGATGCGAATCACAGACCGCTGCGTGCGC
The DNA here is from genome assembly GCA_038231215.1 of Burkholderiales bacterium. Classification (GTDB taxonomy): domain Bacteria; phylum Pseudomonadota; class Gammaproteobacteria; order Burkholderiales; family Burkholderiaceae_C; genus Schlegelella_A. Next base: position 18,994 of record JBBRLS010000055.1, on the reverse strand, counting down.
GTACTCGCGGCAGCCTTGCTGGCGACAGCGGGCGCTGCGCATGCGGCGCCGCCCCCCACGCGTGCGCAAGCGCTGCAGGCGCTCGAGCAACCCGACACCGCTGCTCGCGTCACGGCGATCGCGCGCCTTGCGGAGATCGGCAAGATGGCCGACGTCGACGCCTTGCTTGCCCGCCTGAGCGACGACGACGCCGAAGTGCGCGCGCTCGCCGCCGCCGCGACCTGGCAGATCTGGAGCCGCTCGGGCGACCCGGCGATCGACAAGCTCTTCGCGCGCGGCCTGGAGCAGATGCAATCCTCGGCAAGTGCCGACGCGCTGGCCACGTTCACGACCATCGTCACGCGCAAGCCCGACTTCGCCGAGGGCTGGAACAAGCGGGCGACGCTCTACTTCCTGATGGGCCGCAACCTCGAGTCGCTGAAGGACTGCGACGAGGTGCTCAAGCGCAACCCCAAGCATTTCGGCGCATTGGCGGGCGCCGGCCAGATCCACCTGCAGCTCGGCCACGCCGAGCTCGCGCTCGACTACTTTCGCCGCGCCACAGCCGTCAATCCGAACATGGAAGGCCCGGGGGAAATAATTCCGATGCTCGAAGAGCTGCTGCGCAAGCAGGGATCGAACCGGACCTGACCGCCCGGGCGGCCGGGCGCACGGTGCACGCCGGGCCGCGGGCCGCGGGCAGGGGCCGGTTGGCTGGCGGTTTCCGGGCGCGGATTGCGCTGTAATGAGAAACGGGGCGACCGACCGCGCATTTCATATGGAGATTTCGACATGTCTCTGCTCAAGTTGTTGAACCTTCCCCAGCCCAAGTTCATGCCGCCGGCGCCGGCGCCGTCCGGCCCGGCCGCGGCGATCGCCCCGGGCGTCGCGCCGCGGGGCGGCGCCGTGCCGCAAGGCGGCGCCAAGGGCGCCCCGGCGCCGCACGGCGAAAGCGGCGACGCCGAGGTGCACGCCCAGGCGCAGAAGGCGCGCGCCGCCGTCCAGGCGAGCGAGAGAGAGGCGCGCGATACGCTGGTGCGCTTCAACAAGCTGGCCCCGCTGCTCGACCAGAAGATCGCCGCCGCGACGGGCGACGCGAAGAAGAAGCTCCTCGAGCAGAAAGGTCAGTTCGACAAGAAAACCGCCGAGGCCGTCAAGACGGTCGACCAGGCCAGGGCCGATCTCGAGGTGCTCGACAACCCGGCGAGCGGGCGCGAGGAGCTGGTGAAGATCATGGCCCGGCACGGCACGAGCGGCAAGGCGTCGGAAGAGATGGAGATCAGCTCGCCCGGCCTCGACTCGACCAGGAAGAAGATCAACAGCGACGTGACAACGAAGACCACGTCGTACGAGAAGGGCAGGGCGACGATCGAGACCGAGCACGACAAGCAGCACGTCGGCCTGGGCGGCGTGACCCGCGAGCATTCGAACGAGAAGGTCGTGCAGACCAAGGACTCCATCGCCCGCACCAGCGAAGAGAAGAAGAGCCACGTCTCGTTGACCGGCAAGGCCACGGTCGACCAGAAGAAGGTCTCCGAGGTCGAGCTCGCCGACGGGCGGAAGTCCTCGGTCGAGCACAGCACCGCCAAGGAGATCAGCGCCAAGGGCGCCGAGAAGACCGAGACGCACAAGGTCACCAACTTCGACGGCTCGTCGACCGAGAAGACGAAGAAGCAGGGCGTCGAGCGCGGCGAAGGCCAGGTCACGGCGGCGACCAGCACGACGGTGACGCAGACCTCGAAGAGCGGCACCGCGCACGCCACCGACAATAAAGCGAGCGGCGGCTTCGACGCCAAGGACGGTGCCATGGGCGCGCATGGCGGCCTCGATGGCGGCAAGACGGTCACCAACAAGAAAGGCATGCAGGCCGGCGCCACCCTCAGCGTGCACGCCAACGTGTCGTGCAAGATCGGCGAGCCGAAGGGCGAGCCGAAGATGTATCCCGTGACGCTGACGGTGAGCTTCGGCGGTTTAGCCGGCGTCTCGGGCGGCGCCGGCAAGAAAGAGGGCTCGAAGGGATCGGCGAGCGTCGAGATCAAGGGCAGCGACGAAAAGAGCATGACGGTGACGCACATCCTCACCGAGGAGCAGCTCGGCAGTTACACCAAGTCGCTGGAGGCGGCGGCGAAGGGCGGCAAGGTCGCCGCCACCGCAGCCGAGTTCGCCATCATCGCGGCGGGCGTCAAGCAGGGCTGGGGCGTCGCGCGTCAGATGTTCGTCTCGGGCAACAAGGACCTCGCCAAGGGCCTCGACCGCGCCGGCGATTCCAAGGAAATCTCAGAGAAGAAGACCGTCGGCGCCGCCCTCAAGGCCGACTACGGCCCCGTGGGCATCGGCGGCGGCGAGACCGTCAGCGACGAGCATTCGACCAAGGTGACGCGCAACGACGAGGGCACGTTCGACGTCGACACCGATACCGCGCACTCGCGCAAGTCGGACCGGTCGGGCTCGATGTCGGCCGGCGTCATGGGCCTGAACGTCGGCACCTCGCATACGCACAAGACGAGCTTCGGCTACTCGATCACTATCGATCCGAAGGACGATCCCAACGGCAAGATCCTCGAGGCGCTCGCCAAGTGCGAAAACCAGATGCAGTACGCCCTGTTCATGGGCATGTACAAGGGCAAGTTCACCCTCACCGGCAAGACCGTCGGCAAGTCCGACGCCGACAGCCTCGACACGGGCCTGTCGGTCGCCGGCGTCAACGTCTTCTCGATGGGCGAGGGCCACGGCGTCGACGAGAAGACCAAGACCAATGCGAAGGGAGAGATCCTCAGCAAGACGGTGGCGGCTCACGCCAACATCGGCGGCAAGCTGGTCGGCTGGGCCGACTCGAAGAACGACGATGCGGTGGCCGAGATCGACGGCGAGGGCCACGGCAAGATGAAGTTGACGACCACCCAGAACGACAACCACAACAGCCGCTCGCGCGACAAGCGCGCCAAGAAGGCGCAGGAGGAGCTGGCGGGCAAGGGCAAGCAGACGGGAGCGCTTGCCGACCTGGCCGGCGGCGCGGAAGAAGATTCGGCCACGCACGACGTGAGCGGCCTCACCTTCAGCAACGCCGACTTGAAGAAGATCGGCGGCGTGGCCTGCCGGAGCTTGCCCGCCTGGGTCGGGCTGCATCGCCGCGCCGACGAGATCGAAGACCTGAGGAAGGCCGGCATCGCGATCGCCAAGGCCAAGGGCGCTCCCGGCGTGGTGGCCGAGCAACTCACGCGCTTCATCGGTGGCGACAGCGTCGAGCGTCTGGAAACCGTGCGTCGGATCGCGCGCGGCGGCTACCACGCCACGATGGGAAGCGCGTTCGAGTTTCCTGATTCGATCCGTGGCCTGCAGGAAGATTACGAGACCGTGGCCGACGAAGGGTTGGTCAAAAAGATCAACGTGATCGGCAGGAAGAGCCAGGTCAAGGCGAAAGAAGAATGCCAGCGGCTGCTGAAGATGTGCGACTCGCTCATGTCCGAGATCGGCGCCTGCAAGGACTTCAGCAACACGGCCACTCGCGCCGAGATGATCCAGAAGCTCGAGCTGACCCGCCAGAACCTGGCCGTCTCCGTGAAAGGATTCGCCGGCGAAAAACCCGTCCTCGACATGAAGCAGTTGGCCGAAGACGGCAAGCGGCTGGCAAAGCAGTGCAGTGCCTTCTATTCCGACCAGATGAAGTTGATGGGCGAGCTCTACGACCTCAAGGGCGACGACAAGATGATCCCCAACAACGACCGGGGACATGCGCGAAGGCTGATCAAGAAGCTCGAGGACCTGATCTACCGCTGGCGTGGCGAGTGGTACCTGCTGAAGGAAAACTACGCGGCCCAGGGCCTGCCCGAGGCGATGCTGATGATTCCCACCATCCTGCCCAACGAGAAGGTGGTCGACGTCTGGGACGAGGCCTGCGGCAACTAGCCCTGACGGTCAGCCTTCCTCGGCCGGAAACGGCTTGATCGTCCGCCCCTCGCCCGGCTTGATGTTGTCGAGGTGCCTGACCATCGACGCGTAGCGCGGGTCGCCCGGCGGGATGACGAGATACGCCTCGCCGATGCTGCCGTCATCGGTTTCGGTGCGCAGCCGCATCTCGAGCGTGCCGTCGGTTTCCATGTAGGCGCTGCCGACGTTGTCGGCGGGCTTCTTCGCGGGGGGGCGAAACGCGTCGGGCGAGGTGGGGTCTGCCATCAGGTGTGCTCCAGTTTCGAAGGATCGGTGGCGGTGCTCACGCACCCCAGGGATTGGCGACCCAGAAGGCCTCGAGCTTGGGCCACTTGGGGCTGGTGCCCAGGTGCATCGCGAAGCTTTCGGCAAAGGTCTCGGAGGTGGCGCCGGCGTCGTTGGTGCCGCCCTCGGCGGTGCTCAGGAAGTAGTCGTCGCGGTGTCCCCACATGCCGTGCGGGTTGCCGGTGGCGATGTCTTCGTCGCGCGCCTTCAGGAACCCGGCGTTCTTGCTCTTCAGCGGCCCGTCGGCGGCGTCGAAGGCGTGCCCGCCCTCGTGGCCGATCAGGTTCGGCGTGCCGTGCGGGATGGGGCCTTCGCCCTTGCCCGGGACGTGGCGCTTGCCGTCCTTTTCCATCGTGCCCACCACCACCTTCTTGACCGTGCCGCTGTAGACGCCCGGCACGCTGTCCCAGGTCGAGCCCGCCGGCCAGCCGCGTGGCTGCACGCCTTTCAGCTCGGGGATCGATTCGGTGACGGGGCCGCGGCAGCACTCGGTCTGGATGCCGGCCTTGTTCAGGTCCTCGAGCACCTTCTTCGGGAATTTCTTCATGCCGTCAGCGACCGCCTTGGCGTCATCGGCGGTGGAGGTGCCGCCGGCGCGCAGGTTCTTGCCGATCTCCTGCGCCACGGCCTCTGGCGTGCCGCTGGCGAGGAGCGATTTCTTGACCCGCGCCGACATCAGCGCGTCGGTTTCCTGCAGGCCCGCCTTGACGAAGCCGTTGGCGTCCTTGGCCATCTTCACCGCCTCGGCCTCGGTGCACTTTTCCTCGACCAGCATCTTGATGGCGTAGCGCGCCATGTTGGCCGCGGCCAGACCGTCGGCACCTTCATCCTTGAACTGCTTGGTCAGCCCGGGGAGCTTGGTCGCCACCTTGGCCAGATCGTCGGCCATCTTCTTGGCGCGCGCGGCCAGCTCGGGGATCGGCTTGACGGCGGCGGTGGCCTTTTCCCAGCCCTTGAGGTCGGCCTTGCTGGCGACGTTGTCGGCGTCGATCAGCTTTTGTTCAAGGCTCTCGATCTCGGCTTTGATCTGCGCCACCTGGGCGTGCGACTTGAGCTGCTTGACCGCCTTCTCGGCCTTGTCGCGCTCGACCTTGTAGGCCGGGAAGTCGGCGGCGAAGGTGTTGACCGCCCGGGTCGCGCCGGCGCAGCCGAAGAAGATCTCGGAGGCGAGCGCTTCCGAGGCCTTGAAGTCGCCCTTCTCGATCTGCCACTTCAGGTTGGGCAGCTTCTTTCGCATGTTCTCCAGCGCCGGCGTCATGATCGCCTTGGCCTGCGCGGGCTGGGCATTGACCAGCGTGGTGAGCGTGGCCACCGAGGCGACGGCCCAGTTCGCCTGCTGCGTCAGCGCCGCGGGCTCGCCGGCCTTCAGCTCGGCGCAGCGCGACTGCAACGCCTTGGCCTTGGCCAGTGCCGGCACCAGCACGACGGCGGCCGCGGTCGTGGCGAGCTGGCCGATCTTGTCGCGCGCCGCGGCGAGCGTCTCGATCTCCTTGGTGAGCGATGTCTTGAGCTTGTCGGTCTTCAGGCTGGCGACGTCGGCCTTGGCGGCGGCCAGCGCCGTGTCGAGCTCGGCGAGCTGCGTGGCCACACTGGCCGGCGTGACCACCGCCGCAGCGCCGCCGCTCGGCGGGGTGGCGCTCGGCGGGATGACGGCGCCGGTGGCGACCGTCGCGCCGCCGGTCGTCGGCGGCGGTGGTGGCATCGCGTTGTCGGTGCGCGCCGAGGGCGCGACACCGACCGGCAGCTTCAGGCCGAGCGCTTCCAGCAACTTCGTCATCGGGGGTTCCTCCGCACTAAAGACCGTATCACAGGATCAGAGAGCGGAGAACGCCTCGCCCGCCCGTCCTCGAGGAGTCCCTCGACGCCGATCACCCGGGCGCGGGCTGCCGTAGCGGGCCGCTGCCGTTCGGCAAGAATCACTGGAGAAATGGCTCGGAGCCAAAAGTCCGAGGGGGCCGAGGTTAAAGTCCCACTCCGCAAGGGACCGATGCGCGCGGCACCGTGCGGCGCGCCGGCTCGGGCCCCCCGCCACCGCATGAACATCCAGAAGAGAAACCATGTCCACGTCGTCGGCGAAGGGCCCGCGACGATGGTCTTCGCCCACGGCTTCGGTTGTGACCAGAACATGTGGCGGCTGCTCACCCCAGCCTTCCAGGACCGCTACCGCACCGTGTTGTTCGACCATGTGGGCAGTGGGAATTCCGACCTCGCTGATTACGATCGTCAGAAGTACGGCACGCTCCACGGCTACGCCCATGATGTCCTGGAGATCGTCGCCGAGTTTGCCGTTGGGCCGGTGGTTTTCGTCGGCCATTCCGTCAGCGCGTTGATCGGACTGCTTGCGGCCATCGAAGCGCCGGAGCGTTTTGCAGCACAGGTGATGGTCGGCCCGTCACCCTGCTACCTCAATGACGGCGACTACGTCGGCGGCTTCTCCCGTGCCGACATCGACAACCTCCTCGAGACGCTCGAAGCCAACTATCTCGGTTGGTCGAGCTCGATGGCCCCAGCCATCATGGGCGCACCCGACCGGCCCGAACTCGGCGTCGAGCTGACGAACAGCTTCTGCCGCACCGACCCCGAGATCGCGAAGCACTTTGCCCGTGTCACGTTCCTTTCCGACCACCGTGCCGACCTCGCCAGGTCGAAGACCCCGGCACTGCTCCTGCAATGCAGCGACGACCTGATCGCTCCCCGGTCCGTCGGCGAATACATGCAGCGGGCTCTGCCGCTCAGCACCTTGCGCGTGATCGAGAACGTCGGCCACTGCCCGCATCTGAGCGCGCCCAGCGCCTGCGTCGCCGCGATGGAAGATTTTCTGCGCGGCCTGGAAGCCTGAGTCATGGCGTCTGGCGGACAGGCGCTTCCAGCGGCTGATGCGCTTTACGACCACGCCGCCAGCGGCCTGATGTTGACGTCGGTCGACGGCAACATCAAGCGCGCCAACGCGACGCTGTGCGTCTGGCTCGGCTATGAAGCGGCCGAACTCGTGGACACACTTCGATTCCAGGACCTGCTGACGATGGGCGGGCGGATCTTTCACCAGACCCACTGGGCACCTCTTCTTCAGATGCAGGGTTCCCTCTCGGAGGTCAAGCTCGACCTGCGGCATCGCGACGGCCACACGGTGCCGATGCTGATCAACGCGCGGCGCAGCCGTCACGGCGAAGCGCACTTCGACGAGCTTGCGTTGCTGGTCGTGAAGGACCGTCAACAGTACGAGCGTGAGCTCCTGCTGGCGCGCAGGGCCGCCGAGGCGGCCCTCGAGCAACGCGTTGAAGTCGAACGCGCCCTGCAGGAGAGCCGCGACGTGCTCGGCCTGGCCATGCGAAGTTCGCAGATGGGCATCTGGACGCGCCACCTCGGCAGCGGGACGGTCTGGTGGAGCCGCGAACTCGAAGAGCTCGTCGGACTCGAGGAGGGCGCTTTCGCCGGAACGCGGGCCGGGTTCCACGACCTCGTTCACCGTCAGGATCTGCCGACCCTCGAAGCCGCGGTCGCCGGAGCGCTCGAGACGCGGAGCGACTACACCGTCGAGTTCCGCTTCCTCCACGGCAGCGGGCAATGGCGCTGGATGGAAGGGCGTGGCCGCGCCGTCTACGACCAGGCGGGAAAGCCCACCGTGGTCTACGGCCTGGGCATCGACATCACGGAGCGCAAGAGCAACGAGTCCGTGATGCTGCGTCAGGCGGCGATCTTCGAGCATCAGACCGACGCGATCGTCCTCACCGATCTCAAGGGGCGGATCATCGATTTCAACCCGGCCGCCGTGCGCATGCTCGGCTATACCGCGGCCGAGGTGCTCGGACAGTCGATCTCGATCTTTCACCCACCCGAAGAGGCGGAACGAGTCCTGCAGAAAGGCACCGAGCAACTCATGCGCGATGGCCAGTGGCAAAGTGAAATCGAATTCATCCGCAAGGATGGAAGCCGGGGGATCTGCGAGTCCTTGTTCAAGCCCCTGATCAACGCCCAGGGTGACATCTACGCCACGGTCGGCATCAACCGCGATGTCACGGAAAGCCGAAGGGCCCGCCAGCAACTCCAGCAGCTCAATGAACAGCTGTCCGTCGCCGACCGACGCAAGGACGAGTTCCTGGCCACCCTCGCTCACGAGCTTCGCAATCCGCTGGCGCCGATGCGCAACGTCGTCAGCATCTTGCACCATCAACTCGAGACGCACCCCCAGGTTCGGCCGTCCCTGGTTGTCCTGGAGCGACAGCTGCGGCAGATGACGCACCTGGTCGACGACCTGCTCGAGATCGCGCGCATCAGCAAGGGCAAGCTGTCCTTGCGCCGCACGCGCGTTGATCTGGCCGCAGCAATGAAGGAGGCGCTGGAGGCCGCCTGGGCATCGGCGCAGGCGGCAGGACACGAGCTCATCGTCTCGTTGCCCGAACCGGGTGTGTTCCTTGACGCGGACATGACACGCATCGTCCAGGCGGTCCTCAATCTCCTCAACAATGCCGTCAAGTACACGCCGCCCGCCGGCCGCATCTGCTTCAGCGGTCGCAGCGAAGGCGGTGAAGCCGTGATCTCGGTGCGCGACACCGGCATCGGCATCGACGCCGAAAACCTGGGACGTGTCTTCGGCATGTTCGAACAGGTGACGCCTGCACTCGAGAGCTCGGGTGGCGGGTTGGGCATCGGCTTGGCGCTGGTCCGCGCGCTGGTGGAACTGCATGGCGGGTCGGTTGCCGCATTCAGCGCCGGCATCGGGCAAGGCAGCGAATTCGTCATTCGACTGCCTCTGGCCTCGGCCGAAACCACGGCGCCGCCAAACCCTGCATCGGCCCTCGACCCCGCTGCGGGGGTGCCGCCGCGCCGCCAGCGCATCCTTGTCGTCGACGACAACATCGATGCGGCACAGAGTCTGGCCGCGCTCCTCGAGATCATGGGCCACGACGTCGCCGTCGTGCACGACGGCGACGCGGCCATGGAGGCGGCACGCACGTTTTCGCCGACAACGATCCTGCTCGACATCGGTCTTCCCAAGGTCAACGGGTACGACGTCGCGCGACGGATCCGGAGTGAGGCCTGGGGGACTGGCCTCAACCTGGTGGCGGTGACCGGCTGGGGGCAGGAGAAGGACAAGGCTGCCGCGTTGGCTGCGGGATTCGACCGACACTTCACCAAGCCGCTCGATCCCGTCGACCTGGAGGACATACTCGGCATGCCGGTGCGTGATCTCGTGTAGCCGCGCGCATGACGATCCGCCGGTACGCGGGCAAGGATTCGAGCCCTGCCTCACATACCGGAGCCTGGGCCGGGATTGATGTCCTTCACGAGCAGGGTGCCGGCCGTGGTGCCGTCGGTTTTCCAGAGCTCGAAACCGGTGACGCCATCGTCGGCGGTGAACTGAAGTTCACCATTCAATAGGGAGAACCTGAATGGGTTGCTGGCTGCCACCCCGGGATTGATGTCCTTGACCAGCACCGTGCCTGCCGCGCTGCCGTCGGTCTTCCAGAGCTCCAGCCCATGGCTGCCGTCGTCGGCCTGAAAGTAGAGCGCGGCGCCGAAGATGACCAGGTTGAGCGGAGAGCTGCCGGCGCTGCCGGGATTGATGTCCTTGACCAGCACCGTGCCGGCCGCGGTGCCGTCGGTCTTCCAGAGCTCCATGCCGCCATTGCTGAACGCGTTGGCCCGGAAGTAGAGCTCACCGTTGAAGATGGTGAACAGGCCGAGGTCGCTGCTGGCGGGTCCATTGGAGATGTCCTTGAGCATCGCCGTGCCTGCCGTAGTGCCATCGGACTTCCAGAGTTCGAAACCGTTGATGCCGTCACTCGCCTCGAAGTAAAGGGCGCCTGCGAAGACGAACAACTGACTGGGGGAGAGACCGACAAACGGCCTGATGGTGGTGTCGATTTGCACCGTGCCAGTGGGGGTGCCGTCGGTTTTCCAGAGTCCCTGCCCGTTGCTGCCGTCGCTGGCCTGGAAGTACAGCGCAGCGTTGAAGACCGTGAGGTAGCCAGGAAAGCTGTTGGCCGCGCCAGGATTGATGTCCATGAACAGCACCGTGCCGGCTTCGGTGCCGTCGGTCTTCCAGAGCTCTCGGCCGTAGCTGCCATCGTCGGCATGGAAGTAGAGCGCACCGTTGAAGGCCGTGAAGGCGGTCGGCGCACTGCCGGCCGAGCCAATCGGATTGATGTCCTTGATCATCACGGTGCCGGCAGCGGTGCCGTCGGTCTTCCAGAGCTCGGCCCCGTGGACGCCGTCATCGGCCTGAAAGTAGAGTGCGTTGTTGAAGACAGTGAGGAATCCAAGGCTCTGGATGCCGGACCCGGGCGCCACCGGCACGGTGCCGGCAGCGGTACCGTCGGTGCGCCACAGTCCGCGCCCGGTGCCGTCGAGGGCAGCGAAGTAGACCGCGCCGTTGAAGGCCGTGAAGTTGCTGGGCGAACTGTTGGCCGAGCCAGGATTGATGTCCTTGACCAGCACGGTGCCGGCCGCGGTGCCGTCGGTCTTCCAGAGTTCGGCCCCTGTTGCGCCGTCATTGCCAGAGAAATAGCGCAGAGGCGCAACCGAAGTGCCGGTGACCGTCAACAGTGCCGGGCTGCTGGGGATCGTCCCCGCGCTGTTGCTGGCCACTACGCGGAACTGCTTGCCGTTGTCGCCGACGACAGTTGCCCGCGTTGTGAAAGTTGCGCTCGTCGCGCCACCTAGGTTGGACCATGTGCTGCCGGAGTCGGTCGACATCTGCCATTGAAGCGTCGGCGGTGGAGATCCATTGGCGGCTGCCGTGAAGCTGGCCGAGGCTGGGGCCACGACGCTCTGACCCTGCGGTTGGGTCACGAAGCTGGGGGCCACCACGGCGGCCGTGACGGTCAGCCGTGCCACGGCGCTGGTAACGCTGTTGGCGGCGCCGACGACCACGACGCGAAACTGCGTGCCGCTGTCGCTCGCTGTCGTCAGGGGCGTGATGTACGCGGACGAAGTGGCGCCCGAAATGTTTGCGAAGCTGGCGCCGCTGTCGCTGCTTTTCTGCCACTGGTAGCCGGTGGCGTCAGTAGCGGTCACGCTGAAGGTCGCTGTTGCGCCTGCGGTCACGCTTTGATCGTTCGGCTGGGTGGTGATGGCCGCCACGGCCGGCGGCGGTGGTGTGCCGCCACCGCCGCACGCAATGACCAGCAGACCGAGCGTGAGTGAAGCGGCGACTCGCAGGCAGCGACGCGACCAGCCTCCCTCATGCTGCGCCGCAGTGCCGTTCTTTCCAACAATTGGCGCGCCAAGCTGATTGATGATCTCGACGCCGCTATCAGAAAGTGTCGCGTACATCTTGCCCTCCACGCGGCCCGGGAATTCGGGCTGCGGGGCCTTTGTAGACCGGGCAGCGTCACACCAGCGTTACACCAGCGTTATCTACGCCTTCGAGAATCGCCTTCAACCGGGGCGGCGTTCTCGGACACCGGTCAGCGCGTCGCTGGGCGCGTCGTTGGCGAGCGCGCAGCTCGGGCGACGATAGGATCGCGGCTCCGCGCTTCGCACACCACACTCCGCCGTTGACCGACTCCCGCTCTCGATCCCGTCGAAGCCTGCTCACCGCGATGGCCGGGCTCGCCGCGAGCGTCGCGGTACCGGCGGCGCCTGCGCGCGGGGTCGGGATCACCATCCAATTTCCGGTTGCGGCCGGCGGCACCGTCGCCGCGTTGCTGGCCCGCCTCGTCGACGACTTCGAGCGCGAGCATCCCGACATCCGCGTGCGGCCCATCTACGCCGGCACCTACCAGGAGGCGTTCGCCAAGGCGCTCGCCGGCCACAAGAGCGGCACGCCGCCCGACCTGGCGGTGCTGTTCGCCGCCGACATCCACACGCTCATCGACGCCGATGCGATCGTCTCGTTCGACGAGGCCAGCGCCGCGGCGCACCTCGACCCATCGTGGCTGCAGGGCTTCTTCCCGGCGCTGATGGCGAACAGCCGCGCCGCCGGCAAGACCTGGGGCATTCCGTTCCAGCGCTCGACGATCGTGCTCTGCTGGAACAAGAACCACTTTCGCGAATCGGGCCTCGACCCCGACCGGCCACCTGCCAACTGGGCGCAGATGCTGGCCTACGCGCAGCGCCTGACGCGGCGCGAAAGCGGCAGCAGCGGATACACGAATCGCTGGGGCGTGCAGATTCCCTCTTCGGCATTCCCGTACTGGCTGTTCCAGGGCCTGACCACGGCCAACGGCATCGAGCTGATGAACGCGAGCGGCACGCAGACGCGCTTCGACCAGCCTGCAGCAGCCGAGGCGCTGCAGTACTGGGTCGACCTCGCGCACGAGCACAAGGTGCATCCGCCCGGCCTGGTGGCATGGAGCACGACGCCCAAGGACTTTCGCGACGAGAAGGCCGCGATGATCTGGAGCACCAGCGGCAACCTCGGCGCGCTGAAGGCCGACGCCGGCTTCGACTTCGGCGTCGGCATGCTGCCCGCGAAGCGGCGGCGCGGCTCGCCCACCGGCGGCGGCAACCTCTACCTCTTCAACAAGCGGCCGCAGGCGCAGCGCGAGGCCGCACTCGAACTGGCGCGCTGGCTGGTGACGCCCGAGCGCACCGCGCAGTGGGGCTACGAGTCGGGCGCCATCGCGGTGCGCCCGGCCGCCTGGGAGACGCCGCTGCTGAAGAAGCAGGTGACCGAGTTCCCGGCCGCGACGGTCGCCCGCGACCAGCTCCGCGACGCCGTGGCCGAGCTCTCGACGCACGAGAACCAGCGCGTCACGCGGGTGCTCAACGGCGCGCTGGTGGCCGCGCTCGAAGGCCGCAAGACGCCGCAGCAGGCGCTCGTGGAGGCGCAGGCCGACGCCGGGCGCATCCTGCTGCCGTACCAGCGCTGACCGTCCGAGTCGTTCAAGTCCTTTTTTCCCCCGAGTCGTGTCGGGTTCGGCCCGTGGATTTCGCTTCTCCACCATGACCCGGCGCAACCGCGCCGAGGCGGGCTCGGCGTCGAGACGGTCGACGCCGTGAGTGCGGCGCTCGGGCGGCTGGCTCGTCAGGCCTCGTAGCCGGCAGGCAAGACGATCCGATGGCCCGATTCAAGCAGCTCATCTATCAGCGTCATCACCATCGCGCCCGACGCGTGGTACGGGTCGAATTCGGGATGATTGAGCCGCACCATCGCGTCGTCGTCTGAAAGGTCGACGAGCGCCATCGACCAACCAGCAAAACGCGGCTGCGCGATCTCTTCGAAGAGCAGCATGTGCACGTCCCTGTGCCGCGGGTCGGCGACGATCCGCAGATAGAGGCGGTTGACGGCGCCGCGTTCGCCCTCCAGCACTTGTAGGTACATCCCCTGGCCCTGGCAGAGCACGCCGCCGACGCCGTCGGCGGCGTTGCGGGCTTGCGCCTTCGCCAGGATCGAGGCTGTCACGGTCGTCGTCTGCGGACCCACAGCGCGGCTGACATAGAGAAGCCGAACTTGCATGCATCGCCTTTCGTCAGCTGGCTGGAAAGTGATTTTAATGCGCGCGCTTCGTCGACCCCCGGGCGTCGACTTCTTCGCGAACGTCAGTGGTTTCCCGGCCCAAGTCAGTGGTTTCCCGGCCCAATCCAGCGGGTTCATCCTGCACCCGAAAGACCGCGGACCTATGGCAGTGGCGATGGTCAGGGCCGGTCGTTCCAAAAGGACGGCTACTTGCGCAGTGCCGCGCAGCCTGAGACCGTCAAAAGAAGCGGTCTCATCGTGGGTAGCCCGCTATCGAATCGACGATCAGTGCGCTCTCGGATTCGCGCTGACCCGCGCACGCGGGCCGCTGGCTTCGTTACCGCTACGCTGCGCGGCTTCGCTTGGAGCCGCCCGCTGCCGGGTTGTGATGCTGGAGCCCGGACCGCGGCCGACATCACGCAGCGCGACATCAATCAAGAAGCCCGCATCCGCAACGGTCTGCAAGACGGCTCGCTGTCGACCCGCGAGGCCGCGTTGCTCGAAGCGCGAAGGCGCGACCGACCGCGTGCAGGCCAACGCGCTGAAAGACGGCAAGCTGACCGATGCGGAACGCGCCCGCATCACCCGCGCCCAGAACCGCAACAGCCGGCGGCAGCGACGGCCTCCCTCGCCAGCACGCTCGAGTGGTGCGTACTCTCGCCTTGTTGACCTGCTCGTCGGGTGATGGGCGAAGCCATCTTCTCGCTGCCGAGCAGCGCCTTGACGTCGGCGCCCAGTGGTCCCGTGAGGGCTTGCTTGATCCCCGGTTGAGCAATGGGAAAGCATATGACACGATATCGAAACGCTTTTATCGCCTCAAATGTGAGTTTTACCGACTCATAATCGACGCATCTTGTGCCGACAGCCTATACTGCAACGCATGGAGTCCACATCGCTTGCCCCCGCTGCATCCACCGATAACGAAACGTTTCGTGTCGCGATCATCGGCGCGGGGATGGCTGGCGCCGCTTGCGCCGCCGGCCTGCGTCATGCCGGAGCGCAAGTGACCTTGTTCGACAAATCACGGCAGGTCGGAGGCCGCATGGCCACCCGACGCGCGCTCTGCACCGACGCCGCCGGCATCGAGCATGAGGCGAGCTTCGACCATGGGGCGCAGTGCTTCGGCTGCGTGCGACCTCGTTTTCGTGCCGCGATGGCGCGCGCCGTGGCGGCCGGCTGCGCCAGCGCATGGCAGCCTCGCTTGCATTCGTCGCGTTCCGCCAGGTCGGTCCCTTGTTTCGTTGCAACGCCGACCATGCCCGCGCTGTGCAGGCATCTCGTGGCAGGGGCAACCGTGCATCTGCAGCGGACCGTTCGGCGCTTGTTGCGCGCGGCCGATGGCCAGTGGCACGTGGCAGCAGACGGCGCCCCGCTCGCCGGGCCTTTTCAGCAAGTCGTGCTGGCCATGCCGCCCGCGCAGGCCGCGATCCTGGCAGCGGGTCACCGCGACGACTGGGCCGACGCGCTCATGGCCAGGCGCATGGAGCCCTGCTGGACGCTGATGGCCGTGACCGACGAAGTCGACTGGCCGTGGGACGCTGCCGAACCCGACCGCGGCCCGCTCGCGTGGGTGTCGCGCACCGACCGCGTGCCCGGACGGGCCGCGCTGCCGGGCCTGGCCGTGTGGACCGCGCATGCGACAGCCGAGTGGAGCACCGCGCACCTGGAAGCCGAAGCGCAGACCGTACGCGGCGAACTGCAGGCGGCGCTTCGCTCGCAGTTGCCACGCGCGTCCGGGAGCGGCAAGCCGATCGGGTGGCATCACGCCGAAGTGCATCGCTGGCGCTACGCCGGGCCGGCTTTCGACTGCGACGACAGTTTCGACAGCGATGAAGCCTGGTGGGACGAATCGCTCGGCCTCGGCGTCTGCGGCGACTTCATGGGCGGAGGTGTGGAGGCGGCGTGGCACTCGGGCGATGAACTTGCCGACAGCATGGCTGCTTCCTTCGAGAGCATGATCGATACCTCCGTCGTGGCGTGGGCCTTGACCCATTGAGCCGTGAGCAAGCACGACGAGTACAGTTTCCAGACAATTCCAGGAGATCACAGTGAACATTTCAAACAACCCACGACGCGCCTTCCTGACGACGATGATCGCCATCGGCGCCGCAGGCGTGAGCTCGCGCGCCCTGGCACAAGCCATGGTCGATGAGAAGGATGCGCAAGCCACGGCACTGGGCTACGTGAGCGACGCCACCAGGGCAGACGCGAAGAAGTTTCCCAAGTACGCCGCGGGGCAGAACTGCGGCAGCTGCGCGCTGTACCAGGGCAAGGCGGGCGATGCGGCCGGAAACTGCCCGTTGTTCGCAGGCAAGCAGGTGTCGGCCAAGGGCTGGTGCAGCGCCTGGGCGAAGAAGGGCTGACGCTGAGTCGTCCCGGAGACTCATCGTGCAAACGCCCCTCTTAAGCCGCCGCGCCTTGCTCGGCGCTCTTGCGCTGCCCTGGCTCGCCGGGTGCAGCACGCCGCTGCCGCTGATCGCCGCGCCGCCGTCCGACCCGGGCGCCGCGCGCGCCTTGCGCGAAAGCGCCGAGGCGCACGGGCTGTCCGCCTATCGTCAACTCGCCGACATCAACGTCGCCTATTCGGGGCAATGGCGGCCGCTGATCGGCAGCATCCAGCCGGAGGTCACCGACACCGGTTTTCGCGGCAGTTCGCAAGAGCGCCTGATGCCAAAGGCGGGAGTATCCGGCCAAGCCTACACCGGTCCTCGAGGGCGCAAGCAGGTGGCGTGGCAGCGTGGCAGCGGATCGGCCGATGACCTGGGCGAGGTGGCGGTCTGGTTCAACGGCGTGCGAAGCGCTGACCCGGCAGCGCAGCAAGCGGCGGCCCTCGTCGCCGAAGGCTATGGACTCTTTCTTCTCGGTCCGCTGTGGCTCGTCGACCGGGACTTGCCCATGAGATCGGCAGGCACCGAGAACGTGGACGGGCGGCTCTGCGACGTCGTCGAGGTGTGGTTGCGGCCGGGTCTGGGCCGCGTGCGCTCAGACCGTGTGGCCCTGTGCGTCGATCGCAGCGATCGCCTCACGCGCCGCATCCGTTTCACGCTCGAGGGCTTTGCCAACACCCAGGGCGCGGTGGCCGAAGTCGACACCTTCGATCACGAAAAGCGCTTCGGCGTGACATGGCCGATGCGCTCTTTCGAGCGCGTGGTCCATCCGGTCGCGTTGCCGGCACACGATTGGCGGATCACCGGGCTCGACGTGAACCGTGGCTACGACATGCAAGCGCTGATGGGGCAGGAATTCTCCGGCGGTGCGGCGGCGCCGGCGACGGCCATCTGACGACCTCCCCGCAGCGCGGCGTTATCGGTCGCCTGCTTCTTGCGGGCTCAACGCAGCTTGCGGAACACCACGAGGTGCTGCCACGGCAAGGTCTGCACCGTGCGTTCCCACACCAGGGCGTGCACGGCCGCTTCGCGCTTGATCTGCGCCTCGCTCATCTTGTGCAGCGCCTTGATCGGCACGCGCGGATCCTCGGCGCGGTACTCCACGAACACGAGCCGGCCGCCGGGCTTGAGGGCGCGGACGATGCTGTCCATCACCTCGAACGGATACGCCAGCTCGTGGTAGACGTCGACCATGATCGCCAGGTCGACCGAAGCGGCGGGCAGCTCGACGCTCCGCTCGGCGCCGAGCCGTGGCTCGATCTGCGCCAGGCCGCTCTGTCGCACCATCGCCTGCAGCAGCGACACCATCTCCGGCTGCACATCGACCGCGAGCACCTTGCCGCCGGGCATCACGGCCGGGGCCATGCGCCGGGCCAGGTAACCGGTGCCGGCGCCGATGTCGGCCACTACCTGGCCGGGCCGGAGCGCAAGGGCGGCGACGAGCAGGTCCGTGCGCTCCTCGCGCTCGCGCTCTTCGCGCTCGAGCCAGCCTGCCCCTTGCCAGCCCATCACGCCGGCGATGTCGCGGCCCATGTAGCGCTTGCCGATGCCGTCGGGCCCGGCGGGCACGGCGGTGTAGAGCGGAGCGGGCACGGCCGTATCGGCGCGGGCCAGGCTCGCCGCGCCGACGAGCAGGGCACCGCACACCGCGAGGAGCAGGTCCCGGACGGCGCGCCTCGGCCCGAAGCGCGGGGTGTCTTTCGTACTCATCCGCAGCAGTCTATGCGGCGGGCGTTCTAAGGGGCGGCGATGGCGTCGATGCGATCGATGGCGGGTCGGTCACTGTTTCTTGCGCGAGGCCACCAGGGCGGCGCGAGCGCCGAGCAGGTCGGCGGGGATTTCGTGGCCGGCCCTGGTTTCCTCGTCGATCTGGCTGGCCAACTCGTCGGCCACGTTGCGGCCATCGGGCCGCGCGAGCTTCGTGTCGGCGCCGAGCTCGATGGCGATGGCCAACAGGTCCCAGCGACGATAGATGGCGAGCTGCACCGGCAGCGGTTCGTCGTAGTACTTGGTGTTCAGGTCGAGGCCCTTGCCGGCGAGCAGGCGAAAGTTCTGCGGCGTGATGCTGCTCATGGTGTCGAACACCAGCGGCACGCTCCCGGCGATCTTCAGGTTCGGGTTGCCGCCGGCGGCGAGCAGCGTCTCGAGCAGGGTGGCATCGCGCCTCACGCAAGCGTCGTGCATCCCGGCATCGGCATGGGCGCCGAGCGCGAGCAAGGCGCGCACGACTGGCATCTCACTGCCGTCGGACACGCGCGCGTCGGGGCCGCTCAACGCCAGGCCGAGCAGCGTCATGTCGCGGCCCCCGGTGTTCACGTCGACGGTGGCGCCGATGCGCATCAGCGTGGCCACGTCGCGCCGAACGACGGCGGCGCCCATCTGGCGCATCGGCTCGGTGTCGAAGTAGCCCGTGCCGGCGCGGTTGGCGGCGATCTCGCGGTCGATAATCCGGTCCTCGATCTTCACCTTGGCGAACCAGAGCCCCGGCACCAGCACGATGAAGAGCGCGATCCCCTTCACCGGCAGCCACGGGCTGAAGTGGAACATCAGCATCGCCAGCGCGAGGACGAAGCCGGGCAGCATGATGAAGAAGAAGAGGCCCAACTCGCGGCCGCCATCGTGTTGGCCGGCGCTTGACTGCAAGGTCATCGCGGCGAGGACGAGCAACAGCACCGCATCGATCGCAGCGATGGTCCAGAAAGCGTAGCCGAGGCGGGTCATGTCGAAATCAAGGACCTGTCGTGAAGCGGGAGTCGCAACTATCGCCGCTAGCCGTCCCGCTGCCGTTTCACCGTGCAGGCCGGTTTGTTTCGTTTGTTGGCGAGGACGATCCCGTGAGGGTAGCGATCCGAAATCCGATGCGACAACGCCTGGTCGTGTCCCAGCGCATGGTGTAAGTCCCCAGCCCGGAAGAGCTGAGATGCGCGGTACTTAGCGTGCCACAGCGGACAGCCGAGTGGGAACAGTATCGCTGAGGGTTTGCAGGCCCTCGAGTTGCATATAGCGGCGGTTG
>JBBRLS010000054.1:0-28633 GCA_038231215.1 Burkholderiales bacterium | reverse complement strand
GCTGCCGTTCGACTTGCATGTGTAAGGCATGCCGCCAGCGTTCAATCTGAGCCAGGATCAAACTCTTCAGTTCGATCTTGATATTTACTCAATGAATTGAAGTGAACTTCACTTCATGAGCGTTTAAGGTCCATGAGACCTCGGATCTTTCGATCCAAGGCACCCGGCCTCGAACGCCCACACTTATCGGCTGTTAGTTTTTAAAGAGCGGGCCTTGCGGCGCGACCCAAAGGCAACGAAAAGCACCTCTGAGCGAAGACTACGATTCTCGCACGCTTTTGAAAGACCTGTCAAGCCGGCCCACCGATCGCGCCAAGGGCATCGCGCCCCTCGAAGACCTCGCGACTGCCTTGCAGCAGCACGAGGGGCGCGACTATAGCGCAGCTTCGGAAGCGAGCGCCGGACGCGCCTGATGACCGTCGTCGACGCCTGCGTTTTCCCGCGCCATCGCGCTCGTCACGGCTTGGTATTCGCGCTCCGGATCGTCGGCAGCGAGGATGCGCGGAAGCGCTTGCGACCAGACATGCGCATCCGCGGCCAGCACGCGCTGCTTGACGGCAACGATCTGCGACGGATGCATCGAGAAACTGCGCAACCCCATGGCGAGCAGCAGCTCGCTGAAGGCGGTGTCGCCAGCCATTTCGCCGCAGACGCTGACACCCTTGCCCGCGGCGCGCGCACCGGCGATCGTCTGCGCGATGAGCTGCAGCACGGCGGGGTGCCATGGGTTGTACAGATGCGCGACGGCCTCGTCGGCGCGATCGATCGCGAGCGTGTACTGGATCAGGTCGTTGGTACCGATCGACACGAAATCGAAGTGCCGCAGAAATGCCGGCAAGACGAGCGCGGCCGCCGGGACCTCGACCATCGCGCCGATCTCGACCGGGCCATAGGCGCGCCCCGCATCGTCGAGCTGCTGGCGCGCGCGGGCCAGCGCATCGAGCGTCTGCCTCACCTCGCTCAGGTGCGCGACCATGGGCAACAGCACGCGCACCTTGCCGTGCGCGGCGGCGCGCAGGATGGCGCGCAGCTGTTGACGAAACATCGCCGGCTCGGAAAGGCTCCAACGGATCGCGCGCAGGCCGAGCGCCGGGTTCAGCGCATGCTCGTGGCGCAGCTCGTTGGCGGACATGCGGTCGAGCGCCTTGTCGGCGCCGACGTCGACCGTGCGGATTGTCACTGGCAGCCCGCGCATCGCCTCTACCGCGGTGCGGTAGGCCTCGAACTGCTCGTCTTCGCCGGGCAGATCGCCGCCGCGGTTCATGAACAGGAACTCGCTGCGGAACAGGCCGATGCCGCATGCGCCAGCCTCGAGCGCGGCCGCCGCATCGCCGGGCTGCTCGATGTTGGCCAGCAGCTCGACCGCCTCGCCGTCGAGCGTCACAGCGGGCAGATGGCGCAGGCGCGCGAGGCCCGCGCGGCTGGCGTCTCGCTCGCGCTTGAGGGCACGGTATTCCTCGATCACCGACGCCGGCGGATCGACGATCACCGTGCCGGCATCGCCGTCGATGACGAGCCAGTCGTCCTGGCGGATCAGGCGGCTCGCCTCGCGCGCACCGACGACCGCCGGAATGTCCATGCTGCGCGCGACGATCGCGGTGTGCGAGGTCTTGCCGCCGACGTCGGTGACGAAGCCGAGGAAGACGCCGCCTTTCCACTGCAGCATGTCGGCCGGCGAGATGTCGTTGGCGACGAGCACGAGCGGATCGCCGCCGCTGGCCGGCGCGACCAGCGGCGAGGCGCCGTCTTCGCCGCGCGCCAGCACGCCGAGCAGCCGCTCGACCACCTGCTCGAGGTCGGCCTTGCGCTCGCGCAAGTACTCGTCTTCCATCTCGTCGAACTGTCGCGCCAGCACTTCGAGCTGCGCGGACAGCGCCCACTCGGCGTTGTAGTGACGCTCGCGTATCCACTGCTTGGTCGCACCCGTCAGTGTCTCGTCGTGGAGCAGCATGAGGTGGACGTCGAGCAGCGCGGAAAGTTCGGCCGGTGCCTCGGCGGGCAGGTCATGCTTCATCGTCGCCAGACCGGCGGCGACGGCGTCGCGGGCGACGCGCAAGCGATCGATCTCGGCGTCGACAGCGTCGGCACCCACATAGTAGTGCGCGACATCGATCCGGCTCGACGCGACCAGCACAGCGCGCCCGATGGCGATGCCCTTGGAGACTGGCAATCCGAACAGCTGGAAGGTCATTCGAACGATCCTAGCAGTGCAGCAATTCCTACTGCCCTTCGCCGAACTTGTCGCCGATCAGCGCGACCAGCGCATCCAGCGCCTGGCGTTCATCTTCGCCCTCGGTCTCGATCTCGATCTCGGTGCCCATGCCCGCCGCCAGCATCATCACGCCCATGATGCTCTTGGCATTGACGCGCCGGCCATTGCGGCTGAGAAAAATCTCGCTGCGAAAGCTCCCCGCCAGCTTGGTGAGCTTGGCCGACGCGCGCGCATGCAGGCCGAGCTTGTTACTGATCCTGCTGGTCGCCTTGATCACTGCCTCGCGCTTTCAGGGTCTGGTTTTGCGGCCGCGACGTGGCCACCTGCATGACGCCTTGCGTCGCTCCGGCAATCGCCCGCGCCGCCAAGGCGTCGAGCGAGTCGCCGACATAGCAGAGGGTGCGCCAAAGCATCGGCACATTGACGCCCGCTACCACCTTGACGAGCACGCCGTCGGCCAGGCGCTGCGCCACGTTGCACGGCGTGGCGCCGAACACGTCGGTAAGGATCAGGGCTTCGGGCGAACGCACCTGCTCGAGCAGGATGCGGGCCTGCGCTTCGATCTCCTCTACCGGCAGATTGGCCGCCACGTCCAGCGCCACGAGTTGCCTCGCACAGTCGGGAAACGCGTGCTCGGCCACTGCTTTCAGCGACGACGCGAGCGGCGCGTGAGCGATGATCAGGAGTCCAGGCATGGCCGCACATTATCGACACTTGCGGCGCAGGCGAGCGCACGACCTTCTCGCGGCCTGGCAACAACCTCATCGCGACGATTGTCCCGATGCACTCGCCGCTGCCGGGCGCCGAGAATGACGCAATGGCTACCGACGCACCCCAGTTACCCGCATCGCCGCGCGACGCCAGCGATCCGCCGCAGGCGCTCGCCGGTGTCCGCGTCCTCGACCTGTCGCGCGTCCTCGCCGGTCCGTGGTGCACACAAGTGTTGGCCGACCTCGGCGCCGACGTGATCAAGGTCGAGCGGCCGGCCGGCGACGGCCACCCCGGCGGCGACGACACGCGCGGCTGGGGCCCGCCTTTCCTGAAGGACCAACAAGGCGAGGACACCGGCGAGGCAGCCTACTACCTCGGCACCAACCGCAACAAGCGATCGATCACCGTCGACATCGCCACCCCGGCCGGCGCCGACCTGGTGCGGACCCTGGCGGCGCGGTGCGACGTGCTGGTCGAGAACTTCAAGGTCGGCGACATGGCCCGGCACGGCCTCGACGCCGCGTCCATGCTGGCCTTGCATCCGCGCCTCGTCTATTGCTCCATCACCGGCTTCGGCCAGACCGGCCCGTATCGCGAGCGCGCCGGCTACGACTACGCGGTGCAGGGCATGGGCGGGCTGATGAGCGTGACCGGCCCGTCGCGCGCCGAGATCGCCGACGACGCGCCCGGCGGCGGCCCACAGAAAGTCGGCGTCGCCGTCGCCGACCTCTTCACCGGCATGTACGCGGTCACCGCGATCCTCGCCGCGCTTCGCCATCGCGACGCCACCGGCCAGGGCCAGGCTATCGACATGGCGCTCCTCGACACGCAAGTGGCCATGCTTGCCAACCTCGGCGCCGGCTACCTGACCACCGGCGTGGCGCCGCAGCGCGCCGGCAATGCGCACCAGAACATCGTCCCGTACCAGGTGTTCGAAGTCGCCGACGGCCACCTCATCCTGGCGGTCGGCAACGACGCCCAGTTCGCGCGCTTCTGCGCCGTCGCCGGTTGCGACGAGTTGGCGCTCGATGCCCGTTTCTCGCGCAACGCCGGCCGCGTCCGCGACCGGGTGACGCTGGTGCCCTTGCTCGCCACCATCCTCAAGCGCAGGCCGCGCCGCGACTGGCTCGAGGCGCTGGAGGCTGCCAAGGTGCCGTGCGGGCCGATCAACGATCTGGCCGAGGTCTTTGCCGATCCGCAGGTGCGTTCGCGCGACATGACCGTCGAGATGGCGCATCCGTTGGCCGGCTCGATCCGCATCGTCGCCAGCCCGCTCAAGCTGTCCGCCACGCCCGTGCGTTACCGCCATGCGCCGCCCCTGCTCGGCGCCGATACCGAGCGAGTCCTGGCCGAATTCGGATTCGACGCAGCCGCCATTGCTGCGCTGCGCCAAGACGGCGCGATCTGAGATTTCGGCGGACCGCCAGCCCCTGGCGGGGGCTCTTGCGCCCTCCCTTGACGCCGCTTGAGGCCAGAATTAGTGAACAAGTTGTCACAATTCGCGACTTTCTGTGACCGCTCGTCTGCGCCATCCAGCCGCCCACTGGCGCCACGCAGGTCCGGCGCAGACACTTCTTGTTTCCCGCCGAACCCTGCCGCAACGCCCGCTCCGATGCCCCAAGCCAGCCTATCCCTCGCCGTGCGCAACCACCCCGAAGCCGATGCCGCCACGGACGCCGAGCGCTGGCATCAGCTGGTCTCGCAGGTCGGCGCCGAGATCGCCGCGCCGCTGACGGCCGCACTCGAACGCATCCATGTCCTGACCGCCACCGGCAAGATCGACCGCGCCAGTCTGCGCGCCCTGCGCGACGAGGTCGAGCAGGCACGCCAGGTCGGCATGATCGGCCAGCAGCTCACCCGCTTTGCATCGGGACGCGTGCGCCAGTCGCACGAGGTGCTGCAGCTCGAAGAGGTGCTGAAGAGCGTGCTCGCGCTGCGCACCCGCGAAACGCAGGCGCGCGGCATCGCCCTGAAACCGCAGCTCAAGTCGGCGCGCGTCATCGTCGACGGCCCGCTTCTTTTCAGCCTGCTCAATGCGACGCTCGATTGGGCCCTCGCCAACGCGCATGCGCACGTCGAATACACCATCGACTTCAAGACCTGGCCGGTGCACGCGCGGCTGACCTGCAAGTTCGCGCACCGACCCGCCGACCAGGCCGACGACGAAAGCGTCACCACCTCGACGCCGCCGCGCCTCGACTCGCTGAGCTGGCGGCTGATCGAGCAGACCGCGTGGACCATGGGCCTGGTCGTCGATCGCAAGGACGTCGCCGGCATCACCACGCTCGTGCTCGAATTCCCGAAGACCGCCGGCGAGGAGATGGAAGGCCTTTCAGCCTCCGAGATCGACGACGCGTCGTCGCAGTCCGGCAACTCGAAGGCGCTGGCCGGCAGCCACGTGCTGGTCGTCGCCTCGCGCCGCGAGGTGCGCGTGCTGATCCGCGACGCGCTGCGCAACATGAGCATGCTGGTCGACTTCGTGAGTTCGGTCGACGAGGCAGTGAGCTTCTGCAAGGAAGGCTTGCCGCACGCCATCATCATCGAGTCGATCCAGCGCGGTGGCCGCTTCACTTCCTTCCGCGACGAGATCCTGATCGAGGTGCCGGACTTCGTTTTCGTCGAGATCCTCGAGCAGGGCTCGACCTTCGAGATGTCGGGCACCAACGGCGCGACGATGGCGCGGATCGGTCGCGACGTCGTCGCCAGTTCGCTGCCGGCAGCGCTGATGTTCGAGCTGTCGCGAAGTCTCTAGGGCCTGTCGAGGCTGGGCGGTCCGCCCTCGGGCCTTGTCGGTCCCTCCCTTTATCCGAACACGCGCGCCGGCAGGGCGCTCCCCGTGCCGATCGGATCCTGGCGGGTCTTCTTTTCCTCCTCGCCGATCATGAAGTAGAGGCCGTCGAGCGCCTTGCCGGCGACGTAGCGCTCGATGTTGGCGTCGTCGCCCTTCACGAGGCCCATTCCCGCCGCCTTGCCGGCGACGGCGTCGAAGCGCGCCGCCAGGTCGACGCGTGCCGTCTCCCGCGTGACGATAGAAAGAAACTTCTCGCCGAGCGGCGCGCGCGTCTTCGACGTGAAGAACTTCGTCACCGAGTCATCGCCGCCGCTGACGATGCGCCTCGCGTCGCCGACGCCGATCGACTTCACCGCGGCGATCAGCGTCGCCTTGGCCTCGGGCACCGCCGCTTCGGCAGCGCGATTCATCGCCGTCACCAGCTCGTCGACGCGATGCTGCTGGCCGGTGAAGCGGAGCAGCTTCGCGGCGTCCTTCAGGAAGCCGGGCAGCTCGATCCTGACCTTGCGATTGCCGAGAAACCCGTCCTGCCGCCCGAGCAGGCCGACTGCGGCGACGGTGCCGCGCTCGAGCGCGGCACGAATGCCCGATGCCGCGTCGGCGTCGCTCGTTGCGGCAGCAGCGGTGCCGACGGCCCCACCGAGCCAGGCGGCGCCGATCGCGCCCAGGGTGATCTGTCTTCGTTGCATGACCCGTCCTTTGTCCAGCGCGCCGGCTGGTTCGGCGCAGTGTGCACGATCGTCAACGCGCCCTCACGCCGGCAATCGCCGCGCCGACGATGAGTAGTGCGGCCACCGCGATCCACACCGTCAACGGCCGGCCCGTCGTCGCCACGAGGAGCAGCGTCGAGGCCAGCGGCGTCAGGTAGCTGAGGATGCCGATGCGGCGTGCGTCGCCACGCTTCAGGGCCGCGTCCCAAAGGTAAAAGGCGGCGCCGAGCGGGCCGAGTCCGGTCAGGACGATGAGCAGCCAGTCGCGGCCCGACAGCGACACATCGGGCTCGAAGACCAGATGGCAGAGCAACGCCAGCACGCCCGAGACAAGCCCGAACAGGCCGACGACCGCGGTCGCAAAGTGCGGCACGCGACGCGTCATCAGCGAATAGCTGGCCCAGATGAAGGCCGAGCCGAGGGCTGGCACATAGCCCCAGGCAAAGCCGGCAACGTCTCTTCCGCCGAGGATGGCGAGCGCCGCGCCGGCGAATCCGGCCAGCGCCGCACCGACGTGAACGGGCCGCAGCTTCAGATCGGCCAGGAACACCGGCGCGAGCACGACGATGAAGAGCGGCCACAGGTAGTTGACGAGGTTGGCTTCGACCGGCGGCGCGTGGCGCAATGCGATGAAGAGGAGGAAGTGGAAGCCGAACAAGCCATAGACGCCGAGCGCGAGCGTCGACGCGGGCACGCGCCAGCGGCGGGCCAGCGGCCACGCCGGCACGCTGCCGATGACGAGCGCGAGCCCGGTCAAGAGAAACGGCGGCACATGCGCGAGGGCGACGCCGAGCGAGGCCAGCGTCGCCCAGAGCGCGATCGCACCGAGGGCGAACAGCGTGGCGTTCATCGCCGGCGCCGCGCGCGTCGGCTACCCGGAGCCGCGCTCAACGCAAGAACCGCCACACGAGCCAGATCGCCGCGCCGATCATCGCGACGCGAAACGGGTGACGCCCGTGCTCGGCCAACGACGACCAATCGATCGGCATGCGGCCATGGCCTCGACGCTGTCGCGTCTCGTCTTCCATCTTCGCCGCCCATTCGCGGCGGCGCGGCAGATCGGCGGCGAGCGCTTCGAGCCTGCGCTTCACGACGTCGGCCGGCGGATGCTCGGCGTTCGCCTTGAGGGTCGGCGCGAGCGCCCGCACGGCGGTGTAGGCCTCGCGCAGACTCGGGATGGCGAGCGTTGCACCGCACTGAGCGCAGCTCATGGCGTCGCCGGGCGGCAGCGCCGCGCCGCAGGCGGCACATTGCATCGCCTGCTGGCGCACTTCGGTGTCGTGCACGGCGTGCGGCTCGAGCATCGCCTCGGGATCGAGGGCCCGCGCCAGCCGGGCGATGTCGAGCAGGCTCGGCACCGAGGCGCAGAACGGGCAGCGCTCGTCTCCCACACCGATGGCTGCACCGCAGTTGACGCAATCGACACGGCCGCGCTCGCGCAACAACCGCGCACGGTCGAGGCGCGACATCGGCCGCAGCAGCCCCTTTTCTTCGAGAAACTCGGCGAACGACTGGTAGGCGCCGTCCCGCTTCAGGCACTGCAGCTGCACGGAGTGGCCCCAGCGCGACTGGTTGTGCACGATCCTGACCTGTCCGGCGCAACGCGGGCAGCGCGTGTCGGGGCGCAGCGGCTGAAACGGCAGGTCGTAGGCCTCGGCCATCCGGCCGATCAGGTCGAGCATGCCCGCGCCATTCAGCCGCGCCGTCTCGGTGCCGTCGAACCAGACGAGGTTGCAGCTCATGCACAGGTCGAGCTCGACGCCGGCGCCATAGTGGCCGGCCAATGCCACGCGGCGCATCGTCGCGCGGCAGTTGCCGCATGAGAGAAGCGGCTCGCCCGGCGATGGAGCGACAACTGTCATCCTGAGCGTCAGCGAAGGATCTCGACCACCGAAAGATCCTTCACTTCGTTCAGGATGACGGGCACGCCAGCTAGCTAGAGACGGCGACGCCCGCTGCGTGCGCCTGCTGATCGGCGTGGTAGCTCGAGCGGACGAGCGCGCCAACCGCGGCATGGCTGAAGCCCATCGCCGCGGCCTCGCGCTCGAACATGCGAAAGGTGTCGGGGTGAACGTAGCGCCGCACCGGCAGGTGATGGCCGCTCGGCGCGAGGTACTGGCCGATCGTCAGCATGTCGATGCCGTGCGCACGCATGTCGCGCATGACCTGCAGGATCTCTTCGTCGGTCTCGCCCAGCCCGACCATGACGCCGCTCTTGGTCGGCACGCCGGGCGCGAACTCCTTGAAGCGCTTGAGCAGGTTGAGCGAGAAGGCGTAGTCGGAACCCGGCCGTGCTTCCTTGTAGAGGCGCGGCGCAGTCTCGAGGTTGTGGTTCATCACGTCGGGCGGCGCGGCCTTCAGGATCTCGAGCGCACGGTCCATGCGGCCGCGGAAGTCGGGCGTCAGGATCTCGATCTTCGTTTCCGGTGAGAGCTCGCGTGTCTTCTGGATGCAGGCGACGAAGTGCGCGGCGCCGCCGTCGCGCAGGTCGTCGCGGTCGACGCTGGTGATGACGACGTACTTGAGCTTCAGCGCGGCGATCGTCTTGGCCAGGTTCATCGGCTCGTCGGCATCGAGCGGATCGGGCCGGCCGTGCCCGACGTCGCAGAACGGGCAGCGACGCGTGCACTTGTCGCCCATGATCATGAAGGTCGCCGTGCCCTTGCCGAAGCACTCGCCGATGTTCGGGCACGACGCTTCCTCGCAGACCGTATGCAGCCTGTGCTCGCGCAGGATCTGCTTGATCTCGTAGAAGCGGGTCGAGGGCGAGCCGGCCTTGACGCGAATCCAGTCGGGCTTCTTCAGCACCTCGCCGACCGGCGTGATCTTGATCGGAATGCGCGAAGTCTTGGCCTCGGCCTTCTGCTTTTGCGTCGCGTCGTACGTGTCGGGTGGTGTCATCGGGTTCTGGCCTGAATCACGAGTTAGGCAACAGCTGTGTCAATGTCTGAATCAATGGCTGCAACTGGCCCTCGACAACGCCCCACACGATCCGGTCGTCTACGCTCGCATATCCATGAATGAGCAAGTTGCGAAAGGCGACGATCCGCGGCAACTCGGCGATGAGCGAAGCAGTCTGGGGATCGACGCGGCGCAAAGCTCCGAGTGCCTCGCCCATGATCTCGAACTGCCTCTCGACGGCACTGCGGAGAAGGTCGTCGAGCTGATAGTCGACCAACGTCTTGCCGGCGGTGTAGCGGGCAACGCGCTCAGCTGCGTGTCGCGCATCCCAAATCAACTTGCCGGCATCAGCGTGCATAGACCCGCCGGCGCTCGGCATCGACTCTGCGCCGCAAGAAAGGATTGTCGAGACTACTCTCGGTGAGCAGATCGACGCGGCAGCCGAACAAATCCTCGAGTTCGCTCTTGAGAGTGAAATATGCCTCGGCGTATCGAATCGGCGCGAGCGGCTCGAACTCGACGATGAAGTCCAGATCGCTCGCGGCGGAATCGAAGTCGGCCCGCACCGCCGACCCGAAGGCATCCAGTCGCTGCGCACCGACACGCCGGCACAGCGCGTCCAGCACCGCACGGTGTTGCTCGAAGGTGTCGAGCATGCTGTGCTTGTCCGATTCCTGTGCATCGGAACGCGCCGCCTTCACCTGCGCTTGCGGCTTGTGCGTCGCGTCGTAGTCAGGAATCGGAGTCATCACGGGCTCAGGTGGGTGGCGAGCTTGCTGCCGAGCGTGGTGGCCACGTCGGCCGGCACAGCGCGAACGCCGATTGTAGAAAGGTCGATCGTTTCGAGCCCGGCATGACCGCACGGATTGATGCGCGAGAAGGGCCGAAGGTCCATGGCGACGTTGAGCGCCACGCCGTGATAGCTGCAGTGCCGGCTCACCTTGACGCCGATCGCGGCGATCTTGCCGAGGCCGGTGAAGCGATCTTCGCCCTCGCCTTGCGCGATGTGCATCGCGTGGCCGAACGGATCGGTCAGCCGAACATAGATGCCCGGCTCGCCGCGCACGCGGTGCCCCGTGACGCCTTGCGCCTCGAGCGTCCTGAGCAGCGCCTGCTCGAGCCGGAACACGTATTCCTTGACGTAGATGCCGAGCCGGCGCAGGTCGACGAGCGGATAGGCGACGACCTGGCCCGGCCCGTGATACGTGACCTGGCCGCCGCGATCGGTCTGCACGACCGCAATCGAGCCGGGATCGAGCACATGCTCGGGCTTGCCGGCGATGCCCTGCGTGAAGACCGGCGGATGCTCGCAGAGCCAGATCTCGTCGGGCGTGTCGGCGTCGCGCGCGGCGGTGAACGCGCGCATCGCGTCGAGGGTGAGGTCGTAGGCGACGGGGCCGAGGGTGCGGATCGCGGCCGTCATCGCTGGTATTCACGACCCGAGCAGTGCAACGGCAACGTCACGTGCCCGGAATTCCCTTTTGACCATCGTTAAACCACGCTGCGTCGAAGCCTTCAACCAGCAGGATCGTCTTCAATGCGCTCTGGCCTGCATCGTTGAACCGTTGAACATACCTGGCCAGCGTCCGTCGGTCCTCGGTCAATACATGGCTCACCGACTCGCATACGGCCTGCGCGATGAGCTTCACGTCGTCCTTGACCACGTCGCGTCGATCACCGGCGTCGCGGTCTAGCAGCCGCATCAACAAGCCAGCGGTCATCGCATGATCGAAGTTGAAGGGCAACACGACGAAGTTGCGCAAAGGCAGGTCGGTCACAGCCTGTTTGACCTGGAACTCGGATGCGGCGATTGCGGAGAAATAGATCGGAACACCGCGCTGCAGCGCCTCGCGGAAATAGGACTTCGCGACCTTGTGATGTGGGCGTTGCGGGTCGGCGAACGAGATGAGGAAACTCGTGTCGACCAGGAAGGCGGTCAAGGCCGGTTCCCTCGCAGGTTCTCCACCCATTCAGCCGCATCGGGCACATCGCGCCACGCCTTGGCGCCACGCTGGAACAAGCGCTCCAGTTCCTTCTCGTCGACGCGCGTGTCGTGCTCGACGAACTCGATCAGGCGGGCATTCCTGTATTCACGGGTTGCCACGTTGTAGTCAGCCGCAATTCGCACCATCGCAGGCTTGTACAAGCGGTTGACCTTGTCGTCGCGCAGTACCGCGCGATCGGTGTCCACCGTGAGCAGTTTGCCGTCGGGAAGACGGATGTGGGCATTCGTGCGCGTACTGCCGCCGAGGTCTTCGATCTCGCCTCGCACATAGCGCTCCACGCGCACCCACTGGTCAGCGTCGTCGGCGCGAAAGTCGCTGGCCGCACTGATCACGACGGGCTTGGAAAGCATCGACGCAGAGATTTTGTAGACGGCGTGACGCGCGCTCTTGGCAGCCTTCTGCCAACGCTCGACGACCACTCGGCGTGAAGGGCTCAGCGAGTCGATCGACTCGGATTGCGACAAGTGGCGCAGTTCGGCCAGCAGACCCGGATCGGAAATGGGCGCGGTGAGTATGCCGAGCGATCCCTCGATGATGGCGACTTCGAGACCGGCCGCTTCCCGGCTCGCCCCTTCACCGCGAAGAAAGTCGTGCACGTCGCTCGCGAAGGCGCGCAACAGTGCGATCGGCACGCGGGTCGGCGTGACCTCATAGCCTGCCGACTCGTCGTGCAGACTGATCGTGATGCGCTGCGCTTCCATAGGCTCGATTATCGAGATTGCGGGAAAACCCGCATCGGGGATTACCTCGGCCCCGACCGGATCGATTCCACGATCCGCATCGTCTCGACGCTCACCGTCGTGACGCGGGCGAGCAGATCGATCACGCGCTCCTTGTGGTCAGCGAAGCGGTAGGTGTCGAACTTCTCGCGGATCGTCGGGTCCTTGGGCTTCTTTTCCTTGTGCTGGTCGAGCACCCACTCCAGGGCGCTGCGGTTGCCGAGCACGTAGCGCCACGCGCTGGCCGGGACGCCGCTGAGCGTGGTCTCGCTATCGATGACGATGCGGCCGGCCTCCTTTTCGGCCTTGAGCGACGGCTTCGGCGACTGGCCGGCGGCGCGCACCTTCTCGTCGGGCACGTCGACACGCTTCAGCGCGAAGGGCTCGACGCTCTCATAGCCGATGTGCAGCGCCATCAGTTCCGCGCCCCAGCCGGCCCATTGCCAGAAGCTCGCCTCGCTGTCGCCGTAAAGCGGGATGCGCGGGAACTCGCGCTTCAGGTTCTGCGCGTACTTCTCTCGGTACAGAGGGTCGTGCAGCACCGCGTAGACGTAGTGGAAAATGGCTTCCTTGGTGATCGGCTGAGCCTTCTTACCGCGGCTTGATTGGTACTGCTTCTGGAACTGGATCAGGGCCCAGTCGGTGACGTTGTCAATTCGTGAGCCGTGTTCATCCCAGCGCCACAGGCAAACTGTTTGCCAGCATTCGGCAAGAACATGTCCTTGTTGGGCAAGCGGTCGAAGGCAAAAACGCTAAATTCAGCCCGATCTTCAGCGGAGAAGCTGAACCCGACATTCGACGACTGCGCCGCCGGGAAAAAGTTGAAGTTCTGATACGGCCTGTGGGTAATGACCTGCGCAAAGTAGGTGAATTTGCGGACAAACGGGCGGTATTGCGATCGATAGATGTTGGCTGGATCGAATTGCAACGGCGTCCCTCGTTGCATATGCGTCTCAAGCTCGCTTGTCCACTTGATTTTTCGGTCGACGAAGTCGTTTGTCGCTTCCTGCTTGGAGGAGCGCCGCCAGCGCGCCAAGTCCGCCATGTATGCATCGGAGAAGAAGCGAATCCGTTCCTCGAGTGGGGCGCACTCAGTGTCGTAAGTCCATTCATCTCGATTGGTCACGATACCGAGAGAGAAGAGCTTGAAGATGGCTTTGTTTCTCGGGCCATCGGACGACAGCTTCACGTCTTTGGTCGCCAATGGCAGCAACTCGCCAAAGTCGTTGCTTGTGATGTTCAACCAATTCTGCTTCGCGTCTGGCCGGACCTCCTCGAAGGCGAGCGCCGACGCCCTTGCGCTCGCCAAGAACGCGAGCTTCTCCTCCGCTGTCTCCATCTCCGGCCGCCGAACGTAGAACACCCGTCCGCCCTGCTTCTTCGCCGCCGCACCGTGTCGTTTCACGAAAAAGCTGATCGCCACGCCCGTCTGGATGCCAAACACGTTGTGCTTCGTTCCGCTGAGCTTCGGGTTCGAGCGGACGTCGCCGCCTAGGTCGACGATGTACGCCTCCGAGAACTCGTTCGTCACCGTCTTGCGAAAACCGTCAAACGTGCGGCTGTCGATGAAGCTGCGGTTGGTCACGAAGGCCAGCACGCCATCCGCGGCGAGCCGGTCGCTTGCCCACCGAAAGAAGCGCGCGTACATGTCGTATAGCTTGGTCTTCTGCGCCGTGCTCTCGGCGATGTAGGTCTGCTTGATGCGCGCGTCGATGCTCGGATACTCGCGGTTCTTGTTGTTGTCGTTCTCGTTGGCCTGGTTCGCGTTGTACGGCGGGTTGCCGATGACGACGCTGATCTTGCGCGTGTTCTGGCGCTTGATGCGAGCCACGTTCTCCTCGCTGACGCTGCCGAACAGACTGGCCGTCTGCCCATGCGCGGCCGTGTGCGCGCCGACGTTGTCGAGCGTGTCGACGAAGCACAGGTTCCTGAACTCGGCGTACTCGCCGGTGATCGCGGCATACGTTGCCTCGATGTTCAGGTTAGCCACGTAGTAGGGCAGGATCGCCACCTCGTTGGCGTGCAGCTCCTCCTCGTACTTGTGCTTCAGCTTGGCGGGCGAGCCGCGAAAGTATTCGAGCAGTTCGCTGATGAAGGTGCCGGTGCCCGTGGCCGGGTCGAGGATCTCGACGTTCTTGTCGATCAGGTTGCGGCCGAAGTGCTTCTCGCACAGCCAATCGGCGCCTTCGATCATGAAACGAACGATCTCGTTCGGCGTGTAGACGACGCCCAGGCGATCGGCCGCCTTGGCGTTGTAGACCTTGTAGAAGTTCTCGTAGATCACCTTGAGAAAGGTCTGCTTCTCGTGATGGCTGCCGATCTGCGCGGCCGCCGCGCGGATGGCGGCGTAGTAGGTCTCGAGCCCCTTGAGCGTGCTCTTCTTCAGTCCGCCGGTGAAGAAGGTCTCTTCCAGCTCGTAGAGCTTCTTCGCGACGTTGTTGTCGCGGTGGAACTCGCTGTCGAAAACCTTGGAGAAGATCTCTTCGGTGAGGATGTGCTGGATCAGCATCTCGCGCACGTCGGCTTCGCCGAGAGAAGGGTTGATCGCTTCCTGCGCGTGTTGAAGAAACGCCTTCGAAGCCGCAGCAAATGCCGCGTTCGCCTGATGCGCCTTCTCGATCATCGAGCGCAGGGCTTCGAGCACGGCGGGCAGGTCGGTCTTGAACTGCGCAACGGCCCTGCGGAAATCGGCGATCTCGGCGCGTTCGAACGCGAAGAAGAGCTTTATCAGCTTTTCGAGCTGCTTCACGTCGGTCACGTCGCAACGCATCACCTCTTCGCGATGCTGGATCAACACCGCCTGCGTGCTGTCCTCGAAGATGATGTTGTCCTGCGGATAGCCGCGCTTGAACTTGGCGGCGATCTCGGCGTCGAGATCGTCCTTGTCGTCCTTGGCTTCCCAATAGCCGAAGGGCACCCGTAGTTCGTAGAGCAGCGCGCCGTCGACGAAGCGCTTGTCGTTGGTGGCGCTGTCGAGCTTGTATTCGGGAATGAACACGAGGTCGTGCTGCTTGCCCCAGCCCTTGAGCAAATCCTTGAAGGCTTCACGAACCACGGATTCGCGGTGTGTGCCGCCGACCTTCTTGAGTCGGTCGAGCTCGCCGAGGTACTGGTTGATCAGGACCTGGCTCATGCGGGGACAGTCCCCGGCGCCGCGCCGAAGTGCGCATGGAACTGCGACTGCAATCGATCGAAGCTCGGCAGCGCACTCGCGCGTACGAAGGCGATCAGCTCGTCGGCTATTTCGACCCGATGTGCTTGCGGGGAGTTGTCGCGGAGCGCGAGTGCGCGGCCCCACGCAGCTTCGTCGTTCGACAACAGGCTTGCCGGGGCCGCGGCCAGGACGACGCCTGCCTCAGGGGCAGCGTGAACGCCTTCCATGGCCAACAGTCGTCGCATGGCACGCCACGCCGTTTCGAAAGCGTTGACGAACCGGTGGATCAATGCGTCGCGGACGATGCCCGTTTGCTCCATCTCCGCTACCTCGTGGAGCCGCTGAAGCGCCGTTTCGTAGTGCGCCAACGCCGATTCGAACTGAGTCTCTCGGATGGTTTCAGGCACGGCGCTCCCCTGTGGATAGCGCCATTCTCGCCCGACATTCGCCCTCACCCCGGCCCTCTCCCGCACGGCGGGAGAGGGAGAAGGCTTACAGCACGACCTTGACCAGCGGATGCGTCGACAGCGTGCGGTACAGCTCGTCGAGCTGTTCGCGGCTGGTGGCGTTGACGGTGATCGTCACGCCCAGGTACTTGGAACCGCTGCTCGGCCGCAGCTCGATCGACGAGGCGTCGAAGGCCGGATCGAAGCGGCGCGCGATCTCGGTCACCGCGTGCACGTAGCCCTCGGCGTTCACGCCCATCACCTTGATCGGAAAGCGCGACGGATAGTCGATCAGCGACTTTTCGGGCGGGATGTCCTGCATGACAGTTTGTGCTTCCATCGCTCCGATATGCGGGCAGCCGGCACGGATGCAATCGTGCGACCCGGCCAGCCCATGGGACTCAAATCGATTGCGTCTGCTTGGCTCGCTGATAAGCCTCGTAGAGCTTCGCATACACCGGCCCGGGCTTGCCGCGAAGGGCGCCGTGGCCGACGCCTTCGCCGTCGAGCGTGGTCACCGGCAGCACCTCCTTGGTCGCCGAGCTGAGCAGCACTTCGTCAGCGGCCATGACCTCACCCTCGACGATCGGGCGCAGGTTGAAGGCGATGCCGCACTCCTCGCAGAGCTCTCTGATCAGCTCGTAGCGAATGCCTTCGAGCACGTGCTCGCTCTTGGGCGGCCCGAGCACCGCGCCTTCGTGCACGATCCAGACATTCGACGCCGCCGCCTCGGTAAGAAAGCCGTCGCGGAACATGATGGTCTCGGCGGCGTCGTGGTCGGCCGAGATCTGCCGCGCCAGCACGTTGCCGAGCAACGAGATGCTCTTGATGTCGCCACGCTCCCAGCGGAAGTCGCGCGCGCTGATGCAGGCCACGCCCTGGTGGCGCGCCTCGCCGCTGGCCGGCTTCATGGCACTCGACATCATGAAGACGGTCGGCACCACGCCGAGCGGCATGACGTGATCGCGCACCGCGACGCCGCGCGTCACCTGGAGGTAGACGACCTGGTCGGTCGCGCCGCCGTGCTCGGCGAGCGCGGCGACGAGCTTGCGGCAGCGCTCCAGCCATTGCTCGCGGTCGTGCGGGTTGTCGATGCGCAGCTTGGCAAGACTCCGCGCGAGGCGCGCCATGTGCTCGTCGAAGCGGAAGAGCTTGTTGCCGTAGACCGGAACAACCTCGTAGATGCCGTCGCCGAAGACGAAGCCACGGTCGAGCACCGAGACCTTGGCCTCTGAGAGCGGCAGGTATTCGCCGTTCAGGTAGCAGAGCGAGTGCGGAATGTTCATGAGGAATATTGTCACCCTGAGCGGAGCGAAGGGTCTCCCGACGTCCGAGATCCTTCGCTGCGCTCAGGATGACTGCAGTGCGGGCGCTCAGGATGACGTGGATGCCGTCGCTGACGGCATCCACGTCACTTGATCCAGAGCCGGATCGCGTCCCAGGCGCGGCCGAAGATGCCGGCCTGCTCGACGCCTTCCATCACGATCAGCGGCAGCTCGATGACCGGCGTGCCGGCGGCGGTCGCAACCTTGGTGGTGCCCACGCGCTGACCCTTGGCGAGCGGCGCCACCAGCGGGTCGGTGCGCTCGACCTTGGTCTGCAACTTGCCGCCTTCGCCCTTGGGCACGCTGACGAACACGGCACCCGGCGCGGCGAGCTTCACCTCACGGTCCTTGCCCTTCCACACCAGGGCCGTGGCGATCGGCTTGCCGTCGTCGAAGAGGCGCACCGTGTCGAAGGCCTGGAAGCCCCAGTTGAGCAGCTTCTGGCTCTCGTTGGCACGCGCCTCCATCGACGTCGTGTTGAGCACGACGGTGAGGATGCGGCGCTTGCCCGCGCCACCGGCCGTGCCGAGGTTCGGAAACTCGCGCTGCGCCGTGGCCAGCAGGCAGTAGCCGGCGGCGTCGGTGAAGCCGGTCTTCATGCCGTCGACGGTGGGATCGCGGCGCAGCAACAGGTTGCGATTCGGCTGCGAGATGTTGTTGTACTTGTAGTCCTTGATCGAGTAGTACGGAAAGTACTCGGGAAAGTCGCGGATGATGTGCGTGGCCACCGTCGCCACGTCACGCGCCGTGCTCTTGTGCCCCGGCTCGGTCAACCCGGCGACGTTCTTGTACGCGGTGTTCTTCAGGCCCCAAGCCTGCGCCTGGCGGTTCATCATCGCCACGAAGCCTTCGACCGTGCCGCCGACCGACTCGGCCAGCGCCACCGCCGCGTCGTTGCCGCTTTGCACGATCAGGCCCTTGAGCAGCTCGTCGACCTTCGGATGCATCGTCGTGTCGATGAACATCAGCGAGCCGCCGCCCTTGCGTTCGGCCCAGGCGCGTGCGGAAACGGGCAGCTCCTGCTCGAGCGTCAGCTTCTTCTCGCGAAGCGCCTGGAAGACGACGTAGGCGGTCATCAGCTTGGTCAGCGAAGCCGGGTCGGCCGTGGCGTCGGCGTTGCGCTCGGCCAGCGTCTGGTCGGTCGTCAGGTCGAGCACGAGAAAGCTCTTGGCGGCGACTTCGGGCGGCTGCAATGCTTGCGCGAAGGACAGCGTGGCGAACGAAGCGGCGAACAAAAAGGCGGCAAAACGCGCGGCAAACAAGGAACGGATCGGCATCGAGAGGTCTTCGGTCAGGAAACGGGAAAGGAAGCGGTCAGACCGCGGCGAGCTCGTGCAGTTCACGCACGAGCACGGATTTCAGCAGCGCGATCTGGCCGTGGAAGAAATGGCCGACACCGGGCAGCACGATCACGGGCAGGGCCTGCGGCCGGGCCCAGTCGAGGGTGGCCGAGAGCGGCACGACGTCGTCGCTCTCGCCGTGCACGACGACGGTGTCGGCTGGCACGTTCGGCACCTGCTGCTTCTCGGTCGAGGCGCCAACGAGCGCGAGGCGCAGGGCCTTCGCGCCCTCTGGCAATCGCGCGGCCGCCTCGGCAGCGACGTAGCCTCCGAACGAGAAGCCGGCCAGTGCCAGCGGCAAGGCCGCGAACTCTTCGCGCGCCCGCGCCGCGGCCACGACCGCGAGCGCGTCGTCGACCTCGCCACGGCCATCGTCCCAGGTGCCTTCGGAACGGCCGACGCCGCGAAAGTTGAAGCGCACGCTCGCCCAGCCGAGTTGCACGAAAGCGCGGGCCAGCGTTTGCGCCACCTTGTTGTCCAGCGTGCCGCCGCCCTGCGGATGCGGATGGCAGACGACGGCCACGCCGCGCGGCTTGCCTTCGGGCAGGTCGATGGCGCACTCGATGCGCCCGGCCGGCCCGGCGATCTCCTCGCGAACCGTGCGCGGATTCATGCCTCGATGCGGGCCGGCCTGGCCTAGCGGCCGACGTCGGGCGGCAGGAGCAGACGCTCGACGACCTTGCCCTGCTTAAGGTGCGAATCGACGATCTCGTCGATGTCGCTGTTGTCGACGTAGGTGTACCAGGTGCCTTCGGGATAAACCACGGCGACGGGTCCGCCGGCGCAGCGGTCCATGCAGCCCGCCTTGTTGACACGGATCTTGCCCGGGCCGGCGAGTTGCTCTTTCTTGACGCGCGACTTGCAGTGGTCGAAGCCGGCCTTTGCGGCGTGGTGCGCGCACGAGTTCTCGCCGTTCTCGCGATCGTTGAGACAGAAGAAGATGTGCCGCTCGTAGTAGGGATGCGGAGCCATTCAGGGTGCGAGGCCGAAGAAACGCGAAGAGCGAAGCCTACACGTCCGCGCGAAACCTTCGCCGTCAGAGGCTCTCCGCGGGATCGAAGTCGAGCTCGACCTTGGCACCGTTCGGGTCGTAGGTGAAGAGCTGCCAGATGCCCGAGTCGACCTGCCGGCGCAGGTCGTACTTGACGTCGGCGGCATCGAAACGCGCCTTCACGTCCTTCACGCCGCTGGCGGTGAATGCCATGTGGTCGATCACGCCGGCGCGTTGCGCGGGCGGCTTGCGGTCGAAGTACAGATGCAGGATCGCCTGCGTGCCGCCGCCGTAGAGCCAGGCGCCGTCGAAGCCGAGGGCGGGTCGCCAGCCTTCGGCGAGGCCGAGCAGGCCGACGTAGAAGTCCAGCGTCTTCTGCTTGTCTTCGGCGATGACAGTGAAGTGGTTCATGCCGACGATCATGGCGGCCTCCTTCTCGGTGTTACTGCTGTGATTCTCTTGCGATCAGGCGATCAGGCGATCAGGACGAGCGCACCGATGGTGCGCCGCGACTCGAGCCGGGCATGGGCTTCGCTCGCCGCTGACAGCGAATGTCGCTCGATCGGCGGCAGCTTCAAAGTGCCATCGGCGAGCGCGGCCCAGACGCGGCCGGCCCGCTCGGCCAGCTCGGCGTTGGTCGCCACGTAGTCGAAGACGGCGGGTCGCGAGAAGGTGATCGACTTATGCACCAGGCGATCGGCCGAGATCGGCTCGAGCGCGCCGCTCGCCTGGCCGAGGCTGATCCAGTGGCCGCGCCGCGCCAGCACGGCGAAGTTCTCCTCGCGCGCCGCATCGCCGATGCCGTCGATCACGACGTCGGCGCCGCCGAACTGCGCCTGCACCGCGTCGGCGAAGCGATGCTCGCGCGTCACGATCGGGTGGGCGCAGCCGTACTCGCGCGCCACGCGCGCCTTTTCTTCACTCGAGACGGTGCCGATCACGGTCGCGCCCAGCCGTCGCGCCCAGGCGCAGACGAGGAGGCCGACGCCGCCGGCCGCTGCATGGACGAGCAGGCGTGTGCCGGGGCCGACACGGCCGAGGTCGCGCAGCAGGAAGTCGGCGGTGATCCCCTTGAGCAGCATCGCCGCCGCGGTTTCGTCCTCGACGGCCGGGGGCAGGCGAACGACCCACGACGCCGGCACAGTGCGCACGCTGCAGTACGCGCCCGCCACCGGCCCGAGGCAGGCGACGCGATCGCCAGGCAGCAGCCCGTTCACGTTCGCACCGACGTCGATGACGGTCCCTGCCGCTTCCATGCCTGGCACGCCCGGCAGCGGCAGCATCGACGGGATCCAGCCCTTGCGCAGATAGACGTCGAGGTAGTTGACGCCGATGGCGCGATGGCGGATGCGCACCTCGCCTGCGTTCGGAGCAGCCGCCTCGACATCGTCGGCTTGCAGCACCTCGGGCCCGCCGTAGTGGCGCACGATGGCGCAGCGAGCCTCCATCGGCAGCGCCGACGGTATGCTCGCCGCGCCCGACGGGCCGCGCCGATCGCCGCCCTGCTGCAGATGCCGACGCAGGTTGGCAAAGCCTGCCTCGTACACGTCCCTCGCCACCATCTCGCGCAGCTCTCGCTCCTGGCCGGGCGGCGTGGCGAAGGTCGATTCCCAATGCCAGAAGGTGCGGTTGCCGTCGGTGACGGGCTTGAGCGTCACGGTGGAGACGTAGCGCAGCAGCGGCACTGTCGCCTCGACGATGCAATAGGTGCTCTTGTAGTCGGTGTCCGAGAGCGTCAGGAGCTGCTCGCGGATGCGGTTGCCGTCCTTCAGCGTGAAGCTGCGCACGCAGCCGACCTGGTCGCCGCGCTCCTCGCCTTCGATGCGGCTTTCGGCGACCACGTCGTGCCACTGGTCGTGGCTGTTGAAGTCGCGCAGCACCGCCCACACGCGCTCGATAGGCGCGTCGATGACGGTCGAGCGGACGACGTGCTGGAGCATCGGCGAAAAGGCGGCGCGTTCCGGATCGCTAGGGCTTGAACTTGAGCTTGCTGCCGTCGAAGGTGGTCACCTGCGCTGCCATCAGCCCATCGCGCGTGACGTAGGCATCCGAGCCTTTGTAGGGCTCGCTCAGAAAGTCAGCCTCGGCGCGCCACTGCACGTTCAATGTGTTGCCGACCAGGTACGCGCTCTCGGTGGTGAATTTCAAGCCCTTGAGGCCGTCGGGGCGCGCCTTGCAGAAGCCCGCGAACAACTCGCCGACCTTGGCGCGGCCGTTGCTGATGGTGCCATCCGGAAGATGGATTTCGACGTCGTTCGGGTACTGCGCCATCAGGCGATTCCAGTCGCACTTGTTGAGTGCATCGAGGTGCTCGTCGACGACCTTTTTCACGCTCGCCTGCTTCTTCAGCGGTGGCAACTTCATCGGTTCGGCGGCGATCGCCAGTGAGGTGGCCCACAGCGCCGCCACCAGACCCAGTGCATGTATTCCGCGCATTTGCTCTCTCCAGTCGATGTTAAAAAAACGAGCCGACCGGCCCGGGAAAGGCGCCGCCGTCAGCGGCGCCTGAAATGCTGCTTCAAGGCGTCGAAGCCGCCCTGGAACACGCCGTCGCCGATCGTCTCGACCAGCTCCTTCTCGCGCGCCTCGGCGCAGTCGAACTCGGCGCTCCACTCGGCAAAGCAGCGCGCGCCGTCGGTCACCGGCGTGAGCTTGAGCGTAGCCACGTAGTTCTCGACGCCCATCGGGCTCTCGATGATTTCGTAGACGCACGAGTAGTCGTAGTCCGAGAGCGCGAGCAGCCGCTCGCGGATCATGCCGCCATCCTTGGTATGGAAGTGACGGATGCAGCCGACGCGATCGCTGGAGTCGCCGTTCTCGATGCGGCTGTCGGCGATGCCCGGATGCCACTGCGGCATGGCGTTGAAGTCGCGAATGCGCGACCACACCGTGTCGGCGCTCGCGTCGATCACCGACGAGACATAGACCTTGATCACGGGCTATTCCTTCGGCACGCTGGGTGCGGCAGGAGGCAGTGCCACCTGCGCGCCGCTCACGCCGCCGACCAGGCGCTGGATGTCGCCGCCCTCGATGCCGATCTCGCGCAGCAACTGGTCGACCAGCGGCGCCTGGGCGCGAAAGCGCAGGGCCGAGTTGACCAGGCCGTCGGAGAAGTTGCCGCCACCGCCGTGGCCATCGCCGTTCATGCCGTGGCCGCCGCCGCCGCCGAGGCCGTCGACGTGCAGGATCTTGATGCCCTCGATCTTCTCCATCGGCCGCACCGACTCGCGGATGATGCCTTCGGCCTTCTCGACCAGGCGCATGCGCAGGGCCGACATGCGCGCCTCGGGTGAGAGCATGTTGTGCGCGTCGTTCATCATGCGCAGGGCCTCGGCCTCGATCTCGGCGCGCACGCGCATCGCCATCGACTTGATCTTGTCGGCATCGGCGTCGGCCTCGGCCTGGGCGCGCACCGCGGCGCCGCGGTCGGCGCTCGCGTCCTTCTCGGCGCGCGCCGCGCTGGTCAGGCGCAGCGCATCGCGCTCGGCCGCCTGGCGCGAGCCGATCAGCTCGATCGCCTTCTTGCGCTCGGCCATCTCGACCTCACGCGCGGTGAAGACCTTCTCCTCTGCTGTCACGGCATCGGCACGCGCCGTGTCGGCCGCGGCTTGGGCGACGCTCTGCGCCTCGCTCTCTTTCGCCACGGCGATGGCGCGCTTCTGCTCGGCCAGCTCGACGGTCATGCGCCGGTCGATCTCGGCCGACTGGATCGCGCGTTCCTTGCCGATCCGCTCCTGCTCGATCGTCTGCTCCGAGCGGATGCGCGCCGCGTCGATGGTCTGCTTGGCGGCGATCTGTGCGCTCTCTCCCTGCTCCTCGCGCAGGGCGCGCTCGGTCATCAGCTCGGCACGCTGGCGGGCGCGCGCGATCTCGACCTCGCGCTGCTGACTGAGGCGCGCATATTCGCTTTCGCGGTCGATCTCGAGCGAGAGCTTCTCGGCCTCGAGGTTCTTGTTGCGGATGGCGATCAGCGTGTCCTGCTCGACGTCGTTCCTCTGCTTCTTGCGCTGCTCGATCGTCTCGGTCAGTCGCGTCAGGCCCTCGGCGTCGAAGGCGTTGCTCGGGTTGAAGTACTCCATGCCGGTCTGGTCGAGCTGGGTCAGCGACACCGACTCGAGCTCGAGGCCGTTCTTGGTCAGATCCTCGGCCACCGTCTCACGCACTTTTCTGACGTAGGCGCCGCGCTTCTCGTGCAGCTCTTCCATCGTCATCTCGGCGGCTGCGGTGCGAAGCGCGTCGACGAACTTGCCCTCGACCAGCTCCTTGAGCTGCTCGGGTTCCATGGTGCGAAGGCCGAGCGTTTGCGCCGCCGCGGCCACCGCTTCGGGACGCGCCGCGACGCGAACGTAGAACTCGGCCATCAGGTCGACGCGCATGCGGTCGCGCGTGATCAGCGCCTTGTCGCGGCCGCGCGTCACCTCCAGGCGCAGCGTGTTCATGTTGACGGGGATCACGTCGTGGACGATCGGCAGCACGAAGGCGCCGCCGTCGAGCACAACCTTCTGCCCGCCCAGGCCGGTGCGCACGAACGAGCGCTCCTTGGAGCTGCGCAGGTAGAGCCAGTGCAGCAGCCAGACCGCGATCGCGACGACGATCGCGACGACGATCAGCCCGAGGATGAAGCTGCCGAATTGAGCGCCGTTCATGGTTGTTGTCTCCGTAGTCCTGTCATCCTGAGCGCAGCGAAGGATCTCGGCCTTCGCTGCGCTGCGATCCTTCGCTTCGCTCAGGATGACGAAGTGGTTCGATCCGCACAAAGCGTATGGTCGTCTCAGTGAGCGCGATCTCGGTCGGCAGCCGCTCCATCGAGCTGGCGCCATAGAAGCCGTCGCACGACGGGCACTGGCCGAGGATCCAGGCCGCGTCGTCGGGCGTCGCGATCGGGCCCCCGTGGCAGAGCACGATCACGTCGCTGCGCACACTGCGCGCCGCGGCGGCGCGCGCTTCGATCAGCGGCACGCAGTCGGCCAGCGTGAGCGCGGTTTCGGCGCCGATCGCGCCGCCGGTCGTGAGGCCGAAATGGCAGACGACGATGTCGGCGCCGGCCGCGGTCATCGCCTTCGCCTGCGCCTCGTCGAACACGTAGGGTGTCGTCAGCAAGTCGAGCGCGTTGGCGCGCGCGATCAGCTCGACCTCGAGGCCGTAGCCCATGCCGGTCTCTTCGAGGTTGGCGCGGAACGTGCCGTCGATGAGGCCGACCGTCGGGAAGTTCTGCACGCCCGAAAAGCCCAGGCCGATGAGTCGCTGCAGGAACTCGTCGGCGATCATGAACGGGTCGGTGCCGTTGACGCCTGCGAGCACGGGCGTGTGCTTCACGACCGGCAGCACCTCGTGCGCCATCTCGCAGACGATCTCGTTGGCGTTGCCGTAGGCGAGCAGCCCGGCGAGCGAGCCGCGCCCGGCCATGCGGTAGCGGCCCGAGTTGTAGATGACGATGAGGTCGATGCCACCGGCTTCTTCGCACTTGGCCGAGAGGCCGGTGCCGGCGCCGCCGCCGATCAAGGGCCGGCCCGCCGCGATCTTGGCGCGAAAGCGGTCGAGGAGGGTCTGTCTAGCGATGCGGGGCATGGGTTCGTGCGGGTGAGTTGCGCTGCGCCGTCGCCGAGATCTCGCGCCACGCGGCGACCAGGGCGTCGGCGAAGGGCTCGTCGTTG
Source organism: Burkholderiales bacterium (assembly GCA_038231215.1). GTDB lineage: Bacteria > Pseudomonadota > Gammaproteobacteria > Burkholderiales > Burkholderiaceae_C > Schlegelella_A. Next base: position 3,673 of record JBBRLS010000054.1, on the reverse strand, counting down.
ATATGCATCGGCAGGCGGACGAGCTTGCGATCGGCGCTCGGCCGAAAGCGCTCTTCGAGCGCTGAGAACAGGGCGCGGTCAGCGTCGGGGTCGTGAAAGGGCTGGCCGGGCCGGTCGATCGCCGAGACGCCGCCCTTGGGGATCAGGAAGCGCACCGGGCCAGCCATGGCGTTGAGCTTGTCAGCGATGAAGAGGCCGATGGCACGGCACTCGTCGGTGGTCGTGCGCATCAAGGTCACGGTCGCGTTGTGGCGATAGAGCTTGCGAGTACGAAAGCGCTCGGGCACCGTGTCCCAGGCGCCGAAGTTCACCATGTCGAGGGCGCCGCACGAGCCGACGTAGGGCAGCGCGTGGCGCGCGAACACGTCGAGCCGGGTCGGCCCGGCGGAGAGCACGCCGCCGCCGATCTCGTCGGCGATCTCGGTCGTCGAGACGTCGATCACGCCGGCGAGCAGGCCGGAGTCGGCGAGCTTTTCCATCGACTGGCCGCCGACGCCGGTGGCGTGGAAGACGAGGCAGTCGTAGTCGTTCTCGAGGCGCTTGACGACCGCCTGCACGCAGGTCGTCGTCACGCCGAACATCGTCAGGCCGAGAGCCGGCTTGTTGGTCGGCGAGATCGACGGCGGATGCGTGATCATCCCGGCCAGGGCATGCGCGGCGTTGGCCAGCACCTGCTCGCTGATGCGATGGATGCCCTGCACGTCGGTGACCGAATACATCATGCAGATGTCGCTCGGGCCGACGTAGGGCCGCGTGTCGCCGCTGGCCATCGTCGAGACCATCACCTTGGGCACGCCGATCGGCAACGCGCGCATGCCGGCGGTGGCGAGCGAAGTGCCGCCCGAGCCGCCGGCGCCGATCAGGCCGCCGAGGTCGCTTCGCGTTCGCACGAAGGTCTCGAAGGCGAGCGCCATCGCCGTGACCGCGCTGCCGCGGTCGCCGCTGAAGACCGCCGTCTCGCCGCCCGGATGATGGCGCGCCACCTCGCGCGGATGCACGCTCGCCGTGGAAGGCTTGCCCGAGGTCGAGAGGTCGACGGTGACGACGCGCAGGCCGAGCTTTTCCAGGCACTGGCGCAGGAAATGAAGCTCGCGCCCCTTCGTGTCGAAGGTGCCGGCGACGTAGGCGGCGCGGCCGCTCGTCGCCGCCACCGGAAAGTCGAACACCTGCCCTCTTCCTCTCACGCTGGCAGGAGAGGGTTGCGGTGAGGGTGGGGGTTCTGCGGAAGACCGCGCGATGTCGGCGACGGGCGCGGCCGTGCCTCCGGCATTCCAGCGGTTGAAGCCCCGCACCGTGCGTGGCGCCATGTCGTCCATCGAAGGCGCGCCGTCGCCGTGGGCGCGACGCACCGTGAACACCTGCGTCGTTGCCGCTTCGCCGGCGGCGATCGGCGGTGTATCGACGCCATCGTCGTCACCACCACCGGAGCGCAAGCCGAGCAGACGCTCCTGCAATTCGCGGTCGGCGCCGAGCTCGGCGGCTGCCATCTCGTGGGCGATGCGCCCATTGACCATCACGCCGATGCGATCGGCCACGTCGATGGCGACGCCCAGGTTCTGCTCGATCAGCAACACCGAGATCTCGCTCTCGGCGGCCAGCCCGCGCAAGGCCTCGACGACCTGCTCGACGATCATCGGCGCGAGGCCTTCGGTCGGCTCGTCCATCACGAGCAGCTTCGGCTCGAGCAGCAAGGCGCGGCCGATCGCCAGCATCTGCGCCTCGCCGCCCGAGAGCTGCGCGCCGCCGTTGCCTTTGCGCTCGGCCAGCCGCGGGAACATCGTGTAGATGCGCTCGACGTCGCGCTTGTGCGGCGCGACCAGGCGCAAGGTCTCGTCGACGCTGAGCGAGGGCCAGACGCGCCGCCCTTGCGGCACGTAGGCGATGCCGCGTTGCGTGATGCGATGCGGCGCCATGCCGCGGATCTCGGTGCCGAACAGCCTGACGCTGCCGGTGGAAGGGACCAGCCCGGTGATCGCGTTGCAGAGGGTCGTCTTGCCCATGCCGTTGCGGCCGACGATCGCCAGCACGCCGCGCTCCAGCGTCAGGCTCACGCCTTGCAGGACATGGGCACGACCGTAGTAGACGTCGAGATGCTCGATGGCGAGCACCGGTCCGGCCGGACGCGGCGCGTCCTTGTCGGCGCGCGCAGCCATCAGTGTTTGCCTCCCATGTAGATGGCTTGCACTTGGGCGTCGTTCTCGATCTCGTCGGGCGTGCCGCTCTTGAGCACGCGGCCGTTGTGCATCACCGTGACGCGGGTCGCCGCGCGCATCGCGATCTCCAGGTCGTGCTCGATGAGCAGGTAGCTCATGTGTGGCGGCAGCGATCCGAGCAAGGCGACGAGCTCACGCCGCTCGGCGGGCGAGAGGCCGGCGGCCGGCTCGTCGAACAGGATGAGGCGCGGCGCACCCGCCAGCGCCATGCCGATCTCGAGCTGGCGCTGCTGGCCATGCGCCAGGTTGGCGACGCGCTCGTCGGCGATGTGCGAAAGCCTCGCGCGATCGAGCAGGTCGTTGGTCGCGATCGTCGAGGCGTGGCTCACGCCCGCGCGCCAGAAACTGAAGCGGCCGCTGGCCACGCCGCGCACCGCGAGGAAGAGGTTGTCGCGCACCGTGAGGTCGCGAAACAGCAGCGAAGACTGGTACGTGCGGCGCAGGCCCTTCCTGATGCGCTCGTGCGGCGGCAGCGCCGTGATGTCTTCGCCGAAGAAATGGATCCGCCCGGAGGTGGGCGGAAAGTCGCCGGTGATGGCGTTGAAGAGCGTCGTCTTGCCGGCTCCGTTGGAGCCGAGGATCGCCGCCTTCTCGCCCGCCGCCACCGAAAGCGACACGTCGTCGACGGCGCGCAGCGCGCCGAAGACGCGGCTCACGCCGGCGAGCACCAGCGCATCGGCCGACAGCAGCGTGCTGCCGGCCGATGCGCTGGGTCGCGCCCGCGCGGCGTTATCTCGGCTGCGCGGGCGAAGCGAGGTGATCGACGCCATCGATCGTTCTTCTTACTTGCGGCAGTCGGGCACGTCGCGCGAGCCCAGGCCCATCTTCTTGAAGTCGGCTTCAGGCAGGCCGAGCGTCTGCGAGATGTTCGGCACCGTCTTGACGACCTTGTTGTAGAACGAGCCGTCGGCCGCCTTCGTCACTTCCGTGATGTAGGTCGTGCCGACGCCGTTGCGATTGCTGTCGATCTTGACCTCGCCGGCCGGGCCCTTGAAGTCCGTCTTCTGCAGCGCCGCGCGGTAGGCCTTCTGGCCGTTCGAGAGGTCGCCCTTGACCGCATCGAGCGCCTCGAGCGTGGCCCGGGTGTTGATGTAGTACAGGTAGGCGAACAGCGACGGGCTCGGGAAGCCGTCCTTGAACTGGGCCTTGTAGTCGGCGACGAACTTCTTCCACTCCGGCGTGTCGATCGAGTCGGCCATCGGCCCGGCCGACATCGTGCCGAGCAGCGACTCGCGGCGCTTGCCCTTGTAGTTGAGCACCGTCTGGTCGACCGTGATCGTGCCGCCGACCATCGGCTTGCTGCCGCCCGCCTGCTCGTACTGGTTGAGAAAGTTCACCGCGTCCGAGCCGCCGAGGACGACGACGACGGCGTCGATGTCCTTGGGAATCTTCGCGACCACCGCGGCGTAGTCCTTGGTGCCGAGCGGCACCCAGGCCTTGTCGACGACCTTGCCGCCCTT
>JBBRLS010000053.1:0-29159 GCA_038231215.1 Burkholderiales bacterium | reverse complement strand
GAGAGCACAGCGGCGCTCACGATGCGAGCTCCGCGGCGGGCGTGGCGTGTGAGAGGTGCGGCATAGAAGATTCTCCTTGCAGGCCGGCTGGCGATGGCGTAGCTTGCTGGGCAGCGCCAAACGCGGGAATACGCAGCCTTGCGTAAATCGTGGCGGCGGCAGGGGAGTTGCAAATGCTCAGACGAGCCGACCTCGAGCGCGGCTTTTGCTCGCTAGGCGCGATCGCCGAGCAGTCGTCGGACGGCGTGGCGTTCGCGCGGGCCGGCGTGCGCGAACTGTCGGCCCTCGTGCCGGCCGAGCTGACGACGCTGTCGATCTGCCACCTGAAGACGGGTCGGCGCGAAGTCACCGGCTTTCCCGACGAGCGCCTCGGCGCCGAGGACAGAGCCTGTTTCGACCGGCACTTCTCGGTGCATCCCTTGGTGCGCTACCACGCCATGCAGCGCGGCCGTGGCGCGCACCGCATCAGCGACTCGGCGCCGTTCTCGCGCTTCCGCCACAGCGCGCTCTACAGCGAGTACTACCGGCGCATCGGCATCGACCACGTTGTCGCGGTGCCGATCGAGGTCGACGATGAGGTGCTGGTGAGCTTCGTCCTCAATCGTAAGCGGCGCGACTTCTCTGACGGCGATCTCGAGTTGCTCGACCGCGTCGGGCCGGTGCTGTCACGGCTGTTCGCTGCGCTTCGTGCGCCAGCCCGGTCCGCTTCTCCGGCAACCGCGCTGCGCGACCCGACGGCGCTCGCCCTGACCCCGCGCGAGCGCGACGTGCTCGACTGGCTCGCCGGCGGCAAGACGGATCGCGACATCGGCGTCATTCTCGGCTGCAGTCACCGCACGGTGCAAAAGCACCTGCAGCGCATCTACGAGAAGCTCGGCGTCGAGACGCGCACGGCCGCGGTGATGCGCGTCTTCGGCCCGGCGCCGCACTGACCGCCTCCGGCCGGCGAACCACCCGCGGGTGGGACAATTCGCCGATGCCCGATCAGATCACGATCACCCGGCCCGACGACTGGCATCTGCATCTTCGCGACGGCGCGGCGCTTGCCGCCGTGCTGCCGGACAGCGCGCGCCAGTTCGCGCGTGCGATCGTCATGCCGAATCTTCGGCCGCCGGTAGCGCGCGTCGAGCAGGCGCTCGCCTACCGACAGCGCATCGTCGACGCATTGCCCGCCGGCGCGAGCTTCGAGCCGTTGATGACGCTCTACCTTACCGACACGACGCCGCCGGACGAGATGAAGCGGGCACGGGAAGCCGGCGTGCTCGCGATCAAGCTCTACCCGGCCGGCGCCACGACGAACAGCGATGCCGGAGTCACCGACCTGAAGCGCGTCAGCGGCGTGCTCGAAGCCGCCGAGCGCGAAGGCATCGTCCTGCTCGTGCACGGCGAAGTCACCGATCCCGAGGTCGACGTGTTCGACCGCGAGGCGGTCTTCATCGAGCGGCATCTGCTCGGGTTGCGGCGCAGTTTCCCGGGCCTGAAGATCGTGCTCGAGCACGTCACGACCAAGGACGGCGCGCAGTACGTCGCCGAGGCGGGCGACAAGACGGGCGCGACGATCACCGCGCATCACCTGCTCTACAACCGTAACGCGATCTTCCTGGGCGGCATCCGTCCGCACTGGTACTGCCTGCCGATCCTGAAACGGGAAGTGCATCGGCTCGCCCTGGTGAAGGCGGCGACCTCCGGAAGCGGACGCTTCTTCCTCGGCACCGACAGCGCGCCGCATGCCGCGGTGCTGAAGGAGATCGCGATCGGCTGTGCCGGTTGCTACACCGGACTGCACGCGCTCGAGCTCTACGCCGAGGCCTTCGATCGGGCCGGTGCGCTCGATCGTTTCGAAGACTTCGCAAGCCTGAACGGCGCGGCGTTCTACGGCTTGCCGCCGAACCGCGGCAGCGTCACCCTCGAGCGCCGGTCGTGGACCGTGCCCGAGACGCTGCCGTTCGGCGGCGCCGAGTTGAAGCCGCTCGCCGGCGGCGAGACCCTGGCGTGGGCTCTCCGCGTCGACGAACACCCAACCGAATCGAACGCACCATGAGCATCGACGAACGCGTCCTCTTCCTCGTCGACGCCGACAACGTCTCGCTCGACATCATCGAGCGGGCACTCGCCCTGAAGCAGAAGGAGCACGGCGCCGTCCACGTGCGACGTTGCTACTGCTCGGCCGAGTTTGCGCAGAAGAACCTCGCGTTCTTCAAGGAGCACTCGATGCGGGCGATGGTCAACGCCACCGCCGGCAAGAACTGCACCGACATCGCCCTGGCCGTCGACGCCGTGCAGCTCTGCGCGACCAGTGTGCCGCTGGTCGTCGTCATCGTCGCCTCGGACTCCGATTTCGCGCCGTTGGTCGTTCACCTGCGCGAGCTCGGCTGCCGCGTCGAGGGCGTCGGCCAGGAGGGCAAGACCGGCGCCGAATCGCCGCGCGCCTACGACGCCTTCGTCGATCTGCCAGTGGCGCGCAAGCGCACGACACGGGCGGCGCCGGTCAAGTCGCGCGATGTCGACGAAGACGAACCGGCACTCGCCCCGGCGCCGGCGCGCCGTGCTGCGGCCGCTCCCGCGTCTGCACCGACTACGCGGCGTGCGGCCGAACTGCCCGATGACGTCGCCCGCTGGCTCGACGCGTTGCCTGAACTGGCGAGCGGACGCAAGGTCGAGCTCAACGTCGCCGCCGAGGCGCTGCGCCGCGAAGGCCTGCTCTCCAAGAGCGGGGCGTCGACCAAGCTCTTTCGCAAGTATCCGGATTCGTTCGAGCTGGCGGCGGGCAAGCAGCCGAACTGGGTGCGCTACCGCGGCTGACAAGTCGCGCCGCTTTGCAAGCGGACAAATGAAAAGCGGCCCCGGAGGGCCGCTTTCTCTTTGGCGCCGCGGGGTGCGGCGCGGCGAAGAATTACTTCTTCGCCGGCTCGGCGACGGGCATCGCTGCTTCGCCGGCCGGCTGGGTCTTGCCGGCCTTGATGTCGGCCTTGGTCTGGGCCTTGCGCTCCGCACGGGTCTTGTCCGAGGTGACGACTTCCTTGGCGCCGTCCTTCTTCATGTCGGCGGCATCGCCGGCCGGCTTGAGGGCGCCGCCCTTGGCGTCGGCCTTGGTCATGGCCTTGCGCTCGGCGCGGGTCTTGTCGGAGGTGGTGGGATTCGAGGCCATCGGGCCTTCACCGGCGGGGGCGAGCGAGCCGGTCTTGGCTTGCGCCTTCACTTCGGCGCGGGTCGGCGACGAGGCTTGCGCGAACGCGCCTTGCGAGAACACGGCAACTGCCGCGACGATGGCGCTGAGTGCGAGTTTGGACTTCATCGATATCTCCTGAATCGTTTCAAATTAGGGGGAAAGGGCCAGCATGAAAGTCCCGGCGAGAAAGACGCTGATCGAGACTTGACATGACAACGCGGCAACCGGGGATCGGTTGACGCGAGCGAGAGCGGCGCTCATGGCCCCGCAACCCGGCATTTTACCGATTCCGGCCCGCTTGGCGCTCCGCCGGTCGCGCGGCGCGCCGGAGTGTCGCGCCGGTGAAACGCCGGCGCCGGCCGCTGCCCCGCTGAGGAGGACGATGCGTCGCCGATAATCGCGGCGTGAAGCGAGTCAGGTCGCCGCCGGTGCCGGCGTCAGTCGGCACGGGAGGAAGGTCCGGACTGCACAGGGCGGCGTAGCAGCTAACGGCTGTCCACCGCGAGGTGAGGATCAGAGCAACAGAGACGAGTCGGTGCGCCTGCCGAAAGGCGGGCGCACCGGGTGAAACGGGCAATCTCTACGCGCAGCAATACCAAATAGGCCGGCGTGGGCGTTCGGGCTCCGGCCCGTTCGCCTCGAAGTGTGGCTCCGCACGAGCCGGCGGGTAGGTAGCACCGAGCCGGGCAGCGATGCCCGGCCCAGAGGAATGGCGGCCACGGCGCGCGCGTCGCAAGACGCATGCGCTGCACAGAATCCGGCCTATCGGCTCGCTTCACACTTTTCGCTGCCGGCCACGCTGACGGGCCTGACTACACTGTCTCGCCCGATATGAATCCCGACGCGCGAACGCTCTGGCAGGCACCCAAGTGGGCGCTCGCGGTCCTGCTCGCCTGTCTCGGCATGCTGGGCCCGTTCTCGATCGACACCTATTTGCCGGCCTTCACCGGCATCGCCCTGGCGATCGGCGCTTCGCCGGTCGAGATGCAGCAGACGCTCTCGGCCTATCTGTTCGGCTTTGCCGTGATGAACCTGTTCCACGGTGCGCTGTCCGACAGCCTGGGGCGCCGCCCGGTCGTGCTGAGCGGACTTGCGGTGTTCATTCTGGCATCGGTGGGTTGCGCCTTGTCGCAGCACATCGGCGCGCTGGTGTTCTTTCGCGCTCTCCAGGGCATGTCGGCCGGCGCCGGCATCGTCATCTCGCGTGCCGTCATCCGCGACATGTTCCCGCCCGCCGACGCGCAACGCGTCATGTCGCAGGTGACGATCTACTTCGGTGTCGCCCCGGCGGTGGCGCCGATGGTCGGCGGCTTCCTCTTCGTGCACGCCGGATGGCACGCCATCTTCTGGTTCCTGACCGGCGTCGGCATCGTCCTGCTCGTCGCCAACTGGAAGCTGCTGCCGGAGACGCTGCACGTGACGCACCGCCAGCCGTTCAACGCGACCAACCTGCTGCGCGGCTATTGGACGCTGGGCAGCAACCCGCGCTTCCTGACGCTGGCGCTCGCCAGTGGCATCCCCTTCAACGGCATGTTCCTCTACGTTCTGTCGACGCCGGTCTTCCTCGGCGAGCACCTGGGCCTTGCGCCCGGGCAGTTCTTCTGGTTCTTCCTGCTCAGCATCGCGGGGATCATGAGCGGCGCCTTTCTCTCGGGGCGGATGGCCGGCAAGGTCAAGCCGTCGCGGCAGATTCGCTACGGCTTCGTCATCATGGGCGGCATCTCGATCGCCAACTTCGCGCTCAACCTGCTGTTCGTTCCCGAGGCCTGGTGGGCGCTCCTGCCGATCGCGATCTATTCGTTCGGCTGGGCGATGATGGTGCCGGTCGTGACGCTGCTCGTGCTCGACCTCATGCCCGAACGTCGTGGCATGGCGTCGTCGTTCCAGGCCTGCATCGGCAGCGCCGCCAACGGCTTCGTCGCCGGCGTTATCGCGCCGCTGGTGATGCACTCGACGGTCGCGCTTGCCGCGACCTCGCTGGGGTTGATGAGCGTCGGCGTATTCGCCTGGCTGTGGGTCAAGCCGCGGCTGGTGCTGCCGGCGGTCGAGCGACAATCGGCATCATGATCGTCTTCATCGCCGGCCTCGTTCTGTTTCTCGGCATCCACTCGATCTCCATCGTCGCGCCAGGTTGGCGCAGCGCGCAGGTCGCGCGGCGCGGCGAGGGCACCTGGAAGGGCCTCTACTCGATCGTCGCCGGCGTCGGGCTGGCCCTGCTCATCGTCGGCTACGGCATGGCGCGGCGCGAGCCCGTCGTGCTTTACTCGCCGCCGGCGGCGCTGGGTCATCTCGCGTTGCTCCTGATGCTGCCGGTTTTTCCGCTGCTTTTCGCGACGTACTTGCCGGGCCGGCTGCGCAGCGCAGCCAGGCACCCGATGCTGCTCGCCATCAAGTTCTGGGCGACTGCGCATCTGCTGGCCAACGGCACGCTGGTCGACGTGCTGCTCTTCGGCTCGTTTCTCGCCTGGGCGGTCGCCGATCGCATCTCCGTCAAGCGCCGCGCTGTGGCGGAGGCGCACGACGCTCCCGCGGCGCCGCCGCGCGCGATGAACGACGCGATCGCGCTGGTCGGCGGCTTGGCGACGTATGTCGTCTTCGTCCTCTGGGCGCATCGCTGGCTGATCGGCGTGTCGCCGCTGCCCTGAGAGGCCGGGCTTGCCTCTCGACCTTTGACGCTCGCGCCGTGACGGCACTCGTCTTGCCCGCCCGCCTTGTGTTCGATGTGCCGCCCTGGCGTTTGTCGGGGCAGGTGTACGGCGTGCTGATGAACCATCGCGCCGCATTGGCTGCCCTCGGCGATGCCGCGATGCGGCCGCCGTACAAGGCGGCACCGAAAGGCGTCGTGCTCTACGTCAAGCCACCCAATACCCTGATCGCACCGGGCGGCGCCGCGCTGGTCGACGATGCGATACAGCGCCTCGAAGTCGGCGCGGCGCTGGGCGTCGTCATCGGCAAGACGGCCTGCGCCGTCGCGGAAAGCGGGGCGATGGACTGCATCGCCGCCTACGTCATCGTCGCCGATTTCAGCGTGCCGCACGACAGCTGGTTCCGCCCGGCGATCCGATTCAAGGCGCGCGACGCGTCGTGCGCGATCGGGCCGCGCGTCGTCGCGCGCGCGGCAATCGCCGACGCCGACGCGCTCGAGGTTCGTGTCCACGTCGACGGCGCACTCGTCAACGTGGCCGGTACGGGCGGCACCTTTCGTTCCGTTGCACGCCTCGTCGCCGACGTCAGCGAGTTCATGACGCTGGCGCCCGGCGATGTGCTGATGACCGGCGTCGCGCCCGGCGCACCCAGGGTCGGCGCAGGCGCCCGCGTTGCCATCGAGATCGACGGTCTCGGCCGCCTCGAAACGCGCGTTCTCGCGAGTGCGGATGCGGCCACGAGGCAATGAAGCACGCGCGCGTCGCCTTCGCCGGCGCGATTCACGAGGCGACGCCCGGCGCCATCGAAGGAACGCTGCGCCTTGCAGATGGCCGCGTTGTCGCCGAAGACGCGGTCGTCTGGCTGCCGCCGTTCGAGGTCGGCACCATCGTCGCGCTCGGCCTCAACTACGCCGACCACGCTGAGGAACTGGCCTTCAAGACGCAGGACGAGCCGCTGGTTTTCCTCAAGGGCCGGGGCTCGTTGATCGGCCATCGCGGCCAGACACGCCGGCCGGCCGACGCGACCTTCATGCACTACGAGTGCGAGCTCGCCGTCGTCATCGGCAAGCCGGCGCGCAAGGTCGCGCGCGCCGACGCGATGGCGCACGTCGCCGGCTACACGGTGGCCAACGACTACGCGATCCGCGACTACCTCGAGAATTGGTATCGACCGAATTTTCGCGTCAAGAATCGCGACGGCGGCACCGTGCTCGGGCCCTGGGTCGTCGACGCGGCCGACGTCGAAGCGCCGCCGCAGCTCGCGCTCAGGACCTTCGTCAATGACCGGCTCGCGCAGCAAGGCAACACGCGCGACCTGGTGTTCGACATCCCGTTCCTGATCGAGTACCTGAGCGGCTTCATGACGCTCGCGCCCGGCGACGTGATACTCACGGGAACCCCCGAAGGCGTCTCGAATGTCGCTGTCGGCGACGAGGTGGTCTGCGAGATCGAAGGCATCGGCCGGCTCGCCAACACCATCGTCGGCGACGCCGCGTTCGGGCGTTGACGAGGAATCTGGTCGAAGGAAAGCCGCATGCGCATCCAGCACCTGATCGACGGACGTGCCGTCGAGAGCCGCGAGTATTTCGAAACCGTGAACCCGGCGACGCAGGAAGTGCTCGCCGAGGTGGCGCGCGGCGGTGCCGCCGAGATCGATGCCGCGGTGGCCGCCGCCAAGGCCGCTTTCCCGCAGTGGGCGGCGACGGCACCGGCCGAGCGCGCGAAGCTGATGAGGAAGCTCGGCGACCTGATCGCCGCCCACGTGCCTTCGATCTCCGAGACCGAGACGCGCGACACCGGCCAGGGGATCGCCCAGACCAAGAAGCAGCTCATCCCGCGCGCCGCCGACAACTTCCACTACTTCGCCGAGATGTGCGTGCGCGTCGACGGCCACACCTACCCGACGCCGACCCATCTCAACTACACGCTGTTCCACCCGGTCGGCGTGTGCGCGCTGATCTCGCCGTGGAACGTGCCCTTCATGACGGCGACCTGGAAGGTCGCGCCCTGTCTCGCGCTCGGCAACACGGCGGTGCTGAAGATGAGCGAGCTGTCGCCGATGACGGCGGCCCGGCTCGGCGAGCTGGCGCTCGAAGCCGGCATTCCGGCGGGCGTGCTCAACGTCGTGCACGGCTACGGCAGCGAGGCCGGCGAAGCGCTGGTCTCGCATCGCGACGTGCGGGCCATCTCCTTCACCGGCTCGACGCGCACCGGCAACCGCATCGTGCAGAGCGCCGGCCTGAAGAAGTTCTCGATGGAGCTCGGCGGCAAGAGCCCGTTCGTTGTGTTTGCCGACGCCGACTTCGAGCGCGCACTCGATGCCGCCGTCTTCATGATCTTCTCGAACAACGGCGAGCGTTGCACCGCGGGTTCGCGCATCCTGGTCGAGAAGGCGATCTATGCGGAGTTCGTGCGTCGCTTCGTCGAGCGGGCCAAGCGCATCGCCGTCGGCGACCCGCTCGACGAGAAGACGATCGTCGGTCCGATGATCAGCAAGGGGCACCTCGAGAAGGTGCGGAGCTACATCGCGCTCGGGACGGAAGAGGGCGCGACGATGCTCTGCGGCGGTCTCGACGCGCCGGATCTTCCTGCGTCGCTGCGGTCCGGCAACTTCGTGTTGCCCACCGTCTTTGCCGATGTCGACAACAAGATGCGCATCGCGCAGGAAGAAATCTTCGGCCCCGTCGCCTGTCTCATCCCCTTCGTCGGCGAGGCCGACGCGATCGCGCAGGCCAACGACATCGCCTACGGCCTGTCGAGCTATGTCTGGACGCGCGACATCGGCCGCGCCCATCGCGTCGCCGCGGCCATCGAGGCGGGCATGTGCTTCGTCAACAGCCAGAACGTGCGCGACCTGCGCCAGCCCTTCGGCGGCACCAAGGCTTCGGGGACGGGGCGGGAAGGCGGAACCTGGAGCTTCGAGGTGTTCTGCGAGCCGAAGAACGTGTGCGTGTCCACGACCGACCACCACATTCCGCATTGGGGCGCCTGATGAAGCGGCACCTGCCTGTCGTCCTGGGCCGCGCACCGGCCTTTCATCCTGAGCGACGCGAAGGATCTCGATGAGCCTCTACGCCGCGCAAAAGTTGCTGTATCACCTGAACCGCGATGCACGCGTGCAAGCGCACTTTCGCGAAGACCTGTCCGCCTTGCTCGACGACTACGACCTCGATGTCGAAGAACGCAGGGCCTTCGTTGCGGGCGACATCGGCAAGCTCTACGTGCTCGGCGCCAACGGCCAGTTGCTGATGCACTTCGCCGCGCTGCTCGGCATGCCTTGGGCCGACTACATCGAGGCGATGCGCGAAGGCGTGCGTCGCCACGGCCCGGTGCGCGCCGGCATCTACGCAATGACTACCTCCACCGACGAAAAGGTCGCTGGCGTATGAGCTTGGTCTTCGCTGGCGTCTGCAGCCACGGGCCCGGCATCACGGGCCGCGCGCATCTTGCCGAGCCCGGCATTCGCGACGCCTTTCACGCCGAGTTCCGCGCCATGGGCGAAGCCCTCGCGGCGGCGCAGCCCGACGCGTTGATCGTCGTCGCCGCCGAGCACTTCGCGAACTTCTTCATGAACAACATGCCCGCTTACGCGATGGGCATGGCCGACCACTACGAGGGTCCGATCGAAGACCCGGGCTGGCTCGGCATCGCCAGGACACGCATTCCCGGCAACGCCGAGTTGTCGAAGCGCCTGATCGTCAGCGTCATGAACGAGATCGATCTCGCCTACGCCGAGGAGTGGAGGTTCGACCACGGCATCATGGTGCCGCTGCACTTCCTCACGCCGAAGTTCGATCTGCCGATCGTTCCCGTCAACATCAACTGCCAGGGGCCGCCGCTCACGCCGCTGAAGCGTGCCTGGGCTTTCGGCGAGGCGCTGCGCCGCGCCTGCGACGAGGCGCCGGAGCGGATCGCGCTGGTCGGCACCGGCGGCATCTCGCACTGGCCCGCGACTCCTGACTCGGGCAAGATCAACGAAGCGTGGGACCGCGCGTTTCTCGACCGCTGGTCGCGCCAGGACAAGAGCGCCATGCTGTCGTATACAGACGAAGCGACCTATCGCGAGGCCGGCCAAGGCGGCTTCGAGGTGCGCACTTTCATCGCCGTCGCGGCGGCGGCGCGCGGCGCCGGCGAAGTCCGCTTCTACGCGCCGATCCCCATCTTCTCGGTCGGCTGCACCGTCGCGTTGATGGCCGTGGCATAGAGTCGCAAAGTCGATCGAAAGGGAACAGCAGATGCCGCACGTCACCATCCAGTACTCCGCCAACCTCGATCCCGAGGCGAACGTCGGCATGCTCTGCGCCACGCTCGCCGAGGTCGTCTGCGCACAGCGCGACGGCGAGGGCCAGCGCGTCTTCCCGATCGGCGGCACACGCGTGATGGCGTATCCGGCGGCGACCTTCGCCGTGGCCGACGGCGCACCGGACCGCGCCTTCGTCTACCTCAACGTGCGCATCGCACCGGGCCGGGCTGCGCCGCTGGTCGCAGCCACCGGCGAGGCGCTGATGGCCGCGGTGCGCAGCCACTTCGCCGCGCTGTTCGCGAGCCGGCCGCTCGGCATCACCTTGCAGATCGACGAAGGCGCGCCTGTGTTCGACGCCAAGCACAGCAATCTGCATCCGCTGTTCGCGGGCAATTAGCTCGACGCGCGTGCTTTCGCAGGACACGATCGAGGCGCTCGCCGCCGAGCTGCACGACGCGCAACAGCGGCGCGTGCAGGTGCGCCATTTCTCGCAGCGTCATCCGGCGATGACGATAGACGACGGCTATGCGATCCAGCGTGCCTGGCTCGCCATCCGGCTGGCCGAGGGCCGCGTCGTCAAGGGCCGCAAGATCGGCCTGACCTCGCGCGCCATGCAGCAAGCCTCGCAGATCACCGAGCCCGACTACGCGCCGCTGCTCGACGACATGTTCTTCGATTCGGGCGGCGACATTCCTTTCGATCGCTTCATCGCGCCGCGCGTCGAGGTCGAGCTCGCCTTCATCCTCGGCCGGCCGCTCAAGGGTCCGGGCGTGACGCTCGCGCAGGTGCTTGCGGCCACCGATCTGGTGACGCCGGCCGTCGAGATCATCGACGCGCGCATCGAGCAGTTCGATCGCGAGACCAAGGCGCCGCGCAAGGTCTTCGACACGATCGCCGACTTTGCCGCCAATGCCGGCATCGTCATGGGCGGGCGGCCGGTGCGCCCGCACGACGTCGACCTGCGCTGGGCCGGCGCCATGCTCTACAAGAACGGCGTCATCGAAGAGACCGGATTGGCAGGGGCGGTGCTCAACCACCCGGGCAACGGCATCGCCTGGCTGGCGAACAAGATTGCTCCGTACGACGAGCAGCTGAACGCCGGCGACGTTGTGCTCGGCGGCTCGTTCACGCGGCCGACGACGGCGTCGCGCGGCGACGTCTTCCACGTCGACTATGGCGCGCTCGGCGCCATCGCCTTTCGCTTCGTCTGAGCGCAACGGGACCCACATGAAGCAACCGCACAACGCCTTCAAGGCCGCGCTCGCTCGCGGCGACGCGCAGGTCGGCCTGTGGCTCAGCCTGGCCGACGCCTACGTTGCCGAGATGATCGCGACCGCGGGCTTCGACTGGTTGCTCATCGACGCCGAGCACGCGCCGAACGACCTGCGTACGGTGCTGGCACAACTGCAGGCGGTGGCGCCGTATCCGGTGAGCGCCGTCGTCCGTCCGGTCGTCGGCAACACGGCGCTCATCAAGCAATACCTCGACGTCGGCGTGCAGAGCCTGCTCGTGCCGATGGTGCACAGCGCGGCGCAGGCCGCCGAGGTCGTCGCGGCGACACGCTACGCGCCGCGCGGCACACGGGGCCTCGGCGGTGCGATGGCGCGCGTCACGCGCTGGAGCCGTATCGACGACTACGTGGCGCATGCCCACGACGAGATCTGCGTGCTGGTGCAGGCCGAATCGAAAGAGGCGATGGCTAATCTCGCGGCCATCGCCGCGGTGGACGGCGTCGACGGCGTCTTCTTCGGCCCGGCAGATCTGTCCGCATCGATGGGCCACCTCGGCGAGCCGGACCATCCCGAGGTGCTGGCCGCGATCGATGCGGGGATCGCCACGGTGCTCGCGGCGGGCAAGGCGCCGGGCATCATCTCGACCGACCCGAAGGTGTCCGAGCGCTATCTGCGCGCCGGCGCGCTGTTCGTGGCCGTCGGCGTCGAGGCCGATCTGCTGATCCGCGCCGCCGTCGATCTCGCGGCGAGGTTCAAGCGCTGATTCGTGATCGAGTGCGCGCTTCCTCTTTGCGCGTAGATGCTTGCCCGAGGGGCTGGTCGTCGAAGTGGCCTGTCGTTCTTCTCAGCCTCGTCTTTCACACTGTGCTGCAAGTCCTTGTTTTTGGGCCATTTCTTCACGTCGAAGCCCCCGGAGGAGAGTCGCTTCTAAGTCCTTGATTCCATTGATTTTTGTTTCGTTCTTGAATTGACCCTGAGCCTTCACTCGGCTAAAGTGGCACAAAGTGCACTTTCGTGGGGTTTTGTGGCGAGCATCGTATTCCAAGGCCCCGCAGCGTTGACGCTCGATGGCAAAGGCCGCATCGCGATGCCGGCGCGCCATCGCGAACTGCTGGCGGCGATGGGAGTCCATCAGCTCACCCTCACCAAGCATCCGGAAGGCTCGCTCCTGGTCTTTCCGCGTCCCGCGTGGGAGACCTTTCGAGACAAGGTGGCGGCGCTGCCCATGGACTCGAGCGGCTGGAAGCGCATCTTCCTCGGCAACGCGATGGACGTCGACATCGATGCCTCGTCACGCGTGCTGATCGCGCCCGAGCTGCGTGCTTCGGCCGGTCTGGTTCGCGATGTGATGCTGATCGGCATGGGCAGCCACTTCGAGCTGTGGGACGCCGCGCGCCACGCCACGCACGAAGCCGCGGTGATGCAGTCGGCAATGCCCGAGTCCCTGAAGAGCTTCAGCTTCTGATGGTCGACGACGCCGCCGCGGAGCACGTCACCGTCCTGCTCGACGAGGCCGTGCAAGCGCTCGTCACGACCGCCGAAGGCATCTACGTCGACGCGACTTTCGGCCGCGGCGGGCATTCGCGCGCCATCCTGGCGCGGCTGGCCCCGACCGGCCGCCTCATCGCCATCGACCGCGATCCGCAGGCGGTGCAAAGCGCTCGCGCCGCCGCCAACCTCGCTGCCGACGCGCGCTTCACCATAGAGCACACGAGCTTCTCGCAATTGCCGGCGACGCTTGCCGCGCTGGGCATCGAACGCGTCGACGGCGTGCTGCTCGACCTCGGCGTCTCTTCGCCGCAGATCGACGATCCGGCGCGGGGCTTCTCGTTCCGCTTCGACGGCCCGCTCGACATGCGGATGGACACGACCCGCGGCGAAAGCGCTGCCGAGTTTCTCGCCCGCGCCGACGAGCGCCACATTGCGGAGGTGATACGCGACTATGGGGAAGAACGGTTTGCTCTACAGGTTGCAAAGGCGCTTGTTGCTCGGCGCGAGGGCGGGCGCCCTGTTCGAACCACAGGGGAACTTTCCGAAGTCGTGGCTGGTGCGGTGCGCACCCGCGAAGCGGGCCAGAACCCTGCAACGCGCACGTTTCAGGCACTTCGGATTTTCGTCAACGCCGAGCTTGAGGAGCTCCAGCAAGCCCTGAACGCATCGCTCGCCATGTTGCGGCCGGGCGGCCGGCTCGTCGTCATCAGTTTTCATTCGCTCGAAGACCGCATCGTCAAGACCTTCATCGCGAAAGAAAGCAGGACCGAGTTCGACCGCCGCGCGCCGTTCGCCGCGCCGAAGGCGCATCGCCTCGCGGCGCTCGGGCGCGTCAAGCCCGGCTACGCCGAGACGCTCGCCAATCCGCGCGCGCGCTCGGCGGTGATGCGAGTCGCCGAGCGCACGGCCGAGCCGCTCGCGGCCGGCGGGACGGGCCGATGACGCGTGTCAACATCCTCCTGCTCCTGGCGCTGCTCGTGAGCAGCATCTATCTCGTGCGCGTGTCCTACGAATCGCGCCGGCTGTTCGCCGCGCTCGACAAGGCGCAGAGCGAAGAGCGCGCTCTCGACAGCGACAACGAGCGGCTGAAGACAGAGCTGCGCTCGCAGGCCACGCCCTTGCGCGTGGAGCGCACGGCGCGTGATCGACTGGCCATGCGCACGGCGACACCGGCCGTGACCCAGTACGTCGAGCTGCCCGCGGCGTCTGCGCCCGTCGCGGCACAGGAGCCCGCGCGATGAACCGCCGCAACGCCCCCAAGGCGCGCCCGGTGGGCAGCGTGAAGAGCGTCAACTACTCGACCAGCCCGTTGCTCGCAACGCCGACGCCGCCCTGGCGCTCGAAGCTGCTCGTGGCGATGGTCGGCCTCGGCTTCGCGGTGCTGCTCGGGCGCGCGGTCTACGTGCAGATCGTCGCTGCGCCCTTCTTCCTGAAGCAGGGCGAGATCCGCTACGGCCACACGCTCGAGCTGCCGGCGAGCCGCGGCCGCATCGTCGACCGCAACGGCCTGATCCTCGCGGCCAGCATCCCGTCGCCCTCGATCTGGGCGATTCCCAAGGACCTCGAAGGCGACGCGGCCAGCCGCGCCGCCTTGGCACGCACGCTCGACATGACGAGCGTCGAGCTCGAAGGCCGGCTCGCCGAGAACCCGAACTTCGTGTGGCTGCGGAGGCAGGTCGACGACACCGTCGCGGAGCAGGTCCGCGGCCTCGGCATCAAGGGCATCCACGAAGTCCGCGAGTACAAGCGCAAGTACCCGGAAGGCGAGGCCGACGCGCACGTCGTCGGCTTCACCAACGTCGAGGACCGCGGCCAGGAAGGCATCGAGCTGGCGTTCCAGAAGGACCTGGCCGGCCGCGACGGCACGCGCCGCGTCATCAAGGACCGCCTCGGCCGCGTCATCGAGGACATCGGCGAAAGCGTCGCGCCGGTCGACGGCCGCGACATCGGCCTGACCGTCGACTCGAAAGTGCAGTTCTTCGCCTACCAGAAGATCCGCGACGCGGTCGCCGCCAACAAGGCCAAGGCCGGCAGCGTCGTCGTGCTCGACGCGCAAAACGGTGAGGTGTTGGCCCTCGCCAACTTTCCGAGCTACTCGCCTTCGGACCGCCGCAACCTGAGCGGTGCGCAACTGCGCAACCGCGCCCTCACCGACACCTTCGAGCCGGGCTCGACGATGAAGCCCTTCATCGTCGGCTGGGCGCTCGAGAGCGGCCGTGTCACCCCGAGCACCGTCATCCAGACAGCGCCCGGCAAGATGACGATGAGCGGCTTCACGATCAGCGATTCGCACCCGCACGGCAATCTCACCGTGAGCGAAGTGATCCAGAAGTCGAGCAACGTCGGCGCGGCGCGCATCGCGCTCACGTTCACGCCGCGTGAGATGTGGGAGCTGTTCAGCGCGGTGGGCTTCGGCCAGAAGCCGCAGCTCGGTTTTCCCGGCGTCGTCACCGGGCGCCTGCGTCCCTACAAGAGCTGGCGGCCGATCGAGCAGGCGACGATGAGCTACGGCTACGGCCTGTCGGCCTCGCTGTTCCAGATCGCCCACGCGTACACCGTGTTCGCGCACGACGGCGAGCTGATCCCGGTGACGCTGACGCGGCCGCCCGGGGCGCCGCCCAGCGTGCCGATCTCGGGCGTGCGCGTGCTCTCGCCGAAGACGACGGCCGCCGTGCGCGACATGCTGCACCTCGTGACCTTGCCTGGCGGCACCGCGCCGAAAGCGCAGGTCATGGGCTACTCGGTCGGCGGCAAGAGCGGCACCGCCTACAAGCAGGAAGGCGCCGGCTACGCGGAGAAGAAGTACCGCGCCTGGTTCGTCGGCATGGCGCCGATCGCCCATCCGCGCATCATCGTCGCGGTGATGGTCGACGAGCCTTCGGCCGGCAAGTGGTTCGGCGGCGACGTCGCCGCGCCGGTCTTCAGCGAGGTCGTGCAGCAGACGCTGCGCATGATGGGCGTGCAGCCCGACCTCGACGTCAAGACGCAGGTCATCTCGCGCGACATGCCGGCCGAAGTGGAGAGCTTCTAGTGGCGGCCGACGCGATGGCCACGCTCGACTCGCGGGAGGCGGCGCACGCCTGGCTGCTCGTGCGGCAGGCGCGCGCGCTGGTGGGGGACAGCCGCAAGGTCACGCCGGGCGACGCCTTCGTCGCCTGGCTCGGCTATGCGACCGATGCGCGTCGACACGTGTCCGAAGCCCTCGGTGCCGGTGCAGTCGCCTGCCTGGTCGAGGCCGAAGGTGTCGAGCAATTCGACTTCGCCGCCGAGCCGCGCGTCGCGGCGATGCGTGGACTCAAGGCCGCCGCGGGCGACATCGCCAGCCGCTTCCTCGGCGCGCCGAGCGAGCACCTCGACGTGATCGCCGTCACCGGCACTAACGGCAAGACCTCGACCGCGTGGTGGGTCGCGCAAGCCCTCGGCGCGGTCGGGCGGCGCTCTGCGGTGATCGGCACGCTGGGCGTCGGCGAGCCGCCGCGTGCCGGCCAGGCGACCGAGCCTGCGGCCACGCCGCCGATCGGCGATGCCGCGCCCGGACTCGTGCCGACCGGCCTGACCACGCCGGACCCGATCACCCTGCAGACCGCGCTCGCCGACTTCGTGGCGCGCGGCTTCGCGAGCTGCGTCATCGAGGCGTCGTCGATCGGCCTCGCCGAGCACCGACTCGCCGGAACGCGCGTCGCCGTCGCCGTGTTCACCAACTTCACGCAGGACCACCTCGACTACCACGGCGACATGGTCGCGTACTGGCAAGCCAAGGCGCAACTCTTCGCCTGGCCGGGGCTGAAGGCGGCGGTCGTCAATCTCGACGATGCGCAAGGCGTAGAGCTCGCAGCCTCGCTCGCGTCGTCGTCGTCGATCGACATCTGGACCGTCTCGAACCGCGGCGATGCGCGCCTGCAAGCGAAGAACATCCGTCACGGCAGCGACGGCCTCGCCTTCGAAGTGCACGAAGGCGATGAAAGCGTGGCGATCGCGACGCCGCTGATCGGCGACTACAACGTATCGAACCTGCTCGCCGCGATCGGTGTCATGCGCGCCGTCGGGGTCGGCCTGCGCGACGCGGCTGCGGCATGCGGCGCGCTGACGCCGGTGCCGGGCCGTATGCAGCGTGTCGCCAGCGGCGAAGGCGCCGCCGGCCAGCCCGAAGTTGTTGTCGACTACGCGCACACGCCCGACGCGCTCGAGAAGGCGCTCGCCGCGTTGCGCCCGCTCGCCGCCGAGCGCGGCGGCCGGCTCTGGTGCGTGTTCGGTTGCGGCGGCAACCGCGACGCCGCCAAGCGGCCGCTGATGGGCGCCATCGCCGTCAAGCTCGCCGAGCACGTCGTCGTCACCAGCGACAACCCGCGCCTGGAGTCGCCCGATTTCATCCTCTCGCAGATCCTCGCCGGCACGATCGGCCACGACGAGGTCGACGTCATCGAGAACCGCGCCGAGGCGATCCGCTATGCGGTGACTTCGGCTGCCGCCGCCGACGTCGTGCTGATCGCCGGCAAGGGCCACGAGACCTATCAGGACGTGGCCGGCGCGAAGATTCCTTTCTCCGATGTCGACCACGCCGCCGAGGCTCTGGCGCCGCGAGGTGCTGCAGCGAGTGTCCCTGTCACCGGCCGTGCCGACGTCGCGACGATGTTGACGCTTGCCGAGGCGGCGGCCTGCCTGCCTGGTTCGCGCCTCGTCGGCGACGCCGGCATCGCTTTCGCCCGTGTGCACAGCGACACGCGAACGCTGCGGCCCGGCGATCTGTTCGTCGCCTTGCGTGGCGAGCGCTTCGATGCGCACGAGTTTCTCGCGGGTGCGAAGGCGGCAGGCGCCGTCGCCGCGCTGGCCGAGCGCGGGCTCGCCGCGGCCGGCCTGTCGGGTATCGAGGTCGCCGATTCGCGCGTCGCGCTCGGCGAGCTCGCGGCGGCGTGGCGCAGCCGCCTCACGCTGCCGCTCGTCGCCGTCACCGGCAGCAACGGCAAGACGACGGTGACGCAGATGATCGCCGCGATCTTCCGCGCCTGGCAGGGCGATGCCACCCTCGCCACCGAGGGCAACTTCAACAACGACGTCGGCCTGCCGCTGACCTTGCTGCGACTGCGCGAGAGCGATCGCGCGGCGGTCGTCGAGCTCGGCATGAATCATCCCGGCGAGATCGCGCGGCTCGCGGCGATCGCCCGGCCGACCGTCGCGCTCGTCAACAACGCGCAGCGCGAGCACCTCGAATTCATGGCCGACGTCGACGCGGTGGCCCGCGAGAACGGCGCCGCGATCGTCGCGCTTGCCGATGACGGCATCGCCGTCTTCCCGGCCGACGACGCGCACGCCGCGACGTGGCGCAGCGGCACCGGCGCTCGCCGCACGCTCACCTTCGCCGAGGCCGGCGATGCCGACGTGACCGGCCAGGCGACCTGGGCCAGCGACCGCTGGACGCTGGTGCTGCACACGCCGTCGGGTGACGCCACGCTGGCGCTGCATATCGCCGGCCGCCACAACGTGCGCAACGCATTCGCCGCGACGGCCTCGGCGCTCGCCGCCGGCTGTCCGCTAGCTGCCATCGCGCAGGGCCTCGAAACCTTTCGCCCGGTGCGCGGCCGCTCGCAGTTGCGCCGCATCGTCGTGCGCGGCGTCGCACGCGCGCTCGTCGACGACAGCTACAACGCCAATCCCGATTCGGTCCGCGCCGCCATCGACGTGCTCGCGGCCTTGCCCGCGCCGCGCTGGTTGCTGCTCGGCGACATGGGCGAAGTCGGCAGCCAGGGACCCGAGTTTCATCGCGAGGTCGGTGCCTACGCGCAGCAGCGCGGCATCGAGACGCTCTGGGCGGTCGGCGCAGAAAGCGCGAACACGATCTCGGCCTTTGCCGGTGCGCGCGCTTTCGCCACCGTCGAGGCGCTCGTCGTCGCGCTCGACGAGGCGCCGGCCTTCGCCTCGGTGCTCGTCAAGGGCTCGCGCTTCATGCGCATGGAACGCGTCGTCGCGGCCTTCGTGCCGCCGGCTGCTGGAGACGCTCATGCGGCGTAGCCCGGTCCCGGATCGGAGGCGCGATGCTGCTTAGCCTTGCGCAGTGGCTGCAGTCGTATTCGCCCGAGTTCGGGTTCATGCGGGTGTTCCAGTACATCACCTTTCGCGCCGTCATGGCGGCGATGACCTCGCTCGTCATCGGCCTGGTGTTCGGGCCGTGGGTGATCCGCCGCCTGACGAGCCTGAAGATCGGCCAGCCGATTCGCGCCAACGGCGTCGAGTCGCATCACGTCAAGAGCGGCACGCCGACCATGGGCGGCGTGCTGATCCTGCTCGGCATCGGCGTCTCGACCCTGCTCTGGTTCGACTGGTCAAATCGCTTCGTCTGGATCGTCATGGTCGTGACGGTCGGCTTCGGCGCGATCGGCTGGGTCGACGACTGGCGCAAGGTCGTCGGCAAGAGCCCCGACGGCATGCGTTCGGGCGAGAAGTACTTCTGGCAGTCGGTGATCGGCATCGTCGCCGCGCTCTACCTCGCCTTCTCGGTCAGCGAAACCTCGAACCTGCGCGTCCTGGAACTCTTCATGCGCTGGGTGCAGAGCGGCTTCTCGAACGACCTGCCGCCCAAGGCCGACCTGATCGTGCCTTTCTTCAAGAGCGTGAGCTATCCGCTCGGCGTGTTCGGCTTCATCACGCTCACCTACTTCGTGATCGTCGGCGCGAGCAATGCCGTGAACCTCACCGACGGGCTCGACGGCCTGGCCATCATGCCGGTGGTGATGGTCGGCTCGGCCCTCGGCGTGTTCGCGTACATCACCGGCAGCTCGGTCTATTCGCGCTACCTGCTGTTCCCCTACATCCCGGGCGCCGGCGAGCTGCTCATCTTCTGCTCGGCGATGGCAGGCGCGGGTCTCGCCTTTCTCTGGTTCAACACCTATCCGGCGCAGGTCTTCATGGGCGACGTCGGCGCGCTCGCGCTCGGTGGCGCGCTCGGCACCATCGCCGTCATCACGCGCCAGGAGATCGTGCTCGGCATCATGGGCGGCGTGTTCGTCGCCGAGGCGCTCTCGGTGATCGTCCAGGTGCTCTGGTTCAAGTACACGAAGAAGCGATACGGCGAGGGCCGACGCATCCTGAAGATGGCGCCGCTGCACCACCACTTCGAGAAGAAGGGCTGGCTGGAACCGCAGGTCGTCGTGCGCTTCTGGATCATCACGATGCTGCTCTGCCTGGTCGGGCTCGCCAGCCTGAAGCTGCGGTGAGCACGATGAGCACCGTCCTCGTCCTCGGCCTCGGCGAATCCGGCCTCGCGATGGCACGATGGAGCGCGCGGCAGGGCGCCGATGTCCGCGTCTGGGACTCGCGCGCCGAGCCGCCGCGTGCGGTCGACCTCGCGACGCATCTGCCGGCGTCGACGCGTCTGCAGCCGGCCACGCTGACCGCGGACGACTTGATCGGCGTCGACCGCGTCCTGAAAAGCCCGGGTCTTGCGCCGCATGACAAGGGCATCGCCGCGCTGCTTGCCGCCGCCGTGGCGGCCGGCATCCCGGTGCACGGCGAGCTCGACCTGTTCGCCGAGGCGCTCGAGACGCTGCACACGCAAGCGGACTACGCGCCCAAGGTCATCGCCGTCACCGGCAGCAACGGCAAGACGACGACGACGGCGATGACGGCGCTGCTCGCCGAGCGCAGCGGCAAGCGCGTCGCCATCGCCGGCAACATCGGACCGACGATGCTGCAGACGCTGGCCGACGCGATCGACGACGGCTCCGACATCACGTTGCGCGAGCGCCTGCCCGAGGTCTGGGTGCTCGAGCTCTCGAGCTTCCAGCTCGCCGACAGCTCGCGCTTCGAGGCCGACGCGGCCGCGCTCCTCAATCTCAGCGAAGACCACCTCGACTGGCACGGCTCGATGGCCGCCTATGCCGAAGCCAAGGCGCGGGTGTTCGGCAAGCGCGCCATCGTCGTCATCGGCCGCGACGACGCGGCGGCGATGAAGCTCGTGCCGCCGCCGGAGACGGTCGCTGCGAAGAAGGGCCGCGCGTCGCGCGTCGTGCCGCGTCGCGTCGTCACCTTCGGCGGGCATGCGCCCGAGCGTCCCGGCGACTGGGGTCTGGCCATCGACAACGACATGACGTGGCTGGTGCGGGCACGCGACG
Source organism: Burkholderiales bacterium (assembly GCA_038231215.1). GTDB lineage: Bacteria > Pseudomonadota > Gammaproteobacteria > Burkholderiales > Burkholderiaceae_C > Schlegelella_A. Next base: position 8,274 of record JBBRLS010000053.1, on the reverse strand, counting down.
ATGATGCGTCGCCGCGCGACCTGACGATGCAGCCGCTCATGCCGGCCGATGCGCTTCGCGTACGTGGCCGGCACAACGCGCTGAACGCGCTCGCCGCCCTCGGGCTCGCCACCGCCATCGGCTGCCCGCTGGCGCCGATGCTGCACGCGCTGCGCGAGTACCGCGGCGAGCCGCATCGCGTCGAGCGGGTCGCCAGCGTCGATGGCGTCGATGCCTTCGACGACAGCAAGGGCACCAACGTCGGCGCCACCGTCGCCGCGCTCGACGGGCTGGGCGCCGACCGTGCGCCGGGCAAGCTCGTCGTCATCCTCGGCGGTGACGGCAAGGGCCAGGACTTCGCGCCGCTCGCCGCGCCGCTGACGCGACACGCGCGCGCCGTGCTGACGATCGGCCGCGACGCGCCGCGCATCGAGAAGGTGTTGGCGAAGGCCGGCATTTCCTTCGAGCGCTGCGCGAGCCTCGAAAGCGCCGTCGTCGCGGCCTTCGCCAAGGCCGAGCGCGGCGATGCGGTGCTGCTCAGCCCGGCCTGCGCCAGCCTGGACATGTTTCGCAACTACGCGCATCGGGCCGAGGTCTTCGTTGCTGCGGTGCGCGCCGTCGTCCGCGACAAGGGAAGGGTCGCATGAACGCCGCCATCGCCGGCATGTTCGACGGCTGGCGCGCCCGCTTCGGTGGTGGGCCGACGCAGCGCCGCGCGGCCGACGTTCCCGCGGCCAAGGCGCCGCGCGCCCGCCGTGCTCCGGTCGCCGAGGTGATCCCGGTGCGCGAATGGATCAGCGTCGAGCCGGGCCAGCCGGCGCGCCTGCTCGGCTTCGACCGCACGCTCGTGTGCGTCGTCGTCGCCTTGCTCGCGCTCGGCCTCGTGATGGTCTACAGCGCCTCGGTGGCAATGCCCGACAACCCCAAGTTCTCGCGCTACACGCCGACCTACTTCCTGAACCGGCACATGCTCTTCATGGCCATCTCGGTGGCGGTCGCGCTGGTCGTCGTGCAGGTGCCGGTCGCGGTCTGGGAAAAGCTCTCGCCCTGGATCTTCGTCGTATCGCTGCTCCTTCTCGTGCTCGTGCTGCTGCCCTTCATCGGCAAGGGCGTGAACGGCGCGCGCCGCTGGATCCCGCTCGGCGTCATGAGCTTCCAGCCTTCGGAGCTGTGCAAGCTGGCGATCGCCATGTATGCGGCCGGCTACATGGTGCGGCGCATGGACGTGAAGGAAAACTTCTTCCGTGCCGTGCTGCCGATGGCGATCTCGCTCGCCGTGGTCGGCCTGCTGCTGCTCGCCGAGCCCGACATGGGCGCCTTCCTCGTCATCGCCACGATCGCGATGGGCATCCTCTTTCTCGGCGGCGTCAACGGGCGCATGTTCCTCATCACCAGCGCCGTGCTGACAGGCGCCTTCGTGCTCATGATCACGCTCAGCGACTGGCGGCGCGAGCGGATCTTCGCCTACCTGAATCCGTGGGACGAAAAGTACACGCTCGGCAAGGCCTACCAGCTCTCGCATTCGCTGATCGCCTTCGGCCGCGGCGAGATCTTCGGCCAGGGCCTCGGCTCGAGCGTCGAGAAGCTCCACTACCTGCCCGAGGCGCACACCGATTTCCTGCTCGCCGTGATCGGCGAGGAGCTTGGCTTCGTCGGCGTAGCAGCCGTCATCTTCGCCTTCTTCTGGATCTCGCGGCGGCTCTTCCACATCGGCCGTCAGGCGATTGCGCTGGATCGCGTCTTCGCCGGCCTGTTCGCGCAGGGCGTCGGTATCTGGATGGGCGGCCAGGCCTTCATCAACATGGGCGTCAACCTCGGCGTGCTGCCGACCAAGGGATTGACGCTGCCGCTCATGAGTTATGGCGGATCGGCGATCGTCATGAACATGATCGCGCTGGCGATCGTGCTGCGCATCGATATAGAGAATCGGCAGCTCATGCGCGGAGGTCGTGCATGAAGCACCTCGTCGTGATGGCGGCCGGAACGGGCGGGCATGTGATGCCCGGGCTCGCTGTCGCCGCCGAGATGCAACAACGCGGCTGGAGCGTGAGCTGGCTCGGCACTTCGTCCGGCATGGAGAACAGGCTGGTGCCGGCTACCGGCATCGTCCTGGACCGCATCTCGTTCGCCGGCATGCGGGGCAAGGGCCTGTTCGGCAACCTGCTCGGCGCGATGCGCTTGCTCATCGCCTTTCGCACCTGCTCGCGGCTGCTCATGCGGCGCCGCGCCGACGCGGTGCTCGGCATGGGCGGCTACGTCTGCCTTCCTGGCGGCTGGATGGCGTGGCTGCAGGGCCGGCCGCTGCTGCTCGTCAATGCCGACGCGTCGCTTCTGCTCAGCAACAAGGCGCTGAAGTGGCCGGCGCGAAAGATCGCCTTCGGCTTTGCCGGCGCGGCGGCCGAGGCGATGGGCAAGAAGGCGGTCGTCACGGGCAACCCGGTGCGCGCCGGGATCGAGGCGATCGCCGCGCCGGCCGAGCGCTTCGCCGGCCGCTCGGGTGCCTTGCGCCTGCTCGTCGTCGGCGGCAGCCTTGGCGCGCGCGTGCTCAACGAGTGCGTGCCGCAGGCGATCGCGCTGCTGCCCGCGGCCGAGCGGCCGCAAGTGACGCACCAGACCGGCGAAGCCGGCCGAGCCGCCGTGCAGGGCGCATACGCTGCGGCCGAGGCCGAGGCCGAGGTGCTGCCGTTCATCGACGACATGGCGGCGCGGCTCGCGAGCTGCGACCTGATCGTCTGCCGTGCTGGCGCGATCACGGTGAGCGAGCTGTGCGCGGCCGGTGTCGCCGCAGTGCTGGTGCCGCTGGTCGTCAGCACGACGGCGCATCAACGCGACAACGCGGCGTGGATGGCAGGCCAGGGCGCCGCCATCCACCTGGCGCAGACCGAACTGTCGGCGAAGAAGCTTGCCGAGCTGATCGGCGGGCTGACACGCGATGCCTTGCTTGCGATGGCGACGAAGGCGCGCTCGCTGGCCCGGCCGCACGCAGCGAGCCGTGTCGCCGACGAGATCGAGGCGATGGCAGCGGCATGAAGCACGAGCAGCCATGAAGCACGCCGTCAAGCAGATCCACTTCGTCGGCATCGGCGGCGCCGGCATGAGCGGCATCGCCGAGGTGCTGCACAACCTCGGCTATCGCATCACCGGCTCCGACCAGAGCGAGAGCGCGACGACGCGGGCGCTGGTCGGGCGCGGCATCAAGGTGGCGATCGGCCACGACGCCGTAAACATCGCCGGCGCCGAGGCGGTCGTGACCTCGAGCGCGGTGAAGGGCGACAACCCCGAAGTGATCGCCGCTCGTGCCAAACGCGTTCCGGTCGTGCCGCGCGCCGTCATGCTGGCCGAGCTGATGCGCCTGAAGCAGGGCATCGCCATCGCCGGCACGCACGGCAAGACGACGACCACTTCGCTCGTCACCAGCGTGCTCGCCGAGGCCGGTCTCGATCCGACCTTCGTCATCGGCGGCCGCCTCAACGCGGCCGGCGCCAACTCGCGGCTCGGCGCCGGCGACTACATCGTCGTCGAGGCCGACGAGTCGGACGCCTCGTTCCTCAACCTGCTGCCGGTGATGGCGGTCGTCACGAACATCGACGCCGACCACATGGAGACCTACGGCCACGACTTCGCGAAGCTGAAGCAGGCCTTCGTCGAGTTCATCCACAAGATGCCGTTCTACGGCGCCGCCATCCTCTGCGCCGACGACGCCGGCGTGCGCTCGATCATGCCGATGATCTCGCGGCCGCTCGTCACCTACGGCTTCGGCGCCGACGCGATGATCCGCGCCGTCGACGTCGTCGCCGACGCCGGCACGATGCGCTTCACCGTGCAGCGCCGCAATGGCGTGCGCATGCCCGACCTCGCGGTGCGGCTCAACCTGCCGGGCGCGCACAACGTGCTCAACGCGCTGGCCGCGATCGCCGTCGCGACCGAGCTCGAATTGGCCGACGCGCCGGTCGTGAAGGGCCTCGCCGAATTCGACGGCGTCGACCGTCGCTTCCAGCGCTACGGCGAGCTGCCGGCGCGCGACGGCGAGGGCGCGTTCACGCTGATCGACGACTACGGCCATCACCCGGTCGAGATGGCGGCGACGCTGGCCGCCGCGCGCGGCGCCTTTCCCGGCCGGCGCATCGTGCTCGCCTTCCAGCCGCATCGCTACACGCGCACGCGCGATTGCTTCGAGGACTTTGTCAAGGTGATCGGCACGGCCGACGCGGTGCTGCTGGCCGAGGTCTACGCCGCCGGCGAAGCGCCCATCGTCGCGGCAGACGGCCGCTCGCTGGCGCGCGCGCTGCGCGTCGCCGGCAAGGTCGATCCGGTCTTCGTCGACGAGATCGGCGCGATGGCGGCGGCCATCGCCGAGCACGCGAAGGCCGGCGACGTCGTCATCGCCATGGGCGCGGGCTCGATGGGCGGCGTGCCGGCACAGGTCGTCGAGATGCTGGGGAAGTCGGCATGACAAGCCGGAACGGTCACCCTGAGCGAAGCGAAGGGTCTGTGCGCGGCGATGAGATCCTTCGCCCCGCTCAGGATGACAGGGCTGTTGCCACGCTCGGCCGCGTCGCCGTGCTGATGGGCGGCTCGTCGGCCGAGCGGCAAATCTCGATCATGTCCGGCACCGGCGTGCTGCTGGCGCTGCGCAGCCAGGGCGTCGACGCGCATCCGTTCGATCCGTCGGAGCGCGAGCTCGGCGAACTCAAGCGCGAAGGCTTCGCGCGCTGCTTCGTCGCGCTGCACGGACGCCATGGCGAAGACGGCAGCGTGCAAGGCGCGCTCGAGCTGCTCGGCATTCCCTACACCGGCTCGGGCGTGCTCGCCTCGGCGATCGCCATGGACAAGGTGATGACCAAGCGCGTCTGGATCGCCGAAGGGTTGCCGACGCCTCGCTTCGTGCGCCTGGCCGAAGGCGAGCAGTCGCGCGAGCAGTTGCGCGCCGTGCCCGACGTGCTCGGCCTGCCGCTCATCGTCAAGCCGCCGCGCGAGGGCTCGTCGATCGGCATCACCAAGGTCGCCGGCTACTCGGAGATGCAAGGCGCCGTCGAGCTCGCCGCACGATACGACGCCGATGTGCTGTGCGAGGAGTTCATCGACGGCGACGAGCTGACCTGCCCGGTGCTGGGCGAAGGCGCTTCGGCACGCGCCTTGCCCGTCGTGCGCATCGTCGCCCCCGAAGGCGAGTACGACTATCACAACAAGTACTTCACCGACGTCGTCCGCTACGAGTGTCCGTGCGGCCTCTCCGCCGAGGAAGAAGCCGAGATCCAGCGCCTCGTGCTCGCCGCCTACCGCACGCTCGGCTGCCGCGGCTGGGGTCGCGCCGACCTGATGTTGCGCCGCACTGATCGCAGGCCCTTCCTGCTCGAGATGAACACCTCGCCGGGCATGACGACGCATTCGCTGGTACCGATCTCGGCACGCGCCGCCGGTATCAGCTACGAACGACTCTGCCTCGAGCTGATCGCCGCGGCGACCCTCGATTCCGATCCGGCCTGGCTCGCGCCCGGCCCGAAAGCCTGAGATGGCTCGCGCCACCGCCTTGTCGACGCAACGCGCTGCTCCGCCCGACGTGCGCCTGGTGAACGCGACGGCGAGCGTGCTTGCGGTGATCGGCGTGCTGCTCGTCGCCGCCGCGGCCTTGCTCTGGCTCGCGCGGCAGCCCTTCTTCGCGATCCGCAACATCAGCGTCGAGGGCGACGTCGGCCGCAACAGCGTGTCGACGATCCGCGCCAATGCCGCGCCGCGATTGGCCGGCAACTTCCTGACCATCGACCTGGCGTCGGTACGGCGCGCCTTCGAGTCGGTGCCCTGGGTCCGCCGCGCCGTCGTGCAGCGCGTCTGGCCGAATCGCCTGCGCGTGCGCCTCGAAGAGCATCGTCCGGTCGCGATCTGGGGTGGCGGCGAGCCGGGCAGCGAGAAGCTCGTCAACAGCTTCGGCGAGGTGTTCGAGGCCAACGTCGGCGACGTCGAGGACGACACGCTGCCGACGCTCGAGGGGCCCGAGGGCAGCTCGGCCCATGTGCTCGCGGTGCTCGCCAGGCTCGGCCCGGCGTTCGCGCCGCTCCAGACGCGCGTCGATGGCCTGCAGCTCTCGAGCCGCGGCTCGTGGCAGGCGACGCTCGACAACGGCGCGGTGGTCGAGATCGGCCGCGGCAGCGACGACGAAGTGATGGCGCGCACCGCCCGCTTCGTGTCGACCGTTCGCCAGGTGACCGCGCGCTACCAGCGTCCGCTCGAATACGCCGACCTCCGCCACACCGACGGCTACGCGGTTCGCTTGAAGGGCGTCTCGACGCTCATCAATGCGGCCGACAAGCCATCGCAGAAGAAATAGAAGGAGCCAGAGAAATGGACAACCCCCACGCTTACTCTGTTCGCTGCCCCCCGAGGGGGCGCTCAGCGCCCTTCGGGCGGCCGGGCGGACGCTGACATGGCCAAGGAAATCAAGGACATCGTCGTCGGACTCGACATCGGCACCGCCAAGGTGATGGCGGTGGTGGCCGAGGTGATGCCCGACGGCGAGCTGCGCCTGGCGGGTCTGGGCAGCGCGCCGGCGCATGGCCTTAAGCGCGGCGTCGTCGTCAACATCGACGCGACCGTGCAGTCGATCCAGCAGGCGCTGAAAGAGGCCGAGATGATGGCCGACTGCAAGATCACGCGCGTGTACACCGGCATCACCGGCAGCCACATCCGCGGCCAGAACTCGACCGGCATGGTGATCGTGCGCGACAAGGAAGTGACGCCGGTCGACGTGACGCGCGTCGTCGAGACCGCCAAGGCGATCAACATCCCGAACGACCAGCGTCTGCTACTCGTCGAGCCGCAGGAATTCGTGATCGACGGTCACGAGGTCAAGGAGCCGATCGGCATGAGCGGCGGCCGGCTCGAGGTCAAGGTGCACATCGTCACCGGCGCGCAGAGCGCGGCCGAGAACATCGTCAAGTGCGTGCGGCGCTGCGGCCTCGAGGTCGACCAGCTCGTGCTTAATCCGAGCGCGTCGAGCCACGCGGTGCTGACCGAGGATGAGAAGGACCTCGGCGTGGCGCTGGTCGACATCGGCGCCGGCACGACCGACGTGGCGATCTTCACCGACGGTTCGATCCGCCATACGGCGGTGATCCCGATCGCCGGCGACCTCATCACGAGCGACATCGCGATGGCGCTGCGCACGCCGACCAAGGACGCCGAGGAGATCAAGATCGAGTACGGCGTCGCCAAGCAATTGCTGGCCGACCCGAACGAGCAGCTCGAGGTGCCGGGTCTCGGCGACCGGCCGCCGCGCATGCTGTCGAGGCAGGCGCTGGCCGGCGTGATCGAACCGCGCATCGAGGAGATCTACTCGCTCGTGCACCAGGTGATCCGCGAGAGCGGCTTCGAGGAACTGCTGTCGAGCGGCATCGTCATCACCGGCGGCGCTGCGGTGATGCCGGGAATGATCGAGCTCGGCGAAGACATCTTCCTCAAGCCCGTTCGCAAAGGCACGCCGACGTACCGCGGCGCGTTGCACGACATGGTCGCCAATCCGCGCTCCGCGACGGTGATGGGCCTGCTCGAAGAAGCCCGCATGGCGCGCACGCGCGGTCAGCGCGCGGCGCAGCAGGCCGGCTCGGTGAAGACGCTTTTCGGCCGGGCCAAGGACTGGTTTCTGGGTAATTTTTAGTGCAAGACGATTCAGTGCAAGACGAAGAACGTATCCCGCAATCACATTCACATCAGGCAACTGCAAACGGAGTTCTCAACATGGCAATCGAAATGATCGAAGAGTTCAGCATGGGCACGCAGATCAAGGTGATCGGCGTCGGCGGCGGTGGCGGCAACGCCGTCGAGCACATGATCATGGAGGGCGTGCAAGGCGTGGACTTCGTCTGCGCCAACACCGACGCGCAGGCGCTCAATCGCTCGGCCGCGCACCACCTGATCCAGCTCGGCTCGACCGGGCTCGGCGCCGGCGCCAAGCCGGAGGCCGGCAAGGCGGCAGCGGAAGAAGCGGTCGACCGCATTCGCCAGGCCATCGACGGTGCCCACATGCTGTTCATCACGGCCGGCATGGGCGGTGGTACCGGCACCGGCGCGGCACCGGTGATCGCGCGGGTGGCGCGCGAGATGGGCATCCTGACCGTCGGCGTCGTCACCAAGCCGTTCGAGTTCGAAGGGCCGCGCCGGCTGAAGGCCGCCGACAACGGCGTCGCCGAGCTCGAAGCCAATGTCGACTCGCTGATCGTCATCCTCAACGACAAGCTGCTCGACGTGCTCGGCGACGACGTCACCCAGGACCAGGCCTTCGCCCACGCCAACGACGTGCTG
>JBBRLS010000052.1:0-29544 GCA_038231215.1 Burkholderiales bacterium | reverse complement strand
CGTCGGTCGAGCAGCAGCGGCACCTCGGGCTGACCGCACCGAGCCTCTACGACCTGCGCAACCTGTTCCAGATCAACGTCGAGGAAGGCCGCCACCTGTGGGCCATGGTCTACCTGCTGCACAAGCATTTCGGGCGCGACGGCCGCGAGGAGGGCGAAGCCCTGTTGCAGCGCACCTCGGGCGATGCCGACAATCCGCGCATCCTGGGCGCGTTCAACGAGAAGACGCCCGACTGGCTGGCGTTTTTCATGTTCACCTACTTCACCGACCGCGATGGCAAGTTCCAGCTCGCGGCGCTGGCCGAGAGCGCGTTCGATCCGCTGGCGCGCACGACGAAGTTCATGCTGACGGAAGAAGCGCACCACATGTTCGTGGGCGAGAGCGGTGTCTCGCGCGTGCTGCAGCGCACGGCGCAGGTGATGAACGAGCTGAAGACCGACGACGCGGCCCTGGTTCGCGCGGCCGGCGCCATCGACCTCGGCACGATCCAGCGCTACCTCAACTTCCACTACTCGGTGACGATCGACCTGTTCGGCGCCGATCAGTCGAGCAATGCTGCCACCTTCTACTCGTCGGGTCTGAAGGGCCGCTATGAGGAAGGCAAGCGCGCCGACGATCATGTGCTGAAGGGCCAGACCTACAAGGTGCTCGAGGTGCAGAACGGCCAGCTTGCCGAGAAGGAAGTGCCGATGCTCAACGCCCTGAACGAGGTGCTGCGCGACGACTTCATCAAGGACTCGGTGGCGGGCGTCGGCCGTTGGAACAAGGTGCTCGAGAAGGCCGGCATCGCGTCGCGCATGGTCGTGCCGCACAAAGCCTTCAACCGCAAGATCGGCGCGCTCGCTGGCATCCGCATGTCGCCCGAGGGGCGCGTCGTGAGCGAGGACGAGTGGAAGACCAGGCAGGGCGAATGGCTGCCGAGCCCCGGCGACTTCGCCTTCGTTGCCTCGCTCATGGGCCCCGTGCTCGAGCCGGGCAAGTTCGCCGGCTGGATCGCGCCGCCGGCGATGGGCATCAACAAGCAGCCCGTCGACTTCGAGTACGTGCGCTTCGGCTGAGCCCCTGTCAGTTTCGGCTGAGTCCTGTCGTCCTGAGCGAAGCGAAGGATTCGGTCGATGTCGACATCGAGATTCTTCGCTGCGCTCAGAATGTCACATGCCTGAAGCCATGGGACAAATGCCTGAAGCCGTCGTCATCAAGCAGCACCTGATCGACCCCGAGATCTGCATCCGCTGCAATACCTGCGAAGCGACGTGCCCGGTGGGCGCGATCACGCACGACGACCGCAACTACGTCGTCGACGCGAGCATCTGCAACCTCTGCATGGCGTGCATCTCGCCGTGCCCCACCGGCTCGATCGACAACTGGCGCACGGTGGCCAAGGTGCACGCCTACGCGATCGCCGATCAGCTCATCTGGGACGAATTGCCCGCCGAACTGACGTCCGAGCAACTCGCCGCCGAAGGTATCTCGGCCGACGACGTGGCGGCCGTCGTGGCTGAGCCGGTGCTCGCCATGCAGCCCGAGGCGGCGGCCGGCGAAGCGCCGTTCAACTCGGCGGCGTTCGGCGCCACGGTGCCGCCGTGGTCGGCGGCGCATGCGTACATCAACCTGTTCGGGCCGAAGGCACCGACCACCGCCACCGTCGTCGGCAACGTCAACTGCACCGAGGCCGGCTTTCACAACCAGACGCATCACATCGTGCTCGACTTCGGCGCGATCCCGTTTCCGGTGCTCGAAGGGCAGTCGATCGGCATCGTGCCGCCGGGCGCCAACGCGAACGGCCGGCCGCACGTCGCGCGCCAGTACTCGGTGGCGAGCCCGCGCGACGGCGAGCGGCCCGGCTACAACAACGTCTCCCTCACCGTGAAGCGCGTCACCGAAGACCACCACGGTCGGCCGACGCGCGGCGTCGCCTCCAACTACATCTGCGACCTCGAGGTCGGCGACAGCGTGCAGGTGATCGGCCCGTTCGGCCAGTCGTTCCTGATGCCCAACCACCCCAAGTCGCACATCGTCATGATCTGCACCGGCACCGGCAGCGCGCCCATGCGCGCCATGACCGAGTGGCGCCGGCGCCTGCGCAAGAGCGGCAAGTTCGAGGGCGGCAAGCTCATGCTTTTCTTCGGCGCGCGTACGCGAGAGGAGCTGCCGTACTTCGGGCCGCTGACCTCGCTGCCCAAGGACTTCATCGACATCAACCTCGCCTTCTCGCGCACGCCGGGCCAGCCGAAGAAGTACGTGCAGGACCTGATGCACGAGCGCGCCGCCGACCTCGCCCCGCTGCTCGCCGACCCCGACGCGCACTTCTACGTGTGCGGGCTGAAGGCGATGGAAGAAGGCGTGGTGCTGGCACTGCGCGACGTGGCGACGAACGCCGATCTCGACTGGGTCGGCGCGATCGGCCCGGCGCTCAAACGCGAGGGCCGGCTGCACCTCGAGACGTATTGAAGCGTCAGCGCATCAGAAGTCGTACGACGCCGTCACGCCGATCGTCCGGGGCCGCAGGTAGAACGCCTCGGTCACGCCCTGGACCGAAGGCTTCTGCAGGATCGTGTGGTTGTTGGTCAGGTTCTTGACGAAGGCCGTGACCTCCCAGCGCGCGAAGGTCAGGCCGACGCTGGCGTCGGCGCTGAAGTACGACGGCCGCTGGAAGTCGGTGTTCGTCGGCACGAAGCTGCCGTGGCTCGGCCCCGTCCACTGGCCGCTGCCGCGCACGAACGCCGAGGCCGCAGGCAGCGGCTCGAAGCGGTACTCGAAGCCGAGGCGGGCGCTGTACTTGGGCACACCCTGGATCTGGTCGCCCTTGTGCACGAAGAGCACGCCCATCGAATCGTGGCCGAGCGCGGGCACGTCGTTGGCGAACACCGCATGGGTCCAGTTGCCGCCGGCCGTCAGCGTCAGCGCATCGGTGGCGCGCCAGCGCGCCTCGAGCTCGATGCCGTCGACGGTGGCGCGGCCGGCGTTGGTCTCGAAGTCGAATCCCGAGGTCGGCAGCACGACGTCCTGCTGGATGTTCTTCCAGTCGGTGTGGAAGGCCGCGACGTTCAGGCTCAGGCGGTTGTCGAGCAGGCGCGACTTGCTGCCGATCTCGTAGCTCCACAGGCTGTCGGAGTCGAACGAGGGCGGCGGTGTCGAGCCGAGGCCGAGCGAGGCGAGGTCGGTTGCAACGATCGGCGTATTCGGCACCGGCCGGTTCGCCCCGCCGAGGCGAAATCCCTTGCCGGCGCTGGCGTAGAGCGTGGTCGCCGGCGTGAAGTCCCAGCCGATCGCGAAGCGCGGCGTCACCGCGGTCGCGCTGGTGTCGAGCACGGCGGTGCTCGGGCCGCCCGCGTAGTAGAAGTCGCCTTCCCGCGTGAAGTGCTGCGAGGCGCGCAGGACGCGCATGCCCGCCGTGGCGCGCAGCTCGGGGCCGACGTTGTAGGTGAGCTCGCCGAACAGCGACGACTGCTTGTCCTTGTAGTGGCGCGCGCTGTAGTACGAGCTGTCGCCGGTGAAGGCGCCGGGGAACGAGCCAGCGAGCTGGTTCGGGTCGTTGATGTCGGCTCCCGCGGCGGTGAAGGCGGCGTTGATGCCGAAGATCGGCTCGTTGTCGACGACCTGGGTCTTGGTCTGCGCCAGGTAGGTGCCGGCGATCCAGGTGATCGGGTTGCCGGCCTTCGGGTCGTAGTCCTTCGAGGTCAGGCGCAGCTCGAGCGCGCTCTGGTCGATCTTGTTGTCGAGCTGCACGGCCGAGTTGAGGCCGTTCACCGTTGCGCCGAGCGTCGGGTCGGTGACCTGCGAGGCGATGTAGCCGACGTTGATGTAGGTGCCGTCCTGGATCCGCTTGAAGCGCCTCGAGTAGCCGCTCAAGACGCCCGTCAGGTCGGCGAAGCCGAGGTCGCCGATGACCGTCAGCGCAGGCACGGTCAAGGTGTCGGTGGCCGGCTCGCGCACCGTCTTGCTGGTCTGGAAGCGCGCCAGCGCCGGCGTCGGCGCGTTGGCAGGCACCTGGTAGCCGCCGACGGTGAGGAACGCGGCGTCGATGTCGTCGCTCTTGAAGCGCTGGTAGAAGAGCGAGGGCGTCACTGTCCAGCCGGTCGCGATCTGCGCCTTGAGGGCGAGCTTGAGCACGTCCCACGAGGTGCTGTTGATGCCCTTGTCGATGACCTTCAGCGTCGTCGGCGAAACCTGGTCGATGTAGCCGCTGTCGCGCCCGGTCTGCACTCCTATGCGCAAGGCGATGCTGTCCTTGACGAGCGGCACGTTCACCACGCCTTGCAGCAGGTAGTTGGTGCCGCCGTGCGAGGTGGTCGAGAGCTCGGAATAGGCGTTGCCGGAGAAGGCCCTCGCGTCAGGCTCCTTGCTGATGAACTTGATCGTGCCGCCGAGCGAGCTCGCGCCGTAGAGCGTGCCCTGCGGGCCACGCAGCACCTCGACGCGCTCGAGGTCGAAGAAGCGCGGCTCGGCCGTGCCCTGGCTGTAGAGGTTGCGCGTCGTCAGCGACACGTCGTCGAGGTAGATCGCGGCCGTCGCCGAGCCGGCCTGCGAGCTCACGCCGCGAATCTCGAGCGTGCTCAGGCCGGCGCCGCCCTGCGAGCTGAACGAGAGATTGGGAATCGCCCGGGTCAGGTCGGTGATGTCGTTGATGTGCAGGTCCTGGATCGCCTCACCCGAGACGACCGAGACGCTCAAGGGCACCTTGCGGACGTCTTCCTTGCGCTTTTGCGCCGTGATCACCACGGCGTCCAGCGTCGTCGTCTTCGGCGCCGAGGCGGCGGTAGCGGGCGCCGGCGCCTGCTGGGCGAGGGCTTCGACTGCGCTGCCGGCAGTCAGGACGATGGCCGTGACGACGGCCGGTGCAAGATGACGATTGGACAAGATTTCCTCCCGACGTTGCGATGGGCGCGGAGGTCAGTCGGCGGCGCCGGTCCGTCGAGGCCGACGCGCTGAATCCTCCGCTGCGTTCGAGCATCGTAAGTTCAATGCGCACCGCGACGCGGCCAACGTTGGCGGCTGTTGTGCCAGCGCCGCAGTGCCGCCCCGCGCTCCCTCCCTACTTGGGAAAGCGTTCCAGCCGCCTCGCCTCCTTGGGCGCCTCGTAGCGGGCCATGTTCAGCTGCATGGCGAGCAGGGTGTAGTAGGCATTGATGCCCGTCAGGTCGACCACGCCCTGCCTGCCGAAGCGCTTCTCGGCGCGCGCGAAGGTGGCGTCGGAGACACGCTTGCTGTGGTGCAGCTCGACCGAGAAGTCGTAGACGATCTCTTCGTCGTCGCTCATGCCCGTGGGCCGCCGGCCGTCGGCGATGGCCTCGGTGATCTCGGCGCGAATGCCGGCCTTCACGGCGATCGGCTGATGCACGTACCACTCGTAGTCCTGCGTCCATTCGCGGGCGGTGACGAGGATGGCGAGCTCGCTCAGCGTCGTGCCGATCGCCGACTTGTAGCGCAGGTAGTCGCCCATGGCGCGCGCCTGGCTCATCACCTGCGGGCTGTACATCAGCGGCTCGAACGGACCGAACACCGGCGTCTTGCGCGCTGCCTCGAAGTCGGCCGAAGCCTGCTTCTGCTCGGGCGTGTACTGCGCGGGTGGGATCGTCGGCAGGCGCGACTGCGCCGCGGCGCCCAGCGTCGCGAGCGATGCGGCAGCGATGGCGACCGAGGCGATCCGGCGGAAGAGCGTGAGGCTGTGCATCGGACGCTGCGGCCGTTGGCCGTCGTAGTGATGGGGGCGCCGAGGATAGCCCCGGTCAGCGGCGATGCCCGACGGTCAGGTCGTTGCCCCCGCTGAGGTCCTTGCCGCTCACCAGCCAGAGCGCCCGGTTCGCAAAGTCGACGGCGAGCCCGGTCTTGCCGTCGGCCGGGCGCAGGTCGCGCTCGAACACCGAGCTGGTCGGCATGTAGCGCAGGGCCACACCGGTGCGTCGACGCGTCGACCGGTTCGCCTTGGCGCCGTGGATCATGTAGACGTCGTGCAGCGACATCTCGCCCGGCTGCAGCTCGAGGTCGACCGCGCTCGACTCGTCGAAGGCGCCGGCGGCGAGCCGCTGATTGAGCGTGAGATCGCTGCGTTCCTCGTGGAGATGCTCGTGCAGGCGCTCGCCGACGTGCGACCGCGGGATGACGCGCAGGCAGCCGTTCTCGATGCTCGACTCCTCGAGGGCCACCCACACCGTGCAATTGGCGAGCGGGCGGATCGGCCAGTAGTGGCCGTCCTGGTGCCAGGGTGTCTCGTAGCCTTCGGCAGAGGGCTTGCAGAACACGTGGCAGCCCCAGAGGATGAGGTCTTCGCCGAGTACGCCGCTCACCAGCTCGACGATCTCCGGGTCGCGCGCCAGGTCGAGAAAGGCGCGGCCGCCGCGCACGCCCTCGCCGTTGTCGCCTTCCACGTGCGCCGACACGAGCTTCTCGGGCCGCACGCCGGGGTTGTCGCGAAGCAATTGCTCGAGCGCCGCCACCATCGCCCCCACGCGCGGTGCGGGCAGGCGAAAGCGCGGGATCACCCAGCCCTGGTCGCGGTAGTGATCGATCTCGTCGGCGTGAAGCTGTGCCATGGCGCGATGCTGCCAGAGTCGCGCGATGCTGATCGGCTGGCTGCTTCAGACCAGAGTACTGAGCATGATCACCTTGGCCAACGTGCTGCTCGACAAGGCGATCATCACCAACGAGGCATTCACCGCCTTGCTGCTGATGGCGGCGGCCAGCACGATGCTGACGGGTGCCGCTGGCGAGCCCCATGCTCGTGCGAATGCGCGAGATCGTGTTCCGGTCGAAGCAACCCGGTCCCGAGCTTCTCGAGGCGCATGCCGCGGTTCGGTCATAGTCGTCTCTCCGGATCGTTGAAAGCAGGCTCATGTTGCAACCCACCGCCGAAGTGACGAACGCGGTCGACTCGGTGATTCGTGCGCGCAAGACGACCCGCGCCTTCAAGTCACACTCTGTGGCCCGATCCGTGCTGGTCGACATCCTTGAGCTGGCCCGTACCGCACCGAGCACGTTCAACACCCAGCCCTGGCGTGTTCACGTCTTTGCAGGCGCCGCCAAGGACGCCCTGAGCGAGGCGCTGCTACGAGCCCACACCGCCAATTCGGAGCCACCGCACTCGGCGATGCCGCAGCCGCCGCCCGCCGCTTGCGCCGCCCGGCAGGAGGACTTCGGCAAGCGCTACTACGACGTGCTCGGCATCGATCGCGGCGACATGGCGGCGCGCTCGCGGCAGACGGGTCGCAACTTCGTGTTCTTCGACGCGCCGGTCGGAATGATCTTCACGATCGATGCCAGTCTGAAGAAGCACAGCTGGGTCGACTACGGCCTGTTTTTGCAAACGCTCATCATCGCGGCGCAGGCTCGAGGCTTGGCGACGTGTCCGCAAGTCTCCTTCGTGCGCTATCAGGAAGTCATCGTCAAGCACCTCGGCTTGCCCGCCGACGTCGCGGTCGTCTGCGGCATGTCGCTTGGCTATGCCGAGGACGAAGCGCCCCTGAACGTCATGCAGATGCCGCGCGAACCTCTGTCGGCCTTTTGCGATTGGCGTGGACTTTGATGCCGCCTCGGATCCGGCTGGCGACGAGCGCGGCGACATAAAGAAGCGTCGACAGGACGGCATCGTCGTGCTCATCATTGCCTCAATCCATTTGCTTCTGCGGGACCTGATCGCAGAAAGACGCGCCACAGGCACGCGCATTGCCCCAGCCAAGGGCTACAACCCCTCCGAGAATCAGAATGAGTTACGTCACCACCGCCGACAAGACACGCCTCTATCTCAAAGACTGGGGACAAGGCCATCCTGTCGTCATGTTGCACGGGTGGCCGCTGTCGTCCGACGGGTTCGACGACCTCGGCATCGCCATCGCCAATGCAGGCATGCGAGCCATCGCCTACGACCGGCGCGGCTTCGGCCGCTCGGACCAGCCCTGGAGCGGGTATGACTACGACACGCTGACCGACGACCTGGCCGCGGTCATGGAGCAGTGCGGCGCCAAGGACGCGACGCTGCTCGGCTTTTCGATGGGCGGCGGCGAAGTGGCGCGCTACATGTCGCGATGCGGCGGCCGCAATGTCAAGCAGGCCGTCCTCGTGTCGTCGGTCGTGCCCCACATGTTGAAGACGCAAGACAACCCGAATGGTGTCGACCCGGCCACCTTCGACGAAATGACCAAGGCCATGAAGGAAGACAGGGCCAAGTTCTTCGCCGGATTCTTCAAGGACTTCTACGGCGTGAGCATGGTCTCCCATCCGGTGAGCGACGAAGTGATCGCGAACTCGTGCAACATCGCGATGCAGGCAAGCCTGAAGGCGACACTCGAAAGCGCCAAGGCGTTCGCCACCACCGACTTCCGTCCCGACCTGCGCGCCTTCAAAGTTCCCACGCTCATCATCCACGGCACTGCGGACAAGACCGTGCCGATCGACCCGACGGGCCGAGCGGCGGCCAAGGACATCGCCAACAGCATTCTGGTGGAATACGACGGCGCCGCGCACGGCGTCTTCGCCACGCACAAGGAGCGCTTCATTGGCGACGTGATGCGCTTCGTCCGCGATCAGTAGCGCGCGAGAGAGGCCGCGCTGGCGATGCGGTCTCATCGCTGTGACCGGTGGTCGCGGCCCCGCGAGAGGCCTTTCCCGACCTGCCGGAGCAGCCCGATCCGAAGACCGTGCTCGCCAAGTTGCGCGAGTTGCGCAACAGTTGGTAATCGGCGCGTCGCGGCGCTGCCTCAGCGGCGGCGCTCGCGCACCGTCTCCAGGGCATCGCCACGCTCTCAGGTCTTCGCGGACTTCCTCGTCGCTTTCCGATCGGCCTCGACGCCTTCGGCCTTCTTGGCGAGCTTGGCGGCACGTGACGGCTTGCTGCCCTTGGCCGCCTTCGGATCCTTGGCGTCGTTCGTCGCCTTGGGCGGCTTGGCCGCCTTCGGCGCCTTGGGCTTTGCCACCTTTGCCACTTTCAGCACCTTGGCCGCCTTTTGCTTGGGAACTTCGCGCAGGGTCTGGCGCGTTGCCGCCGCTTCCTTCAGCAAGCGACGCGTTTCGAGAAGGGACTGCTCGAGCTCGGAGGGGTCGTGCTCGGCACCGCGCGAGCGAATGCGGGCCACCATCGCGAGATGGAGCTTCACGCCATTGTTCTTGATCTGCTTGTTGAGCGTTGCGGTACGGATAGGCATGACGGGACCTTCAGGTGAACAAGGGACGAATGTAAGGGGTCGCCTTGGTGCGGGTACGGATCGGCTGGCGGCGTCCCGGTCGCAGCTCGATGGCGTCGATGGCGGCATTCCATCCGGCTTGTACTCTCATGGGCCCTCCGGGCTGCAGGTCTGCATGGCTGATCGCTCCTAGGAACACACCGGGCGGTCTGGCAAGTAATAGCCTGCGGCGATGAAGAGACCGGCGCCCCGCGAGTTGCGCTACCACGCCCCAGGCGAGCGAGGTCATGTCGCGGCCACTGTTGCGCAGGGCGGGCCCCCAGTGCACGCCACCCAAGAAGGCGGCGATCGTCGCCGCACAGGCCTCGAGCGCAAAGGCGGCAAATGCACCGGCAGGGGTCGCTCGTGTGGCCCATACCCAAGCGGCGCCGGCGATGAACGGGATCAGACCGGCGTAGCCAAGTAGGCGGGCCGCGGGCACGGGGGGCTGTTCGTCGTAAGCATCGAGCGAGATTTTTGCATCGGGCCATCGGGCCATCGGGCCATCGGGCCATCGGGCTAAAGACTAGTGTGGTTGCGCCGTGCAGTTCTGTACTTATGCGGGTGGCGCCATCGGGAGGCAGAGGACCTGGACGCGTACGACCAGGGAGCGTCTGCTGCACGGCGGTTACCGGCCCTTCAGTCCTTCAAGCCGTAGGACTGAAACCGGACCCTGAGCTGTCTTCGAGACTACTTGATGCAGCGACGCAAAGCGGCCAATTCGAGCGATCAATGGTCCGAGACTAGAGCATTGACGCTCTCGCAGTCGTTGCTAGCGAACTGTCGCGCTGGGATGAATCCCAGTCATCCGTCGCATCGGGGCACCGCGCGCCTACACTGCGGCGCACCATTACCGTAGTCCTGCGAATGCACCACGCTCTGACGTTTCTTGCGGTCTTGCTGGCCGGTGCGTCGTCGCTGCCCGTCCGGTGCGAGTCTGCGCCTGCGTCTTCCGCCGCCTCTGCCGACCACCCGGCGAAGACCGCATCGGGGGCGACCTTCACCGCACCGGCCGGCTGGGTGCAGGCGGCCAAGGCCAATGTCATCGAGTTCGTCGCGCCGGAAGGTGATTTCCGGGTGGCGCTGATCGACGTCGGCGAGGCCGCGGATGCACCGGCGGCAGTAGCGGCCGCCTGGAAGACCTGGGCACCGGAGGCGGCCCGCCCACCCAAGCTCGTCACGGCAAGGCCCGCGCGCAACGGCTGGGACGAGCGCGAGGTGTTCGACTACGAGACGAGCCCGAACGAGAAGCGGGCCATGCAATCCATCGCCTATCGCTTCGGCAAGACCTGGGTCGTCGTCAGCGTGGACGGCAACGAGGGCACCGCGGAGAAGCGCCTCGCCGCTGTCGGGCTGGTGATGCAGAGCCTGCGCCCTGCCGGCTACACGCGCGAGAGCTTCGCCGGCAAGATGGCGCATGACATGGACGACGAGCGCATCGCGCAGCTGCGGGCCTTCGTCCAGAAGGCCATGACGGCGCTGGGCGTTCCCGGCGCGTCTTTCGCGCTGACGACGCGCAAGGGCACGATCTACGCCACTGGGCTCGGCGTGCGCGCGCTCGGCTCCGCCGTCCTGGTCGATGCCGACAGCGAGTTCATGATCGCGTCGAACACCAAGGGCCTGTCGACGATGCTGCTCGCAAAGCTAGTCGATGAGGGTAAGGTGGGCTGGGAACAGCCGGTCGTGCAGCTCTATCCGACGTTCCGGTTGGGCAGCGCCGCGACCACCGCAAAAGTGCAAGTCAAGCACCTCGTCTGCGCCTGCACCGGCCTGCCGCGCAAGGACATGGAATGGTTGTTGAACACGTCCGGCGAGACGCCCGCGTCGGACACCTTCGTCCAGCTCGCGGCAACCGAGCCGACCAGTCAGTTCGGCGAAGTTTTCCAGTACAACAACCTGATGGCCGCGGCGGCCGGCTACCTGGGCGGAAACCTCGTGCATCCCGACTTGGAACTCGGCCAGGCCTACGACCGCGCGATGCAGGAAAAGGTGTTCGGCCCGCTTGGCATGACGGCGACGACCTTCGACTACGAGAAGGCCACGTCCATGGACTGGGCCGAGCCGCACGCAGACGGCATAGACGGCAAGCCGACGCCGCTCGGCCGGGACGGCATGGCGTTGAATCGTTCGATCAGACCTTTCCGTCCTGCCGGCGGCGCTTGGTCGACGGCGAACGACCTGATCAAGTACGTGCGCTTCGAGTTGAACGAGGGGCGCCTCGACGACGGTACGCAGTACGTCTCGGCGAAGAACCTGCTGCAGCGACGCGTTTCAAACGTCTCGACGGGCGAGGACACCACCTATGGCATGGGCCTAGAGGTAAATCGCGTCTACGGCGTCGACGTCGTCCATCACGGCGGCAGCATGGCCGGGTACAAGAGCGACATCCTCCTGATTCCGTCGGCCGACATCGGCGCGGTACTGCTTTCGAGCGCCGACGACGGGCAGATGATGCTGCGCCCGTTCATGCGCCGGCTGCTGGAACTGCTCTACGACGGCAAGCCGGAGGCCGAGATTGACGTCACCGTGTCGGCGGCCCGCACTAAGGCCGAGCTCGAGACCGAACGCGCGCGCGTCTCGGTCGTCCCTGACGCCGCAGCGGTGGCGGCGCTAGCGCCCGAATACGCCAGCCCCGAACTTGGGCCGCTGAAGGTGATGCGCGACGACAAGGGCGTGCGTTTTACATTCCGCACAGTCTCCAGCGCGATGGGCACGCGCAAGAACGATGACGGCACCCTCAGCTTCGTCTCTATCGATCCGACACTGCTCTTCTTCCCGCTGGTGGTGGGCAAGGACGGCGAAAAGCCGACGTTGCGGGTCATCGACAGCCAGCATGACTACAAGTTCACGTCGGTGAGGTAGGGGCTGTCGCGGCCGAGAGCGCCCGCGCGAGGAACTGCGGCTCGGTAGAGCTCAGGACTCAATCTGTAAACGGCCGGTTCTGGCCGCGTGCTGCTGGACAGGTGCCGTCGGCGACGGGCTGCTTATGGGTCCGAAGTGGCGGTGCTCGGCGGCCAGGTACATAAGTGCGAAGACTGCGAGCGCACCATACTGGAGAGGCTATCCAGCTCCGATTTCCGGCGGGCCCTGACCCGTGGGCTCTGGCTCAGTTGCGGTGAGCCCGGCGGGCGCTTCGAAACGTCAGCATCAGGTTGTTCGCCGCCATGTCCCACCGGCGCTCGAACGCCAGGCCGGCACGCGCGGCCTCCTCGACCATGTCCGATAGCCGTCGCAGACCCCAGGCCGGATTGCGGCTGCGCAGGTCGGCATCGAAGGCGGCATTGCTCGGTGCCAACGGCTCGCCGTCGACGACGTAGGGTCCGTAGAGCACGAGCACGCCGCCTGGCGCGAGCTGGTCTGCCGCGCCGCGCATCAGCGCCGCGCAGGTCGCCCAGGCAGAGATGTGCAGCAGGTTGGCGCAGTACACGGCATAGAAACGGCCGAGCGCCTGCGGCCAGGACTGCGCGAGCACGTCGAGCTGAAGCGGCGAGATCACGTTCGCCAGCCCCGCAGTGCGGGCGGAGATCGATGCCAGCGTCGGCACGTCGGCCTCGGTGGGCTGCCACGTCCACGCCGGGCGAGCAGCGGCGAAGTGCGCCGCATGCTGGCCGGTGCCGCTGGCGATCTCGAGCACGGTGGCGTTCGGCGGCAGCACTTCTTCCAGCACTGCGAGGATCGGCCCCTGGTTGCGCTCGGCAGCGGGGCTGAAGGGCAGGGTGGCGTCCATGTCGGCGCTCAGAGCGTGCAGTTCTTTTTCACGCCGCCATGATGGCAGCAAGCATCGACATCCGGGCCGCCCGTGGCCCTGCTTCCCCCTCGGGCTGCGAAGTCGGTCAGACTTTCGCTTGTCGTTCTCATTGCCACGCCATGCCCGCCGCTTCTCTCACGCTCGACAACTCCTACGCCCGCGAGCTCGAAGGCTTCTCCGTGCCCTGGCGCCCGGAAGCCTCGCCCTCGCCGAAGACTCTGTTCTTCAATGCGCCGCTGTCCGAGGAGCTCGGCCTAGCCGTCGCCACCCTCTCCGGTGAAGCGGGCACCGCGCTCTTCGCCGGCAATGCCCTACCCGAAGGCGCCGAGCCGATCGCCCAGGCCTACGCCGGCCACCAGTTCGGCGGCTTCTCGCCGCAACTCGGCGACGGCCGGGCGGTGCTGCTCGGCGAGGTAATCGACCGCACCGGCCAGCGCCGCGACATCGCCTTGAAGGGCTCGGGCCGCACGCCGTTCTCGCGCGGCGGCGACGGCAAGGCGGCGGTCGGGCCGATGCTGCGCGAGGTGCTGATCGGCGAGGCCATGCACGCGCTCGGCATCCCGACCACGCGCGCTTTGGCAGTCGTGGCTACGGGCGCGCCGGTGCTGCGCGAGGTCATGTTGCCCGGCGCGGTGCTCACGCGCGTGGCGGCCAGCCACATCCGCGTCGGCACCTTCCAGTTCTTCGCCGCGCGCGGCGACGCGGCGCGCGTGCGCCAGCTCGCCGAGTACACGATCGCCCGCCACGACGCCGATCTCGTCGGCGCGCCCGGGCGCTTTCTCGCCCTGCTCGAGCGCGTCGCCGAGCGCCAGGCCAGGCTCATCGCGCAATGGATGAACGTCGGCTTCATCCACGGCGTGATGAACACCGACAACATGACGATCTCGGGCGAGACGATCGACTACGGGCCGTGCGCCTTCGTCGAGGCCTATGACCCGAAGGCGGTGTTCAGCTCGATCGACACGCAGGGTCGCTACGCCTTCGGCAACCAGCCGTCGATCGCGCGCTGGAACCTGGCGCGCCTGGCCGAGTCGCTACTGCCGCTGCTCGACGACGACGACAACCGCGCCATGGACGAGGCGATGCGCGTCGTCGATGGCTTTCTTTTGCTGTACGCGCGCCACCTGCTGAGCGGTCAGCGCGCCAAGCTCGGCCTGCAGCGCGTGCAGGGCGCTGACGATGCCGTCGACACCGCGCTCGCCGACGACTGGCTCGCGCTGCTCCATGCCGGCCACGTCGATTTCACGCTCGCCTGGCGCCGCCTCGCCGACGTCGCAGCCGGCGACGACTCGCGCCTGCGCTCGCTGTTCGCCGACGACGCGAGCGCCCCGGAGGCGTGGCTGGCACGTTGGCGCGAGCGCTGTGCGCGCGAGGACGACGGCCTGTCAACGAGCGGCGCTGCCGCGGGGGCGGCGCGAGCCGAGCGCATGCGTCTTGTCAACCCGTGGGTGATCCCGCGCAACCAACGCGTCGAGGAAGCGCTCGCCGCGGCTTCCGATCATGAAGATCTCGGCCCGTTCGATCGCCTGCTCGAAGCGTTGAAGCATCCGTACGACGAGACACCGGCCAGCGCGCCCTACGCCGAGCCGGCGTCGGCCGCCGTCACGGCCGGCTATCGCACCTTCTGCGGCACCTGAGCGCATGACGGCGAGCGATCTCGTCGCCGTGACCGGCGCCACCGGCGCCACCGGCGCCGTCGGCGGCCGCGTCGCGGCCCGGCTCGAGGCGCTTGGCGTTCCCCTTCGCCTCGTGGTCCGCGACCTGCAGCGCGTGCCGACCGGCTCGCGCGCCGAGAAGCGGCAGGCCTCCAGCTACGGCGCCTTCGACGAGATGCGCAGCGCACTGGTCGGCGTGCGGACTGTGTTCCTGATTCCCGCCGCCGAGAGCGCCGATCGCGTCGAGCAACACCGCACCGCCATCGACGCCGCCGTGTCCGCGGGCGTCGAGCGCATCGTCTACCTGTCGTTTCTCGGCGCTGCCGCCGACGCCACCTTCACACTCGCGCGAGACCATTGGCACACCGAGCAGCACGTACGGGCCACGAGCCTTCGGTGGACCTTTCTGCGCATGAATCTCTACATGGACTTCATCCCGGCCATGGTGTCGCCCGAGGGCGTCATCCGCGGCCCGGCCGGCAGCGGGCGCGTCTCGGCGATCCTCCGCGACGACGTGGCCGCGGCGTGCTCGGCGGTGCTCGCCAGCGAAGGCCACGATGGGCGGACCTACGAGCTGACCGGCCGCGAGAACTTCTCGCTCGCCGAGGCCGCAGCGATCATGACCCGCCTCGGCAAGTCGTCGCGCTTCGAGGACGAGACCGACGCCGAGGCCTGGGAGTCGCGTCGCGTCTACGGCGCGCCCGACTTCGAGGTTCGCGGCTGGATCAGCTCCTACCAGGCCATCCGCGACGGCAGCCTGCAGCAGGTCAGCCCGCATGTTCGCGAGCTGACGGGCCGCGACCCCGCGACGCTCGGCGAATACCTGGCCCGAGGCTGACGCGCATCGACTCGGGGCCGATCGCCCTGCGTCAATTTCCCGACTTGCAAGCGGCGACGCACGCCGAGGACCCAAGCGTCCCGCCGTGCCAGCGCATTCCGAACTCCGCACGCTTGCAGGTGAACCGCGTCTCGATGTTCTTCACCTGGCTCTCCTCACCCCGAAATACGTCTGCCAACGCCGCGAATCGCGCTTCATTGGCATCGAGGCGCCGCGCCAGGTCGGCCGGCAGGGGCTTCTTCTTGTAGAGTTCGAGCTCGCTGTCGATCGGCTTTCGTTCCAGTCTCAGATCGGCAAAGCGATTGGCTGCGAAGCGGATCCGTGCTGCGACTTCGTTCAGCTCGGCGACCTGCGCGCGGCGATGACTGTCTTCGTCGGGAAACTGCCGGAGGAATTGTTCTTCCAGGCGCTCGGCGCTGCGCCGCTGCTCGGTCGTCAGCGGGCAGGGCGGCGGCGCGTGTGCAGGCGGCGCGGGCGCCTGAATCACCGGGCAGGCGAGATTCGAGAACGTGACCCGCCCATGCTCGTCGACACAGCGGTTCAACGCCGCAGATGCGGTTCCGCTCGCGACGCAGGCTGCCGTCGCTGCGGCCGCCATCCAGCTCTGGTCGCCCTCATTCGATTCGCTCTCCTTTCAAGGGCGCAGTGTCTCGAGTCAGCGAGGTCGTCGTGAAACTTTCTTCAGGTACCTATTGCGCGTAGGTGCTGACGGCGCCGCCCGGCGTGATCTTGCGGATCGATCGGTTGGCGGTGTCGGCGACATAAAGGTTGCCCGCGGCATCGACCGCGATGCCGTTCGGGTCGAAGAACCGGGCCGCGCTGCCGGTGCCATCGACACTGCCAGCGCTCCCTGCCAGACCGGCCAGCGTGGTGACGACACCGGCGGGCGTGACCTTTCTGATGGTGTAGTTGAAGGTGTCGGCAACGTAGACGTTGCCCGCGACATCGACCGCGATGCCATTCGGGTTCAAGAACCGGGCCGCGTTGCCGGTGCCATCGGCGCTGCCGCTACTGCCTGCCAGACCGGCCAGTGTGGTGACGACGCCGGCCGGCGTGATCTTGCGAATCGTGTGGCTGCCGCTGTCGGCGACGTAGACATTGCCCGCGCCGTCGACCGCGACACCGAACGCGCTGTTGAAGCGGGCCGCACTGCCCGTACCGTCGGCGAGGCCAGCGACATTCGCCAAACCGGCCAGCGTGGTTACGACGCCGGCGGCCGTGACCTCGCGGATCGTGAAGTTGAGGGTGTCGGTGACGAAGACGTTCCCCGCGGCATCGACCGCGACACCGCCCGGCAAACGGAACCGGGCCGCACTGCCTGCGCCGTCGAGGCTGCCAAAGCTGCCCGCCAGACCGGCGAGCGTCGTGACGACACCGGCGGCCGTGACCTTGCGGATCGTGTGGTTGACGCGGTCGGCGACGTAGACGTTACCCGCGGCATCGACCGCGACACCGAACGGGGAGTTGAACTGGGCCGCACTGCCCGTACCATCGGCACTGCCCGCGCTGCCTGCCAGACCGGCGAGCGTACTGACGACACCGAGGGGCGTGATCTTGACGATCGTCTGGTTGAGGTCGGCCACGTAGACGTTGCCCGCAGCGTCGACCGCAACGCTTCTCGGCGAGGTGAACCCGGCCGCAATCGTCCCCATCGTCACCGTCAACGTCGCCGCGTTGCTGTTGACGATCCCTGCCGAGTTGGTGAATACCGCGCGGAAGCGCTTGCCGCTGTCTGCCAGCACGGTGGCCGGCGTCGTGAAGCTGGTGTTCGTCGCGCCGTTGATGTTGGTCCAGGTCACGCCCGCGTCGATGCTCTGCTGCCACTGCACGGTCGGCGACGGCACGCCGCTCGCCGTTGACGTGAAGGTCGCGGTCGCCGGCGCGAGCACCGTGGCGTCGCCCGGCTGCAGCGTGACGACCGGTGGCACCGGCAGGGGGTTGACGGTCAGCGTCGCGCCGTTGCTGACGGCGTTAGGATTCACGCCGTTGCTGGCGACGGCGCTGAAGACGGTGCCGCTGCAGGCGAGCGGCGCTGCCGTGAGCGTCAACGAGGCGGTGATGGCGCCGGCCGCAGTGGCGCCGGCGCACGCCCCGCTCGCTTGCACGCCATCGACGAGGTCGACACCATTGATGCGCCACTGGGTCGTCGGCGCCGGCGTGCCGGTGGCCGCGACAGTGAAGGTCACCGCCTGGCCGAGGACGATCGTCTGCGAGAGCGGCTGCGTCGTGAACAACGGAGCGACAGGCGCGGGCAGCACGGTGAGCAGCGCGGAGCTGCTCGTCACGCTGCCGGCGCTGTTGCTGACGACGACGCGATAGCGTTGCCCGCTCTGCGCGACGAGGGTGTTCGTCACCGCCAGGGTCGGCGCCGAAGGGCCGCCAGGCACCGCATTGAAGGTCATGCCGCCGTCGCTGCTCACCTGCCACTGGTAGGTCAACGCGGTGCCGCTGGCGGTGACGCTGAAGGTCGCGGTCGCCGGCGTCGTCACGGTCTGGTCGACCGGCTGCATCGTGATCGCCGGCGCGACGGGGAGCGGCGTGACGGTGAGCAACGCTGCGCTGCTCACGACGCTTCCCAGGCTGTTGCTCACCACCACGCGATAGCGCGTGCCGCTTTGCGCCAGCGTCGTCGCGCCGGTGTTGTAGCCGGTGCTCGTGGCGCCGGCGATGGCGGTGAAGGTGATGCCGTCGGGGCTGCTCGCCCACTGGTACGACAGAGGTGCGGCGCCGGCGGCGACGACGCTGAACGTGGCGGCGCTGCCTTCGACGACGCTCTGGTCGGCAGGCGCGCTGACCACGGTCGGCACGCTCTCGGGCGGCGGCGGCGCGTCGGCGCTGCCACCGCAGGCGGCGAGCACGAGGCAGATGGCGGTCAGCGCGACGCGCTGGAGCGCGCCGGAAATTGCGGCGCAGGAGACGGGACGCTCGAGGGTGTGCAGGGCCTTCATGAGTCGGTCCCTTCAGAACGAGTACTGCACGGCGGCGCCGAGCATCTGCAACGGCCCGCGCGTCGTGTGCACCTTGAAGCGGGTCGCGTCGTAGTCGAGGCCCAGGCGCAACGCGGGTGTGAACGCATAGGCGAGGCCGAGGCCGAGCAGCGGTTGCACGGTCGTCTTGCTGACACTTCCGAATGCCGGGTTGGCGTAGTCGAAGCGCGTGCGAATCGCCGCGAAACCGGCGCGACCCGCCAGGCTCCACGCCGGCGCGAAGTTCCAGCGGTAGCCGGCCGCGAGGCCGAACCCGCTGACCTTGAAGGTGCCGCCGAACTCGGTGCCGAGTGGCGTCGTGTCACCGCCTCGGAAATGACCCGCCTCGAACGCGACAGCCTGCACCTCGACGGCCTGGCCGAGCTGATAAGCGCCAGAAAGCTTCCAGTGGCCGCTGCCGCGGTCGCAAGGAAACGAGGCGACGCAATCGACACGGCCGCGATCGGTGCCCACGCCGGCCCCGACGCTGAAGTCGGAGCCGGAGCTCGGGCCGGACGCGAGCAGTGCTGTCGCGCCGATAAGCCACGCACCGTAGCTGCGGCAAAGTGTCCCGAGCGCACTGGAATTCAGATCGACTTGTGGCATGACAGCTCCCCGACAGCTCCGAGGGCCGCCCGAATGGCCTGACTCGCCTGTCGTGCTGTCTCTATCGCAAAGAGGCGCCGGAATGGGACATCCCCGATCGACCCCTGGACTACTGGGCGAACGTGGTGACGACACCGGCGGGCGTGACCTTGCGGATCGAGTTGTTCACGCTGTCGGAGACATAGACGTTTCCCGCGGCATCGACGGCAACCCCACGCGGGTTGCTGAATCGGGCCGCGCTGCCCGTGCCATCGATGCTGCCGGGGCTGGATGCGAGACCGGCCAGAGTGCTCACGACACCGCCAGGCGTGACCTTGCGGATCGTGCTGTTGTTGTTGTCGGCGACATAGACGTTGCCTGCCGCATCGACGGCCACGCCGAATGGACGGTCGAACCGGGCCGCACCTCCCGTGCCGTCGGTGCTGCCGGGGCTCCCGGCGAGACCGGCCAGGGTGCTTACGGCACCGGCGGACGTGATCTTGCGGACCGTGTTGTTGCTGAAGTCTCCGACGTAGAGATTGCCGGACACATCGACTGTGACGGATATCGGTTTGAAGAACCGGGCTGCGCCGCCCGTGCCATCGATGCTGCCGGCGTTCCCGGCCGAGCCCGCCAGCGTGCTGACGACGCCGGCGGGCGTGACCGTGCGGATCGTGTTATTCAACGTGTCCGCGACGTAAACCTTGCCCGCGCCGTCGACGGCGACACCCTGCGGCGAGCTGAAGGTGGCCGCGTTGCCCGTGCCGTCGGCACTGCCCGCATTGCCGGCCGAACCTGCAAGCGTCACGACGACCCCCGCGGGGGTTATGGTGCGGATCGCGCAGTTTCCGCTGTCGGCGACGTAGACGTTGCCCGCGGCATCGACCGCGATGCCGTACGGAAAAGTGAAGCGGGCCGCGCCGCCGGCGCCATCGGCGCTTCCCTGACTTCCCTTCAGGCCGGCCAGCGTGCTGACGACTCCGGCCGACGTGATCTTGCGGATCGTGTGGTTGAGGGTATCGGCGACATAGACGTTGCCTGCGCCGTCGACGGCGACGCCGCCCGGCAAATTGAATCCGGCGGGCACCGCGGCGGCCACCGTCAAGGTCGCGGCAGTGCTGGCGATGCTTCCCGACGGATTCGTGAACACGGCGCGAAAGCGATGACCGCTGTCCGCGGGGGTCGTCGCCGGCGTGGTGTAGATGCCGGTCGTCGCCCCGGCGATGTTGGCCCAGGTCACACCTCCGTCGAGGCTGATCTGCCATTGCACGGTCGGCGTCGGCGTGCCGCTGGCCGAGGCGCCGAAGGTCCCGGTCGCCGGCGCCGCGACGGTGACGTCGACCGGTTGCTGGACGATGGTCGGCGCGGCGCCCACCGGGTTCACGGTCAGGGTTGCGCCGCTGCTGGTGGCGTCGGGAAGGGTGCCGTTGCTCGCCACGGCGCTGAACACCGCGCTGCTGCAGGCGAGCGGCACGGCCGTGAGCGTCAAGGCGGCGGTGCCGGCGCCCGCGACCGTGGCGCCGGCGCAGGCGCCGCTGGCCTGTACGCCATCGGCCAGATTGACGCCGTTGATGCGCCACTGGATGGTCGGCGCCGGCGTGCCGGTGGCAGCGACCGTGAAGCTCACCGACGCACCGGCCAGGATTGACTGCGAGAGCGGCTGCATCGTGAACGCCGGCGCGACCGGCGCCGCAAGCACGGTGAGGAGCGCGGAGCTGCTGGTCACGCTGCCGGCCGCATTGCTCACCACCACGCGATAGCGCTGGCCGCTTTGCGTGACCACGGTGTTTGTGATTGCCAGGCTGGCCTGGTCGGGCGCACCGACCACCGGGCTGAACGTCGCGCCGCCGTCGGTGCTCAACTGCCATTGGTAGGACGGCGTTGTGCCCGTGGCGGTGACGTTGAAGGTCGCGGTCGCGGGCGCCGTCACCGTCTGGTCCGCTGGCTGCGTGATGATCGTCGGCGCCACGACGAGCGGCGTGACGGTCAGGCGCGCCGCGCTACTCGTCACACTGCCCAGGCTGTTACTGACGACGACGCGGTAGCGTGTCCCGCTTTGCGCGAGAGTCGTCGCGCCGGTGGCGTAGCTGGCAGCGTTGGCGCCGACGATGTTGGTGAAGGTGATGCCGTCCGGGCTGCTCGCCCACTGATACGACAAGGGGGCCGCGCCAAGGGCGCTAACGGTAAAGGTGGCTGAAGTTCCGACAACCACGCTCTGATCGGTGGGCTGGGTCAGGACGGTCGGCATGCTCTCGGGCGGCGGCGGCGCATCGGCGCTGCCACCGCAGGCGGCCAGGGCCATGCAGACGCCCGCCGCGGCGATGCGGCGCATCGCTTCCAGGACGCGGGCGACGAGGGCAGGATGCTCGGCAGAGAAGGAGGCCTTCATGGGTCGGTCCGTTTCAGAACGAGTACTGCAGTGCGACGCCGAGCATCCGCAGCGGCCCGCGGGTCGTATGCACCTTGAAGCGCGTCGCGTCGTAGTCGAGGCTGAGCCGCACGGTGGGCGAGAGCGCGTACGCCAGATCGACGCCGAGCAATGGCTGGACGGTCGTCTTGCTGGCGCTGCCGAAGGCCGCGTTCGCGTAGTCGAAGCGAGTCTGCATCGCAGCCACCCCTGCTCGACCGACCAGGCTCCACGAGGGAGCGAGCTCCCATCGATAGCCGCCGGTGAGGCCGAATCCGCTCGCCTTGAAGGTGCCGCCGAATTCGGTGCCGATCGGGGTCGTGTCTCCGCCCCTGAAGCGGGCCGCGTCGAACCACGCTGCCTGCAGGTCGACTTCCGTGCCGATCAGCCAGGCCGCGAAGACCTTGCCTCCTGCGCTGCCGCGATCGCACGGAAACGCAGCGACGCAGTCGACGCGGCCACGCGTGGCATACGCACCGGCGCCGACGCTGAAGTCGGCGGCGCACGCCGCGCCGGCAGCGAAGAGGACCATCGCGCCCAACGTGCATCGGGCGCGGTGGCGACGACGAAGCGTCGGCGACGCGGCGGAATTCAGGCTGGCATTCGGCATGGCGACTCCCTCGACTTCGCCGCAGGCGATCGCGCCCGCGGCAAGCCCGGTTCTTCGAACTTCTTCTATTGCTCGACGCTGTCCTGCGTCACGAGGAGAGGATCGGCGACGACCGCGCGCACCTGCCCGGCGGCGTCGAGCACCTCGGCGGTCACCGACACGGCACAACTCACCGCGTTCGACGCGGAGCGCTGGACCGCGGGCAGCACGCGCACCACCGGATGCACCGATAGCGGATTGCTCGTGCTGGAGACTTCGTCGCCGATCAAGTCGAGCCGGCTCGCCTGGCCATGCCGGAGCAGGACGATCGCGGTTTGACCCAGGCCGTGGCCGGCGCCGTCCACGAACCCAAGCGACACCCGGCACGGGCCCGGCGGCACGTCGCTGGCGCTGATCGCCACGACCCTGGCAACGCGGACGTTGACGCGCAAGGTCTGCCCTGGCGTGAGGCTGATCGAGCCGATCCGCGCCGGGGGATCCGGCTGAGGATTGAAGGCCTGCACTGGCAGCGCGAACGTGCAGGCCATCGCCCACCCCGTGACCAGAGGGATTGCTTTCATCGAGGATTCCTTTCTGCAGCGAAATCGCGGGGTTGCGCCCGTCGTCCTGGCGCCGCGCGCGGTCGGCGGGTCGCAGTGTCGGCGGGGGGTGGGCGTGCTGGGTCGCCCCTTCCTGCTGTACTTATCGCAATGCGCAGGGCAAATGGGACAGGACGCCGGGCCCGACCGGGCCGCGCCCTCAAGGCAGCAGTGGCAGCGTCGGCGGCAAACGCACGCCGGCCTCGTCGGCGAGTGCCCGATGCGTCGCCCGTTCCAGCGCGTCTGCAGGCCCGGCCTGTCCTTCGGCGCGCAGAACGGCTGCACGGACCAGCTCGGCGGCAAGCAGCGTGACGTGCCGGGGCGGCAACTGATCGCGCAGCGGCCCGATGGCCGCTTCGAAGCGTTGCCTCGCCTCGACCGGCCGTTTCGCATCGGACCAAGCCAGCGCCTCGCTGAGCTGGGCGTGCGCAGCGAGGTTACGGTTGATCGCCGAGTCGCCCTTGCGCCAGAGGGCCGCCGCGCTCGCGGCCATGGCCGCCGCCTGCAGGGGCTGTCCTGCCAGGCGAGTGGCGTTAGACAGGTACCAGAGCGTCGCCGCGGAACGGCCGTCCTGGATTCCATCGGCGCGCTCTTCTTCAGCCAGCCTGGTCAGCGCCCGCAGCGCTTCTTGCGTCTGCCCGCCGAACAGTTCGGCGAGGGCAAGCCGGCGATGCAGGCCGCGCCGTTCGGCCGCGGTGAGCGTTTGCTTGGCGGCATCTATGCGGATCGATTCGCGCGCCGCGGCCTGGGCATCGGCGATGCGGCCCAAGACAACGAGAGGCAGCACGCGGAACGACTGATCGAGCGCGGTTTCGCCGTCAGCGGAGCCGTAGAACGCCGCGGAGCGTGCGGCGTTGTCGTCGACCACGACAGCGGCGGCCGCGTAGTCACCGGCGTCGGCGAGGACGCGCGACAGGGTGCGCTGGACCCGGATCGTGTCCGAGTTGCGCGGTCCCTCGAGCCGATCGAAGTCGACCCGGGCGCGTTCGAGGAGGCGCCGCGCATCGGACCACTGACCCGCCGTCCACAAGGTATAGGCAAGATTGGCGCGCGCCGCGGCCACGTCGGTGCCGCGTTCGGGCGACTGCAGGTCCAACATCGGCTCGATCGACCGGCTCAGAGCCACCGCTTCGGCCTGCCGGCCTAGCGCGACATGGGCCACGGTCAGTTGGATCTCGGTGTCGATCACCAGCCAGGCATGAGCGCCGTACTGCGCCCGGATCCGCGGCAGGGCTTCGGTCAGGAGAGCCGAAGCCTCCTTGGGCCGGCCCAGGTTCTCGAGGACGCTGGCTTGCAGCGCCGGTAGCCCGAACCAGGCGTCGGGCTGCTGCGTCGCGAACGGCGCCAGCACCGACGCCGCCCGTCGAAGACTCGAAAAGGCCGGTTCGTAGCGTCCATGCCGCTGCTGTGCGACGCCCAGTTGATAGAGGGCCATGCCGCTTTCGACGCTGCCCGGGCCGAACAGCCGGGCAGCCTCCGCGACCTGCACCTCGGCCATCGGCAAGGCGGCCTCTTCGTCGCCGAGGGTCAGGTAGATGTCGATCAAGGCAGCGCGCACCGCGGCGCTCGATTCGGGCTCGGTCGCGAGGCGCGACGCCAGCTCGCGCTTGCCGCGCTCGAGCAGGTCGCGGGCGGTGAGCTCGCGACCTTGGGCGCGCGCCGGGCCGGCCTCGTTGAACAGATCGATCAGGAAGCCCTGCACCGCGCGCACCCGCTCGGCCTCGCGCTTGGCGCGGCCCGCTTCGGCCTCGGCGCGGCGCGCCTGCGCGCGCGCCAGATCCGCCTGCCAGAAAGCGACGCTCGTACCTGCGGCCATGGCCACGAGGACCACCGCCCCGGCTGCGCTGGCCAGGCGATGTCGAAGCAACCATTTCCCCAGGCGATAAGTCTTGCTGTCGGGGTGGGCAAGCACGGGGTGCCCATCCAGCCAGCGCTGCAGGTCCTGCGCCATCGACTCGGCGCTGTCGTAGCGATCGGCCGCCGACTTCCGCAACGCCATCAGCACGATCGCGTCGAGCTCGCCTCGCAACTGCTTGCGCAGTGCCGGCAAAGTCATGCCGCAGCGCGCGGCGGCCTGCGAAGTCGCCGCCCTGCTAGGCGCCGACGGGTCGACGAGAAGAATTGCTTCCTCCAGCGCGGCCCGGCCAGCGTGCGCCGGCTGGTACGGGCTCACCCCGGCCAGCAGCTCGTAGAGCACGACGCCCAGCGAATAGACGTCCGCTGCCGTGCTGGTGGGCCTTCGCTCGATCTGCTCGGGCGCGGCATAGGTCGGCGTCATTGCCGCACTGCCGAATTCCGTTCGGTCCGGCGTGGCGGGCGGCCCCGGCTGCGCGTCGTCGAGCAGGCGGGCGATGCCGAAATCGAGCAGATGCACGGTTCCGTCGGCGGCGACTTGGATGTTCGACGGCTTGAGGTCGCGATGCACGACTAGGTGCTGGTGCGCGTGGCGCACCGCCTGCAACGCTTGCAGCACGAGCGCGACGCGGTCGCGAACGCCGAGCGAATGACGATCGGCCCAGACGTCAATCGGCTCGCCCTCGACCAGCTCGAGCGCCATGTACGGCTGGCCCGCCTCGTCGATGCCGGCGTCGTAGAGGCGCGCGATGTTGGGATGCGAGAGCGCCGCCAGGATGGCCCGCTCGCGCGCGAAGCGTTCCGCCAGCCGCGCCGGCGCTGGCCCTTGCAGCGGAAGCTTGAGCGCGACCTGCCGCTCGAACGCGCCGTCGCAACGCTCGGCGCGCCAGACGACGCCCATGCCGCCGCGGCCGAGCAGGGAGAGCAGTCGCCAGGGACCGATGCGCTGTCCGGCCGCAGGCTCGGCAGCGCCGCCGCGTTGCAGGATGTCGAGGGCCCGCTCGCCTGCGCCGCGCCAGAGCGTATCGAGCGGCTCGACGCCGGAGTCGGACAGCTCGTCCTCGGTCGAGGCAGCGTCGGCGTCGCTTTCGCTCAGCGCCTGCAGATGGACGCGCAGGTCGTCGTCTTCCGGCGCCAGCGCATCGATCCATGCGGCGCGCGCCGGCAGCGGCAGCGCCTGCAACGCGTCGATGAGTTGCGCGAGCCGGGCCAGGCGTTCGGGAGGCAGGGGCATGCTCTGGGACCTGTCGGCCGCCTGCTACTGCATCGCCGCTTTCAGTATCGTGCGCGCCTTCACCCACTGCCGGCGCACGGTGCGCACGGTGACGCCGAGGGCCAGCGCGATCTCGGCCTCACCGAGGCCGGCGTAGCAGCGCATTTCGACGATCGAGGCGAGGCGCTCGTCGATGCGCTCCAGGTCGTCGAGGGCCTCGTGCAGGCGAATCATGTGCGCATCATGCAGCGTCAGCGACTCGCCGAGATCGGTATCGAGCGTCACTTGCATCAGATCGCCGCCGCGCGATTGCGCGTGGCGCTTGCGGATGAAGTCGACGACGACGAAGCGCATCACACGCGAGGCGGAGCGCAGGAAGTGCTGGCGATCGGCGAAGGACATCGGCGCCGCCTGGGCCAGCCGCATGTACGACTCGTGCACGAGACCGGTGGTGTCGAGCAGGGTGATCGGCTCGTTGCGCCGCAGGTGCGAGCGCGCCAGCCCGCGCAAGCGCTGGTAGAGCTCGTTGAACAAGGCCTCTGCGGGCTGCTGGTCGGGCACGACGGCCGATGATCGCACGCCGCTCCGGCGAGACCCGGTGGCATCATGGCCCGGGTCATCCGAACCGGGGAGAACCCATGATCGTCGAGCGCATCTGGACGGGCAATGCCTACCGCAACTACAACTACCTGATCGCCTGCCCCGAGAGCGGCGAGGCGCTCGCCATCGATCCGCTCGACCACGGAAAGTGCCTTGCCGCGGCGAAGAAGAACGGCTGGCAGATCACGCAGATCCTCAACACCCACGAGCACCACGATCACACCGGCGGCAACGCGGCGGTCGTCGCCGCGACCGGCGCCAAGTTGATCGCCCATCACCTCGCCGGCTCGAAGATCGTCGGCGTCGATCGGGGCGTCAAGGCCGGCGACGTGATCAAGGTCGGCAAGACCGTCGAGCTCGAATGCCTGGACACGCCCGGCCACACGATGTGCCACATCTGCCTTTGCGCGCACGGCGACCAGGCGGCGATCTTCTCGGGCGACACGCTGTTCAACGCCGGCGCGGGCAACTGCCATAACGGCGGCAATGCCGAAGACCTCTACGCCACCTTCGTCGACCAGCTCGCCAGGTTGCCCGACGACACGCGCGTCTACCCGGGCCACGACTACATCGAGAACAACCTGCGCTTCACGCTCGCGCGCGAGCCCGACAACGCCGACGCGAAAGCGTTGCTGCCCGAGGTGGAAGGACAAGACCCGGCGACCTCGCGCGTGACGACGCTCGGCGACGAGAAACGCGTCAACACCTTCCTGCGCCTGTCGAGCCCCGGCGTCATCGCGGCGCTGCGCGAGGCCTTTCCCGAGCTGCCGGAAAAGCCCGACGCGAAGACGGTCTTCGTCAAGCTGCGGGAGTTGCGCAACCGCTGGTGAGCGGCGCGGCGCTGGTAACCGGCGCAGCGCTGGCGAGTCAGGCGGCCGCCGTGACGACGATCTCGATGCGCCACCCGGGGCGCGCGAGCTGCGCCTCGACCGTGGCGCGACAGGGCTTGGCGTCGCCGGCGACCCACGCGTCCCAGACGACGTTCATGCCGGCGAAGTCGGCGAGGTCGGCGAGAAAGATCTGCGCCATGAGGATGCGCGACTTGTCGCTGCCGGCCTCGCCGAGCAGTCGCTCGATCGCGGCGAGCACTTGCCGCGTCTGCCCGGCGATGTCCTGGGTCGCATCGTCGGCCACCTGGCCGGCGAGATAGACGGTGCCGTTGTGAATGGCGACCTCGCTGAGGCGCGGGCCGGTGTGAAGGCGCTTGATGTCGGACATCGGATGCTCCGTGAAAGAAAGTCGTCGATTCGCTCCTTGTAGCCGATCGAGCCGCGGCGTGTCGCACACTCCCGTCTCATGGACTCCGCACCCGATCGCCCCATCCTGAGCTGGCACGCGCACGTCTACTACGACCCGGCGGCGACACGGCCCGTGGCCGAGCGCGTGCGCTCCGGCGTGGCGAGGCGCTTCAAGGTGCAGCTCGGCCGCTGGCACGACGTGCCGATCGGGCCGCACTCGCAGGCGATGTATCAGATCGCGTTCGACGTCGCCGTGTTCGCCGGCCTCGTGCCGTGGCTGGCGCTGCATCGCGAGCAATTGAGCGTGCTCGTCCATCCCAACACGCTGGCGCCGCGCGCCGACCATCTGGTGCATGCCCTCTGGCTGGGCGCGCCGCTGCCCGTGCGTGCCGAGTGCCTTCCCGAGTCCATTAGCGCCAGCGAAGAAGAGGCCATCATTCCCACCACCTGAGGCTCCCGCGGCTGTCAGACCGCATCGAGCCCTGGCAGGGCCGCCTTGACGTTCAGGAAATGCCAGAGGTAGATGGCGAGTCCGGCATCGCCATTCCACGCCCGCGGTTCATCCCAGGCGATGTCGCCCAGCGTCTCGTGGCGTTGCGGATCGAACAGCATGCAATGGCTCAGTGTCGCCGCTTGGCCGGCGTCGCGGCGAGCACGTCGGCGCGCTCTTCTTCGGCGCAGAAGCGGATCCGCTCGGCGCGCTCGGTCGGCGTTCCATAGCGCCGGCTTCGCTCGTCCGGGCGTTGCTGCAAGAGCCCGATCACCGCTATCAGGTAGCGGCCGCCGCCCGGCGCGTTCGCCAGCGCCCTCGCGGCCCAGCAGTCGGCGGTGGCTTCATCGACGCTGTCCTGCGCGATGTGGCCGAACTCGTGGACCAGAAAGAAGTGCTCGGCACCCGGATAGTGCTTCCGCACCAGGCTTACGACGCGGGGGCAGAGGTAGATCGTCGGCGGATCGAGCCGGGTCGCCGCGACGTCGCCGGCGGTCTCGTTGCAGTCGCGCACGACCGGCACCTTCGCCAAGGCGCCGGTCGGCACCCACTGAGCCCGCGCCGTGGCGGCGGCGAGAAGCAGGGACAAGCCGATCAGGCCAGCAGAGAGGCGACGATTCACGAGGGCGCAGGCAATGGCCGCCAGTTTGCGCCTGCGGTCACCGGCCTCGTTTGACTAGCTCGTCTTCTCGCGCACCGGGAGCTTCCAGCCCGGCCGAACGAAGTGGCAGGTGTAGCCGTTCGGGATGCGCTCGAGATAGTCCTGGTGCTCGGGCTCGGCTTCCCAGAACGGACCGGCCGGCGCCACCTCGGTGACGACGCGTCCGGGCCAGAGCCCCGACGCATCGACGTCGGCGATCGTGTCGGCGGCGACGCGCTTCTGCTCGTCGCTCGTGGTGTAGATCGCCGACCGGTAGCTCGCGCCTGTGTCGTTGCCCTGGCGATTGCGCGTCGACGGGTCGTGCACCTGGAAGAAGAACTCGAGCAGCTTGCGATAGCTCAGTTTCGCCGGATCGAAGATCACCTCGATCGCCTCGGCGTGGTTGCCGTGGTTGCGATAGGTCGCGTTCTGCACCTCGCCGCCCGAATAGCCGACGCGGGTGGAGATGACGCCGTCGTAGCGGCGAATGAGGTCCTGCATGCCCCAGAAGCAGCCACCGGCGAGAACCGCACGTTCCTGACTCATTTGATCTCCTCGACCTGGTCGATGTATGCAGCGTAGCCTTCGGCTTGCATGTTGTCGCGATGGATGAAGCGCAGCGATGCCGAGTTGATGCAATAGCGCAGGCCGCCGCGGTCCTCCGGCCCGTCGTTGAAGACGTGGCCGAGGTGGCTGTCGGCGCCGCTCGAGCGCACTTCGGTGCGCACCATGCCGTGCGTGCTGTCGCGCAGCTCGTTGACGTGCGCCGGCACGATCGGCTTGGTGAAGCTGGGCCAGCCGCAGCCCGACTCGAACTTGTCGGACGACGCAAACAGCGGCTCGCCCGACACGATGTCGACGTAGATGCCGGGCTCGTCGTTCTCGAGCAGCTCGCCGGTGCCGGGCGCTTCGGTGCCGCTGCGCTGCGTGACGCGGAACTGCTCCGGCGTCAGCTTGGCCACGGCTT
>JBBRLS010000051.1:0-31325 GCA_038231215.1 Burkholderiales bacterium | reverse complement strand
TGGCTCGAGCAGCTCGCGGTCGGAGGCCGGCTGGTCTCGCCGGTGCAGCAGGCGGGCGGCGGTCAGGCCCTCGTCGTCGTCGACCGCAGGGAGCAAGGCTTCGAGCGGCGCGTCCACGAGGCGGTGCGCTTCGTCCCTCTAAAATCCGGACTTGACCGATGAAGAACGAAACGGATCCATGCGCGTGATCGATGTCCTGGCCTCGCGGCCCCTGCGGTTCGCGGCTACGGTCGGCGCGACGATGGTTCTCCTGGCTTGCACCAACCTGCCGCACCGCGCGCCGGTCGAGGAGCGCTCGGCGACGCCGCGGGCCACCGTCGCCGCGGCCAGTCCGGCGGTCGCGCCGGCAACACCTGTCGAGGCAGCGAAGACCAGCGCTGCAGAGAGCGGAACGAAGCCCGGCTACTACACCGTCAAGCCGGGCGACACGCTCATCCGGATCGGCCTCGACAACGGGCAGAACTGGAAGGATCTGGTTCGCTGGAACAACCTCGACAACCCCAACCTCATCGAGGTGGGCCAGGCGCTGCGCGTCGTGCCGCCGGGCGTCGATCCGAATGCGGTGGCGACGAGTCGGCCGGTAGCGGCGACGCCACGTGTCGAACCGCGTCCGGTCGTCGCCGCGCTAGGTGCGTCGGCGCCGCCGCCGGCTCCCGTTCAGATCGCCAGCGCCGCGCCGACGCCTGCCCCTTTGCCCGCAGCAACACCGCCCGCGCCACGTGACGCCGACGACGACATCGTCTGGTCCTGGCCGGTCGCCGCGGCCGTCGCCACGCCATTCGACGAAGCACGCAGCAAGGGCCTGGTGTTTCGCGGCAAGGCGGGCGACCCGGTGCTCGCAGCAGCCGACGGGCGCGTCGTCTATGCGGGATCGGGACTGCGCGGCTACGGCAACCTGGTGATCCTCAAGCACAGCCCGACCTACCTCACCGCCTATGCGCACAACCAGACCCTGCTCGTCAAGGACGACCAGGCCGTCAAACGCGGACAGAAGATCGCCGAGATGGGCTCGACCGACGCCGACAGCGTGCAGCTCCACTTCGAGATCAGGAAGCAGGGCAAGCCCATCGATCCGGCGCGGCTCCTGCCGCCGCGCTGAAGCAGCGCTCCAGCGTGTCTGCCGTGGCGCCGGTTCTCGCCTTCGACATCGAGACGATCCCCGACGTAGCCGGCCTGCGCGTGCTGCGTGGCGCCGACCCCGCGGCGACCGACGCCGAGGTCTACGCTGCCGAGATCGCCGATCGCGCGTCGCGCAACAAGAGCGACTTCATGCCGCTGCACCTGCAGCGCGTGCTCGTCGTCTCGTGCGTGTTCCGCGGCACGCAGGGCCTGCAGGTGCGCTCTTTCGTCGACGACGAGTCGGGCGGCCACAGCCACGAGCGCGAGATCATCCAGGCCTTCTTCGACCGCATCGAGCGGCACCGGCCGCAGCTCGTGAGCTGGAACGGCGGCGGCTTCGACCTGCCGGTGCTGCAGCAGCGCGGGTTGCGCCACGGCGTCGTCGCCGGAAAGTACTGGGACATGGGCGACGACGATCGCGAGTATCGCTACAACAACTACGTCGGCCGCTATCACCTGCGTCACATCGACCTGATGGACCTGCTCGCGATGTACCAGTCGCGCAGCAACGCGCCGCTCGACGCGATGGCAAAGCTGTCCGGCTTTCCGGGCAAGCTCGGCATGGACGGCTCGCAGGTCTACGGCGCTTATCTCGAAGGTCGCACCGACGAGATCCGCCGCTATTGCGAGACCGATGCGATGAACACCTACCTGCTCTGGTGCCGCTTCGAGAAGATGCGCGGGCGGCTCGACGAGGCCGGCTATGCCTTCGAGATCGGCGCCGCGCGCGACGCTGTGAGTGCGATCGATGAGCCGCACTGGCGCGAATACCTCACCGCTTGGCCGGCCGACGAGTCGCCCGGATCGATCGAGGCCACCGCCTACATCGAGTCTTCGAACATCCGCACGTAGTCGTCGCGGGTCGCAATGCGCGGGTTGGTCTTGTGGCAGTGGTCGGCTATCGCGCCGTCGACGATGCGTTCGTACAACGCTGGCGTCACGCCGAGCGCCGCGAGACCTGAAGGCAGGCCGAGGCTCGCATTCATCGCACGGATTGCCTCGGCGACCACATCGCCGGAGTCGTCGCTCTTCTGAAGACCCATCGCGTGCGCCATGCGCGCGAGGCGACGGTCC
This sequence comes from Burkholderiales bacterium, assembly GCA_038231215.1. Classification (GTDB taxonomy): domain Bacteria; phylum Pseudomonadota; class Gammaproteobacteria; order Burkholderiales; family Burkholderiaceae_C; genus Schlegelella_A. The sequence goes on along the minus strand of JBBRLS010000051.1, from coordinate 29,132 downwards.
TTGCGCATCGAGTCCGCGCTAGCATTGAAGCGAATGACCGCGGGCAGGAACATCGCATTGAGCGTGCCGTGATGCAGCTTCGGGTTGGCACCGCCGAGGCTGTGGCTCAGGCTGTGCACGCAGCCCAGCCCCTTCTGGAACGCCAAGGCGCCTTGCATGCTGGCGCTCATCATGTTCCAGCGCGCCTCGCGGTCGCTGCCGTCCCGCGTCGCACGCTCGATGTGGCGCCAGGCGCGCTCCAGGCCATCGAGACCGATGCCGTCGGCCGGCGGATTGACGGCCGGCGCCATGAAGGTTTCCATGCAATGGGCGATCGCGTCCATGCCGGTCGCCGCGGTCAGAAAAGGCGGCAGGCCGAGCGTCAGCTCGGGGTCGAGAAGGGCGGTCTTGGGCACGAGGTGCCAGCTATGGAAGCCGAGCTTGCGGCCATCGTCGACGATGACGATGGCGCCGCGTGCGACCTCGCTGCCGGTGCCCGCCGTCGTCGGCACGGCGATCAGCGGCGCGACACGCTCGCCGATCTTCGCGCTGCCGCCTTCGATGGTCGCGTAGTTCTTGAGCGGCCCGTCGTGCGTCGCGGCGATGGCCACGCCCTTGGCCAGATCGATGCTCGAGCCGCCGCCGACGGCGACGAGCCCGTCGCAACCGTTCTCGATGTAGACAGCGACGGCGAGGCGCACGGCAGCCTCGTTCGGATTCGACGGCGTCGCGTCGAACACGGCGTGCGGCAGGCCGGCCAGCGCCGCGATGGCGCGGTCGAGCAGGCCCGCGGCGCGCACGCCGGCGTCGCTCACGACGAGCGGCTTGCTGATGCCGGCGCGCGCGCATTCCTGCGGCAGCAAGGCGAGAACGCCGTAGTCGAACTGAATCTGGGTGATGTAGTTGATCAGTGCCATGGCAACAGTCTGGCACACTCGAAGAGGCCTCGGCCACGCCCCCTCCCATGCAACGTTCCGACTTCCGTTTCTTCGAGCGACTGCGCGTTCGCTGGGCCGAGATCGACGCCCAGAGAATAGTCTTCAACGGTCACTACCTGATGTACTTCGACACGGCAGTGGCGGGCTACTGGCGTGCCCTTGGCGTGCCGTTTGCCGAGACGATGGCCGCGCTCGACGGCGACCTGTTCGTGCGCAAGGCCGAGCTCGAGTACATGGCTTCGGCGCGCTACGACGACGTGCTCGACATCGGCATGCGCTGCGCCCGCGTCGGCACTTCGTCGGCGACCTTTGTCGGCGCCGCCTTTCGCCACGAGCAACTGCTCGTCTCCTGCACGCTGACCTACGTCTTTGCCGACCCCCTCGGCACCGCATCGAAGCCGGTGCCGCGCGAGTTGCGCGAGCTGTTCGATCGCTTCGAGTCGGGTCAGCCGATGGTCGAGGTGCAGGTCGGCACCTGGGCTGAGCTAGGCGCTGCGGCGAGGGCGATCCGCACCGAAGTTTTCATCGCCGAGCAGAAGATTCCGGCCGACATGGAGTGGGACGACGCCGACGACAGCGCCGTTCACGCCGTTGCCTTCAACCGGCTCGGCCGCGGCCTGGCCACCGGCCGCATGCTCGAGCATGTTCCGGGCGTGGCCAAGATCGGCCGCATGGCGGTGGTTGCGAGCTCACGGCACAGCGGCGTCGGTCGCGCCGTGCTCGACGCCTTGCTCGACGCTGCGCGGGCACGCGGCGAGCGCGAGGCGGTGCTGCATGCGCAGATCACGGCGGCCCGCTTCTACGAGCGCGCCGGCTTTGCGCGGCGCGGGCCGGAGTTCGACGAGGCGGGCATCGCCCACGTCGAGATGCTGCGCGCGATCTGAGCGTTGGAAGGGCCGACGGTCAGTTGCCGGCGTCGGCGTCGAAGGCCTCGACGTGGCGGGCGCCCTCGATGAACGGCACGAGGGCTTTCGCGTGCGATTCGATCAGCGCTTCGCACGCGATGTCGATGCCTGCCGATCCGGGCCCTGCCGAGTAAGTCTCCATCCACGTCTGCGAGCCCTTGGCTTCGTCTTGTCGAATCAGCAGGCGCGCAAGCAGTCCGGGTCGCGCGGTGCGCAGCTCGTATTGCATGGCCCCGACCGCTTCGCGAGCCGGCGTCGCATCTGTGTCGCGAACACGGTAGTAGATGAACAGCTCGCGCATCGTCGTCGTCGAGCGCGAACGTCGGCCGATCAGGCCGCAGCTTCGCCGTCGAGCGCCAACGGATAGGGCAACTCGGCGCGATGCAGCACCGGTCCGTCGACGCTGCCGAGGCGCAACTCGCCTTCACCCAAAGCGGCCAGTCGCACTTCGATCAGTGCGCTGCTGCCCGCGCCTTCGGGGTGTGGCGCGGCGTTGACGATGGTGCCGGCGGGCTCACCGGTGGCAGCCGTCGCGAACACGTCCTGGCCCGCGCTCGCCAATGCGTCGCCCTCGAAGAGAAAAGTCCTTCGCTTGGTCGTGCCGCGGTACTGGCTGCGCGCCACGACTTCCTGGCCCGGGTAGCAGCCCTTCTGGAAATCGACGCCGCCGACGAGCTCGAAGTTCACCATCTGCGGCACGAAGCGATCGACGGTCGCGGCTTCGATGGTGACGATGCCGCTCTGCACCTCGAGCCAGCGCCAGACCGGCAGCGTGAGTGAACCGGCAGGCGGCAAATCGACCTGGATGCCCGCGGGCACCGCGAGCAGGACACGGCGCAGGCCGGCCGCGTCGGGCACGCGGATCAGCGTCGCGCCGTCGCGGTCGCGTCGTTGCCACAATGCCGCGTCGCCCGTCATCGCTTCGGCGTCCGCGCCGGCCAGTCCCCACAGCGCCACTTCGGCGCTGGCGTCGCTAAGCTTGCATTGCGCACGCAGGACGAACATCGAGAGGCGCTTCAACGTCGGCGCGAGCAGGCCGGCCGAGCAGGCGAGCATGAACTCGTCATCGGCCGCCTTCCAGACGACGAAGCTGGCCTGCAGTCGTCCTTTCGCCGAGCAGAACCCGGCCAGGCGCGCGCTCGCCGGGCCGAGCGAAAGAACGTCGTTGGTGAGCTGGCCCTGCAGGAACTTCGCGGCGTCGGCGCCGCGGGCGCGGATCACGCCCCAGTCGGCGATCCGGCACGCGCCATGGAACGAAGAAGGCGATGACATGCGCCATTATCATCAGCCGCCATGGCATGCAGGGTGAAGGGGTGGGGCGCTCGCGAGGCGGTCGCGAGGCGATGAGAGTCTGGCGTGCCGGGTTCGCGTTGCTGCTGGTCGCGCTCGTCGCGCTGGCGTCGGCCGCGTGGTGGTGGCTGCGCCAGCCGCTCTCGCTTGCCACCGATCCGGTCGAGCTGTCGATCGAGCTCGGCAGCACGCCCCGCGAGATCGCCGATGCCTGGGTTCGCGCCGGCGTGCAGACGCAGCCGGTGCTGCTTTACGAGTGGTTCCGCTGGTCCGGCCAGGCGCGCCGCATCCGCGCCGGCAGCTACGAGGCGCCCGCCGGCACAACGCCGATCCGTCTGCTCGAGAAGATGGTTCGCGGCGACGAGACCTTGGCCGTCGTGCGCTTCACCGAAGGCTGGACCTTTCGCCAGATCCGCGCGGAGCTTGCGCACGCCGATGCGCTGAAGCAGACGACGGCCGCGATGAGCGATGCCGAGGTCATGCTGTCGCTCGGCGCGCCCGGCGTCTCTCCGGAAGGACGATTTCATCCCGACACCTACGCCTACAGCAAGGGCTCGACCGACCTGGCGGTGCTGAAGCGTGCCTATCGCTCCATGCAACAGCGCCTGGCCGCGGCGTGGCAGGAGCGCGCCGCCGACAGCCCGCTCAAGAGTGCCGACGATGCGCTCACGCTCGCCTCGATCGTCGAGAAGGAAACGGGGGTCGGCGCCGATCGCGGCCTCGTCGCCGGCGTCTTCGTCAACCGGTTGCGCATCGGCATGCCGCTGCAGACCGATCCCACCGTCATCTTCGGGCTGGGCTCGTCGTTCGACGGCAACCTGCGCAAGCGCGACCTGCTCGCCGATACGCCCTACAACACCTACACCCGCGCCGGCCTGCCGCCGACGCCGATCTCGATCCCCGGCAAAGCGTCGCTGATGGCGGTAGTGCGGCCCGACCCGACCCGGGCGCTCTACTTCGTGTCCCGCGGCGACGGCAGCAGCGAATTCAGCGAGACGCTGGCCGAGCACAATCGTGCCGTCAATCGCTTCCAGAGAAAGCAAGGCTCGCCGTGACCGGCCGATTCATCACCTTCGAAGGCATCGACGGCGCCGGCAAGTCGACGCACATCGAGCCGAGCGCAACCGCCTTGCGTGGCGCAGGCCGAACCGTCGTCTGCACGCGCGAGCCCGGTGGCACCGAGCTCGCCGAGCGCGTGCGCGAGATGGTGCTGCACACGACGATGGACGGCGTGAGCGAGACACTGCTCGTGTTCGCGGCGCGGCGCGATCACATCGGCCGCGTCATCGCCCCGGCCTTGGCGCGCGGCGAGGTCGTGCTGTGCGACCGCTTCACCGACGCCACCTTCGCCTATCAGGGCTACGGCCGCGGCCAGGACCTCGCGCTGCTCGAGCGGCTCGAGGCCGAGGTGCAGCAGGGCCTGCAGCCGGACCTGACGCTGTGGTTCGACCTCGACCCGCGCGTCGCTGCCGAGCGGCGAGCGCAGGCGCGTGCCGCCGATCGCTTCGAGTCCGAGGACGCTGCGTTCTTCGAGCGCGTGCGTCGCGGCTACCTGGCACGGATGAGCGCGGCGCCTGCGCGCTTCGTGCGTATCGACGCTTCTCGAAGCCGCGACGAGGTCGCGCGCCACGTCGCCGAGTCGCTGCGCGAGCGCCTCGATGGCTGAGACCTTGCCGGCGCCCTCGTTGCCCTGGCTCGCTGCGCCGCTGCGCCGCGCGCTCGAGACGCAGACCGCGCACGCCCTGTTGCTGCACGGCCCCGGGGGGGTCGGCCAGTTCGAGCTCGCCTTGCTGCTGGCGCAGGGCTGGCTCTGCGAATCGACGACGTTGCCGATCGGCGATCGGCCTTGCGGCGTGTGCGCGAGTTGCCGGCTCGTGTCTGCGCGATCGCATCCCGACCTGCTCGTGCTCGTACCCGAGGCGATGCGCGAAGCGCTGGGCTGGACGACCGGCGACGCCGAGGACGGCGGCGAAGAGAAGGCGGCTGGCAAGAAGAAGCCGAGCAAGGAGATCCGGGTCGAGGAGATCCGCGCTGTTGTCGCCCTGGCGCTCACGACTTCGTCGCGCGGCCGCGGCAAGGCGATCGTCATCCATCCCGCCGAGCGTATGAACGACATTGCGGCAAACGCCTTCCTGAAGACGCTCGAAGAGCCGGCCGGCGACGCGCGCTTCCTCCTGTGCAGTGCTGCGCCCGATGCGCTGACGGCGACGATACGCAGCCGCTGCCAGGCGCTCGCGCTCGGTCTGCCGCAGGCGGAGATCGCCAGCGAGTGGCTGCGCGACCAGGGCATCGACGATCCTGAAGTCCTGCTCGCCGGCTGTGGCGGCCAGCCGCAGGATGTCCTGATGCTGGCCCAGCTCGGCATCGATGCAGCCGCCTGGGGCGCCTTGCCGCGTCGCGTGGCGGCCGGCGACGTGGCGGCGATGCGCGGTTGGCCGCTGCCGCTCGTCGTCGGCGTCTTGCAGAAGGTCTGCCATGACGCCGCCTCGGTCGCCGTCGGCGCGGAGCCACGCTACTTTTCGGCGACCAGCTTGCCGAGCGGGGCCGTCGCAGCAGCGCTCGTGCGCTGGGCCGGCGAGCTGCGCCGGTTCGCACGCGACGCCGAGCACCCCTGGAATGCCGACCTGAGCGTCGAAAGCCTGATCGAACAAGGGCGCGAAGCGTTGCAAACGCCTCGTTCGCCGCGCCGTGGAGGGAAGGTCGAATCGCTACACTCCCGCCGATGAGCGAACCTGCTGCTGCGCGCGCTGCGACACCGGCTCCCGGCACACCGTCGCCGAACGCCGGAAGGCCGAGCGTCATCCAGCTCGTCTTTCGCGAGAAGGGCGCGCTCTACGCGGCCTACATGCCGATGTTCTCCGAGGGCGGCATCTTCGTGCCGACGACGCGCGACTACAGGCTCGGCGAAGACATCTACCTGCTGCTCTCGCTTCCCGACGATCCACAGCGTTATCCGGTCGCCGGCAAGGTCGGCTGGATCACGCCGGCCAACGCCTCGGGCGGCCGCACGCAAGGTGTCGGCGTGCGCTTTCCGTCCGACGACAAGAGCCGGGCCCTGCGCGCGCGCATCGAAGAGACGCTGGGCACCTCGCTGTCGTCCGCCAAACCGACGCAGACGATCTGATCCGGGCGACGGGCGATCGAGCCCACCCTGCTGATCCGGCCCCATGTACGTCGACTCGCACTGTCATCTGAGCTTTCCGGAACTTGCCGAGAAGCTGCCGGAAATCCGTGCCGCGATGGCCGAGGCGTCGGTCGACCGCGCGCTTTGCATCTGCACGACGCTGGAGGAGTTCGATCGCGTCCATGCCCTGGCGATGGGCTTCGACAATTTCTGGTGCAGCGCGGGCGTGCATCCGGACAACGAAGACGTTCGCGAGCCGAGCGTCGACGACCTGCTGGCGCTGGCCGCCTTGCCGAAGGTCGTCGCGATCGGCGAGACCGGCCTCGACTACTTCCGCCTAGGCGATCGCAGCATCGCCGACATGGCCTGGCAGCGCGAGCGCTATCGGGTCCACATCCGCGCCGCGCGGGCGAGCGATCTGCCGCTCGTCATCCACACGCGAAGCGCATCGAGCGACACGCTCGCCGTGTTGCGTGAAGAAGGCGGTGGGCAGGCGCGAGGCGTATTCCACTGCTTTACCGAGACGGCCGACGTCGCCCGCGCCGCGCTCGACCTCGGCTTCTACATCTCGTTCTCAGGCATCCTGACCTTCAAGACCGCCGCCGACCTGCGCGCGGTAGCGGCCTTCGTGCCACTCGATCGTTGCCTGATCGAAACCGACAGCCCCTACCTGGCGCCTGTGCCCTACCGGGGCAAGACCAACTCGCCCGCCTACGTGCCCTGGGTCGCCCGCCGACTGGCCGAGGTGAAGGGCATGGAGGTGGAGACCGTGGCAACGGCGACGAGCCGGAATTTCGAGCTTCTCTTCGACCGGACCGTGCATGCGGATAGTCGGCGAAGCTCACAAAGCACTTGAAGTTGCCGATTCAAATAGATTGGGCGCCTAGTGATAAATGACTTTAGATATCGATGGCAAACCATTGTCATTAAACATATATATTTTTATTTCTTACTGGCTAAAGAGACGCGACCCTGACGTCCTTGTCAGAATCTCCCTGACGCCACAAATCTCCAGACGCCAACTTGGTGGCGGTGCGAGCGGTCCGTACATTGACCCTCGACGCACACGCCCGAGGGAGATTTCATGCAACGCACCAGCGCCGCCGCCAACCCGTTCGTTCTGATGATCAACCCGGAGACGGTCTTTGCCGCGATCGAGCGATCGGATCGCCTGGCGCGCCTGCAGAGCACGATCTGCCGCCCACTCGACAAGCCGCGGCCCGAAAAGCCGGCCGTCGACCTGAAGGCCTTCGACGCGGAAATCGAAGCGATCGATATCGTCGATTCGACCTTCGGCGCCTGAGGCCTCGCTAGTCGCGCGGCATCCGCCGCGCCCTCACACCAACTCGGCGTTGATCGCCGCCAGCGCAGCCGAGCCGGGACACAGCTCCTTGTCGCCGAGCCGGTTGAGCGCCGTGTCCACCGTGTTCAGGTGGCCATGCAAGTCCTCGGCGCCGGCGCGCACGTAGAGCAGGCCGGTCAGGACTTCGCCACGCGCCTCGTGCGCGGCGATGTGCGTCATCGCGGCAAGACGGTCGCCCGGGTCATAGCCTTGCGCGAGCTTGCGCAGGCGCAAGACACTGCCGTCGTGCTGCGTCACCTCGATCACTTCGCCGGGTGAATACATCGCCGTAATGGCGTCGCGTCGCGGCATGAAGTCGAGCCGGTTCACCGCTTCGTTGTGCTCCCGCACGTAGTCGTAGCTCTTGGTGCTGCCGGCGTGGTTGTTGAAGGCGACGCAAGGACTGATGACGTCGATCAAGGCGGCGCCGCGATGGCTGAGCGCGCCCTTGATGAGCGGTACGAGCTGCTCCTTGTCGCCTGAAAAGCTGCGCGCCACGTAGCTCGCGCCGAGCTGCAGCGCCATGGCGACGAGATCGATCGCCGTATCGGTGTTGACGACGCCCTTCTTGCTCTTGCTGCCCTGGTCGGCGGTGGCCGAGAACTGGCCCTTGGTCAGTCCGTAGACGCCGTTGTTCTCGACGATGTAGGTCATGTTCACGCCGCGCCGCATGGCGTGCGCGAACTGGCCGAGTCCGATCGACGCCGAGTCGCCGTCGCCGCTGACGCCGAGGTAGAGCAGCTCGCGATTGGCGAGATTGGCGCCGGTCAGCACCGAGGGCATGCGGCCGTGCACGGTGTTGAAGCCGTGCGAGGCGCCGAGAAAATAGTCGGGCGTCTTCGACGAGCAGCCGATGCCGGACAGCTTCGCGACACGGTGCGGCTCGATCTCGAGCTCCCAGCACGCCTGGACCAGCGCCGCCGAGATCGAGTCGTGGCCGCAGCCGGCGCAGAGGGTCGAGATCTTGCCCTCGTAGTCGCGCCGCGTGAAGCCGAGCTTGTTGGCGGGCAGGGTGGGGTGGTGCAGCCGGGGCTTGGCGAGGTAGGTCATGCGGCGGCCTTTCCCTTCTTCTTGCTGATCGGCTCGACGTTGTCGGCGCGCACGTGCTTGGCGATCTCTTCGATGATGAATCGCGCCGTGATCGGCGTGCCGTCGTAGTGCAGGATCGGCTCGAGCTGCGCCGGGTTGATCTCCTGCTCGTTGACCAGCAGCATGCGCAACTGGGCGTCGCGGTTCTGCTCGACGACGAAGACCTTCTCGTGCTGGGCGATGAAGCGGTCGACCGCTGCGCTGAACGGAAAGGCGCGGACGCGAAGCGCATCGACGTGCACGCCGCGCGCTTGCAGCGTGTCGAAGGCTTCAGCCATCGCCGGGCTGGTCGAGCCGTAGTAGATGACGCCGAAGCGCGTCTCGCGGGCGGCCTTGCGCAGGACGGGTTGGGGCACCAGCTCCTTGGCGGTCTCGAACTTCCTGAGCAGCCGCGTCACGTTGTACAGGTAGTCGGGGCCGGCTTCCGAGTAGCGCGCGTACGCATCGCGGGTCGTGCCGCGCGTGAAATACGCGCCCTTGCTCGGATGCGTTCCCGGCAGCGTGCGCCAGGGGATGCCGTCGCCGTCGACGTCGAGGTAGCGGCCGAAGTCCTTGCCCGACTCGAGTTCCTCGGCGCTCATCACCTTGCCGCGATCGAGGGTCCGCGCATCGTTCCACTCGAGCGGCTCGCAGAGCCGGTGATTCATGCCGATGTCGAGGTCGCTCATGACGAAGATCGGCGTCTGCAGGCGGTCGGCAAGATCGAGCGACGCGGCCGCGAAATCGAAGCATTCGCGCGGGTCTTCGGGGAAGAGCAGGATGTGCTTGGTGTCGCCGTGGGATGCATAGGCGCAGGCGATGACGTCGGCTTGCTGGGTGCGCGTCGGCATGCCGGTCGACGGGCCGCCGCGCTGCACGTTGATGATGGTCACCGGGATCTCGGCAAAGTAGGCGAGGCCGATGAACTCGGTCATCAGCGAGACGCCGGGCCCCGACGTGGTCGTGAACGCGCGCGCGCCATTCCAGCCGGCACCCACGACGATGCCGATCGAGGCGATCTCGTCTTCGGCCTGGACGATCGCGAACTTGTTCTTGCCGGTCGCCTTGTCGACGCGAAGCTTCGAGCAGTACTTCTGGAATGCCTCGGCGAGCGACGAGCTCGGCGTGATCGGGTACCAGGCGCACACCGTCGCGCCGCCGTAGACACAGCCGAGCGCAGCGGCAGCGTTGCCCTCGATGAAGATGCGCTTGCCGACCGCGTCGCGACGCTCGATCTGCAGGCCGAGCGCGTCGTCGAAGTACTCGCGGCCGTGATGCAGGCCCATCATGAAGGCGTCGAGGTTGGGTTGCAGCAGCTTGGCCTTGCCCTTGTACTGCTCGCCGAGCAGCGTCGCGATCACTTCCGGCTCGACGCCGAGCATTGCCGCAAGCACGCCGACGTAGACGATGTTCTTCAGCAACTGGCGCTCGCGCGGATCGGTGTAGCGCGTCGCGCACAGGTCGGTGAGCGGCACGCCGAGCACGTGGATGTCGGCGCGGAACATCGAGGCCGGCATCGGCTTGGAGCTGTCGTACAGCAGGTAGCCGCCGGGCTCGATCTCGGCCAGGTCCTTGTCCCAGGTCTGCGGGTTCATCGCCACCATCAGGTCGACGCCGCCGCGCCGCGCCAGGTAGCCCTTTTCGTTGACGCGTACCTCGTACCAGGTCGACAGGCCCTGGATGTTCGAGGGGAAGATGTTGCGCGGGCTCACCGGCACGCCCATGCGTAGCAGGCTGCGCGCGAACAACTCGTTGGCCGATGCCGAGCCCGACCCATTGACGTTGGCGAACTTGATGACGAAATCGTTGACGGCCTCGATCCGCGGCGCCGTGCCGGCTTGAACGTTCAACGTCATGTTAGTGCCCGCACGGCCGCCCGAAGGGCACTGGCGCCCACTCGAGGGGCAGCGAACGCATGTGAGCGCGGGGGCCTCATGTCAGTGTCACCACCTTCTTGCTTGCAGCGCTTCGGCAGCCATGGCCGGCGCGGGTCTGCTTGATCATGAACTTCTGCATGTCCCAGGCGCCGGTCGGGCAGCGCTCGGCGCACAGACCGCAATGCAGGCAGACGTCTTCGTCCTTCACCATGACGCGGCCGGTCTTCAACTCGCCCGAGACGTAGAGCGCCTGGTCGAGGTGCCGGGCCGGGGCATGCAGCCGGGTGCGCAGGTCGGCCTCGTCGCCATTGACCGTGAAGGTGATGCAGTCGGTCGGGCAGATGTCGACGCAGGCGTCGCACTCGATGCATTGGCCGGTGTTGAAGACCGTCTGAACGTCGCAATTGAGGCAGCGCTCGGCTTCCTTGAATGCGGTGGCGACGTCGAAGCCGAGCTCCACCTCGACCTTGATGTTGCGCAGCGACTTGTTGATGTCGCGCCACGGCACCTTGCTGCGCAGGTCGTTGGTGATGTCGTTGTCGTAGCTCCACTCGTGGATTCCCATCTTCTGCGACACCAGCGTCACGCCGGGGGCGGGGCGCACTGTCACGTCCTCGCCGTTGAGAAACTTGTCGATCGAGATGGCGGCGGCGTGTCCTTGGGCGACGGCCCAGATGATGTTCTTCGGGCCCAGCGCTGCGTCGCCGCCGAAGAAGACGCGCGGCAGGCTCGATTGCAGGGTGATCGGGTCGAGCACCGGCATGTTCCATTCGTCGAAGGCGATGCCGGCGTCGCGCTCGATCCACGGGAAGGCGTTTTCCTGGCCTACCGCGACCAGGACATCGTCGCACTCGAAGACTTGCTCGGGCTCGCCGGTCGAGACGAGCTGGCGTCGGCCCTTGGCGTCGCGCTCGGCACGGACCTTGTCGAAGCTCATACCCGTGAGCTTGCCGTCGGTGTGCAGGAAGGCCTTGGGCACCAGGCAGTCCAGGATCGGGATACCCTCGTGGATGGCGTCTTCCTTCTCCCACGGCGAGGCCTTCATCTCCTCGAACGGCGAGCGCACGATGACCTTCACGTCGACGCCGCTGAGCCGCCTGGAGCTGCGGCAGCAGTCCATCGCGGTGTTGCCGCCGCCCAGCACGATCACCCGCTTGCCGATCTTCGTGACGTGGCCGAACGACACCGACGAAAGCCAGTCGATTCCGATGTGGATGTTCGCCGCCGCTTCCTGGCGTCCGGGGATCGAGAGGTCGCGACCGCGCGGAGCGCCGGAGCCGACGAAGACCGCGTCCCAGCGCTCGCCGAGGAGCTGCTTCATCGACTCGACGCGCGTACCGCCACGGAACTCGACGCCGAGCTTCAGCACGTAGCCGGTCTCTTCGTCGATCACTTCTTCGGGCAGGCGAAAGCGAGGTATCTGCGAGCGGATCATGCCGCCGGCCTTGGGGTCGCTGTCGAATACGACCACCTCGTAGCCTAGCGGTGCCAGATCGCGCGCCACCGTGAGCGCGGCCGGACCGGCGCCGACGCAGACGATGCGCTTGCCGTTGCGGGCGGCGAGCAGGCGCGGCAGGTGCTGGGAGATGTCGTCCTTGAAGTCCGCGGCGACACGCTTCAGCCGGCAGATCGCCACCGGCTCGGGCTTGGCCGCCTGTGCCTCCTCGACGCGGCCGCGCCGGCAGGCCGGCTCGCAGGGCCGGTCGCAAGTACGACCGAGAATGCCCGGAAAGACGTTCGATTCCCAGTTCACCATGTAGGCGTCGGTGTAGCGACCGGCGGCTATCAGGCGGATGTACTCGGGGACGGGAGTGTGGGCGGGACAAGCCCACTGGCAGTCGACGACTTTGTGAAAGTAGTCGGGATGACCGATATCGGTAGCCTGCAAGATCCCTTTCCGCACGCTCGGCAACCGGGCGGCCGGCGCACTGTATCGACGCATTGGCGAACAGGCCGATGCTAAGGTAGTGCGCGCGGTGATGCCAGACGGGTTTGCGAGCGCGTTTGGTGCGGTCGGCCCAAGCGCACGCCCAGTAGTAACTACAATGTATATTATGTTAACTAGTTTGCGAGGAGAGCCGCCGGCAGGGGCAAGCGTGAACATGGGGCAAGCTGGCGACGATGCGGCGCTATTCAGTGCCCTACGATCTGCAACCGACCTCGGTGGCGACTCCCCTTGGAGGTCAATGCGCTCCGGCTTGTTCTTCCGCGACGTGCTCGATGTGGACTTCGACGAGATCCTCATACTCGACGAGAGCCGCCTGCGCATCCGCGATGCCAGTGGTGACGCTCTTCCGTGATATCGAGCAGTCCTTGTCGCGCCGTCAGCATTAGCCGCCGGGTGGCGCCTTGCCTTGGCCCTGTCAAGAGCCTTCGAGTCGACGGAGACCGCCGCGCAGATCGAGGGCGGTCTGCCACTGCGCTTCGAGTCTGGTGATGCGCCGGTCGTGCTCGCGCAACTCCTTGGACACTTCTTTGAGTGTCTCGCCGACGCGCTTCACGTCGTCGGAAAGCTTCAATGCTTCGCGAATGGCGCCGAGCGCCTCGCCGACCACGCTCATGCGCGCGCACCAACCCCGGCCTTGCGGCCTTTTCGGGGGCGCGCTTCTGGGGCATTCGTCGCCGCGACGGCCTGGCGCCGACCGCGCAATTCCGAAAGCACGGCGTCGGCTTCAGCCAGTCCTGCCTTGAGCGAGGCCTTGGCTTCTCGAACCGCCTTGCGCAGTTCTGCCGCCAGGGTGGCCAACATAGCTTCGTCCGCGTCGGGCTTTTGCTCGCATCTGCTGCGCACGAGTTCAGCGACACTGACACCGTCGCGTGCCGCCTCAACACCCAGGTAGGCCTTGAATTCCGGCGTCGTCAGCAAAGTCAAGCGGGAGGTTTTCATTGAGTTCGATGAAATATGTGCATGTGCATGGTAATGCACACGGCCGACCCGGTCAAGCGCGGTGGCGCACTGCGGCAATCCGTTCCCATATCGGCAGAGCCTTTCGCACCGACAACGCTGACAGGAGGCAGATGTGAGTCGTGGCAGGAAGGTCGGCATCGCGCTCGTCTTCCTCTGGTTTTTTATCGGCGGCATCGCCCACTTCGCCGCCACCGAGACCGAGATGCGCATCGTGCCGCCGTACATCCCCTGGCCGCGTGCTGCAGTGCTGGTCAGTGGCGTCTTCGAGCTGCTGGGCGCAGCCGGTTTGCTCTGGGCGCCGACGCGGCGCTGGGCCGGCATCGGCCTGTTCGTGCTGACGATCGCCGTCATACCGGCGCACATCTACATGCTGCAACGGCCCGAGCTCTTTCCCGTTCCTCATTGGGCTCTCGTGCTGCGCCTGCCGCTTCAGGTCGCGCTGCTGGCGCTGATCGCCTGGAGCACGATCGTTCTGGCGTCTCGTGCCGATTCGTCCGGCACCCAACGGAACGCTTGAGGGTCAGCCTTCGCGCGACGCCTTCTTGCGCTCGTGCTCTTTCAGGTAGCGCTTGCGGATGCGGATCGACTTCGGCGTGATCTCGACCAGTTCGTCGTCGGCGATGAACTCGACCGCGTACTCGAGCGTGAGCTGGATCGGCGGCGTGATCTTGATCGCGTCTTCCTTGCCCGAAACGCGAAAGTTGGTGAGCTGCTTGCCGCGCACGGCGTTGACGACGAGGTCGTTGTCGCGCGAGTGAATGCCGATGATCATGCCTTCATACAAAGGGTCGCTGGCCTTGACGAACATTCGGCCGCGGTCATCGAGCTTGCCGAGCGAATAGGTCACCGCCTCGCCGTCGTCCTGGCTGATCAGGACGCCGTTCTTGCGCCCCTCGATCTCGCCCTTGTAAGGCTCGTAGCTGTCGAAGATGTTGCTGATCAGGCCGGTGCCGCGCGTCAGGTTCAGGAACTCGTTCTGGAAGCCGATGAGGCCGCGCGCGGGAATCTTGTAGTCGAGGCGCACGCGCCCTCTTCCATCCGACTCCATGTTGACGAGGTCGGCGCGGCGTTCGCCGAGCGCCTGCATGACGGCGCCCTGGTGCTGGTCCTCGACGTCGGCGGTGACGAACTCGATCGGCTCGAGGCGCTCGCCGCCTTCGTCGTGAAAGACGACGCGCGGCTTCGAGACGGCCAGCTCGTAGCCTTCACGGCGCATGTTCTCGAGCAGGATCGTCAGGTGCAACTCGCCGCGGCCCGAGACTTCGAAGATGCCGTCCTCGTCGGTGTCTTTCACCTTGAGGGCGACGTTCGACTGCAGTTCGCGGTCGAGGCGGTCCCTGATCTGCCGGCTCGTCACGAACTTGCCTTCGCGGCCGGCGAGCGGCGAGTTGTTGACGCAGAAGTTCATCGTCAGCGTCGGCTCGTCGACCTTCAGCATCGGCAGCGGCAAGGGCTGTTCGAGATCGGTCAGCGTCACGCCGATGGTGATGCCTTCGATGCCGTTGATCAGCACGATGTCGCCCGGACCTGCTTCGGTCGCCTGCTGCCGCTCCAGGCCCTCGAACTTGAGCACCTGGTTGACGCGCGCCTTGATCGGCGTCGAGTCGGGGCCGGCGTACATCGCCACGTCCTGCATCGGCTTGAGCGTGCCCTGGTTGACGCGGCCGATGCCGATCCGGCCCACGTAAGTGGAGTAGTCGAGCGAGCAGATCTGAAGTTGCAGCGGATCGCTCGGCGAACCGGCGTGCGCCGGCACGTGCTCGAGGATGGCGTCGAAGAGCGGCGCGAGGTCGGTGCCGATGGCGCCCTTTTCCAGCGTCGCCCAGCCGTTCAGGCCCGAGGCGTAGATGACCGGGAAGTCGAGCTGCTCCTCGGTGGCACCGAGCTTGTCGAACAGGTCGAAGGTGGCGTTGACGGCGTAGTCCTCGCGCGCGCCCGGCCGGTCGACCTTGTTGACGACGACGATCGGCTTCAGGCCGAGCGCCAGCGCCTTGCGCGTGACGAAGCGGGTCTGCGGCATCGGCCCCTCGACCGCGTCGATGAGCAGCAACACGCTGTCGACCATCGACAGCACGCGCTCGACCTCGCCGCCGAAGTCGGCGTGGCCCGGCGTGTCGACGATGTTGACGTGCGTGCCCTTCCACTCGACAGCGCAGTTCTTGGCCAGGATGGTGATGCCGCGCTCCCTCTCGAGATCGTTCGAGTCCATGACGCGCTCGGCCACTTTCTCGTTGGCGCGGAAGGTGCCGCTCTGGCGCAGCAGTTGATCGACCAGCGTCGTCTTGCCATGGTCGACGTGGGCGATGATGGCGATGTTTCGGATCTGGCGGGTCATGACAGGAGGCTTTCGGATTCTTCGATTCGGGGGGCCGGCACGGCGGTCGGCGCGCCTGAGGCGGCGACTTCGGCGGGGCTGAGAAGGCGGCTCGCGATGAGCTCGCCGCCGGCCACATGGCCGGTGCCGAGAAAGGCGCCAGACGGTCCGTAGACACGAACCCGCGGCGCATCGGCCAGGGCCAGGCGACGCCGCACGCCGGACAGGAAGCGGCCGGCATCTTCGGCCGTGAGAGTGATCTTCGGCCAGTCGGCAACGAGCGCATCGGCCGGCAGAAGCAGGGCGTCGAGCTCGGCGGGCGACAGACCTTCGAGTCGCTCGATCGGCAGCGCCGCGTCAATATGGAGGCGGCCGCTGCCGGTGCGACGCAGGGCCGCGAGATGGGCGCCGCAGCCGAGCGCCTCGCCGATGTCTTCGCTGAGAGTGCGGATGTAGGTGCCCTTGCTGCACGAGACGTCGAGCACCCAGCGATCGCCCTCGCCTTCGACCACTTCGATCGCACGGATCGTGATGCTCCGGGGCTCACGCTCGATCTCGACGCCGGCTCGCGCGTAGTCGTAGAGCGGTTTGCCTTCGTGCTTGAGCGCGGAGTGCATCGGCGGCAACTGGCGGATCGCGCCGACGAACCGCGCACACGCCGACTCGACTTCGGCGCGCGAGACCTCGACCTCGCGCGTCTGCACGACCTCGCCTTCGCCGTCGCCGGTCGTCGTCGTCACGCCGAGATGGAGCGTCGCCAGGTAGCGCTTGTCGGCATCGAGGCTGACCTGCGCGAACTTGGTGGCGGCCCCGAAGCAGAGCGGCAGCAGGCCGGTCGCGAGCGGGTCCAACGTGCCGGTGTGGCCGGCCTTTTCCGCGCGATAGAGCCGCTTGGCCTGCTGCAGCGCGCCATTGCTCGAGACGCCGAGCGTCTTGTCGAGCAGCAGCACGCCGTGCACGGCACGGCGCACGATGCGCTGGCGCGGCGCGTTCACGATTTCAATCTTCCCTGGCCCGCGTCGCGTTGGCTTGCGCGATCAGGGCGGTCAGCTCGGCGGCACGCTCGGTGGTGCGGTCGAACTTGAAGTGCAGGGTCGGCACGGTGTGGATCTGCAGGCGCTTGAAGAGTCCGTTGCGGATGAAGCCCGCCGCCTCGTTGAGCGCGATCTCGCACTCCGCCGAATCGCCGACCAGCACCGAGAAGAAGATGGTGGCGTGCGCGTAGTCGGGCGTCACCTCGACGGCGTGGATCGTCACCATGCCGATGCGCGGATCCTTCAGGTCGCGGATCAACTCGGCGACGTCGCGCTGGATCTGGTCGGCGACGCGAAAGCCGCGATTCGGAATCGATCGTTTGTGTTTCATGGCGTGCCTGAAAGGACAAACCCCGCCGTCTTTTGGAGGGCGGGGTTTGGGGTTGAGGCCAGTCCGCTCTACAAGGTTCGAGCCACTTCCTTCACCTCGAAGAACTCGAGCTGGTCG
The DNA here is from genome assembly GCA_038231215.1 of Burkholderiales bacterium. Classification (GTDB taxonomy): domain Bacteria; phylum Pseudomonadota; class Gammaproteobacteria; order Burkholderiales; family Burkholderiaceae_C; genus Schlegelella_A. The sequence continues at coordinate 11,905 of JBBRLS010000051.1, read as the reverse complement.
CCTTCCTTGATGTCGTTGTAGTTCTTCAGCTTGATGCCGCACTCGAAGCCGGTGGCGACCTCGCGCACGTCGTCCTTCATGCGGCGCACCGACTCAACCTCGCCGGTGTAGATGACGACGTTCTCGCGCAGCAGGCGGAAGCGCGCGCCGCGGCGCACCAGGCCGGCCGTGATCATCGAGCCGGCGACGGTGCCGATCTTCGAGGCCACGAACACGGTGCGGATCTCCGCCGTGCCGATCGTCTCTTCGCGCTGCTCGGGAGCCAGCATCCCCGTCATCGCCGCCTTGATCTCGTCGACCGCGTCGTAGATGATGTTGTAGTAGCGGATGTCGACGCCATTGTTCTCGGCGAGCTTGCGCGAGCCGGCATCGGCGCGCACGTTGAAGCCGATGATCACGGCCTTCGACGCGATGGCGAGGTTGATGTCGCTCTCGCTGATACCGCCGACCGCCGCGTGCACGATCTGCACCTTGACCTCGTCGGTCGAGAGCTTGAGCAGCGACTGGGCCAGCGCTTCCTGCGAGCCCTGCACGTCGGACTTGATGATGAGCGGGAGCACCTGCTTGGCGCCCTGCCCCATCTGGTCCATCATGGTCTCGAGGTTGGCGGCCTGGCGCTTGGCGAGCTTGACGTCGCGGTACTTGCCCTGACGGAAGGTCGCGATCTCGCGGGCGCGGCGCTCGTCGCCGAGCACCATGAACTCGTCGCCGGCCTGCGGCACTTCGGTCAGGCCCTGGATCTCGACCGGGATCGAGGGGCCGGCCTCGGTGATCGCCTTGCCGTCTTCGTCGAGCATGGCGCGAACGCGGCCGAAGCTCGAGCCCGCCAGCACGACGTCACCGCGCTTCAGCGTGCCGCTCTGCACCAGCACCGTCGCGACCGGGCCGCGACCCTTGTCGAGCTGTGCCTCGATGACGAGGCCCTTGGCCATGCTGCCGGTCGGCGCACGCAACTCGAGCACCTCGGCCTGCAGCAGCACCTGTTCGAGCAACGTGTCGATGCCCTGCCCGGTTTTGGCCGAGACGCCCACGAACGGCGAATCACCGCCGAAGTCTTCGGGCACGACCTGCTCGGCCACCAGCTCCGACTTGAGCCGCTCGATGTTCGCCTCGGACTTGTCGATCTTGTTCATCGCCACGACGATCGGCACGCCGGCCGCCTTGGCGTGGGCGATGGCTTCCTTGGTTTGCGGCATCACGCCGTCGTCGGCAGCGACGACGAGGATGACGATGTCGGTCGCCTTCGCGCCGCGCGCCCGCATCGCCGTGAAGGCGGCGTGGCCGGGCGTGTCGAGGAAGGTGATCATGCCGCGCGGCGTCTGCACGTGATAGGCGCCGATGTGCTGCGTGATGCCACCCGCCTCGCCCGCGGCGACGCGGCTGGTGCGTATGTAGTCGAGCAGCGAGGTCTTGCCGTGGTCGACGTGGCCCATCACGGTGACGACGGGGGCGCGCGGGAGCGACTCGTGTTCCGCGTCGGTTTCGGTCTCCTCCTCGAGGAAGGCGTCCGGGTCGTCGAGCTTGGCGGCCATCGCCGTGTGGCCCATTTCCTCGACGACGATCATCGCCGTCTCCTGGTCGAGTTGCTGGTTGATGGTGACCATCTGGCCCAGCTTCATCAGTTGCTTGATGACCTCGGAGGCCTTGACCGACATCTTGTGCGCAAGGTCGGCGACGCTGATCGTCTCCGGAATGTGAACCTCTTGCGCCTGGAACTCGGCCGGCGCCACGAACGAGCTCGGCGCACCGTCGTTGCGGTCGCCTCGGCGGCCGGCACGCGGCGCGCGCCAGCCGGCGCGGCCCGCACCCGGGGCACCGCGCGGCGCGGCCTTGAGGGCACGTTTCTTCGCCGCGTCGTCGGCCCAGCTCGAGCTGAGCTTCTCGGACTTGATGGACTTCTTGTCGCCGGGCTTGGCGACACCGGGCGCAGCCGCACCGGGCGCGCCGACCTTCTTGTGGATCGTGCCCTTGATGGCTTCGGCCGGCTTGGCGGGCTCTTCGGGCTTCTTCGCGACGAGCACCTTCTTCGGCGCGTTCATCATCGTGCGAATCGCCGCGGCTTCGTCTTCTGCCGCCTTGCGGCGCTTGGCCAGGTCGGCGGCGCGCTGCTTTTCCTCGTTCTCGATCGTGCCCGCCTTGACGACGCGCAGCGCCGGCTTGATCGGCTCGACGACGGCCGGCTTGGCTTCCGCTGCCTTGGCCTCGGCGGCCTTCGCTTCGGCGGGGGTGGCCGCGACGGCCGGACTGGCCGCAGCGGCAGCCTCGGCGGCTGCCTTCGCGGCAGCTTCCCTGGCACGCAACTCGGCGGCCTCGCGCTCGGCGCGTTCCTGCGCCTCGCGGCGGCGCTGCTGCTCCTTCAGCTCTTCTTCCTGGACGCGCAGACGCTCGGCCTCGGCGTGCGCTTCTTCCTCGCGGCGAAGCAGTTCGGCTTCGTGCGATTCGGCCGCGGCGGTTTCGTCGACAGGCGCGGCTTCGTCGCGCTTGACGAAGGTGCGCTTCTTGCGCACCTCGACCTGGATGGTGCGTGCCTTGCCGCTCGAGTCGGCCTGCTTGATCTCGCTGGTCGACTTGCGCGTCAGCGTGATCTTCTTGCGCTCGACGCTCGGCGCAGCACCGTGTGCGGTGCGCAGGTGGTCGAGCAGGCGAGCCTTGTCGCTCTCGGTGACGGAGTCGTCCGCGCCGGCCTTGCTGACGCCGGCCGACTGCAGCTGCTCGAGCAGCGCCGTGGCCGGGCGATTCAGCTCCGCGGCGAGTTGGGCGACGGTGGTCGATGCCATAGGTATGTCTATCCTTGCGTTGCGGCTTCTTGCGTCGCCGCTGCTTGCGTTTCGGCAGCCGTGAACCAGTGTTGACGGGCCTTCATGATCAGGTCTTTCGCCTTGTCGGCGTCGACCCCGGAGATCTCCATCAGCTCGTCGACGGCGAGGTCGGCCAGGTCGTCGAGGCTGTGCACGCCGCCGGCGGTGAGCTTGCCGATCAGGTCGGGCGTCAGGCCGTCGAAGTCGTTGAGATCCTGCGAGACCTCGCCGGCATTTTCCGCCTTCGCGAGTTCCATCGTAAGCAGCGCCTGCTTGGCACGGGCGCGCAGTTCGTTGACGGTGTCTTCGTCGAAGCTTTCGATCTCGAGCATTTCCTGCATCGGCACGTAGGCGACTTCCTCGAGACTGGCAAAGCCCTCGGCAATGAGGATGTCGGCGACCTCGGCATCGACGTCGAGCTTGTCGACGAAGAGCTTCCTCACCGAGTCGGACTCGGTCGCCTGCTTCGAAGCCGATTCCTCGGCCGTCATGATGTTGATGCGCCAGCCGGTCATCTCGGACGCGAGGCGAACGTTCTGGCCGCCGCGGCCGATGGCGATGGCGAGGTTCTCCTCGTCGACGACGACGTCCATCGCGTGCCGCTCTTCGTCGACGACGATCGATTGCACGTTGGCCGGCGCGAGCGCGCCGATCACGAACTGCGCCGGATCTTCGGACCAGAGCACGATGTCGACCCGTTCGCCCGCGAGCTCGTTGGTCACGGCATTGACGCGCGAACCGCGCACACCGACGCAGGTGCCGATCGGATCGACCCGCTTGTCGTGCGACTGCACCGCGATCTTGGCGCGCGACCCGGGGTCACGCGCGCAAGACTTGATCTCGAGCAGCTTTTGCTCGATCTCGGGCACTTCCTGGGCGAACAGCTCGATCATGAAGCCGGGTGACGAGCGCGACAGCAGGATCTGCGGCCCGCGCAGGGTCGGATCGACCTCGGCGATGTAGGCGCGAACCCGGTCGCCGGTGCGCAGGTTTTCCTTCGGAATCATCTCCGAGCGGCGCAGCCGCCCCTCGATGCGGCCCGACTCGACGATGACGTCGCCCTTGTCGAGGCGCTTGACGGTGCCGACGAAGATCTTCTCGCCGCGCGAGAGGAAGTCGGTCAACAACTGCTCGCGCTCGGCGTCGCGGATCTTCTGCAGGATGACCTGCTTGGCCGCCTGCGCACCGATCCGGCCGATCGAGACGGACTCGATCTGCTCTTCGATGTAGTCGTCGACCTCGATGTCGGCGATCTGCTCGACCGCTTCGAAGTGAAGCACCTCGGAATCGGGCAGCTGCAGACCGGCCTCGTTCGGAACGACGTGCCAGCGACGGAAAGTCTCGTACTGGCCGGTCTCGCGATCGACAGAGACGCGGATGTCGACCTCGCCGCCTTGCAGCTTCTTCGAAGCCGAGGCGAGCGCGGCTTCGACCGCCTGGAAAACGATCTCGAGGTCGACGCTCTTCTCGCGCGAGATCGCGTCCACCAGCATCAACAGTTCACGGTTCATTGAATCCGACCTCCGTCCATCACGTTCTGCGCGTCTGCCTCGTGAGCCGCCGCACCCTGCGGGGCGGACCGGCGCCCCTTGAAATCGATCACCGGGAAAAGGCGCGCCTCGCGCACCTCGTCCAGGGTGAAATCCAGCACCTTCACTTCGTCGGCGAGGGTCGCCTCAGCCACCGGCGGCACCATCGCCGCGCGCGCCCGCGCCGAGTTGCTCGCGGCGTGCTTCTTCGCCGCCGCCTTGGCGGCCGTCAGTGCCAGCACGATTCGCCAGCCGCTGCCGTTCGCGAGGAGTTCGCCGCGGAAGCGTTTGCGGCCCTTGAACGGCCGCTTCAGCGTCACCTCGACCTGCTCGCCGGCAAAGCGCGCGAAGTCGACGCCCGTCTTGAGCGGCCGGTCGAGCCCCGGCGAAGAAACCTCGAGCCGCTCGTAGGCAGTGCCTTCGACTTCGAGCACGTGCTGAAGCTGGCGCGTGACCTTTTCGCAGTCGTCGACGGTGATGAATCGGGCCGCCCCGTCCTGCGCCGGATGGTCGATCGTGACGCGCAGCAGGCCGCCTGCGGCGCGCTCGACCTCGACCAGGTCGTAACCAAGCCCGCGGACAGCGGTCTCGATGTCGGCGTGTTGACTCATGACGAAGACAGGTGGTGTCTGAATGCCCGAGGAAAAGTACGTGTCGATCAGAGAGTGCAAAAGCGATCAGCCAAAAAAAATGGGCCGGAAGATCCGCCCACTTGACGCTATCTGGGAAAACCGGAATTGTATCCGTTCGCCCGCCTACCGGCAAGCCGCGCCCCTGTCAAGAGGCCGGGGCGCCGGACGACCGCATGCCAGAATCCGTCGCCCTCCCCCGCTCCGGAGCCCACGATGGGATTTCTCGCCGGCAAACGCCTCCTCGTCACGGGCGTCCTCTCCAACCGCTCGATCGCCTACGGCATCGCCCGCGCCTGCCGACGTGAAGGTGCCGAGCTCGCCTTCAGCTACCAGGGCGAGCGCTTCCGCGAACGCGTCGCCGGCTTCGCCGCCGAATTCGGCTCGACGCTGATCTACGACTGCGACGTCGCCGACGACGCGCAGATCGAGGCGATGTTCGCCGCCCTCGGCGAGGCCTGGCCCGCCTTCGACGGCTTCGTCCATTCGATCGGCTTCGCGCCCAAGGAAGCGATCGCCGGCGACTTTCTCGAAGGCCTTTCGCGCGAGTCGTTCCGCATCGCCCACGACATCTCGAGCTACAGCTTCCCGGCCCTGGCCAAGGCCGCAGCGCCGCGCCTCACGCCGACGGCTGCCCTGCTCACCTTGACCTATCTGGGGTCGGAGCGCAGCGTTCCCAACTACAACACGATGGGCCTGGCCAAGGCTTCTCTGGAAGCGTCGGTTCGCTATCTGGCGACCAGCCTCGGTCCCCGGGGCATCCGCGTCAACGGCATTTCAGCCGGGCCCATCAAGACGCTGGCCGCCAGCGGCATCCAGGGCTTCGGCAAGATCCTCGCCGTCGTCGAGCAGACCGCGCCGCTGCGCCGCAACGTGACGATCGACGACGTGGGCAACGTCGCCGCGTTCCTGCTCTCCGATCTGGCGGCCGGTGTGACCTCGGAGATCACGTATGTCGACGCCGGATTCAGCCACGCCATGGCGCAAATTTGAAAGTCGAGACTCACTCATGAAAGCAGCTTCTTTTCGCCTCTCGAGCCATTCCGCGACCCGGCGGGCCGACGACCGATGGTTCACGTTCGGTCGCGTCCTTGCGCTCCTCGGGCTGGCGTGCTTGCTGACACCGGCGGGCACGGTCGCGGCCGATCTGCCGCCGGTCGAGTCCTTCTTCACCCGGGCCAAACTCCAGCATGCGAGCCTCTCGCCATCGGGCAAGTGGTTGGCGGTGACGGCAGCGGCGGGAACCGGTCGCCTCGCCCTCGCTGTGGTGGATTCGGAGGGCAAGCAAGCTCCGGTCATCACGGCCAGCTTTTCCAACGCCGATGTCGTGTCCTTCGAGTGGGTGAACGACGACCGGCTCGTGTTCTCGGTGGGAGACCTGATCGTCGGCTTCAGCGAGCAGAAATTCGGAGCGGGTGTCTATTCGATCAAGCGCGACGGCACCGAGCAGCGGCAACTCGCTCGTTCACGCGATCGATATCGCCCCGAGGGACTGCTTGCCGTGCCTCGCAACGGAGCCGACTCGGTCATCCTTGGCGAATACGAGTTCGACCTTGCAGGCGACCTCGAATCCGTGAACGCAACTCGTGTGAATGTCGCGACCGGGCGCAAGGAGTCGCTCTCTCTGGAGAGACCCGCGCATTCGCGGGGGTGGCTGTTCGACCCGAGCGGCGAGCCGAGAGTGGTAGTCGCCAGCAGCGACGGAACCGAGCGTATCTTCTGGCGGGGCCCGAGAGACTCGGCTTGGCGGCAGATCGCCTCGTTTCCGAGCCTCAAGGTCGGCTTCGTTCCCGTCGCGGTCGACGGTCAGGGCAACCTCTACGGTCTCGTTCCCGAGGGCACTGCACAGACGACAGTCCTGACGCGCTTCGACTTCGCGACCGGCAAACCAGCCGACGATGTGCTGGCCCGCACGCCCGGGTTCGATTTCTCCGGACAGCTGATCCTGGGCGCCAAGGACTCGCGCTTGGTCGGACTGCGACTTCTCACCGACGCCAGGACGACTGTCTGGTTCGAGCCGGGCATGAAACGCATCCAGGCGGCGGTCGATGCCAAGCTTCCCGGACACGTCAACCTCGTCAGCTGCGCCGATTGCGTTGCGCCAGAGGTCGTCATGATCAATTCCTTTTCGGATCAGGACCCCGGCAGCGTGTGGATCTATCGACCGGCGACGGAAGAGTGGCACGTCGTCGGCCAACGCAGACCCGAGGTCGAAGCCGCGAAAATGGCGCGCCTCGACCTGCATCGCATCAAAGCCCGCGACGGTCGAGAGTTGCCGGTGTGGGTGACGATGCCCAAGGGTGCCGGTCCTCAGGCGCCGGCCGTGGTGCTGGTGCATGGCGGCCCGCAGGTGCGGGGGAGCGAGTGGCGCTGGGACGCGGAAGCCCAGTTCCTCGCTTCGCGGGGCTACGTCGTCATCGAGCCTGAATTTCGTGGCAGCGATGGCTACGGCGCGACGCATATGGAAGCCGGATGGAAGCATTGGGGCGACACGATGCAGGACGACAACGAGGACGCCCTCGCGTGGGCCGTCAGCAAAGGTCTCGTCGATCCGAAGCGTGCCTGCATTGCCGGCGCCAGCTATGGCGGCTATGCGACCCTGATGAGCCTGATCCGGCACCCGACGACCTACCGCTGCGGCGTCGCCTGGGTTGCCGTCACCGATCCGCGGCTTCTCTTCAACGAGGAATGGGCGAGCGATCTGCAATCGGATGCGCGCAGGTACTACCTGCCAACCGTCGTCGGTGACCTGGTCAAAGACGCCGACATGCTGCGCCGCTCCGCCCCGGTCGAGCGTGCCGGGGAGATTCGCGTTCCCGTTTTCCTCGCATTCGGGCGTGACGACCGCCGCGTTCCGATCGAGCACGGCACCAGAATGCGGGCGGCGATGACCGCAGCCGGCCATCCGCCGGAATGGCTGGTGTACGAGGGCGAAGGACACGGCTGGCGGACCACCGAACACCAACTCGACTTCTGGCGTCGCATCGACGCCTTCCTGGCAAAGGAATTGAAGTAGCGCTGAGCGCAAGGCAACCGCAGCGCCTGTGCCTCAGCGAATGCAGTCGACGTAGTACTTGCCTTCGGCCACGCCCATGCCCTCGGCCATCAGGCCGTGCACGTCGGTGTCGAAGCCGGGGAACGCCTCGTTGAACTCGCGCGTGAAGCGCAGGTAGTCGACGATCTTCTTGTTGAAGCGCTCGCCCGGGATCAGGAGCGGGATTCCGGGCGGGTAAGGCGTCAGCAGTGTCGTGGAGACGCGCCCTTCGAGATGATCGATCTCGACGCGCTCGGTCTTGCGATGGGCGATGCAGGCAAAGGCGTCGCTCGGCTTCATCGCCGGCACGATGTCCGAGAGGTACATCTCGGTGGTGAGACGCGCCATGTCGTCCTTGGCGTAGAGCAAATGGATGCTCTGCGACAGGTCGGCCAGGCCCATGCGCTCGTAGCGCGGGTGCTTGGCGCAGAACTCCGGCATGATTTTCCAGAGCGGCGCGTTGCGGTCGAAGTCGTCCTTGAATTGCTGCAAGGCGGTGAGCAGCGTGTTCCATCGCCCCTTGGTGATGCCGATCGTGAACATGATGAAGAACGAGTAGAGGCCTGTCTTCTCCACGACCACGCCGTGCTCGACCAGGAACTTGGTGACGATCGCCGCCGGGATGCCCGTCTTCGCGAACTTGCCCGAGACGTCGAGCCCCGGCGTGATCAGCGTGCACTTGATCGGGTCGAGCAGGTTGAAGCCTTCGGCCAGGTTGCCGAAGCCGTGCCACTTGGCGTTGGCCTTGAGCATCCAGTCGGCGCTGGTGCCGATGCCCGAGGGCGCCAACTTTTCCGGGCCCCAGACCTTGAACCACCAGTCCTTGCCGTACTCGGCGTCGACCTTCCTCATGGCGCGCCGGAAGTCGAGCGACTCGGAGATGCTTTCCTCGACCAGGGCGCGGCCGCCGGGCGCTTCCATCATCGCCGCCGAGACATCGCACGACGCGATGATTGCGTACTGCGGACTCGTCGAGCTGTGCATCAGATAGGCCTCGTTGAAGAGGTGCGGGTCGAGCTTTCTCGTCTGCGAGTCCTGCACCAGCACCTGCGAGGCCTGGCTGATGCCGGCGAGCAGCTTGTGCGTCGACTGCGTCGCGAAGACGATCTGGTCCTTGGGCCGCGCCCGCTTCTTGCCCATGGCGTGGAAGACGCCGTAGAACTTGTGGAAGGCGGCGTGCGGCAGCCACGCCTCGTCGAAGTGCATGGTGTCGATGTAGCCGTCGAGCGCGTGCTTGATCGTCTCGGTGTTGTAGAGCACGCCGTCGTAGGTGCTCTGCGTCAGCGTCAGGATGCGCGGCTTGACCGTATCCGGGTCGACGCCCGCGAGCAGCGGGTTCGCGGCGATCTTGGCCTTGATCGCCCCGGGCGTGAACTCGCTCTGCGCGATCGGGCCGATGATCCCGTAGTGGTTGCGCGTGGGCGGCAGGAACACGGGGATCGAGCCGGTCATGATGATCGCGTGCAGGATCGACTTGTGGCAGTTGCGGTCGACCACCACCACGTCGCCCGGCGCCACCGTGTGGTGCCAGACCATCTTGTTGCTCGTGCTCGTGCCGTTGGTGACGAAGAAGCAGTAGTCGGCATTGAAGATGCGCGCCGCATTGCGCTCGCTCGCCGCCACCGGCCCGGTGTGGTCGAGCAACTGGCCGAGCTCGTCGACCGAATTGCAGACGTCGGCGCGCAGCATGTTCTCGCCGAAGAACTGGTGGAACATGCGGCCGACCGGGCTCTTCAGGAAGGCGACGCCGCCCGAATGGCCCGGGCAGTGCCAGGAGTACGAGCCGTCCTGCGCGTAGTCGACCAGGGCGCGGAAGAACGGCGGCGCCACGCCGTCGAGGTAGGCCCGCGCCTCGCGGATGATGTGCCGGGCGACGAACTCCGGCGTGTCCTCGAACATGTGGATGAAGCCGTGCAGCTCGCGCAGGATGTCGTTGGGCAGGTGCTGCGAAGTGCGCGTCTCGCCGTAGAGATAGATCGGCACCTCGGCGTTCTTGAAGCGCACTTCGGTGATGAACTTGCGCAGGTTGAGCACCGCCGGGTCGAGGTCGGGGCCTTCGGTGAACTCCTCGTCGTCGATCGACAGGATGAAGGCGCTGGCGCGGCTTTGCTGCTGCGCGAATTGCGACAGGTCGCCGTAGCTCGTTGTGCCGAGCACCTCGAAGCCTTCTTTTTCGATCGCCGCGGCCAACGCCCGGATGCCGAGCCCCGACGCGTTCTCGGAGCGGTAGTCCTCGTCGATGATGACGATCGGAAACTTGAAGGGAAGCATCGGCGGCTTTCGGGCGGCGGGCGGGGCGGAAAGCGCGCAGTGTAGGGCTGCGGGGCGACGCCTACACTTGCACGGTCGGGCGTTGAAGGGGAGTGTCTGATGGAAGTATCGACAGCAACCGGATGGTGGGTGGCAGCGGGCATCGCCGTCGCGGCGGAGCTCGGCACCGGCACGTTCTATCTGCTGATGATCGCGCTCGGGCTGGCCGCTGCCGCCGTCGCCGCGCATCTGGGCCTGGCGTTGCCGCTCCAGTTCGTGGCCGCGGCGCTGGTCGGCGGCGGCGCGACGGCGTTCTGGTACTGGCGCAGCCGCTCGAGCGACAGCAGCGACAAGGCGGCGCACCAGAATCGCGACGTGAACCTCGACATCGGCGAACACGTGTTCGTTTCGGCGTGGGCCGCGGACCGCACCGCGCGCATCCAGTACCGAGGCTCAGGCTGGACGGCGCGCCTCGCGCCGGGAGCGCCGGCCGAACGCGGTGAACACGTCATCGCCGCCGTCGAAGGAAACTGGCTGGTGCTCTCGCCGGCCACCACCGTCTAAGCTTTCGCGTCATCCGGAGACCGTCATGTTCGAATTTTCCGTCGTCATCGTCATCGTCGCGGCGATCTTCATCTTCCAGACCTTCAAGATCGTGCCGCAGCAGCACGCCTGGGTCGTCGAGCGGCTCGGCAAGTACGACCGCACGTTGACGCCCGGCCTCGAGTTCGTCATCCCCTTCGTCGAGCGCGTCGCCTACAAGCACTCGCTGAAGGAAGTGCCGCTCGACGTGCCCAGCCAGGTCTGCATCACCAAGGACAACACCCAGCTCCAGGTCGACGGCATCATCTATTTCCAGGTCACCGACCCGATGCGCGCGAGCTACGGCTCGAGCAACTACATCGCCGCCATCACGCAGCTCGCGCAGACGCTGCTGCGCTCGGTGATCGGCAAGATGGAACTCGACCGTACCTTCGAGGAACGCGACCACATCAACCTCTCGGTCGTCGCGGCGCTCGACGAGGCGGCGCACAACTGGGGCGTCAAGGTGCTGCGCTACGAGATCAAGGACCTGACGCCGCCGGCCGCCATCCTGCACTCGATGCAGGCGCAGATCACGGCCGAGCGCGAGAAGCGCGCACTCATCGCCGCGTCCGAGGGCCGCAAGCAGGAGCAGATCAACATCGCCACCGGCGAGCGCGAGGCCTTCATCGCCCGCTCGGAAGGTCAGCGTCAGGCCGAGATCAACAAGGCGCAGGGCGAGGCGGCGGCGATCGTCGCCGTCGCCGAGGCGACCGCCGATGCGATCCGCAAGGTCGCCGAGTCGATCCGCCAGCCGGGCGGCGAGCAGGCGGTTCAGCTCAAGGTGGCGCAGCAGGCCGTCGAGGCGTTTGCCCAGCTCGCGCAGAAGAACAACACGATGATCGTGCCGAGCAATCTGTCCGAGGTCAGTGGGTTGATCGCCACTGCGATGGCGCTGACAAAGGCGCCGCTTCCGCGGCCGAGCTGAGGCAAGCGTTCGGGTCTGCGTCGCAGCCCACGACGGAGGCCGTCGGATAAGATCGCTGCCGCCGCGGAGAGGTGGATGAGCGGTTTAAGTCGCACGCCTGGAAAGCGTGTGAGGGCTAAACACCCTCCGCGGGTTCGAATCCCGCCCTCTCCGCC
>JBBRLS010000050.1:0-31343 GCA_038231215.1 Burkholderiales bacterium | reverse complement strand
TCCAGCCTCATCCATGTCCCAACCCATCATCGCCGTCGAGCGCCTGACCAAGCGCGTGCAGGACTCGACCGGCACGCTGACGATTCTCCACGACATCGATTTCACCCTGATGCCGCAACGCTCGGTGGCGATCGTCGGCGCATCGGGGTCGGGCAAGAGCACGCTGCTGTCGATCATCGCCGGGCTCGACACGCCGACCGAAGGCACGGTGCGCCTCGCCGGCGTCGACCTGTTCGCCATCGACGAGGACGCGCGCGCCGCCGTGCGCGCCGAAAAGCTCGGCTTCGTGTTCCAGAGCTTTCAGCTCCTGGGCAACCTGAACGCGCTCGAGAACGTGATGCTTCCGCTCGAGCTGCAGGGCCGCTCAGACGCGCGCGCTCTGGCCACCGAGATGCTCAGGCGCGTGGGCTTGAGCGAGCGGCTGCGTCACTATCCGCGCGTGCTGTCGGGCGGCGAGCAGCAGCGCGTGGCGCTGGCGCGCGCCTTCGTCGTCAAGCCGGCTTTGCTGCTCGCCGACGAGCCGACCGGCAGCCTCGACTTCGCGACCGGCGAGACGGTGATGGCGCTGATGTTCGAGCTGAACCGCGAGTCCGGCACGACGCTCGTGCTCGTCACCCACGACGACACGATCGCCGCACGCTGCGACGAGCAGCTACGCATCGAGGCGGGCCGGATCAGCGTCGGCTGACGCTCGTGCGGCGGGATCCTTCGCAGCGCGGCGGGTGAATCGGGACAGCGCTGCCGTCCCGATTCAGTTGGTGAACTTGTAGTCCGTCTTCGCCTTCGCCCTCAGCTCGTCGCGGAACTCCGCTGCCTTCTGCTGCGCCAGGCGCTGCTGGATCTGCGGCTTCACGTCGGCGAGCGGCGGGAACTTGGCTTCGCGCGTGTCCTCGAGCCTGATGATGTGGTACCCGAACTGACTCTTCACCGGTACGTCGGTGTATTCGCCTTTTTTCAGCTTGACCATCGCCTGCGAGAACTCGGCCACGTACGCCGACGGGCCGGCGAAGCCGAGGTCGCCGCCGTTCTCGGCCGAGCCCGGATCCTTGGAATTCTTCTTCGCCAGGTCCTCGAACTTGGCACCGGCCTTGAGCTGGCCGACGATCGTCTTGGCCTCGTCTTCCTTCTCGACCAGGATGTGGCGCACCTGGTACTCGGTGCCGCCCGACTGCGCCTTGAAGCGGTCGTATTCCTTCTGCACGTCGGCGTCGCTGACGACCGCCTTCTTGTCGACGTCGGCGGAGAGCAGCCCGATCAGGATGCTCTGGCGGGCAATCTCCATCTGCTGCTTGTACTCGGCCGAGGCAGCGAGGCCGCGCCGCTCCGCCTCCTGGGTCAGGATCTCGTCGGTGACGACCTTGTCGCGGACCAGCTTGTCGAGGTCGGGGGGCAGTTGCTGGTTGCGCGCGGCGGCCTGCTTCTGTACCTGGCCGATGATCGCGTCGACGCGTGCCTTGGGCACCGGCTTGCCGTTGACGACGGCGACGTTCTGGGCCTGGGCGGCGAGCGGCAAGAGGCCGGCGCCTGTGACGGCTGCCAGCGCGACGCTGGCAGCAATGAATCGCATCTTCATCATGAACGGGAGCCTTTCGGGCTTGGCAGGTTGGAAAGAGGCCCGGCGTTTTCGGGCGAGCGCGGCAGATGCGCGCACAGGAGGATCAAGATTCGTCCGGGACTCGGGCGTCGATGGCGAGGGCGTGAATCCCGCGCGACATCAAAAACTGCAAGGCATCATATACGAGGCGATGCCGGGCAACCCGGCCGAGGCCCTCGAAGCGGCGGCTGACGATGCGCACGCTGAAGTGCCGACCTTCGCGCGCGCCGGCGTGGCCGGCGTGAAGGTGGCTGTCGTCCTGCACCTCGAGGGCGATCGGCGCCAGGGCCGTCTCCAGTGCCGCCTCGATGTCCTGTGCTGCCACGCTCACGAGGCCTCCCGGTCGGCGACCACGGTCTCGTCGTCCGGCTCGACGTGGCGGGCGATATAGAAGCCCTGCACGATCATGAAGACGAGCATCAGGGCCGTGAGGCCGAAGGCCTTGAAGCTGACCCAGGTCGAGGTCGAGAAGTTGTAGGCGACGTAAAGATTGACGAAGCCCATCAGCAAGAAGAAGACGACCCACGCGAGATTGAGGCGCTTCCAGACTTCGCGCGGGAGCTGCAACTGATCGGCGACCAGCGACTGCAGCAGGTTCTTGTCGAACAGCGTCTGGCTCACCCAGAACACGACGGCCATCGCCCAGTAGAGCGCGCTCGGCTTCCACTTGATGAAGGTCGGGTTGTGAAACCACACGGTGGCGCCGCCCAGCACGGTGATGAGCAGAAAGGTGACCCATAGCATCGTGTCGACCTTGCGTCGCGTCGCCAGCAGATAGGCGATCTGCAGCAGGGTCGCGACGATGACGACGACGGTGGCGAGCAGCACCGGCGCCTCGTCCGGACCGACAACGCCGCCAGAGACGGCGAAGCCGAGGTGATCGGTGGTGAAGCGGGCCGCCGCTTCGGTATGCGCGTTCGCCAGCATGTAGCTGGCAAAGAACAGGATGATCGGCAGGAAGTCGAAGAGAAGCTTCATCCGCGGCCGATCATGACGAGCGCGACAGCTTGGTGCATCAGCGTGAGTGTAGTCAGCGGCGTGTTGCCGACCGGATGCAAGGTCTTGGTGCGCGGGCCGGGCGCCCGCCGCCTGTCCCGCGCGCGACAGGGCTTCGGGGTAGTCCCTGTAGCCGCCGGCAGGGCTCTTCCGTTACCTTCCCACCGGACTACTTTTGCACCGCTGGAGACAATCATGAACACCCCGAAGACTGCCCTTGTCAGACGCATCGTCGCGCTGTGCGCGGGCGCTGCGCTCGCGGCCTCGGCCGCCACCGCGCTTGCGCAGGGCAAGGCCGCCGCCAAGCCCCTGGACGGTCAGGTCGTCAAGCTTGCCTGGATCGATCCGCTCTCGGGCCTGATGGGACCGGTCGGCAACAACCAGCTCAACAGCTGGAAGTTCATGATCGACAAGTTCAACGCCAACAACGTCGCGGGCGTGAAGTTCGAAGTCGTTGGCTTCGACAACAAGGTCTCGCCAGCCGAGAGCTTGAACGCGCTCAAGCTGGCCACCGACCAGGGCATCCGCTACATCATCCAGGGCAACAGCTCGGGCGTGGCGCTGGCCCTCATTGACGCGATCAACAAGTACAACGAGCGCAATCCCGGCAAGGAAGTGGTCTACCTGAACGAGGCTGCGGTCGATCCGGACCTGACGAACAGCAAGTGCAGCTTCTGGCACTTCCGCTTCGATGCCGACACGACCATGAGGATGGAAGCGCTGACGACCTTCATGAAGGATCAGAAGGACATCCACAAGGTCTACATCCTTGGCCAGAACTATTCGCACGGCGTGCAGGTCGCTAGGTATTCCAAGGAGGGCCTGAAGAGGAAGCGCCCGGACATCGAGATCGTCGGCGAGGATCTGCACCCGATCGCCAGCGTGCGCGATTTCGCTCCGTATATCGCCAAGATCAAGGCCTCCGGTGCCGACACGGTCATCACCGGCAACTGGGGCTCCGACCTCTCGTTGCTCGTGAAGGCCGCGGTCGAGGCCGGTTACGCCGGCAAGTTCTACACCTACTACGCCGCCGTCACGGGCACGCCGACGGCGCTCGGTACCAACGGCGCCGGCAAGGTCTACCAGATAGCCTACGCCTACAACAACATGGGTGGGGAGATCGACAAGGACGTTATTGCGTTCAAGGCCAAGTACAACGACGACTTCTACACCGGCTCGATCGTCCGCATGCTGGAGGTGCTGACGAGGGCGATGGCCCAGGCCAGGTCGACAGATCCGGTCAAGGTTGCCTACGCCATGGAAGGCATGAAGTGGAAAAGCGAGTTCGGTGGCGAGGTCGAGATGAGAAAGACAGACCACCAACTGCAACAGCCGCTCTACGTCAGCGTCTGGCAGAAGGCCGACGCAAAGAACCCCTTGGGCCCGGAGAACACCGGGATGACGTTCGCGCCGGTCGCCGACTACCCGAACTACGTGTCCAGCACGCCGACGAGCTGTCAGATGAAGCGGCCTTCCGCGTCCTGAGCATCCTTCGCTTCTGATCGAGGCCCGAGCGCGCGCGACTCGGGCCTCTGTTGTTTTGGGCGGCTAAGGCCGACACTGCGGGAACGATGGAGTTCTTCACCATTTCGATGCTCAACGGCCTGAGCTACGGGCTGTTGCTGTTCATGCTGAGCTCGGGGCTGACGCTCATCTTCAGCATGATGGGTGTGCTCAATTTCGCGCACGCCAGCTTCTATATGCTCGGCGCTTACATCGCTTACACGATCGCCCGGTTCGTCGGTTTCTGGCCGGGATTGATCCTGGCGCCGTTCGTCGTCGGCGCGCTCGGTGCGCTGTTCGAGCGCGTGTGTCTGCGCCGCGTCCACAAGTTCGGCCATGTGCCCGAGCTGCTCATCACCTTCGGCCTGTCGTTCGTCGTCTTCGAGCTCGTGATCCTGACCTGGGGCCGGCTCGGCGTCGATTTTCCGCCGCCCGAAGTGCTACGTGGATCGGCCTTCACGATCGTCAATTCGTCGGCGACCGGGCTGCACTTCGTCGCCGGTGCCGCGCCCGCGGCGATGTGCACCGCCGCCGACGCCGCAGTCCGTGTCGCCTGCTCGCAATTCCCGGCGACACGTGCCTTCATGATGGTGATCGCCCTGGTCATGCTGCTTTCACTTTGGCTGCTGCTGACGCGCACGCGCGTCGGCCTCGTCATCCAGAGCGCGTTGACGCACCCGGAGATGGTCGAGTCGCTCGGCCACAACGTGCCGCGCGTCTTCATGCTCGTGTTCGGCGCCGGTACGGCGCTGGCCGGGCTGGCCGGCGTGATCGGCGGCTTCACTTTCTTGACCGAGCCGGCGATGGCCTACGCGGTCGGCTCGGTCATCTTCGTGGTCGTCGTCGTCGGCGGCATGGGCTCGCTGGCCGGAGCGTTCGTCGCTTCGCTGGTGATCGGCGTGGTCCAGACTTTCGCGGTCGGCTCCGACGCGTCGCTGGCGAGCGCTGCGCAGTCGCTGCACCTGTCCGTGCCGTCGGGGCTTGCCGATTTTTCTCTCTTCAAGCTCACCATCGCCCAGGTCGCGCCGATCCTGCCGTACGTGTTCCTGGTGCTGATCCTGATCTTTCGGCCCAAGGGCCTGCTCGGAACGCGCGAGGGCTGATGGACGCCGCACAGGCTCTTGCTGCTGCTGCCCGACCGGTCGCCCGCCCGGGAGGCCGGGGTCGCCTGATCGTCTGGGGCGGCTACGCGCTGATCCTGCTCGTCGTCCCGCTGATCTTTCGCAGCAATCTCGAGCAATCGGTGCTGACGCAGATCGGCATCGGCATCGTCGCCTGCCTCTCGTACAACATGCTGCTCGGCCAGGGCGGCATGCTGAGCTTCGGCCATGCCGTCTACACAGGGCTCGGGGCTTTCGTCACCGTGCACGCGATGCTGGGCGTCGCCGACCGTTCTTTCCCGGTGCCGATGAGCCTGGTGCCGCTGATCGGCGGCGTCGGCGGCATGTTCTTCGCGGCGCTACTCGGCTACGTCACGACCAAGAAGGCAGGTACGCCGTTCGCGATGATCACGCTGGGCATCGGCGAGCTCGTCGCGCCGATGGTGCTGATGGTGCCGGAGTTCTTCGGCGGCGAAGGCGGCATCACGGTGAACCGGACCGCAGGGCCGGCGTTCCTCGGCATCACCTACGGGCCGCAGATCCAAGTCTACTACCTGATCGCCTTGTACACCTTCGTGTGCACGGCGGCGATGTTCGCCTTCACGCGCACGCCGCTCGGGCGCATGCTCAACGCCGTGCGCGACAACCCCGAGCGCGTCGAGTTCATCGGCTACAGCACGCAGCGGGTGCGCTACTTCTCGTTCGTCATCGCCGGCTTCTTCGCCGGGATCGCCGGCGGTATGTACGCCCTTCATTCCGAGATCGCCACGCCCGAGGCGGTTGGTGCGGCACGCTCCGGCGCCTACCTGCTGTTCACTTTCCTCGGCGGCGCCACCTTCTTCTTCGGCCCGATCATCGGTGCCGTTCTCATGGTCGTCGGCTACGCGCTGTTCTCGGAGGTCACCAAGGCCTGGCAGCTCTATCTCGGCCTTATTTTCATGTTCATGGTCATGTACGCGCCCGGCGGTATTGCCAGCCTGTTCATGATGAACCTGCGTGTCGCCGCACACAAAAAACTGCACCGGCTCTGGCGCTGGTACGCGCTACTCGCGCTGACGTCGATGGCGATGCTGGCCGGGTTCGCGGCGCTGATCGAGATGATCTACGCGCGCCAGTTCGGCTCGGTCGGCGAGACGACTGCGCGCTATTTCGGCCTGGCGCTCGATACCTCGACGATCACGCCGTGGCTCGCAGCGATGGCCATCGCAATCGCCGGCTTCGCGGCGTTCGAGGCGGTGCGCAGGCGCTTCGCCCGCGTCTGGGGCACGGTGCAGGAGGAGATCGAGGCGACCATGACGTTCAAGGAGCCGTCATGACGAGCGCGATCCCTGCCGTCGAGCTGAAGCGCCTGTTCAAGTCGTTCGGCAAGACCGAGATCATCCGCGGCTGCGACCTGGCGGTGGCGGCCGGCGAGCGCGTCGCCATCATCGGCCCCAACGGCGCCGGCAAGTCGACCCTCTTCAATCTCATCAGCGGCCGCTTCGGGCCGAGCAGCGGCGAGATCCTGCTCCACGGCAAGCGCATCGACGGCCTGCTGCCTTACGAGATCAACCGGCTCGGCCTGGCGCGCAGCTTCCAGATCACGAACATCTTCAGCCGCCTCTCGGTGTTCGAGAACTTGCGCTGCGGCGTGCTCTGGACGATGGGCTATCGCTACGCGTTCTGGAAGTTCCTTGCCGACCTGAAGGACGCCAATACCCGTTCCGAGGAGCTCATGCACATGATCCGCCTCGATCGAAAGCGCGACACGCTGGCGATGAGTCTCACCTACGCCGAGCAGCGCGCCCTCGAGATCGGCATCACGATCGCGGGCGGCGCTAGCGTCGTGCTGCTCGACGAGCCGACTGCCGGCATGAGCAAGAGCGAGACCTTGCGCTTCATCGAACTGATCCGCGAGGTCACGGTCGGCAAGACGCTGCTCACGGTCGAGCACGACATGGGCGTCGTCTTCGGGCTGGCCGACAAGATCGCCGTGCTCGTCTACGGCGAGGTCATCGCCTTCGACGTGCCGGAGAAGGTGCGGGCCAACGCACGCGTGCAGGAGGCCTACCTCGGCTCGATCCATGCCGAGGCACCGGCCGCCGCCGGGCACGGAGGCTGAACGCATGCTGCGCCTCTCGAACCTGCACGCCTACTACGGCAAGAGCCACATCCTGCACGGCGTCGACATGGTCGTCGGCGAGGGCGAGATCGTCGCCCTGCTCGGGCGCAACGGGTCGGGCCGCTCGACGACGGTGAAGACGATCATGGGCCTGGTGCACGGCGAGGGCTCGATCACGCTGCGCGGCGATGAGATCCTCGGCCACAAGACCTTCGACATTGCGCACCGCGGCATCGGCTACGTGCCCGAGAACCGCGACATCTTTCCCAAGCTCACGGTGCGCCAGAATTTGCAGCTTGGCGAGAAGCGCGGCAAGAAGTCGCCGCGCTGGTCCTTCGCCGACATGTTCCGGATGTTCCCGCGGCTCGAGGAGCGGGCCGATACCGAGGCAGGCGTACTCTCGGGCGGCGAGCAGCAGATGCTCACGCTCTGCCGCACGCTGATGGGCGACCCCGACCTCATCATGATCGACGAGCCGACCGAAGGCTTGGCGCCGAAGATCGTCGAGCTGGTCGCCCAATACCTGAAGACGCTGAAGACGCGCGGCGTGTCGGTGCTGCTCGTCGAGCAGAAGCTGACCATCGCGCTCGAAATTTCGGAGCGCTGCTACGTGATGGGACACGGCGCCATCGTCTTCGAAGGCACGCCGACGGCCTTGCGCGCCAACGCCGAGATCCGCAAGGAGTGGCTCGAGGTCTGAGCGCCCGATCGCCGCCTGCGAAGGCCCTGTTGTCGCCGCTGGGACAATGACTTTGCGGGCCCGCGACCTAGAATCGAACGAACGTTCTTTTTTCCTTCCGGCGGGTCGCCGGAGCTTCAACGCGAGGGGCAGTCCCATGAGCGCCAACTACGAGACCCGCGGCGACGTCGCCGTCATCAGCCTCGACAACCCGCCCGTCAATGGCCTGGGCTACGACACGCGGGTCGGCATCACCGACGGACTCGAGAAGGCGCTCGCCGACGCCGCGGTGAAGGCGATCGTCATCACCGGCGCCGGCAAGGCCTTTTCGGGCGGCGCCGACATCCGCGAGTTCGGATCGCCGAAAGCGAGCGCCGAGCCGAACCTGCTCTCGGTGATCGCTGCGCTCGAGGCAAGCACCAAGCCGGTCGTCGCCGCCGTGCACAGCGTCGCCATGGGCGGCGGTCTCGAGCTGGCGCTCGGCTGTCACTACCGCGTCGCCGCACCCGGCGCGCAGATCGCGCTGCCCGAAGTGAAGATCGGCCTCATTCCGGGCGCTGGCGGCACGCAACGCCTGCCGCGCGTGCTCGGCGTCGAGACGGCGCTCAACATGATCGTCAGCGGCGAGGCGGTGAAGAGCGAGTTGCTCGCCAAGCAACCTGGTCAGAAGCTTTTCGACAAGATCGTGGAGGGCGACGTCGTCGACGCCGCCGTCGTCTACGCCCGCGAGAAGGCCGAAGTGCGGCCGCTGCCGCTGGTGCGCAATCTCAAGGTCGAGTACGCGAACGCCGACGCCTACTTCCAGTTTGCGCGCAATACGGTCGGCGCGATGTCCCGCAACTTCCCTGCGCCGCTGAAGTGCGTCGACGCCGTCGCCGCGTCGACCAGGATGAAGTTCGACGACGGCATGAAGGTCGAGCGCGAGATCTTCCTGGCGCTGATGCAGACGCCGGAATCGAAGGCGCTGCGCCATCTCTTCATCGCCGAACGCGCCGCGAGCAAGATCGCCGACGTGCCGGCCGACACGCCGCTGCGCCGGATCGGGAAGGTCGCCGTCATCGGCGCCGGCACGATGGGCGGCGGCATCGCCATGAACTTCCTCAACGCCGGCATCGCCGTCGTGATGCTCGAGATGAAGCAGGAAGCGCTCGACAAGGGCGTCGGCGTGATGCGCAAGAACTACGAGTCGCAGGTCAAGAAGGGCAAGCTCAAGCAGGACAAGCTCGACGAGCGCATGGGCCTCCTGAGCACGACGCTCAAATACGACGACCTGAAAGAGGCCGACCTCGTCATCGAAGCGGTGTTCGAGGACATGGGCGTGAAGGAGCAGGTCTTCAAGATGCTCGACGAGGTGATGAAGCCCGGCGCCATCCTCGCCAGCAACACCTCGACGCTCGACGTCGACAAGATCGCGGCCTTCACCAAGCGCCCCGAAGACGTGATCGGCATGCACTTCTTCAGCCCCGCCAACGTCATGAAGCTGCTCGAGGTCGTGCGCGGCAAGAAGACGGCGAAAGACGTGCTCGCCACCGTGATGGCGCTCGGCAAGAAGATCAAGAAGACCTGCGTCGTCTCCGGCGTCACCGACGGCTTCATCGGCAACCGCATGATCGAGCAGTACTCGCGCCAGGCCGGCTTTCTGCTGGAAGAGGGCGCGACGCCGCAGCAGGTCGACAAGGCGATGGAGAAGTTCGGCATGGCGATGGGGCCGTTCCGCATGGGCGACCTCGCCGGCAACGACGTCGGCTGGTACATCAGGAAGCGCCGCTACGTCGAGAAGCCGGACATCCGCTACTCGAAGACCGCCGACCTGCTGTGCGAGCTCGGCCGCTTCGGCCAGAAGACGGGCGCCGGTTGGTACGACTACATGCCCGGCAAGCGCGATGCGATCCCGAGCAAGGTCGTTACCGACATGATCGAGAAGTACCGAGGCGAGCTCGGCATCGCGCCGCGCAAGATCGCCGACGACGAGATCGTGCACCGGCTCGTCTACGCGCTCGTCAACGAGGGCGCGAAGATCGTCGACGAAGGCATCGCCCAGCGCGCCAGCGACATCGACATGGTCTACATCACCGGCTACGGTTTTCCGATGCACCGCGGCGGGCCGATGAACTATGCCGACACGCAAGGGCTCTTCAACGTCGTACAGGCGATGAAGCGTTTTGCGGCCAATCCGCACGACGACGCGAACTTCTGGAAACCGGCCCCGTTGCTGGCCCGGCTCGCGGCCGAAGGCAAGTCGTTCAGCTGAAACCCTCACCCCATCCCTCTCCCGCAGGCGGGAGAGGGAGCCACATCAGGAGCCTCCCATGACCAGCGCCGTCATCGTCTCGACCGCCCGCACCCCGCTCGCCAAGAGCTGGAAAGGCGCCTTCAACATGACGCACGGCGCGACGCTCGGCGGCCACGCCGTGAAGCACGCCGTCGAGCGCGCCGGCATCGACGCTGCCGAGGTCGACGACGTCATCATGGGCTGCGCCACGCCCGAGGGTGCGACGGGCAGCAACATCGCACGGCAGATCGCCCTTCGCGCCGGGCTGCCCGTCACGACCAGCGGCATGACCGTGAACCGCTTCTGTTCGAGCGGCCTGCAGACGATCGCGATGGCGGCGCAGCGTGTCATCGCCGGCGAGAGCGACATCCTCGTCGCCGGCGGCGTCGAGTCGATCTCGTGCGTTCAGAACGAGGCCAACAAGCACATGCTCGCCGACTCGTGGCTGCTCGAGCACAAGCCGACGATCTACTGGAACATGCTGCAGACGGCAGAGCAGGTGGCCAAGCGCTACAACATCGCGCGCCAGCGCATGGACGAGTACGGCGCCGCCAGCCAGCAGAGGGCGACGGCGGCGCGCGACGCCGGCAAGTTCGAGGCCGAGATCGCGCCGATCACCGTGCTCGCCGGCGTCGCCGATGCGGTCATGGGTCTGCGCACGAAGGAAGTGACGGTCAGCGCCGACGAAGGCATTCGCGCCGGCACCACCTACGAGGGCATCAAGGACATCAAGCCGGCGGTTCCCGGTGGCGTCATCTCCGCCGGCAACGCCAGCCAGTTCAGCGACGGCGCAGGCGCTGTCGTGGTGATGAACGAGAAGCTTGCCGAGCAGCGCGGCCTGAAGCCGCTCGGCCGCTTTCTCGGCTTCGCGGTCGCCGGCTGCGAGCCCGACGAGATGGGCATCGGCCCGGTCTTTGCGGTGCCCAAGGTCCTGAAGCGCCTTGGTCTCACGGTCGCCGACATCGACCTCTGGGAGCTGAACGAAGCGTTCGCCGTGCAGGTGCTCTATTGCGCCGACACGCTCGGCATTCCGATGGACAGGCTCAACGTCGACGGCGGCGCGATCGCCGTAGGCCACCCCTACGGCGTCAGCGGCCAGCGCCTCACCGGCCATGCCCTCATCGAAGGCAAGCGGCGCGGCGCCAAGAAGGTGTTGGTGACGATGTGCATCGGCGGCGGCATGGGCGCGGCGGGAGTGTTCGAGGTTCTCTGACACTGGCGCGCATCTCGCGCTGCTGCCTTCCGACATGGACATCCTGCGCACGCCCGACGCGCGCTTCGACGCGCTCCCTGGCTACCCGTTCGCGCCGCACTACGCCTTTGGCCTGGCCGGGCCCGAGGCGATGCGTGTGCACTATCTCGACGAAGGTCCCGTCGATGCACCGGCCGTGGTGCTCTGCCTGCACTGCAATCCGACGTGGAGCTATCTGTACCGGCACATGATCCCGGTGTTCGCCGGCGCGGGCCTGCGCGTCGTCGCGCCGGACCTGATCGGCTTCGGCCGATCCGACAAGCCCGCCGATGCGGCGTGGCACACCTTCGCCATGCATCGCGACATGCTGCTGTCCTTCGTCGAGCGGCTCGACCTGCGCAACATCATGTTGGTCTGCCAGGACTGGGGCGGGCTGCTCGGCCTGACGCTGCCTCAAGCGATGCCCGAGCGCTTCACACGATTGCTGGTCATGAACACCGGCCTCGGCACCGGCCAGGTGACCGAAGGCTTCAGGCAATGGCGCGCGTATTCGAACAGCCAGGCCGACCTGCCGGTCGGCAAGCTGATCCAGCGCGGCAAGCCGGACATGAGCGCGGCCGAGGTCGCGGCGTACGACGCGCCCTTTCCGGAACCTCGCTACAAGGCGGCGCTGCGCGCCTTTCCCGACCTCGTGCCGGACGGTGCAGACGCGCCCGGCGCATCGCTCAGCCGCGAAGCCGACATCTTCTGGCGCGAGCGCTGGTCGGGCGAAAGCTTCATGGCCATCGGCATGAAGGATCCGGTGCTCGGCGAGCTGCCCATGCGGTCGCTGCAGAAGACGATCCGCGGCTGCCCGGCACCGATGGAGGTGGCGGAGGGCGGGCACTTCGTCCAGGAATGGGGCGCAGCGATCGCGGCTGCGGCGCTGGAGCGATTCGGGCTCCACGCGGCAAATCGATAGATGAAGTTCGCTGACTTCTTCAGGGCTATGGGAGCGGCTCGCGTGGACTACGTGCTGGTGGGTGGCCTGGCCGTTTCGCTCCATGGCGTGGTCCGCGGCACGCTCGATGTCGACGTTGTCCTGGCGATGGACGACGCGAACCTCGCTCGATTCATCTCTGCAGCTCGCGCAATGCGTCTTGCTCCTTCACTCCCCGTTCCCATCGACTCATTGGCGAACGCGGCGCAGATCGATGCCTGGCATCGCGAGAAGAACATGCTTGCCTTCTCGTTGCGCGAGGCTGGGCCGGCGGGACTCGTGGTGGATGTTCTGGTCCGCCCGCGGGTGAGCTATGTCGACCTCCGCGCCGATGCCGTCGTCAAATCGATTGGCATCGTGCAAATCCCCGTTGCCAGCATCGAGCACCTTATCGAATTGAAGTCCGGAACCGGGCGCGGTATCGACACGCTGGACGTCGAACACCTCGGCCGCATACGCGATCAAGGAGGACCGTCGTGAAGACCGTTGCCGACCGGACGCCCGCTTCTTCGACCGACTGGACGCCCGAGCAAACGCTCGACTGGATGGACTCGTTTCGCTCCTTGATTCTCGAAGCACGCGCCGCGGAGGCCGGCATCGGCAGCGCCTACGAAAGGATTCGGCGAATGGACCCGTTGCGACAAGTCAAGTCGGTGTCGTCTTCAGGCACCAGCGCCTTGGCGGCGCCATGAGCTACCGCCGCACCATCGACTTTCTTCTCCACGACTGGCTGGCCGTCGAAACGCTGCGCTCGCGCTCCCGTTTTGCCGACCACTCGCGCGAGACCTTCGATTCGGTGCTCGACACCTGCGAGCGCATCGCGCGCGAGAAATTCGCGCCTTTCAATCGCCTGTCCGACACCGAGGAGCCCTGGTTCGACGGCGAGAAAGTCCATTTGCCGAAGGCTAGCCACGAAGCCGCACAGGCTTACTTCGAGTCGGGCATGCTTGCCGCCGCGCAGGACTACGAGTTGGGCGGCATGCAACTGCCCTGCGTCGTCGAGATGGCGGCGAACAGCTTTTTCTCGAAGGCCGGCATCGGCATCGGCGGCGGCGGCATGCTGACCAGCGGCAACGCCAACCTGCTGATGGCGCACGGCACGCCGATGCAGCGCGAAGTATTCGCGAAGAACGAATTCTCCGGCCGCTTCACCGGGACGATGTGCCTCTCGGAGCCGCAGGCCGGCTCCAGCCTCTCGGACGTCGCCACGCGCGCCGTGCCCGACGGCGCCGACTTCGCGAGCGACCCGCTCGGCCCGCGCTATCGCCTGCGCGGCAACAAGATGTGGATCTCGAACGGCGAGAACGAGCTGGCCGAGAACATCGTCCATCTCGTGCTCGCCAAGATCCCGGGCGACGACGGCAAGCTCGTCGCCGGCACGCGCGGCATCTCGCTCTTCATCGTGCCGAAGAAACTCGTCGACGAGCAAGGCCGGCTGACCGGCGAGCGCAACGACGTGTCGCTCGCCGGCCTGAATCACAAGCTCGGCTACCGAGGCATTCCGAACACGCTGCTCAACTTCGGCGAGGGCAAGTTTCCGGTGCGCGCTGCGGTGGGTGCGGGGCGGGACGGCGCGGGCGCGGGCGGAGGTCTGGACGGCGCCGGTTCCGGCGCCGTGGGCTATCTCGTCGGCCGCCCTGGCGAGGGCCTGCGCTGCATGTTCCACATGATGAACGAGGCGCGCATCGCCGTCGGCCTCGGCGCGACCATGCTCGGCTACGCCGGCTACGAGGCCTCGCTCGACTACGCGAAGACGCGGCCGCAGGGCCGGCCGATCGGCGTCGGCGGCAAGGACGCATCGAAGCCGCAAGTGCCGATCATCGAGCACGCCGACGTCAAACGCATGCTGCTCGCGCAGAAGAGCTATTGCGAAGGCGCGCTGGCGCTCGAGCTCTACTGCGCGCGACTCGTCGATGAGCTGCACACCGGTGACACGGATGCAAAGGCTCGCGCCCACCTGCTCCTCGAGGTCCTGACGCCGATCGCCAAGAGCTGGCCGAGCGAGTGGTGCCTGGAGGCGAACAGCCTGGCCATCCAGGTGCTCGGCGGCTACGGCTACACGCGCGACTTTCCGGTCGAGCAGTACTGGCGCGACAACCGCCTGAACATGATCCACGAGGGCACGCACGGCATCCAGGCGCTCGATCTGTTGGGTCGCAAAGTCGTCATGGACAGCGGCGCCGGGCTGGCGCTGCTGCGCCGAACGATCGACGAGACGATCGCGCGTGCCAGCGCCGTCGACGCGCTGAACGAGCATGCAGAGGCACTTGCCGCCGCGGCGGATCGCCTCGAAGCCGCGACCCGCGCCGCCTGGTCGACCGCCTCCCCAGACGAGGCGCTCGCCAACGCGACGCCGTATCTGCAGGCCTTCGGCCATGTCGTGCTCGCGTGGATCTGGCTCGACGTCGCGGTGCGCGCCGTCGCCACGCCGCTCGACGACGCGCAGCGTGGCCGCCTCGCCGCCTGCCGCTTCTTCTTCCACTACGAGTTGCCGAAGATCGATGCCTGGCTGGGCGTCGTGGCGAGCCGCGACGACACCTGCAGAACGATGAGCGAGGCCTGGTTTTGAAGCTGTCGGCGGCGCGCATCGAGTTGCTTGTCTGGGTGCTGATCTACGGCGGTCTGCTGGCCTGCGGGCTCGGCATCGCCTTGTCGCGCGGCGGGCACGGTTACGGCTGGGGCATCGTCGCGGTGGGCGCGGCGATGGCCGTCGTGGGCGCGGTGCTGATCTGGTTGCGCTCGCGCATGACCGACGCCGGCCCGGGCTGAGACGGGTTATCGCCCCACGACAACTTCATTCGAAAGAGACAGGAATCCATGAGCACCAACGTTCGAAAACTGTTCGACCTTTCCGGCAAGACCGCGCTCGTCACCGGCGGCTCGCGCGGCCTCGGCCTGCAGATCGCCGAGGCGCTCGGCGAAGCCGGCGCGCGCGTCATGCTCACCTCTCGCAAGGCAAGCGACCTCGAGGAGTCGGCGGCGCAACTCAAGGCGCAAGGCATCGAGGCGATCTGGATCGCCGCCGATGCCAGCTTGGCCGAAGAGATCGTGCGCGTTGCCGAAGACGCGATCGGCCGGCTCGGCCATGTCGACATCCTCGTCAACAACGCCGGCGCGACCTGGGGCGCGGCCGCCGAGGATCACCCGCTCGAGGCCTGGGACAAGGTCATGAACCTCAACATCCGCTCGATCTTCCTGATGTGCCAGGCGATCGGCAAGCACAGCATGATTCCGCGGCGGAGCGGCAAGATCATCAACGTCGCGTCGATCGCCGGCCTGGCCGGCAACAGCGCCGACATGTCGATGGTGGCCTACAACACGAGCAAGGCCGCGGTCATCAACTTCACGCGCACGCTGGCTGGCGAATGGGGCAAGTACAACATCAACGTCAACGCGCTCGCGCCGGGCATGTTCCCGAGCAAGATGACGAAGGGCACGATCGAGCGCGTCGGCGCCAAGGCGCTGGCCGGCCACGCGCCGCTGCTGCGCATCGGCGACGACGACGACCTGAAGGGGGCGACGCTTCTGTTCGCCTCGCAGGCCGGCAAGCACATCACCGGCCAGATCCTGCCGATCGACGGCGGCGTCTCCGCGATCATCGCCGCATGAAGTTTCTCGTCAACATCCCGTTCGTCGAGATGCTCGGCTTCGAGCTGCTGCGCTTCGAGCACGGCGAGGCCGAGATCGCCATCGACCTGCGCGACGAGCTGTGCAACTCGTGGAGCGTGGCGCACGGCGGCGTGACGATGACGCTGCTCGACGTGGCGATGGCGCATGCCGCGCGCAGCCCGGGCGAGGACGGCACGGTCGAGCAGTCGGGCGTGGTCACCATCGAGATGAAGACCAGCTTCATGCGGCCCGGTCTCGGGCGCCTGGTCGGCACGGGCAGGCGCCTGCATCGCACCGCGTCGATGGCCTTCTGCGAGGCCTCGGTGGTGGGCGCCGACGGCCAGCTCGTCGCGCATTCGACCGGCACCTTCAAGTACATGAAAGGCCTGCCGGCGGGCGGCAGGCGCATCCAGCGCATCGGGGCATCCGACTGAACGAGAGATTGACGACATGACGACCATCAACAAGCAGATTCATCTGGTGTCGCGCCCCGAAGGCGAGGCGCGCGCCGACAACTTCAGGCTCGTCGAGGCGCCGGTCGGCGAGCCGCGCGACGGGCAGGTGCTGGTCCGCAACCACTTCCTCAGCCTCGACCCGTACATGCGCGGGCGCATGAACGACGCCAAGAGCTATGCCCAGCCGCAGCCGCTGGATCAGGTGATGCAGGGCGGCACGGCCGGCGAGGTGGTCGCCTCCGAGCATCCCGGCTATCAGCCGGGTGACACGGTGGTCGGCTTCGGTGGCTGGCAGCAGTACACGCTGGTCGACGCGTCGATTCCCGGCGTGATGCGCAAGGTCGATGCGACGCGCATCCCGCTTTCCGCCTACCTCGGCCCGGTCGGTATGCCCGGCGTGACGGCGTGGTACGGCCTGATGAAGATCTGCCAGCCGAAGGCCGGCCAGACGATCGTCGTCAGCGCCGCGAGCGGCGCGGTCGGCAGCGTCGTCGGCCAGCTCGCCAAGACGCGTGGTTGTCGCGTCGTCGGCATCGCCGGTGGGGCGGAGAAGTGCGACTACGTGACGCGCGAGCTCGGCTTCGACGCCTGTGTCGACTACAAGGCCTTCACCGGCGAGAGCGCGGATCCGAAGGCGCTCTACCAGGCGTTGAAGGAAGCGACACCCGACGGCGTCGACGGCTGCTTCGAGAACGTCGGCGGGCCGGTGCTCGACGCGACGCTGGCGCGCATGAATGCGTTCGGCCGGATCGCCGTGTGCGGCATGATCAGCGGTTACGACGGTGCGCCGATTCCGTTGTTGCAGCCGCAGCTCCTGCTGCTGTCGCGGCTCACAGTAGAAGGCTTCATCGTCAGCGAGCACATGGAAGTCTGGCCCGAGGCGCTGAGGGAGCTCGGCACGCTCGTCGCCACCGGCAAGCTCAAGTACCGCGAGACGGTGGCCGAGGGCATCGAGTCGGCGCCCGAAGCTTTCCTCGGTTTGCTGAAGGGCAGGAACTTCGGCAAGCAGCTCGTCAAGCTCGTCTGACCGAAACGCGCGCTGCGCACGCCGGGGTTGCCGGCAACACTGAACTGAAAGAGTCCGTCATGAAGACAT
Organism: Burkholderiales bacterium; assembly: GCA_038231215.1. Lineage (GTDB taxonomy): Bacteria > Pseudomonadota > Gammaproteobacteria > Burkholderiales > Burkholderiaceae_C > Schlegelella_A. The sequence continues at coordinate 13,767 of JBBRLS010000050.1, read as the reverse complement.
TCGCAGGCCGCACGGCGGTCATCACTGGCGCCGCGTCGGGCTTCGGCCTCGAGACCTCGCGCATCGCCGCGCGTCGCGGCATGAACGTCGTCATGGCCGACGTGCAGGCCGACGCGCTCGAGCGCGCCGCTGCGGAGATCGAATCGCTCGGCGCCAAGGTCTTGCCGCATCGCCTCGACGTGAGCAAGGCCGCCGAAGTCGAGGCGCTCGGCCGCGCCGTCGCAGCGCGTTTCGGCGCGCCGCATTTCGTGTTCAACAACGCCGGTGTCGCCTCCGGCGGCCTGATCTGGGAGAACACGCTCGCCGACTGGGAATGGGTGATCGGCGTCAACGTCATGGGCGTCGCGCACGGCGTCCGCGTCTTCACGCCGATGATGCTGGAGGCCGCGAGCAAGAATGCGGGCTACGAAGGGCACATCGTCAACACGGCGTCGATGGCGGGCCTGCTCAATCCGCCGAACATGGGCGTCTACAACGTCAGCAAGCACGCCGTCGTGTCGCTGAGCGAGACGCTCTACCAAGACCTGCGCCTCGTCACCGACCGAATCGGCGCCTCGGTGCTGTGCCCGTACTTCGTGCCGACCGGCATCGTCGACAGCCAGCGCAACCGACCCGACGCGCTGCCCGCCGCGAAGCCGACGCGCAGCCAGATGATCGGCAAGGCGATGAGCGAGAAGGCGGTGAGCAGCGGCAAGATCAGCGCCGCCGACGTCGCGCAGCTCGTCTTCGACGCGATCGAGGCCGACCGCTTCTACATCTACAGCCACCCGCAGGCGCTGGCCAGCGTGCAGACTCGGCTCGAGGACGTCGTGCAGGCACGCAACCCGACCGACCCCTTTGCCGGCCGGCCGGAGATTGGCGTCGAGTTGCGCACCGCCCTGCGCGCCGCGGACTGACGCTGCCGGATCAGCGGCTCAGCAGCCGATCTTGACGGCCTGCACCGGCCGCCCGGTCTCGGCATCGAGCACGACAAGGTTGACCTCGCGCGGATGCGCGGCGTCGCTTCGCGTGGCCGGCTGGAAGGCAAAGGTCTGCGGCGCCTCTGCGCTCGCCGCCCAGGCCGGCACGGTCTTGTAGTCGCGCACGACGTAGTCGTGGTGCAGCGTCACGCCCTGGTTTTCGCCGGCCTTCACCGCCGTGACGTGGCCCTGTTCTGTCACCGCCCAGTACGCGGCCAGCCGCTTCGGCGAGCGGGACGACGCGGCGACGGTCGCCATGACGCGGTCGCCGTCGCGCGTCAGCACGACCTCGACGGGCGCTGCCTGGCGCGACGCAATCGGCGTGGCCAACGACCCCCAGTCCTTGCGATCCTGTCCGTCGACGACGACCTGCGGCGTATAGCTGAAGCGCGCGCCGTTGCTCTTCTGCTCCGTGGCCTGGCGCTCGGTGAAGGCGGCGCTGGCGAAGCGGTCCTTCCAGCCGAGGCGGTCCCAGTAATCGACGTGGAAGGCCAGCGCGACGACGCTCGGATCGCTCTTCAGCTTCGACAGCCACTGGTCCGCCGGCGGGCAGGAGTTGCAGCCCTCCGACGTGTAGAGCTCGACCACCGGCGCGATGCCGCGCGCGCTCTTCGCCATGCAGGCATCGGCGGCGCGCGAAGGCGTCTGCGCGAAGGCTGCCAGGCCGGCGATCGCGAAGGCGAGGGCGGGCGTGCGGCGGGCGCCGCGCAGGTCGAAGGCAAATCGGAGCATGGTGAACCTTTCGGTGGCGAGGACAGCCGCTAGGTCGCGCCGTCGGGCGTCACCTTACGCTAAAGCCGCGCGAGGGTTGGCGAAGAGCGCGCGACGTCGCAACTGGCGTGCCGGACTTCGACGCGTCTGCGCATCCGTTCGTCGCGAAGTCGCGTACCCGGACAGCAGACAAATCGCTTGATGCGAAAAGTCAGTCGGGAACGCCGCTTGCCGGCCTGCCTAACCATTCATCAGTAGCGAGGATCACCATGACACTTCACCATCCGCATCGCGCCCGCGTGCTGCCCATCCTGGCCGCCGTCGGCGCACTCTATGGACTGACTTGCCTGCCGGCCCAGGCGTCGAGCCACCGCGAGGCCCCGGCGATCACGACGACACCCAAGGTCGACGGCACCGACTTCTACATGTTCAACAGCTACGAGCCCGGCCGCACCGGCTACGTCACGCTGATCGCCAACTACCTGCCGCTGCAGGACGCTTACGGCGGCCCGAACTACTTCAAGCTCGACCCGAACGCGCTCTACGAGATTCACGTCGACAACAACGGCGACGGCAAGGAAGACATCACCTTCCAGTTCCGTTTCAACAATGCCCTGAAGAGCAAAGTGCTGACGATCGGCACCGGCGCCAACGCGAAGGACGTGGCGATCCCGCTGACGCAGTTTGGCAAGGTGAGCGCGCCCAACGACGCCTTCCTGAACGTCAACGAAACCTTCACGCTCGACATCGTACGCGGCGATCGCCGCACCGGCGCCAAGTCATCGGTGACCAATGCCACCGGTGGCAGCGCGACCTTCGCCAAGCCTTCCGACAACATCGGCAACAAGACGATCCCTAACTACGCGGCCTACGCAGCGCAGCACATCTACAACGTGACCATTCCCGGCTGCACCGGCGCCGGCAGGGTTTTCGTCGGCCAGCGCAAGGATCCCTTCGCCGTCAACCTCGGCGTGATTTTCGACTTGATTAACGTTCCGGGCGCGGCCGACTTTACCGCCGCCGAGGCCCTGTTCCTCCTCGACCCCTCGCAGAAGGACGCCGGCAACGACGACCTGAAGGACAAGAACGTCACCTCGCTCGCGATTGAGGTTCCGACCTCCTGCCTGACCGCGGGCAGCGATACCGTCATCGGCGGCTGGACTACGGCCAGCCTGCGCCAGGGCTCGCTCCACAGCAATGCGCCGAAGAGCGGCTACCAGACCTCGGTAATCGTCGGCGGCGCCTGGACACAGGTTTCGCGCCTGGGCAACCCGCTCATCAACGAAGTCATCATCGGCCTGCCCGACAAGGACAAGTTCAACAACTCGAAGCCGAAGGACGACGGCCAGTTCGCCACCTATGTCACGAACCCGACACTGCCGGCCCTGGTGGACATCGCCCTGGACACCGTCAACCTCGGCCTCGGTCCCCTCGCGCCGACCAACATTCCGCGCAACGACCTCGTCACGACCTTCCTCACGGGCATCGCCGGCGTGACTCAGCCGAAGGCGTTCTCGGCAACGCCGGCTACCGGCGTCGCTTCCGAGATGCTGCGGCTCAATACGGGGATTCCGCCGACCGCCGAGGCGAGCCAGAACCGGCTCGGCCTGCTCGGTGGTTTGCTCGCCGGACCTGGTGGCGATCTGGCCGGCTATCCGAACGGACGTCGTCCTAACGACGACATCGTCGACATTTCGCTGGTGGCAGTGATGGGCGGTCTCTGCTTGGCCAACGGCGCGACCGACACCTACAAGTTCGGCGCGGCGTGCAATCCGTCAGCGGTCGCGGCCGTGCTCAAGGCGCCCGGATCCAACGGACTGCCGAACGTCTTCAATCTGCACGACGGCGTCGACCAGGCCGGTCCGAAGGTCAAGGCCGCTGGTCCGCTGCTGCCGGGCTTCCCGTATATCGGCACGCCGATCCCCGGCGCGCGCTGAAGGAGAAGGCGCATGAGAACCAAAGCAACTCTTGCGGCAGTGGCGGTCGCCGCGGTCCTCGCTGCCTGCGGCGGCAACGACTTCAAGAACCCGCCGGCGACGAGCTCGGTGCCGGCGAGCGCGAGCGCGTCGGTCAACGGCTTCATCGCCTACTTGAAGGAACTCGTGGCATCAGCCGCCGACATGCTCGAGCCGGTCGACACCAGCATGGTGACCGGCCCGACCGACGACACGCTCGAGCCGCAGAAAGTCGATTGAATGATCGAGGGAGGCGCGCCCCCGGCGCCTCCCTTACGATCGCACGGCGATGCGAATGAAACTTTTGTGGACCGGCGCCTTGGCGGCCGGTCTTTTTCTTTGTACTCTGACGGCGCGTGCCGAGCCGGTGACGCCGACTCGCGACGACGAAGTGATCGAGAGCCTGCCTGCTGCGGCCGGCAGCCGCGACGAGGACCGGCGCCTGCGCAAGGAACTGGCGGCGCGCCCTGACGATGCCGCCCTCGCGGTTCGCGTTGCGCGGCGCTACCTCGATCGTGCGCGTGAGGGCGGCGACCCGCGCTTCGCCGGCCTGGCGCTCGCGGCGCTGCGACCCTGGCCCGATGCGGCCACCGCGCCCGGCGACGTCCTGCTCATGCGTGCCACCTTGCAGCAATACCTGCACGAATTCGACGCATCGGTGGCGAGCCTGCATCAGCTCCTCGCCCGACCGGGCAGCGAGCGCGAGACGCAGGGCTGGTTGACGCTGGCGACGGTGCTGCGCGTGCAGGGCCGGTACGCCGAGTCCGACGAGGCTTGCCGGCGTGTCGCCCGTGCCGGCGCGCAACTCCATTCATCGGCCTGCCTTGCCGAGAACGCTGCCTTGCGCGGCGACGTGGCCAACGCACGCAAGTCTTTCGAAGCCCTGCTCGCCGCGCCCCGCCTGCCGCCAGCGACACAAGGCTGGTTGCTGACTTCGCTGGCCGAGCTCGAGGAACGCGACGCCCGTGCTTCGGCCGCCGACGCGGCTTATCGCGGCGTGCTCAGACTCGGCCCCGACAGCTACGCAGCAATAGCCTATTCGGACTTCCTGATCGCGCAGGGTCGACCGGCCGAGGCGCTCAAGGTGCTGAAGAACGAGACGCGCACCGACGCCGTCGTGCTGCGCCTGGCGATCGCTGGCACGCGTGCCAAGGCGCCAGGCGCCGAGCGCGACGTTGCCGAGATGCGCGACCGCATCAATCTCGCCAACCAGCGTCCTGAGGCGAAGAAGTTCCACGGCCGCGAGCAGGCCATGTTCGCGCTCTTCGTCGACGCGGCGCCGCAGCGTGCGCTCGAACTGGCGCGCGGCGACGTCGAGCAGCAGCGCGAGGCGCTCGACCTGCTGGTGCTCGCGCAGGCGGCCAAGGCCAGCGGCGACGCGAAGGCGATCGACGAAGCGAGGCGGCTGAAGGCGTCGCAAGGCTTGCACGACAAGCGCATCGATGCGCTGCTCTGAAGTGCTGGCATCGATGCGAGTCGGCGCGTGGCGCGTCATCGTCGCGCTCGGCCTGGCCGTGGTCGCGTCGAGCGCCTTCGCGCACAAGTCGAGCGATTCCTACCTGCAGATCGACGCCGCGCCGGGCAGGCTCGCCGTGCGCTGGGACATCGCCTTGCGCGATCTCGACATCGCGCTCGACCTCGACACCGACGGCGACGGCAAGCTGACCTGGGGCGAGGTCAAGTCGGCCTGGCCGCGCATCGAGTCGTATGCGATGTCGCACATGGCGATCGAAGATTGCAAGCTCCGCCCGGTCGATCGTGGCCTCGAGCGACGCAACGACGGCACGTATGCAGTGCTGCTTCTGACCTCGAGCTGCACGCTGGCGGCGCAGCCGAGGATCGCCTATTCGTTGTTTGCCGAGGTCGATCCGACGCATCGCGGCATCGCCAAGATCCAGCGCCCGGGCGAGGCGCTGGTGCTCTCGGTGCTCGATCCTTCGCGGGCGGCGACCGCGGGCGCGGTGGCGGCCTCGGGGGCGAACGGAGCCGCATCGGGCGCCGCAACCGCCGAGGCCTCTTCAGCGCCTTCGCGCTGGCAGTTTCTCGGCGAGGGAATTCGCCACATCCTCGGCGGCTACGACCATGTACTCTTCCTGCTCTGCCTGCTCTTGCCCGCCGTCATGCGGCGCACGCCCGGTGGCTGGCAGCCTGTCGAGCGGCTGTCGCAGGCGATTCTTCCGGTCGTCGGCATCGTCTCGGCATTCACGGTCGCGCACTCGATCACGCTGACCCTTGCGGCGCTCAAGCTGGTGTCGCTGTCATCGTCGTTCATCGAGCCGGCGATCGCCGTGACCATCGTGCTCGCCGCGCTCGACAACATCTGGCCGATCTTTCCGGTGCGCCGCATCGTCGTCACGTTCTTCTTCGGGCTCATCCACGGCTTCGGCTTCGCCAGCGTGCTCGCCGAGCTGAATCTGCCGACCGCCGACTTCGCCTGGGCGCTGCTGCAGTTCAACGTCGGCCTGGAGGTGGGTCAGCTCATGATCGTCGTCGTCGCCACGGCCGTCTTGTTCGGCTTGCGCCGGTGGTCGAAGTACGGAGGTGTCGTCATCCGTGGCGGCTCGCTGGTGGCGCTGACCATCGCAGGACTCTGGTTCGTCGAGCGCACGGCGAATGTCAAAATCCTGCCCTTCTAGGGCCCTGATTTACAATGCGAAGATGGATCACGACAAGAGCGAGAAAGGCATGACGGATATGACACCGCGAACTACCCGCGCCCTTCGCTGGGTGTAGGCCGCCGCGCGTCCCGACTTCGCATCTCGTTCGTCTCTCGTCCATCACAGCGCGGCCCCGGCCGCGCTTTTTGTTTTCTGGAGCTCCCATGGTTTCGATTCAGCTTCCCGACCGATCGCGTCGCGAGTTTCCCGGTCCGGTGGCGGTCGCCGAGGTGGCGGCGTCGATCGGCCCCGGTCTGGCGAAGGCAGCGCTCGCCGGCCGCGTCGGCAGCGGTGCATCGAGCAAGCTCGTCGACACGAGCTTCGTCATCGACCACGACGAGCAGCTCGCCATCGTCACCGACAAGGACGCCGACGGCCTCGAGGTCATTCGTCACTCGACGGCGCACCTGTTGGCCTACGCCGTCAAGGAGCTCTTTCCCGACGCGCAGGTGACGATCGGCCCCGTCATCGAGAACGGCTTCTTCTACGACTTCGCCTACAAGCGTCCCTTCACGCCGGAGGATCTCGCCGCACTTGAAGCGAAGATGACCGAGCTGGCGAAGAAAGACGAGCCGGTGACGCGTCGAGTGTTGCCGCGCGACGAGGCGGTGGCGCACTTCAATGCGATGGGCGAGGCCTACAAGGCCGAGATCATCGGCGCTATCCCGGCGGGCGAAGATGTGTCGCTCTACCGCGAAGGCAAGTTTGAAGACCTCTGCCGCGGTCCGCACGTGCCGAGTACGGGCAAGCTCAGGCACTTCAAGCTGATGAAGGTCGCCGGTGCGTACTGGCGCGGCGACCATCGCAACGAGATGCTGCAGCGCATCTACGGCACGGCGTGGGCGACCAAGGACGAGCTGCAGCAATACCTGCGCATGCTCGAGGAAGCCGAGAAGCGCGACCACAGGAAGCTCGGCCGCGAGCTGGATCTCTTTCACATCGACGAAGCCGCACCGGGGGTCGTGTTCTGGCATCCGAAGGGCTGGGCGATCTGGCAAGCGGTCGAGCAATACATGCGTGCCATCTATCGCAGCACCGGCTATCAGGAGGTCAAGGGCCCGCAGCTGCTCGACAAGAGCCTCTGGGAGAAGACGGGCCACTGGCAGAACTACCGCGAGAACATGTTCACGACCGAGTCGGAGAAGCACGAGTACGCGCTGAAGCCGATGAACTGCCCGGGCCATGTCCTCATCTTCAAGTCGCAGATGCGCAGCTACCGCGACCTGCCGATCCGCTATGGCGAGTTCGGCCAGTGCCACCGCAACGAGCCGAGCGGCTCGATGCACGGGATCATGCGCGTGCGCGGCTTCACGCAGGACGACGGCCACATCTTCTGCACCGAGAACCAGATCCTCGACGAGTGCGTCGCGTATACCGAGCAACTGAAGGCGGTCTACGCCGACTTCGGCTTCAGCGACATCATCTACAAGGTCGCGACGCGGCCAGAGAACCGGGTCGGCAGCGACGATTTCTGGGACAAGGCCGAGTACGCGCTGATGGAGGCGCTGCGCCGGTCCGGTTGCGAGTTCGTCATCGCCCCGGGCGACGGCGCCTTCTACGGGCCGAAGATCGAGTACACGCTCAAAGACGCGCTCGGCCGGCCCTGGCAGCTCGGCACCATGCAGGTCGACTACAACACCGCGGAGCGGCTGGGCGGCGACTACGTCACCGACACGAGCGGCCGTGCCTTCCCGGTGATGCTGCACCGGGCGATCGTCGGCAGCTTCGAGCGCTTCATCGGCATCCTGCTCGAACATCACGCCGGCGCACTGCCGGCGTGGCTGGCGCCGGTGCAGGCGAGCGTCCTCAATATCTCCGAAGGCCAGGGCGACTACGCCCGGGAAGTGACCAAATCGTTGGAAAAACAAGGACTTAGAGTCGAGTGCGATTTGCGGAACGAGAAAATCACCTATAAAATACGAGAGCATTCGTTGCAAAAGGTCCCGTACATCCTGGTCGTTGGCGACAAGGAAAAGGCAAACGGAACCGTTGCCGTGCGCGCCCGGGGCAACCACGACCTCGGTGTGATGTCCGTCGAAGACTTCTCGCAAAAGCTTCGCGCCGACATTGCCCAGAAACTGTGAGAGCCCGGCCGAAAGACGTTTCGGCCGTGGGCGCGCTTTTGTTGTTGTGAGCCTCGTTTGCCTCGAGGTTCGTTGAAAGGCATTCGACATCGCTACTTTTCTAGACCGTCGCACCCCCAACGCCGAGCGCAAGCACAGGCTCAACCGGGAAATACTCGCCCTTGAGGTCCGCCTGAACGGACCCGAAAACGAACCGCTGGGAATCGTCCCTATCGCCGAGGCTTTGCGGCTCGCCGGCGAGCAGGACGTCGATCTCGTCGAGATCGTCGCCCAGGCCGATCCACCGGTCTGCCGGCTGATGGACTACGGCAAGTTCAAGTACCAGGAGCAGAAGCGGGCGGCCGAGGCGAAGGCGAAGCAGAAGGTCATCGAAGTCAAGGAAGTGAAGTTCCGCCCGGGCACCGACGAGGGCGATTACGCGATCAAGATGAGGAACCTGCGCCGCTTCATCGAGGAAGACGGCGACAAGGGCAAGGTCACGCTGCGCTACCGGGGCCGCGAGATCACCCACCAGGACATCGGCATGCGATTGCTCGAGCGGATCCGCGACGAGCTGGCGGATGTCTCGGTGGTCGAGCACATGCCCAAGCTCGAAGGCCGACAGATGATCATGGTGCTGGCGCCGAAGCGGAAGTAGCAGAGAGAAGAGACGACAGAGCAATTCGACCGGGCGCCAGACGCGCGGTCGGCACAAGCGACTGCAGGCCTATCAAGACGGCGGAGATTTCCGGCGGCGCCTGCAGCAGCAAACGAAGAAGGAAGTAGTCATGCCCAAGATGAAGACCAAGAAGAGCGCTGCCAAGCGGTTCCGGGTGCGCCCGGGCGGCACGGTCAAGCGCGGCCAGGCGTTCAAGCGCCACATCCTGACGAAGAAGTCGACCAAGAACAAGCGCCATCTGCGCGGTTCGGTCGGCGTGCACGAGACGAACATGGGCCACATGGCGCAGATGCTGCCGTTCGCCGGCCTCTGATCCGTTCGCCTCTCAATCACTTCTGAAGGAGTTACTCCATGCCTCGCGTCAAACGCGGCGTCACCGCACGTGCACGCCACAAGAAAGTTCTCGCCCTCGCCAAGGGCTTCCGCGGCCGCCGCAAGAACGTCTTCCGGATCGCCAAGGAAGCGGTCATGCGCGCAGGGCAATACGCCTACCGCGACCGCCGCACCAAGAAGCGCGTCTTCCGCCAGCTCTGGATCGCGCGCATCAACGCCGCGACGCGCGGCCTCGGCGTGACCTACAGCAAGTTCATGGCGGGCTTGAAGAAGGCCGGCGTCGGCATCGACCGCAAGGTCCTGGCCGACATGGCCGTCAACGATCCGGCTGCATTCGGCAGCATCGTCGAGAAAGTCCGGCCGCACCTGTCGTGATCCTTCCCGGCCGGCGGCTTCTCGCCGCTTGGCCCGGGTCTGGTGCCGCTCCGCGGCCCTTCATTGCAGAGAACGATGACCGATCTCGCGTCGCTGGTTGATAGCGCTAGGGCCGACTTCGCACGCGCGCCGGCAAGCGCCGAGCTCGAAGACGCGAAGGCGCGCTACCTCGGCAAGGCCGGAAGCGTCACCGAGAAGCTGAAGGCGCTCGGCGCCTTGCCGGTCGACGAGAAGAAGGCGCGCGGCGCCGAGATCAACGCCGCCAAGCAGGCGATCGAGGCGGCACTGAACGACCGTCGCGCCGAGTTGGCGAACCGTCAACTCGAAGCGCAACTCGCCGCGCAGTCGCTCGACGTGACCTTGCCCGGTCGCAGCCGCGGCACGGGCGGCGTGCACCCGATCAGCGAGGCGCTCGAACGCATCGAGGCGATCTTCGCTTCGATGGGCTTCGAGGTGGCCGACGGCCCCGAGATCGAGACCGACTGGTACAGCTTTACCGCCCTCAACAATCCCGAGAACCATCCGGCGCGGTCGATGCAGGACACCTTCTACGTCGACGTGAAGGACGACGAAGGCCGCTGGCTCAACCTGCGGCCGCACACCTCGCCGATGCAGATCCGTTACGCGCAAGCACATGCGCGACGCCATGCCGGCGCAGCGACGATGCCCGATGTGCGCGTCATCGCGCCCGGCCGAACCTACCGCGTCGACAGCGATGCGACGCACTCGCCGATGTTCCACCAGGTCGAGGGCCTGTGGCTCGGCGAGAACGTGAGCTTCCGCGACCTGAAGGCGGTCTACCTCGACTTCATGCGTGCCTTCTTCGAGACCGACGAGTTGAAGCTGCGCTTTCGCCCGAGCTACTTCCCGTTCACCGAGCCGAGCGCCGAGATCGACCTCATGTTCGGGACCGGTCCGCTCGCCGGTCGCTGGCTCGAGATCTCGGGCTCCGGCCAGGTTCATCCGCAGGTCGTGCGCAACATGGGCTTCGATCCCGAGCGCGTGATCGGCTTCGCCTTCGGCTCGGGCATCGATCGCCTGGCGATGCTTCGCTACGGCATCGACGACCTGCGCCTCTTCTTCGACGGCGACCTGCGCTTCCTCAGCCAGTTCGCCGGCACCTGACCCGGCCGCCATGCAGTTCCCCGAATCCTGGCTGCGCGAGTTCTGCGATCCGCCGATCTCGACGGCCGAGCTCGCCGAACGGCTGACGATGGCCGGGCTCGAGGTCGAGAACCTGCGCCCGGCGGCACCGCCGTTTCATGGCGTCGTCGTCGCCGAGGTTCTTGCCGTCGCGCCGCATCCGAACGCAGATCGATTGCGCGTCTGCCAGGTCGACGCGGGCGGTGGCGAGACGCTCGAGATCGTCTGCGGCGCGCCCAACGTGCGGGCCGGCGTCAAGGTGCCCTGCGCCCGCGTCGGCGCGGAATTGCCGCCGGCGAAGGAAGGCGATGGCGCCGCGCCCTTTCGCATCGAGATCGGCAAGATCCGCGGCGTCGAAAGCCGCGGCATGCTGTGCTCGGCGCGCGAGCTGAAGCTCTCCGACGATCACGGCGGGCTGCTCATACTCGATGCGGCCGCACCCGTCGGCGCCGACCTGCGCAAATACCTGCATCTCGACGACACGATCTTCACGCTCAAGCTCACGCCCAACCTTGGCCACTGCCTGAGCGTCTACGGCGTGGCGCGCGAAGTCGCGGCACTGACGGGCGCGCCGCTCAAGGCACCCGCGATCAATCCCATCGCGGTCACCGACGACTCTGTGCTGCGTGTCTCGATCGAGGCGCCCGACCTGTGCGGGCGCTTCTCGGGGCGCATCGTCTGCGGTGTCGACACGAAGGCGAAGACGCCGGCGTGGATGGTCGATCGACTGGCCCGCTGCGGGCAGCGCGCGGTCGCGCCGCTGGTCGACATCTCGAACTACGTCATGTTCGAGCTCGGCCGGCCCTCGCACATCTTCGATCTCGACACCATCGATGGCGGCCTGACGGTGCGCTGGGCGCGCCCCGGCGATTCGCTCGAGCTGCTGAACGGCACGACGGTCGAGCTCGATCCGACGGTCGGGGTGATCGCCGACGACACGCATGTCGAATCGCTCGCCGGCATCATGGGTGGCGCACGTACGGCGGTGTCGGACGCGACGAAGAACGTCTACGTCGAGGCCGCGTTCTGGTGGCCCGAGTCGGTAGCCGGGCGCTCGCGGCGCTTCCGCTTCACGACCGACGCCGGCCACCGCTTCGAGCGCGGCGTCGATCCCGCCACCACCGCCTCGCACCTCGAGCGCATCACCGCGTTGATCGTCGAGGTCTGCGGCGGCGTCGAGACGCGATGCGGCCCGATCGACGACCAGGTCGTCAACGTGCCGAAACCTTCACCGGTCACGCTGCGCGTGGCGCGCGCGGCCAAGGTCATCGGCCTGCCCGTGACGCAGGCCGATTGCGAAGGCGTCATGACGCGGCTCGATTTCGCCTGGACGAGCACGCCGGGCGCGATCGAAGTCGCGCCGCCGAGCTGGCGCTTCGACATCCGCATCGAGGAAGACCTGATCGAGGAAGTCATCCGCCTGATCGGCTACGACAAGCTCGACGCCGCGCCGCCGCGCGGCACGCTGGTCGCGCACGTGGCTAGTGAACGACGGCGTACACCGGCCGTCTTGCGCCACGCGATGGCCACCCTCGGCTGGCAGGAAACCATCAGCTTCAGCTTCGTCGACGAGTGCTGGGAACGCGATCTGGCCGGCAACGCGAGCCCGGTTCGCGTCGTCAACCCGATCGCGCAGAACCATTCGGTGATGCGATCGAGCCTGCTCGGCAGCCTGGTCGATGTGCTGCGCGTCAACCTGGCACGCAAGGCGTCGCGGTTGCGCGTCTTCGAGCTCGGCAAGGTCTATCTGCGTGACGTCGCAGTGCCTTCGGGCGACACGACGGTGGCTGGTCTGCGCCAGCCGCTGAAGCTCGGCGGGCTCGCCTTCGGGTCGGCCGAGCCGCTGCAGTGGGGCCGTGCCGAGCGCAGCGTCGACTTCTTCGACGTCAAGGGCGACCTCGAATCGCTGCTCGGTGCGAGTCGCGTCTGCTTCGTGCCGGCGCTGCACCCCGCGCTCCACCCGGGGCGCAGTGCCGCGATCGAGATCGACGGCGAGCGCGTCGGCATCGTCGGCGAGCTGCATCCGCGCTGGCGCCAGTCCTACGAATTGCCGGGCAACGCGGTCGTGTTCGAGGTCGACGCCGAGGCGTTGATGCGCCGCGAGCTGCCCGCTTTCGCGCCACTGCCCAAGCAACAGCCGGCATGGCGCGACATCGCCGTCGTGGCAAACAAGGGCGTGACGCACGCGGCGTTGATCGACGCCGTGCATGCCGGCGCGGCCGGCGTCGTCCGTGCCGCGACGCTGTTCGACATCTACGAGCCGAAGAGCGGGGTCGCCGGCATCGGCGAGAACGAACACAGCCTCACGCTGCGCCTCGAACTCCGCGACGACGCCGAAACCTTCACCGACGAGCGCATCGATACGGCTGTCGCCAGCGTGCGTGCGGCGCTCGAAACGCGGCTCGGCGTTCGCCTGCGCGCCCAATAGCCAGCCGGAACCTCCGCATCATGGCCCGCCCTGATCCACCCGCTCCGCGCAGCCTGCAGCCGACGCTGGTCACGCCCACGCTCACCAAGGCCGAGCTGGCCGAGTTGCTTTTCGAGCGGCTCGGCCTCAACAAGCGCGAGTCCAAGGACATGGTCGAGGCCTTCTTCGACTTGATCCACACGACGCTGCTCGAAGGCGACGACGTCAAGATGTCGGGCTTCGGCAACTTCAACATCCGGCGCAAGGCGCCGCGGCCCGGCCGCAACCCGCGTACTGGCGAGGCGATCCCGATCAAGGCCCGCCATGTCGTGACTTTTCACGCGAGTCACAAACTGAAGGGAGTCGTGCAAGGCGACACGCCGCCGGCAGACGAGTTCGAGTAAAGTCGAGGTTTATCTCCTGATCTTGTTGATTTTCATGGAGAAAACCCTCCCGCCGATCCCTGCCAAGCGCTACTTCACGAT
>JBBRLS010000049.1:0-32170 GCA_038231215.1 Burkholderiales bacterium | reverse complement strand
TGGGCAGCCAGTCGGCGTTCGAGTTCACCGTGTCGTACAGCCGCACCAGCGCCTCGGTGCGCGGCACGCCCACCTTGAACTGCACCGTGACGATGGCGATGCCGGGCCGTGACACCGACATCACGTGATCGACGCCCGACATCTGCGCCAGCACCTGCTCGGCCGGGCCGGCGACCATCTGCTCGACATCGCGCACCGCCGCCCCGGGGAACGGGATCAGCACGTTGGCCATCGTCACGTTGATCTGCGGCTCTTCCTCGCGCGGCGTGACGGCGACGGCGAAGAAGCCCAGCAGCAGCGCCACCAGCGCGAGCAGCGGCGTGATCTGCGCACGCTGGAAGAACGCGGCGATGCGGCCGGAGACGCCGAGCGTGCCCGTGTCGGTGTGCATCGTCGAGGAGTCGGTCATGCGGGGTGCCTCAGCGCGTGCGCGCGGCGGCCTGCGGATCGGAGACGACGCGCTCGCCGGCCATCAGCCCGGAGAGGATCTCTACCCGGTCACCCAGCGCGCGACCCAGGCGGACCTGGCGCAGGACCGGCTTGCCGCTCGGGTCGAGCACGTACAGGCCGGTCATCTCGGCGCGGCGCACGATCGCCTTGAGCGGCACCGACAGCGGCACCGCATCCAGGCCCGCGCCGCCCTGCGTGCGCGGCAAGGGCAGCCACAGCCGCGCGAACATGCCGGGCGACACGCCCGTCATGCCGGCCGGCAGGTCGGCGCGCAACTGAACCGTGTGTGTCGCCGGGTCGACCGTCGGCAGCAACTGGACTTGCGCTGGCGTCAGCCACGCGGACGCGGCCGGCAAGCCGGGCAACTCGATGCGCGGCGCAAGCCCGGCCACCGTCTGCGCCGCGATGGACTGCGGAACGGCTGCCGTGACGCGCAGCGCCGCCGGATCGTAGAGCGTCAGCAACGGCCGGCCGGGCATCGCCATGTCGCCCAGCGACACCGGCACTTCGGCGATCACGCCGTCGAATGGCGCGCGCACGACGTAGAAGCCGCTCTGGGTGCGCGCCGCGCCGGCCTGGGCCAGTTGCGCGTGGGCCTGCGCCTGCGTCGATTTGAATTCCGACTCGGCGCGCTCCAGCGCCGCCTGGCTGATGAAACTCTTCTGGAAGAGCTGCTTCTGGCGCTCGAAGTCCTTGCTCGCCAGCTCCAGCGCAGCGCGGCCCGCCTGCACCTGCGCGTCACCAGCGGCGGCGTTCTGATCGGCCGCACGGGCATCGATGCGCAGCAGCACCTGCCCTGCCTTCACGCGGTCGCCGACCTTGGCATCGAGCTGGACGACCGCGCCCGAAACCTGCGCCGCAACGACGGTCTGGCGCACGGCCTCGACCACGCCGTCGAAGGCCGACGCGGCGGCGCTTGCAGCGGCTTGCGCCGGCACCGCATCGAGAGCCTGCGCTCGAGCACCTGCCGGCAGACTCCACACGATGGCGGCGGCCAGGGCGGCAGGGGCGAGGCGGAGCATGAACATGGAGCGTGCTTTCAGGTGGCGTCCCGACCCTTGGAGGCGGCTGGAACACATCGACTAGTCGTTATTATTTACGCATGTAGTTGAATAGTCAAGTACACTTGTGCGCAAGAACAAGCAAAGAATCCGACTCCGAGGCATCATGGCGACTCCCCGACAACCGGCATGCCGCAGCATGGAAGGACTACCCGACGAAGCGCTGACCCAGGTGGCGGCGTATTTCCAAGCCTTGTCCGAGCCGACACGCCTGCAGATCCTCAACCTGCTGCGCCAGCAGGAGCGCAGCGTCGGCGAGCTGGCGCAGCTCTGCGGCCACAGCTCGGCCAACGTCTCCCGGCACCTCGCACTGCTGACGCAGCGTGGGCTGGTCGCGCGCGAGAGCCGCGGCAACAGTGCCATCTACAGCATCGCCGACAAGTCGGTCTATGCGCTGTGCGACCTGGTCTGCGGCAGCATCGCACGGCAGTTCGAACGCACTGCTCAGGAGCGGGCGGCCTTCGTCATCCCGACAACGAAGCGAGCCAGGGCACGCTGATTTTTCCCACCCTGCTGCAGCCTGAAGCTTGCGCTGCGACGCCCTATGCGTCGACGGCGGGACGCGAGAACTCTTCGAAGGCGGCAATCGCACTGGCGGCATACATCAGCGAGGGTCCGCCGCCCATGTAGGTGGCCACGCCCAGCGTCTCGTCGACTTCCTGGCGCGTCGCGCCCAGCTTGACCAGCGTCTGCATGTGGAAGCCGATGCATGGGTCACAGCGTGCGGCGACGCTGAGCGCCAATGCGATCAATTCCTTGGTCTTCCTGTCGAGCACGCCAGCGGCGGTCGACGCGCGCCCCAACTCGCCGAAGCTCTTCATGACTTCCGGCGTGCTGGTGCGAAGGGAAGCCAGACTCGCGGACACACCCTGCGTCAGATCGCGGAAACCGGTGGTGTCATTGGACATCAGCGAAACCTCGCCATGGCACCGTCTCAGGTGGTCCTGGTTGGGTTGCCGCCGAGGCCTTCGCAGACACGACGCAGTCGCTGCTCCGCGGCATCGGCCACGGTCTTGACTTCAGGCCTGCCGACCAGCTTCACCATGATCTGCGGGTCGAGGAACCCGACCACGACGCGATCGGCAGCTTCCTCGCGCACGATGACGTTGCACGGCAGCAGCAGGCCGATGTCGGCCACCGCCTGCAGGGCCTGGTGAGCCAGCGGTGGGTTGCACGCGCCCAGGATGCGATACGGCGGCATGTCGACGCCCAGCTTCTCTTTCATGGCCCGCTGCACGTCGATGTCGCTGAGGATGCCGAAGCCCTCGGCCTGCAACGCCGCGATGGTCCGCGCAAGCGCATCATCGAATGATGCGCCGGTGAGTGTGGTGGTGAATCCGTACATCAGCAGAGGCACTCGCTTCAAGGTGTGTGGATCATCGTGCCCCGTGAATCCCCGGCCGTCTGTGCGCCAGGACACGCAACAGACCTGACCATCATCGCCGGCAGCGGGCGGCGGCCTTGATGCGGGTCGAGCTTGCGCTCAGAACTCGGCGTGCGCGCGCAGCCCGACCGTGGTCACCGGCCCACGATCCTGGTTGTAGGCAGGATGCAGGATGCGTTGCACGTCGAGTGCCACGACCAGGTGCGGGATCAGGTGCAAGGCGTAGTAGGCCTCGGCGACCTGCTCGCGGGCGTAGTTCAATCGGCCGTCGCCGATCAGGATGCCGATGCCGCCGGCCGCGAAGTAGTTTCTCGCCGCCGCCGACAAGCCGTTGCTGACGAAAGCGACGCCGATCACGTCTTCGGGTCGCCGCCATGCGCTGCCCGTGAGCGAAAGTCCGGCCGAGATCGAGTTGTTGATCTCGGTGAACTCGTAGGCTTCCTTGCTGCCCGCATTGAAGCCGACACGGGCGAACGCGCCGACATCGGTGGCCACCGCCTGCTCGATGTCGAGCGTGACGCCGGCGCGAGAGCTGCGCCGCCGCACGAGCGACGTGTCGGGCACCGAGCCCGAGGCTATTGCCAACTGCACGGCATCGCGGTACGAGCCCATGCGGCCGCGATTCATGAAGGCCAGCAACTTGACCTTGCCTTCGCGGCCCTCGGATCCGTAGCGCCGCTCGGCCTCGGCAACCAGCATGTACTGGTCGAAGTGGATGCCAGCGACCTTGCCGTTGGGCACCTTCGAGAGCTGGAAGATGCCGCCTCGCCACGTCCATGCGCCGGTGCTCCACTCTGCGGCGGCGCCGAAGGTGAAGCCCCACGAATCGGCCGCGTAGTCGAACGGCCCGGCGTCGACGATCGACCAGTTGAGAAAGTCCGAGCGCGGGTCGTGCGCGTAGACGTTGGTGTCGAAGATGTCGGTCACTGAAAATTTGCCGACGGTCAGCACCACCTTGTCCGAAGCGCCGGCACCGGCGAGCTGGTTGGCCGCGCCGGCCACCGTCTCGTCTTCCGGGCCGAGCGCGATCGCCTGCCGCAGAAAGGCTCTCGGCAGCCGGAAATACGGCGTGTTGGCGCCGACCTTGTAGGCCTCGCCGCTCGGGAAGCCGGCAACCCCTACGGTGTTGCTGAGGCCGAAGCCCTGATCGAGCTCCGGGTTCAGCCAGAACTCGGCGCCGCGCCACAAGCGCACGCCGGCGTAGAGCGTGGCGTCGGTCGTCTCCTCGGTCCTGCCGTCGGCGATGAGGCTGTTCGTGCCCGCGTAGGGGGAGCGGAAGCGGCGATGCCCCTGCGTCACGTTGGTCATCTGGCCGTGGATGGCCCAGGTCTCGGAAGCGGCCGGCTCGGACTCCGTCGCCGCGGCGCCGCAGGCAAGCAAGGAAGCGAGCCCGAAGAACACGCCCATGCCGATTCGATTCAAGGACAGTCGCATCGCTTGCGAAAGCTACCTCAAGCGAGTGACGAACGGGCGACATCCGGCAGGGCGATGTTGCGTCGATGCGCCACGAACGGCTCTTCCTCGTCAGCGTGGCGCTGTCGGCGACGTAGCCGGTGTTGGCCACCCATTCGTGCCGTTGCTTCCGCTCGTGCCGGTGCAACGAACGGGCAAACCCTGATCGCTTGGGCGACCATCCGCACCGCCACAGAACTTAGACTCGCCTGCGCTTCCAAGATCAAGTTTCCGGAGACAGGCATGGCCATTTCACGTCGCATTTTTTCCACCGCACTCACCGCCACCGTGGCCGCGCCCGGCCTGCTCGGTTCGGCGTTCGCCCAGAGCGCGACGATGAAGATCGGCATGTGCGCGCCTGTCACCGGGCCGGCCGCCGAGGCGGGCAAATACGCGCAGATCGGCGCGCGCCTGGCGCTCGACGCGGTCAACAAGGCGGGCGGCGTGCTGGGCAAGCAGGTGGAGCTCATCGTCGAAGACGACCAGACCACCAACCCCGGCATCGTGCTCGCGTTTTCCAAGCTCGCGTCGCAGACCGACATCGTCGCCTTCCTCGGCTCCATCCGCTCGACGCAGGTGCACGCCATGGCGCCCGATGTGCTCAAGATCGGCAAGCCGGTGATGATCGGCGGCACCGACCCGGCGCTCACGCACATGGGCAACCCGTGGCTGTTTCGCTTTCGCCCGAACGACTCGTACTCGGGCACCGTCATCGCCGACTACGGCGTCAAGACGCTGGGCAAGAAGAAGTGGGCGATCGTCCATTCCACCGACGCCTTCGGCACCGCCGGCGGCAAGGCGCTCGCCACGGCGCTCGGCAAGATCGACGGCGCCAGCATCGCGCTCGACCAAGGCTACAGCAACCAGAGCCAGGACTTCACGCCCGTGGTGCTGGCCATCAAGCAGTCGGGCGCCGACATCCTCGGCTCCTACTTCACCTTCGAGAACGACCTGGGCGTGTTCGCGCGCCAACTCCGCCAGCTCGGCGTGACGATTCCGTACGTGGGCTCGCCCTCGATCGTCAACGTCACTGCACTCAAGCTCGCCGGCCCCGCGCTCCACGGTACCTTCGGCGTGGCCGACTACGCCGAAGACTCTAGCCCCGGCTCCAAGGCCTTCGGCAAGCTCTATCGCGACGTGGCCAAGGTCGCGCCCGACAACCAGTCGTCGTGGCCGTACGACGCCGTCACCATCCTCTGCATGGCCATCAACAAGGCCGGCAAGACCGACCCGGCGGCGATCCGCGAAGCGATCCTCGCGGTGCGCAAGCACGCAGGCGCCGAGGGCGAATACAACTTCGACGCCAACGGCGACGGCCTGCACGGCTACAACATCGTGCGCAACGAGAACGGCACGATCGTCTTCGACAAGCACATCGAATCGACGTCCTGAGCCAGCGCGGGCCGTCGCGCTGATGGACCTCGCCCTCCAGCTTCTCTTCACGGGCCTGGGCATCGGCGCGGTCTATGCGCTGGTCGCCCTCGGCTTCGTGCTGATCTTTCGCGCCACCAACGTCGTCAACTTCGCGCAGGGCGAGTTCTCCATGGTCGCGGCCTACCTGATGGTGGTCTTCGCGGTCGACCTGAAGTGGCCTTACGGCTGGGCCTTTCTCGCCGCGCTCGCCGGCATGGCGCTGCTCGGCGCGATCTTCAACCTCGGCGTGTACTACCCGCTGCGCAACCGCACCTTCCTGCCGGTGATCATCGCCACCATCGGCGCCTCGATCTTTCTCTCGAATACCGTGCTCGCGCTCTACGGTCCGCAGCCGCAGGTGCTCTCGGGCTGGTTCGAGACGCCGGGCCTGCAGATCGGCCCGGTCTACCTCGACAGCCAGTACCTGCTGATCATGGTCGTGACGCTGATCCTGGTCGGCTTCAACTTCTGGTTCTTCGAGCACACGATGCTCGGCAAGAAGCTGCAGGCCACGTCGCAAGACAAGGAGATGGCGGCGCTGCTCGGCATTCCGGTGGCGACGATGATCATGCTCACCTTCGTCTATTCGGCGCTGCTCGGCGGCGTGGCCGGCATCCTCGTCGCGCCGATCCTGTTCGTCTCGATCCAGATGGGCTCGACGATCGCGCTAAAGGCCTTTGCCGCGACCATCATCGGCGGCTTCGGCGACGTCAAGGGCGCGATCATCGGCGGCCTGGCGCTCGGCGTGATCGAGACCTTCGGCGCTGCCTACATCTCGGTGCCCTACAAGGACGGCTTCGCCTTCCTCGTGCTCGTCGCCTTCCTGATCTTTCGCCCGCAAGGCATCTTCGGCGAGCGCGTCGCCGAGAAGGCGTAGGCGTGGCGGCAGTCTCGGCACGAAGGGTCACGGGAACGATCGCCTACGCGGCGCTCTCGGCGCTCGCGGTGGCCGCAGTCGGCCTCATGCCACTCACCGATTACATGATGCACATCCTGGTGCAGACGGCGAGCTACTCGATCGCGGTGTTCGGCCTCACCGTCGTGCTCGGCCTGTGCGGCCAGATCAACCTGGCGCAGGCCGCCTTCTTCGGCTTCGGCGCTTACGCCGTCGGCCTCGGCACTGCCGACCTGCATCTCAATTTCTGGGTCGCGCTGCTGATGGGCGCCGGCATCGCGCTGGTGATGGGCGCCTTTCTCGGCATGACGACGCTGCGCCTCGGCGGCCACTACCTGGCGATGGTGACGATCAGCTTCCAGCAGATCGTCACGCTCATCATGGTCAACTGGATTCCGGTAACGCACGGCCCAGACGGCGTCGGCAACATCAAGCGTCCGCCGCTGTTCGAATCGGCGCACGCCTTCCTGTGCTTGTGCGTGTTCGCGATGGCGGTGGTCGGCTACATCGTCTGGCGATTGCCGCAAACGCCGCTCGGCCGCGCCATGCGCGCGGTGCGCGACAACGAGCTCGCCGCGGGCGTTGCCGGCATCAACGTCTATCGCGTCAAGGTCGCGGCCTTCGGCCTCTCGGCGGTGCTCGGCGGACTCGGCGGCGGCTTCTTCGCCGGCGGCTTCGCCTATGTGAGCCCCGACCAGTTCAGCTTTGCCGAATCGATCGTGTTCATCACCATGACGCTGCTCGGCGGCGTGTCGTCGCCGGTGGGTGCGCTGATCGGCACCGGGCTGCTCATCGTCCTGCCCGAGAGCCTGCGCTTCCTGAAGAGCGTTCCCGGCCTCTACCTGGCGATCTACGGCCTATCGATCATCCTCATCATCCGCTACATGCCCGACGGCATCTGGGGCTTCTGGCAGCACCGCGTGCGCCGCTGGTTCGCGCCGCCGGCGTTCACCACGGCACCGATCGAGCTGACGCTGGTGCCCGCCAAGGCCGATGCCGAGATGGCGCTCGAGGTGCAGTCGCTGAGCAAGCACTTCGGCGGCCTGAAGGCGGTCGACGACGTGTCGTTCTCGGTGCGGCGCGGCTCGGTGCATGCGCTGATCGGCCCGAACGGTTCGGGCAAGACGACGACGCTCAACGTGCTCTCCGGCCTCTACGTCGCCACGTCGGGCCGCGTGATCCTCGCCGGCCACGACGTGAGCGCGCTGCCGCCGCACGCGCGCACCGCCGCGGGCATGGGCCGCACCTTCCAGAACATCCGCCTGTTCCGCTCGATGACGGCGCTCGAGAACGTCGTCATCGGCGCCGAGCATGCGGGCAACGACATCGGCGAAGGGCACGCCGCGCTGGTCGAGCGGGCGCGCGCCGCGCTGGCCTTCGTCGGCCTCGAGGCGCGCGCGCAAGAGCTGGTCACCGGCTTTTCTTACGGGCACCAGCGACTGATCGAGATCGCCCGCGCACTCGCCGGCAACCCGACGCTGCTGCTTCTCGACGAGCCCGCCGCCGGCCTCAACTCGACCGAGAAGCAGGGCCTGCGCGACCTGCTCAAGCGGATCGCCGCCAAGGGCCTGACGATCCTAATCATCGACCACGACATGACGCTGGTGACCGAAGTCGCCGAGCGCATCACGGTGCTCAACTTCGGCCGCCACATCGCCGACGGCGTCGCGGCCGACGTGCTGCGCCAGCCCGACGTGATCGCCGCCTACCTCGGAACCGAACCCGATGCCCCTGCTCTCGCTTGACGGCCTGGTCGTGCGCTACGGCGAGATCGAAGCCGTGCGCGGCCTTTCGCTCGCGGTCGAGGCGGGCGAGGTCGTCACGCTGCTCGGCGGCAACGGCGCCGGCAAGTCGACGACGCTGCGCGCCATCTCCGGCCTGCTCAAGCCGGTGGCCGGCGAAGTGACGTTCGACGGCCGCTCGATCACCGGCCTCACGCCCGAAGCGGTGGTGCGGCTCGGCGTGGCCCACGTGCCCGAAGGCCGGCGCCTGTTCCCCGGCCTCTCGGCGCGCGAGAACATCATGCTCGGCGCCTCCAACCGCGGCCGCATCGCCAAGGCCGCGCTGGTCGCCGAGTCGGACGAGATGTTCGACCTCTTCCCCGACATCCGCCCCTTTGCCGACGCGCTCGGCTGGACGCTCTCGGGCGGCCAGCAGCAGATGGTGGCGGTGGCGCGTGGCCTGATGGCCAAGCCGCGCCTGATGCTGCTCGACGAGCCCTCGCTGGGACTCGCGCCGGTGATCGTGCAGAAGGTGTTTTCGATCATCGGAGAGATCCGCCGGCGCGGCACGACGGTGCTGCTGGTCGAGCAGAACGCGCGCATGGCGCTCTCGGTCGCCGATCGCGGCTACGTGCTCGAGACGGGTCGCCTCGCGGTGCAGGGCAAGCCGGGCGAGCTGTGGTCGAACGACGAGGTGCGGGCCGCTTATCTCGGTGGACGGATTGCGAAGGACGGGTGAGCCTAGCAGGCACGCGCCCCAAGGCGTCACAAGCCCTTGACGTCAGCGGACCATGGCGCTCGCCAAAGCGTGAACGACAAGTTTGCCATCTTCGTATGCTGTCACTACGTCGCCGTAAGTGGCCGTCGTTGGCGCTCGTCCCTCGTGAGCGAAGTCATTACGCCAAACGATTAGATTTGAATATGTACTCCGTAGGTCGCGCTTGGAAGTGAGCATAAGCGACTGCTCAGCCGTCTTAAGGTGCTTGCGGAACTTCAGTACGTATGATTTGCCGAAGCGGCTGACATACTCATCTTCGATGACCTTGATCTTGATTCGTCCGTTTATTCGATCAAAGTAGCTCTCCGTAAAGGCGCCCAGCACTTTGTGCTTTTTACGCCCGAACTCGCAGAAGATCTCTTTGATCGCAAGTTCGTAGACAGTGACTGCCGCGACGGCTAAAAATCCGACATATTTCACTCGTAAAAGTGGGTCTACGAGTGTGGGCAGGATGCCGCTCAAGTGGCTGACGATGTCATCCGCGTGACGAAAGTGATCGGCATAGGCCACGGTCTACGCTAGAAGAAACGAACGCGCCAACTTGATCCGAGCGTGCACAGTATTCGTGTCTGTTGTGGCCAGAACCGTCTGCAACAAAAACTCTTGATCTGAAATTAAGTTCTTGTACCGCGTAGCAAGTGTCTCGACGTCGACGTCATCCCAGCGCTCAACCAATACACACAGGACAGCGTCAAGAGCGGAGACATTGAGGGGACCTCGGAGGTGAAACGGCTTTGCGCCCAACTTTTTTGCGACAGCAGCGGTCACTTTGGGGAAGACGTTGAAGAATGTTTCGGATTTGATCCCCACGCCCTTGAGGTGCTTCTTCATAGCCTTGTTGAGATACTCTTTCATCGGCTTCTCGTACTTTTCTGACTCGCCATACAAGGCAAAAATCCGCAACAAGATCTCCACGTCCTTCTGATGCTTGTCTAGGTTCTTCTTACCGAGAATGGTCCGCCAATTTTTGTCCTTGTTTGCTCCTCGTAGCTGTGAGCTCAAAGCCCCCCGGAAAACGCAGTTGCGGATTTCTTGAGGTTTGAGTGGCGTGCCACCAGTGTTCAAGCGTTCGAAGATGTGAAACGCACTGGTCCCTTCGCCAGTTGGGTTCAGCTGTCGAATGTTCACGGCGCGGAGTACGGACTGCTTGAGCTTTCGCTGGTCCGCCTCGGTCAAATCCTCAAATCTCTTGTTGAAGTACGGGCTTTTTTCATCTAGGCCACCAAGGCGGAACACGAGACGCTTGCCCTGCGTGCTTTCTCTACCGAAGTAGCCTTCCATGAAGAAGACCACGCTCAGAATGCGTTGCTGACCGTCAATTACTAGGTTTCTGTTGTCTTCAGAGATGTAGAAGAAGACCGGTGGCACCGGTAGGCCGCACAGGAATGAGTCGATAAGGAGCGAAGACTGACTCAGCGTCCAGACGAACTCCCGCTGGAAATCTGGAATGGAGATGTCACCGTCGGCCCACATCTTTGCGATGCCGGCAAGGGTAAAGTCGGAGGGATACGTGGCGATGTCATAAACAACCGAAGTCTCGCCGTCATCCGCTTCTTCAACAGTTTCTAGCTCATCGAGGTCTGTGGTCATCGCTTCCCCTGCTTCAGCCGAGCGTGTATGCGTAAGCTGGTCTGCAGCAAGTCTACGCTTGAGAATTTCAGCTTTGGTCGACAGCTGACGTACTCAGCGCCAAAAGAAAAACTAACCTACGTCGTTGATCGCCGCGACACGGTGGTACCGGGTTCTCGGCACCACGCATTGCGAAAGGCCGTTGATCGCGGCACCATCGCCGTGATGAACGAACCTTCCCTCTCCGGCCAACGAGTCGGCGTCATCGGCCTCGGCGCCATGGGCGCCGGCATGGCCGGTTCGCTTCGCCGCGCCGGCTGCGACGTCCACGTCTGCGACGTGCGCGGCGGCGTCGCGGCCGCTTTCGCGAGCCAGGGCGGCGTCGCCTGCGCCACGCCGGACGAGCTGGCGGCGCTTTGCGAGGTCGTCGTCTCAGTCGTCGTCAACGCGGCGCAGACCGAGACCGTGCTGTTCGGCGATGGCGGCGTCGCCGCGGCGATGCGCCCGGGCAGCGTCTTCGTCATGTGCTCGACGGTCGACCCGAACGTCTCCATCGCCTTCGAGCGTCGGCTCGAAGCGATGGGCCTGCTGTATGTCGATTCGCCGATCTCCGGCGGCGCGGCCCGGGCCGCGGCGGGCGAGATGACGGTGATGGCCGCCGCCAGGCCCGCGGCCTGGGCCAAGGCCGAGCCCTTCCTCCACGCGATGGCCGCCAAGGTCTACCAGCTCGGCGAGCAGGCCGGCAACGGCAGCAAGGTGAAGATCATCAACCAGCTCCTGGCCGGCGTGCACATCGCCGCGGCCGCCGAGGCCATGGCGCTCGGCCTGCGCGAGGGGGTCGACGCGGCGGCGCTCTACGAGGTCATCACGCACAGCGCCGGCAATAGCTGGATGTTCGAGAACCGCATGGCGCACGTGCTGGCCGGCGACTACACGCCGCTCTCGGCCGTCGACATCTTCGTCAAGGACCTCGGCCTGGTGCTCGACACGGCGCGCGCCACCAAGTTTCCGCTGCCGCTGGCGAGCACGGCGCACCAGATGTTCATGCAGGCCTCGACGGCAGGCTATGCGAAGGAAGACGACTCGGCCGTGATCAAGATCTTTCCCGGCATCGAGCTTCCGGCAGGCAAGCCATGACGCTGCGGCTCGGCTGCATCGCCGACGACTTCACCGGCGCCACCGACCTCGCCAACAACCTCGTGCGCGCCGGCATGCGCGTGGTGCAGACGATCGGCGTGCCGCAAGGCAGCGCGTCGGCGATCGGCGATGACGATGTCGACGCGATCGTCGTCGCCCTCAAGTCACGCACCGCGCCGCCGGAGGTCGCGGTGGCGCAGTCGCTGGCCGCGTGCCGCTGGCTCAAGGCCGGCGGCGCCACGCAGATTTACTTCAAGGTCTGCTCGACCTTCGACTCCACGCCGCGCGGCAACATCGGCCCCGTCCTCGAAGCGCTGATGAGCGAGCAGGGCAGCAGCTTCACGATCGCCACGCCGGCCTTTCCCGACAACGGCCGCACCGTCTTCAAGGGCCACCTTTTCGTCGGCGATGTGCTGCTCTCGGAAAGCGGCATGCGCCATCACCCGCTCACGCCGATGACCGACGCCAACCTCGTGCGCGTGCTGCAGGCGCAGCTTGCGACTGCCGGTGCGAAAGGGGCCGTGGGCCGGCGCGTCGGGCTGCTCGAGCATCGCGCCACGGGCGCCTCGGCCGCGGCGATCTCTGCGCGCATCGCGGCGTTGCAAGCCGAGGGCGTCTCGATCGCCATCGCCGACGCGGTCGACAACGACGACCTGCTTCGCCTCGGCCAGGCCGCGAAGGACTTGACGCTCGTCTGCGCCGGGTCCGGGCTCGCGATCGGGCTGCCGGCCAACTTCGGCATCGCCGCATCGAGCACCGCCGCGTCGTTACCCGCGGTGCGCAGCGGCCCGTGTGCCGTCGTGTCGGGGAGCTGCTCGGAAGCGACGAATGCGCAGGTGGCGCGGTTCAAGCAAGACGGCGGCGCCGCGTGGCAGGTCGATCCGCTCGAGCTTCGCGAAGGACACGACGATGAGCTGGTCGATGGCGTCGTGCGGTGGGCCGCTTCCGAGTGGGCGAAGTCCCCTGCCCGGCCCGTGCTCGTGTACAGCACGGCGGCACCGCTGGCCGTCGCGGCAGCACAGTCGAAGGCCGGCGCGCACGACGTCGGCGCGCGCGTCGAGGCGCTTCTCGCGGCGGTCGCGCGGGCGCTGGTCGAACGCGGCGCGCGTCGTCTCGTCATCGCCGGCGGCGAGACCTCGGGCGCGTGCGTGCGGGCACTCGGCGTCGAGCGCCTTCGCATCGGCGCGCAGATCGACCCGGGCGTGCCCTGGTGTCACGCGGCGCCTGCCCTCGCGAGCGAGGGGATGTTGCTCGCGCTCAAGTCGGGTAACTTCGGCGGCGTCGACTTCTTCGAGCGCGCGTTTGTGGTCGCGCCATGAACGAAGCGGCGCTTCGCGTCGAGGTGTGCCGCGTCGGCCGCTCGCTGCATGCACGCGGCTATGTGCACGGCACCACCGGCAATCTCAGCGCGCGCCTGAGCGACGGCTTTCTCATCACGGCGACCGATGCCTGCCTCGGCGATCTCGAGCCCGAGGCGCTGGTCAAAGTCGACGTCTCCGGAGCGCCAGTCGCAAGCGGGCCGCAGCCGAGCAAGACGCTCGCGCTGCATCGCGCGATCTACGCCGCAGCGCCCGAGGCCGGCTGCATCGTCCACACGCATTCGACGTACCTCGTGCGGGCCAGCCTCGCTGTTTCCGCCGACAAGTCGCGCGAAGACCTGCTGCCACCGATCACGCCCTACTTCGTGATGAAGGTCGGCCACGTGCCGCTGCTGGCTTACCGGCGCCCGGGCGACCCGGAAACGGCGCATCTCGTCGCCGCCGCCATCGACGCGGCGCGGGCGCGTGGCGCGCCGATCCGCGCCGTCATGCTGTCGCGCCTCGGTCCCAACGTCTGGCACGAGACCCCCTCGGCGGCGATGGCCGTGCTCGAAGAGCTGGAGGAGACCGCGCGCCTCTGGGTCGAGACGCAATCGCCACCCCGGCCTTTGTCCGCCGCCCAGATAGAGGACTTGCGCCTCCATTCCGGCGCACGCTGGTGAATTTCGATCTTCCTTGAATCGAAATCAAAACGGAACCATAATGGTTCCGTTCAGGGAAGAGAGCGAGCATGCCGACGACCATCACCCTCAAGGGGATACCGGACGAGGTTTATCAACAGCTGAAAATCTCGGCCGACGCGAACCGTCGCAGTCTGAACAGCGAGGCGATCGCGTGTCTCGAGACGACCTTGCTACCAAGGAAGACCGGCACGCTCGAGCATGTCGCGAATGCCCGAGCGATCAGGCTTTCCCTGAAGCAGGGAGCGTTCAAGCCGGAAGACATCGACAAGTTCAAGCGAACGGGGCGGCCGTGATCGTCGTCGACACGAATGTGCTCGCATACCTGTATCTGCCCGGCAAGCAAAGTGCGGCCGCAGAGGCTCTGCTTCTGAAGGACCCGGAATGGGCGGTCCCGAGGTTATGGCGCAGCGAGTTCAGGAACGTTCTGGCCACATACATGCGAGGCCAGCTCTTGACCTTTGATGATGCGGTCCGCATTCACCGAAACGCCGAGTCTCTGGTCGCGGACGGCGAATACGATGTCGGGGCCGTCGATGTGCTCCGTCTCGCCAAGGACAGTGGGTGCTCCGCGTACGACTGCGAGTTCGTTGCCTTGGCCGAGCATCTCGACGTCAAGCTCGTGTCTGCCGACGCGAAGCTGCGCAAGGCCTTCCCGAAACGAACCCTGAATCTTTCCGGGGCCTGACGAAGGAAGACCATGCCACGCTTCGCTGCCAACCTCAGCATGATGTACGTCGAGCACGCGTTCCTCGACCGCTTCGCCGCTGCCGCTGCCGATGGCTTCACCGCCGTCGAATTTCTTTTCCCCTACGAGTGGCCCGCCGCCACCCTGGCCGCGCTCCTGAAGCAGCACGGCCTGCAGCAAGTCCTCTTCAACGCGCCGCCCGGCGACTTTGCCAACGGCGAACGCGGCATCGGCTGCCTGCCGGGGCGAGAGTCCGAGTTCAGGAGCGGCTTCGATCGTGCGCTCGACTACGCCGCCGCGCTCGGCTGCCCGCGTGTGCACCTGATGGCCGGGCTGGTGCCTCAGGGCAGCACGCGCGAAAGCCTGCGCGCGGCGTATCTGGGCAACCTCGCGTGGGCGGCGCGCAAGGCCGGCGACGCGAAAGTCGACGTGCTCATCGAGCCCATCAACACGCGCGATATTCCGGGCTACTTTCTCAACCGCCAGGACGAGGCGCACGCCGTGCTCGCCGAGATCGGCGCGCCGCGCCTCAAGGTGCAGATGGATCTCTATCACTGCCAGATCGTCGAGGGCGACGTGGCCATGAAGCTGCGCCAATACCTGCCCGGCGGCGGCGTCGGCCACCTGCAGATCGCCGGCGTGCCGGCGCGGCACGAGCCCGACTTGGGCGAGGTGAACTATCCGTATCTCTTCGACGTGATCGACGAGCTGGGCTACGAAGGCTGGATCGGCTGCGAGTACCGGCCGGCGGCGGCAACGTCGGCCGGGCTCGGCTGGTTGCGTCGCGTGCGAGGCGCCTGAGCCTTCAGGCGCTCGCGTCTGCCGCCGCTGGCGCGGCGAGCAGCAACTGCTTCGACACCGACACGCACTGCTGGATGTGCTGCTCGCACACATAGCGCAGCGACGAATAGGTGAGCGCCGCCGAGAGCGCCTGCCCGGCGATCGGCACGAACTTGGCGGCCTGCTGCGTGCTGAGGCGGATGCCGACCAGCTTCAATGCCTGGATCACGACTTCACGGGTCACGAGCTTGCCCACGAGCATGCTGCCGCCGGCCGAGATCGCCTTGTAGACGACGACGCGGCGATCGGGCGAGAGCCGTTCGACCTGCCCCGCCGTCAAGCCGAAAGCGTGATTGATGTCGGGGATGAGCTTCATCAGCACGGCGATGTCGGTCAGCCAGTCGAGGCCGGGGATAGGCACTACCGACACGCCGGCGGCCATCACGGCGCGGCGGCTGACGAGGCGCCGGCAATGGTGGATCACGGCGTCGAGCTCGCGCTGCGACGCGGGAACGACGGTCCATGCCGCGTCGTCGGGGCGCGGCTTGCGCTTGAACAGCTTTCTGATTCCTATCGTTGCCAAAGGGCTGCCCTTCTTCGAGAAGCGCAGTCTCGCTCATCGGAACCCTTCGCGCCAAGCGCTCCGGGATGAGCGCTTCGGAGCGGCCGGGCGCGCTCATGCAAAGGCCTGCGCCCATATCTTCTCAAGCCGCTTTGCACTCACAGGCTGCGGGGTCTTCAGCTCCTGCGCGAAGAGACTCACGCGCAGCTCTTCCAGCCACCACCGAAATTCCTCGAGCCGCGGGTCGCGCGCGCCGCGCCGCTCGGCGAGCTTCTTTGCATGGCGCTGATCGAGCGGGCGCAACTCTGCCAGCCGCGATGCGTCGCGGCCCGGGTCGGCCTTGAGCTTGTCGAGCCGCATGACGATCGCCTTCAGATAGCGCGGCACGTGGGCCATGCGCGGCCACGGCGTGGCGGCGAGAAAGCGCTTGGGCACCAGGCGCTCGATCTGCGCCGCGATGTCGTCGGCCACGTCCTTGGGCGGCCGGGCATCCTTGAGCTTGCGCTGCGCCGCGGCCAGCTCGACGAGGACGGCGCCGGCCGCGCGCGCCACCTCGCCGGCGATCAGGGTCAGGCGCCCTCGCCCCTCGTCGAGCCGTCGCGCGAATGCTGCGCCGTCGGCGGGCAGGGGCTCGGCGAGAAACGCGTGGTCGAGGGCGACCGCGATGATCTGGTCGCGCAACTCTTCGCTGCCGCCGAGCGGCATGTAGAGCACCGCCATCTTCTGCAGGTCGGGCAGGTTCTTCTCGAGATACTTGATGGCGTCGCGAAGCTGCAGCGCGACCAGGCGGCGCAGGCCGGTGCGGTGCTTGTCGGCGGCGGCCTCGGGCTCGTCGAACACTTCGATCTCGACGTGATCGCCCTTGTCGATGAGCGCCGGATAGCCGATCAGCGACTGGCCGCCCTGCTTCACTTCCATCAGCTCGGGCAGCTCGCCGAACGTCCAGGCGGTGTAGCGGGCCGGCGCCGCGGCGGTCCCGGTTTCGGCTCCATGTTCGCGTGTCGAGCCGGCGACTTTCGTGGCACCTGGCGTGTTCTTCGCAGAGGCTTGTTGCACTGCCACCGTTGCTGCCGGCAAGCGCAGCGATGCCAGCGCCTGGAACGCCGTGCGCGCCTGCGCGCCCAGCTCGCCCTTCAGTTGCGCGAGCCGGCGCGACTCGCCGAGCTGGCGTCCGTGCTCGTCGACGATGCGCAGGTTCATGAGCAGATGCGGGGCGAGCTGCTCGTGCTTGAAGTCGGCGGCCTTGATCTCGAGGCCGGTGCGCGTGCGAACGTCGGCCACCAGCGTGTCGACCAGGCTGCCGGCGCCGAACTCATGGCGCTCGATGAAGGTGTCGGCGTAGTCGGGCAAGGGAACGAGGCGCGATCGCGGCCGCTGCGGCAGCGTCTTGGCGAGCGCGAGCAGCTTGTCCTTCAGCATGCCCGGCACGAGCCACTCGCATCGCTCTTCGCTCGCCGCGTTGAGGGCGAAGATGGGCAAGGTGACGGTGACGCCGTCGCGCACGTTGCCCGGCTCGTGCAGATAGGTCGCGGCGCAGTCGATGCCGCCGAGACGCAGGGTGCGCGGGAATGCCGCGGTCGTGATGCCGGCGGCCTCGTGCCGCATCAGCTCGTCGCGCGTCAGCAGCAGCAGGCTGGGTTGGCGCTTCACCTCCTGGCGATACCAGCGCTCGAAGGTCTGCTGGTCGTGCACGTCGGCCGGCACCTGCTGGTCGTAGAAGGCGAAGATCAACTCGTCGTCGACCAGCACGTCCTGGCGTCGCGCCTTGTGCTCGAGCTCCTCGACCTGGGCGATCAGCTTGCGGTTGGCCGCGGCGAACGGCAGCTTGGTCTCCCACTCGCCGCCGACCAGCGCCTCGCGAATGAAGATCTCGCGCGCCGCCGCTGGATCGACCTGGCCGTAGTCGACGCGGCGATTCGCGTAGATCACCAGGCCGTAGAGCGTCGCCCGTTCGAGCGCCACGACCTGGCCGGCCTTCTTTTCCCAATGCGGCTCGAGGAGTTGCTTCTTCAGCAGGTGGCTGCCGACTGTCTCGAGCCACTTGACGTCGATGTTGGCGATGCCGCGCGCGTAGAGCCGCGTCGTCTCGACCAGCTCGGCGGCGACGATCCAGCGCCCGGGCTTCTTCGACAGGTGCGAGCCCGGGTGGCGATGAAAACGGATGCCGCGCGCGCCGAGGTAGGAGTCGTCTTCCTCGCTCTTCTGGCCGACGTTGCCGAGCAGCCCGGCGAGCATCGACAGGTGCAGTTGCTCGTAGCTTGCCGGCAAGCTGTTGACGCGCCAGCCGTGCTCGACGACCACCTGCTGCAACTGCGCGAACACGTCGCGCCATTCGCGCACGCGGCGCGGCGAGACGAAGCTGTCGCGCAGCACCTGCTCGTGCTTGCGGCTCGACAGCCGATGCTCGCCGTGTCCGCCGCGCGAACTCTCGAGCCAGGCCCAGAGCTTGAGCACGCCGAGGAACTCGGACTTGTCGTCGTCGAACTTGACGTGCGCCTGGTCGGCCGCCTGCTGCTGCTCGATCGGCCGGTCGCGCACGTCCTGCACGCTGAGCGAACTGGCGATGACGAGCACCTCGCGCAGCGACTCGCGCTCGCGTGCGGCCAGGATCATGCGGCCGACGCGCGGGTCGAGCGGCAGCTTGGCCAGCTCGCGGCCGATCGTCGTGAGCGCGTTCTCGTCGTCGGTGGCGCCGAGCTCGTTGAGGAGCTGATAGCCGTCGGCGATGGCGCGCTTGGGCGGCGCTTCGAGGAATGGAAAGTCCTCGACGCTGCCGAGGTTCAGCGACTTCATGCGCAGGATCACGCCGGCCAGCGACGAGCGCACGATCTCGGGCTCGGTGAAGCGCGGCCGCGCCGCGAAGTCGGCCTCGTCGTAAAGGCGGATGCAGATGCCGTCGGCGACGCGGCCGCAGCGCCCGGCGCGCTGGTTGGCCGCGGCCTGGCTCACCGGCTCGATCGGCAGCTGCTCGACCTTGCTGCGAAAGCTGTAGCGCTTGATGCGCGCCGTGCCCGCATCGATCACGTAGCGGATGCCGGGTACCGTGAGCGAGGTCTCGGCGACGTTGGTGGCGAGCACGACGCGGCGCGCGCTGTGCGGCGCGAACACCTCGTCCTGCTGCTCCTGGCTGAGCCGCGAGAAGAGCGGCAGCACCTCGACGCCGGGGGGGTGGTGCTTGCGCAACTTCTCGGCAGCGTCGCGGATCTCGCGCTCGCCGGGCAGGAAGACGAGTACGTCGCCCGAGCCGGCGGCGGCCGGGCCGTCGATGACGCCGCGCCAGAGCTCATCAACCGCGTCGCAGATCGCATCGCCCAGGTCGTGATCGCGGCTCTCGACGAAGGGCCGCCAGCGGATCTCGACCGGATAGAGCCGGCCCGATACCTGCAGCACAGGCGCCGGCCCGTCCTTCGAGGCGAAGTGCGCGGCGAAGCGATCGGCATCGATGGTCGCCGAGGTGACGATGATCTTCAGGTCGGGCCGGCGCGGCATGATCTGGCGCAGGTGGCCGAGCAGGAAGTCGATGTTCAGGCTGCGCTCGTGCGCCTCGTCGACGATGATCGTGTCGTAGGCGCGCAGCAGCGGATCGCTCTGAGTCTCGGCGAGCAGGATGCCGTCGGTCATGAGCTTGACGCTCGCGCCCGCGGTGATCCGGTCCTGGAAGCGAACCTTGTAGCCGACCACTTCGCCGAGGGGAGTCTTCAGCTCCTCGGCGATCCGCTTGGCGACGCTCGATGCGGCGATGCGGCGCGGCTGCGTATGGCCGATCAGGCCGCCGCCATTGGCGCGTCCGCGGCCCATGGCGAGCAGGATCTTCGGCAACTGCGTCGTCTTGCCCGAGCCGGTCTCGCCGCAGACGACGACGGCCTGGTGCGCGCGCAGGGCGGCGGTGATGTCGTCGCGCCGCGCCGAGACGGGCAGCGCCTCGGGAAACTCGATCGGCAGGAGCACGGGGGGATTATCCGGGGCCGGCCGCGCACCATCCTTGCGCTCAGGCATTCACCGATGCGCGGCCGCAGAGCCGATGCTAGATTGCGCTGTTGTGCTACCCGGCACCGGTTCCGAATTCAGGAGACACCCCCCATGTTCCGATCGTCCCGCCTGGCGAGCGCCCTCGCCCTGGCCGCTTCCGCCACTTTCGTCTTCGCTGCAGACCCGATCAAGATCGGCGTCGACGGTCCCTTCACCGGCGGTTCGTCGTCGATGGGCGTCAGCATGCGCGACGGCGTGCGTCTCGCCGTCGACGAGATCAACAAGGCCGGCGGCGTGCTCGGTCGGCCGATCCAGCTCGTCGAGCGCGACGACGAAGCCAAGAACGAGCGCGGCGTGCAGATCGCCCAGGAGCTCATCAACAAGGAGAAAGTCGTCGCCCTGGTCGGCTACATCAACACCGGCGTCGCCCTGGCCTCGCAGCGCTTTTTCCAGGAAGCGAAAATCCCGGTCATGAACAACGTCGCGACCGGCTCGCTCGTCACGCACCAGTTCGACGATCAGCCCGAGAACTACGTCTTCCGCAACTCCGCGCACGACTCGATCCAGGCGCCGATGGTCGTCGAAGAGGCGATCACGCGCCGCGGCTACAAGAAGGTCGCGATCCTTGCCGACTCCACCAACTACGGCCAGCTCGGCCGCGCCGATCTCGAGAAGGCGCTCGAGCTGAAGGGCATCAAGGCGGTCGCGGTCGAGAAGTTCAACATCAAGGACGTCGACATGACGGCCCAGCTGCTGAAGGCCAAGGAAGCCGGCGCCGACGTCGTCCTCACCTACGGCATCGGCCCCGAGCTCGCGCAGATCGCCAACGGCATGACCAAGCTGGGCTGGAAGGTGCCGATGATCGGCTCGTGGACCTTGTCGATGGCCAACTACATCGACAACGCCGGCCCCGGCGGCGAAGGCGCGCGCATGCCGCAGACCTTCATCCAGGAGCCGACGACGCCCAAGCGCCAGTCGTTCATCGTCAGCTACCTGAAGACCTTCAACCCGAAGAACAGCCGCATCGACTCGCCGGTCTCCGCCGCGCAAGGCTACGACTCGGTCTACCTGCTCGCCGCGGCGATCAAGCAGGCCGGCTCGACCGACGGGCCGAAGATCAAGGCGGCGCTCGAGGACCTGAAGACGCCGATCGACGGTGTCATCACGACCTACAACAAGCCGTTCTCGAAGGCCGACCACGAAGCGATCACCGCGAACATCCCGGTGTTCGGCGAGGTCAAGGGCCAGCGCGTCGTCTACGCCTACCCCGACGACCAGCAAAAGGCGTCGCAGGTGCGCCTGAAAGACGCCAATGCCAAGGGTGCATTGGCGCCGATGAAGAAGTAGGCCGCAGGGCCACGCGCGCCGCCCCGGGGTCGTCCCGCGGCGGCGCCTTTTTTCGGCAAGCCGGGACACGCACATGCAGATCCTCACCCAGCTCGTCTTCAGCGGCATCGCCCTCGGCATGATCTACGCGGTCATCGCCTTCGGCTATCAGCTCACGTTCCAGACCTCCGACACGCTCAACTTCGGCCAGGGCGACGCGCTGATGCTCGGCGCGCTCGTCGGCCTCACGCTGGTTGGGCTCGGCGTGAACTATTGGTTGATGATCCCGCTCGTGTGCATCTTCGGCGCGGTGCAAGGCGCCTTCGTCGAGCGCATCGGCGTGCGGCCGGCGCTCAAGATCAAGTCGGAGTTCGGCTGGATCATGTCGACGATCGCGCTCGGCATCATCTTCAAGAACGTCGCCGAGAACGTGTGGGGTCGCGACGACCTCAAGT
The DNA here is from genome assembly GCA_038231215.1 of Burkholderiales bacterium. Classification (GTDB taxonomy): domain Bacteria; phylum Pseudomonadota; class Gammaproteobacteria; order Burkholderiales; family Burkholderiaceae_C; genus Schlegelella_A. Next base: position 10,531 of record JBBRLS010000049.1, on the reverse strand, counting down.
TCCCGTCGCCGTTGCCCGAGTCGCCGATCAAGTTCCTCGGCGCCAACGTGCTGCCGATGGAAATTCTCGTCGTCGTCGGCGCCGTCGCGATGATGCTGGCGGTCGAGATCTTCAACCGCCGCTCGATATACGGCAAGGCTGTCGTCGCCACGTTCAACGACCGCGACGCCGCCAAGCTGATGGGCATCAACACCGGCCTCGTGATCACCTTTTCGTACGCGCTCTCGTCGATGAGCGCGGCGTTCGCCGGCGTGCTGATCGCGCCGCTCACGCTCACCGGCGCGACCATGGGCGCGGTGCTCGGCCTCAAGGCCTTCGCGGTCGCCATCATTGGCGGCCTGACGAGCGGCATGGGCATCATCCTCGGCGGCATCATCCTCGGCATCGCCGAGACGACCACCGGCTTCTATCTCTCGACCGGCTACAAGGACGTGCCCGGCCTGGTGCTGCTGCTCATCGTGCTCGCGATCCGACCGGCCGGCCTGTTCGGCAAGACGGCGATCAAGAAGGTATGAGCTCGCAGAAACTCCTGCGCTCGGGCGCAGCGCTGCTGGGCATCATCGCCGTCGTGATGTTCCCGATCGCGGTCGACAACCCTTACTACATCCACCTGCTCGAAACGATCATGATCTACGCGATCCTGCTCTTCGGGCTCGACATCGTCGTCGGCTACACGGGGCAGGTCTCGCTCGGCCACGCCGGCCTGTTCGGCATCGGCGCCTACGCTGCCGGTGTGATGGTGACCAAGCTGGGAACGCCGCTGCTCGTGACTTTGCTCGGCGCCATCGGGATCACAGCGGTCTTCGGCGCCGTGCTCGCCCTGCCGGCACTGCGCGTCACCGGCCCGTACCTGGCGATGGTCACGCTGGCCTTCGGCACGATCATCCAGATCCTGATCAACGAGATGACCTTCCTTACCGAAGGCCCTCTCGGCATCAAGCTCACCAAGCCGGCGCTGCTCGGCCTGCAGCTTGACGAGCGCGGCTTCTTCTGGCTCGTCGCCGCACTGCTCGTACTCTCGCTCGTCGTCGTCCACAACATCCTGCGCTCGCATCTCGGTCGCGCCTTCGAGGCCTTGCGAGGGAGCCCGGTGGCGTCGGACTGCATGGGTGTGTCGGTCTATCGCTACAAGGTCTACGCGTTCGTCATCAGCGCCGGCCTGGCCGGTCTGGCCGGTGCGCTTTACTCGTTCTCCGAGCAGTACATCTCTCCGAACACCTACAACTTCGAGCTCACGGTGCTGTTCCTGCTCGCGGTGATCATGGGTGGCCGCAAGACGCGCACCGGCGCGTTGCTCGGCGCGGCCATCATCGTGCTGCTGCCCAAGCTGCTCGACGATCTCGAGCTGTTTCGATACGTCTCGGTAACGCTGGCGATCATCGTCGCGGTGGCCGCCTTCGTCGCGGTACGGCGCGGCAAGCGCACGGTCCAGCAGATGGCGATCCCGGTCGTCGGCAGCATCGCGCTCGCCGGGGTTTCGTTCGTGCTGCAGGGCATGACCGACTGGCGGCTCTCGATCTTCGGCGTCATCACGCTGTTCGTTGTCTACTACCTGCAGGACGGCATCGTCGGCTTCGTCCGCAATGCGCTCAACCTGAAGAAGGCCGTCGCGGTGTCGTCGATCGGAGGAGCCGCAGCACCGGCCGACGCCGTTGCCACCGCGACCACGCGGGGCGGCACCGGCGACATCCTCGAGGCCGGCAAGGTGCTGATGCAGTTCGGCGGCCTGAAGGCGCTCAACGACGTCGACCTCGTCGTTCGCCGCGGCTCGATCCACGGCCTGATCGGGCCGAACGGCTCGGGCAAGAGCACGATGATGAACGTGCTCACCGGCATCTACCAGCCGACCGCGGGATCGGTCTCGTTCGCAGGCAAGTCGCTGGTCGGGCGCACGTCGTCGGACATCGCGCTCTCGGGCATCGCCCGCACGTTCCAGAACGTGCAGCTGTTCGGCGAGATGACGGCGCTGCAGAACGTCCTCGTCGGCCTGCACCACAGCTTTCGCAGCAACCTGCTGGATGTCGCCGTGACATCGCCGCGCTATCGCCGCGAGCGCGCCGCCGCCGAAGCGCGAGCCCTCGGCCTGCTCGAGTTCGTAGGCCTCGTCGCCTTCGCGGCCGAGGAGGCCCGCAACCTCCCCTACGGCAAGCAGCGCCTGCTGGAGATCGCTCGTGCGTTGGCACTCGATCCCGAGCTGCTGCTGCTTGACGAGCCCGCCGCCGGCCTCACCGCCCCCGACATCAAGGAGCTGATCGTCTTCATCCGCAAGATCCGCGAGCACGGCGTCACCGTGATCCTGATCGAGCATCACATGGACGTGGTGATGAGCATGTGCGACCGCGTCTCGGTGCTCGACTTCGGCCAGAAGATCGCCGAAGGCACGCCGGCCGAGGTACAGGCCGACCCGAAGGTCATCGAGGCGTATCTCGGCGGCGACGTCGAGGCGCAGCCGGCATGAGCCTCGCCCGGCCGCCCGAAGAGGCTCATTCCCGCTCGGCGGGATCGGCCGAAGGCCGTAGGGTGCACAAATGAGCGAGGCCATGCTCTCCATCTCCAACCTGGTTGCCGGCTACGGCAAGGTGCAGGTCCTGCACGGCATCTCGATCGATGTGCCCAAGGGCAAGGTCGTGACACTGATCGGCTCCAACGGCGCCGGCAAGACGACGACGATGCGCGCCGTGTCGGGAATGATCGCGCCGAGCGGCGGCGAGATCACGCTCAAGGGCAAGCGCATCGACGGCCTCGAGTCGTACACCATCGCCAAGCTCGGCCTCGCCCATTCTCCGGAAGGCCGCCGCGTGTTCGCGACGATGTCGGTCGAAGACAACCTGCGCCTCGGCGCCTTTCCGCGGCTCACGGGCAGCCGGCCGCGCGGCGATGTCGCGGCCGATCTCGAGCGCGCTATGGAGCTGTTCCCGCGGCTCAAGGAACGCCGCCTTCAGCTCGCCGGCACGCTCTCCGGTGGCGAGCAGCAGATGCTGGCGATGGCGCGCGCGACCATGCTCAATCCCGACGTCGTGCTTCTCGACGAACCTTCGATGGGGCTGGCGCCAATCCTCGTCAACGAGGTCTTCCGCATCGTCGCGCGGCTGAAGGCCGAAGGCGTGACGATGCTGCTCGTCGAGCAGTTCGCGGCGGCCGCACTCGCCGTGGCCGACTACGGCTACGTGCTCGAGAACGGCCGCATTTCCGTGCACGGACCGGCCGAGCAGCTGCGCGACGACCCGGCAGTGCGCGCTGCTTACCTGGGTGGCGGCTCGCACTGACCGTCGCGCGAGAGAAAGCGGCGCCGTGATCGCGACGCCTCGCGACGCGCTCGCGGCTCTCTGGTCGTCGGCCGGCTTGCCCGCGACGGCGCTCGGCAACGCCGCACTGAGCGGCGCCGAGCCGGTGCTGCCGTCGTCGTTCGCGGTCGGCACCGCCGCGCAGGTGTCGATGGCCGCCGCGGCGCTGGCGGCAGCCGAAGTGGGGCGGCTCCGCAACGGGCTCGGCCAGCAGGTTGCCGTCGACATGCGCGAGGCAGCGCTGGAGAGTTGCGGCTACTTCAGGGTCGACGGCCGGGCACCCGTCGTCTGGGACCCGATTGCGGGCCTCTATCCCTGTGGCGCCGATGGCAACGGCGGCTGGGTCCGCCTGCACACCAACTTCGCCCACCACCGCGACGGCGTACTGTCGCTGCTCGGCCTGCCTCCGGGAGCGGGCGCCCAGCGCGCGTCGGTGGCCGCTGCGTTGGCGCGCTGGACAGCGCTCGACTTCGAAGCGGCGGCGACCGATGCCGGTCTCGTCGTCGCTGCCCTGCGCTCGCACGAAGAGTGGCTCCGTCATCCGCAGTCGCAGGCGATCGCCGGCCTGCCGCTGGTGGAGATCCGGCGCATCGGCGATGCACCGCCGCTCCCTTGGTCGACGCTGGCCGCGGCGTCACGGCCGCTCGACGGCCTGCGTGTCCTCGACCTCACGCGGATCCTGGCAGGCCCGATCGCTGGTCGCACTCTCGCGGCCTACGGCGCCGATGTGATGCTGGTGAACTCGCCGCAACTGCCGAACATCGACGCCATCGCCGACACCAGCCGCGGCAAGCGCTCGGCGTTCGCCGACCTGCGCAGCGACGCAGGCGCCGCAGCGCTGAGGAGCGTGCTCGCCGACGCGCACGTGTTCCTGCAAGGCTACCGGCCCGGCGGCCTCGCGGCGCTCGGCTTCGGCGTCGACGATGTCGTGCGGTGTCGACCCGGCATCGTCCACGCGACGCTCTCCGCGTATGGCCGGCTCGGCCCCTGGTCCGCCCGACGCGGCTTCGATTCGCTGGTGCAGACCGCCACCGGTTTCAACGTCGACGAGGCGCACGCGGGAGGCTCATCGGCACCGAAAGCGCTGCCGATGCAGATTCTCGACATGGCCTCCGGCTTTTTGCTCGCATTCGGCATCACCACCGCGCTGGGGCGGCAACGGCAGGAAGGCGGCAGCTGGCACGTCGAGGTGTCGCTGGCGCGAACCGGCCAATGGCTGCGCGAGTTCGGCCGTGTCGACGGCGGCTTCGCGGCATCGGCGGCCGACTTCTCGGCGCAGTTCGAGACCAGCGCATCGGGGTTCGGCGCCCTGGTGGCGCTGCGGCACGCCGCCCGCTTCTCGAGGACGCCGGCGGGCTATGCAAGGCGTTCGGCCCGACCGGGAACCGACCCGCTGTCGTGGTCGGCACCGTGACAGAATCCGACCGCTTCGGCCGCCCGCTCCTGCCTTGAACCTCGTCTTCCCGCACACCTTCGTGCCGTGGTTCCGCACCGTGGCGCCGTATATCCACGCCTATCACGGCAACACCTTCGTCGTCGCGATCGCCGGCGAGCTGATCGCGGCTGGCAAGCTGGCCTCGTTCGCGCAGGACCTGGCGATCCTTCAGGCGATGGGCATCAAGATCGTCCTCGTGCATGGCTTCCGCCCGCAGGTCAACGAGCAGCTGCGGTCGAAAGGCCACGACTCGAGGCACAGCAACGGCATGCGCATCACCGATGCGGTCGCGCTCGACAGTGCCCAGGAAGCTGCCGGCCAACTGCGTTTCGAGATCGAGGCGGCGTTCTCGCAGGGCCTGCCCAACACACCGATGGCCAACGCGATCGTTCGCGTCGTCTCCGGCAACTTCCTCACCGCGCAGCCGGTCGGCGTCGTCGACGGCGTCGACTTCATGCACAGCGGCATCGTCAGGAAGGTCGACGCGGCCGCCATCCGCCGCGCCATCGACATCGGCGCCATGCTGCTGCTGTCGCCGTTCGGCTTCTCGCCGACCGGCGAGGCCTTCAACCTGACGATGGAAGACGTCGCGACCAGCACCGCGATCGCGCTGCAGGCCGACAAGCTGCTGTTCGTGACCGAGGTCGCCGGCATCCACGAAAACCCGGCCGACGCCGAGACTCCGATCGACACCGAGCTCACCCTTGCCGAGGCCGAGCGTCTGCTGGCGTCGCTGCCGCCGCCGCTGTTGCCGACCGACACCGCGTTCTACCTGCGGCACTGCGTGCGCGCCTGCCGCGGCGGCGTCGAGCGATCGCACATCCTGCCGTTCGCGATCGACGGCTCGCTGCTGATGGAAGTCTTCACGCACGACGGCATCGGCACGATGGTCGTCGACGAGAAGCTCGAAAGCCTGCGCGAGGCCACCGCCGACGACATCGGCGGGGTGCTCCACCTGATCGAACCGTTCGAGCGCGACGGCACGCTCGTCAAACGCGACCGGACCGAGATCGAGCGCGATATCGACAACTACACCGTCATCGAGCACGACGGCGTGATATTCGGCTGCGCCGCCCTGTATCCCTACCCGGAAGCGAAAACGGCGGAAATGGCGGCGCTCACCGTGTCGCCGCATGTCCAGGGCCAGGGCGATGGCGAGCGCATATTGAAACGCGTCGAGCAGCGCGCCCGAGCCCTCGGCCTGGAAAGCATATTCGTGCTGACGACGCGGACCATGCACTGGTTCATCAAGCGTGGTTTCGTGCAGGCCGATCCCGACTGGTTGCCGGAAGCGCGCAAACGCAAGTACAACTGGGACAGGCGCTCCCAGGTATTCGTCAAGAAGCTGGCCTGAGCCGGCGATTCAAACTGCAGGAAATCATGGCCAGAACTGTTCAGTGCGTCTATTTGAAGCGCGAGGCCGAAGGTCTCGGCTACGCGCCGTATCCCGGTGAACTCGGCAAACGCATCTACTCTTCCGTCAGCAAGGAAGCCTGGGCGGCGTGGCTCAAGCACCAGACGATGCTGGTGAACGAGAATCGCCTCAATCTCGCCGATCAGCGCGCCCGCCAATATCTCGCCCGCCAGATGGAGAATTTCTTTTTCGGCGATGGCGCCGAACAGCCGGCCGGATATGTTCCGCCACCCCCGCCCTAGGTCTTATAGAATCCGCTCCGCCCTACCAGGCATAAACAGAGCGAAGGACCGACGTGGCTACATTGCAAGACCTGATGGCGCAAAAAGAAGCCCTCGAGCGCCAGATCGAGCAAACCAAGTCGAGCGAGCGTGGCGCGGCCATCGACAAAGTCAAGGCGCTGATGGCGGAATATGGATTGACCCCGGCCGACCTCGGAACGCGGTCGGCCAAATCGGCGGCGAAGCGGGCCAAATCGGGCGGCGGCAAGGTGGCGGCGAAATACCGCAATGCGTCCACCGGCGAATCATGGAGTGGACGCGGCCTGCAGCCGCGCTGGTTGAAAGCCGCCATCGCGAGCGGCCGCAAGATCGGCGACTTCGCGGTCTGACGTAGGCCGGCGCTCTCGGGGGCGCCGCGGCGTGCTCGCATTCGCGAGCGAGAATGGGTTTTAGGAGCGATGGCACAGCGCGAGAAGCGCCCGCCCTTCTCGAACCATGATCCCGCCCGCCTTCGTCCACGATCTGCTCGCCCGCGTCGACATTGTCGAGATCGTCGGCCGCTCGGTCGAGTTGAAGCGCGCCGGCGCCACTTGGAAAGGCCTCTGCCCGTTCCACGGCGAGAAGTCGCCGAGCTTCACGGTCAGCCCGTCGCGGCAGACCTATCACTGCTTCGGATGCGGCGTTCACGGCAACGCCGTCGGCTTCTTGATCGAGCAGCACGGGATGGGCTTCATCGACGCGGTTCGCGACCTCGCGCAGCAGGCCGGCATGACGGTCCCCGAAGACACGTCGACACCGGGCGAGCGCGAACAGGCCGTCGCGCAGAAGCAGCGACAGGCAACGCTGAGCGATGTGCTGGCGAAGGCGGCCGAGGGCTACAAGCGTCAGCTGAAGGTCAGCGACCGCGCCATCGCCTACCTGAAGGGGCGCGGCCTGAGCGGCGAGGTGGCAGCGCGGTTCGGGCTCGGCTACGCCGCCGAGGGGTGGCGCGGGCTGGCGAGCGTCTTCGCGGAGTACGACGATCCGCTGCTCGAGGAAAGCGGCCTCGTCATCAGCCAGGCCGCCGACGGCGACGCGTCCGGCGGGTCGAGCGGCGACGGTGCGGACACCGCGCCGAAGAAGCGCTATGACCGCTTTCGCGACCGCATCATGTTTCCGATCCGCTCGGTGCAGGGGCCGGTCATCGGTTTCGGTGGCCGGGTTCTGGACGGCGGCGAGCCGAAATACCTCAATTCGCCAGAGACGCCGGTGTTCGTGAAGGGCCGCGAGCTCTACGGCCTGTTCGAGGCGCGGACGGCCATCCGCCAGCGCGGCTATGCACTCGTCGTCGAGGGCTACATGGACGTCGTCGTCTTGGCGCAAGCGGGGTTCGAGAACGCCGTCGCCACGCTCGGCACGGCCTGCTCGGCCGAACACGTGCAAAAGCTCGTCCGCTTCACCGAGTCGGTGGTCTTCAGTTTCGACGGCGACGCCGCCGGTCGTCGCGCCGCCGGTCGCGCGCTTGAGGCGAGCCTGCCGCACGCCAGCGACACGCGCAGCTTCCGTTTTCTTTTCCTGCCCGCGGAGCACGACCCCGACAGCTTCGTCCGCGAGCGGGGCGCGCCGGCCTTTGAGCTCGCCGTTGCCGAGGCGGTGCCGCTGTCGCGCCAGATCTTCGCGCAGGCCAGTGTCGATACCGATCTCGCCACCGCCGAGGGCCGCGCCCGGTTCCTCGCCAATGCGCGGCCGCTCTGGTCGGCGCTGCCCGACGGTATGCTGAAGCGCCAGTTGCTCGGCGAGATCGCATCGCGCGCGGCCTTGCCGATCGACGAACTGGCGGCCGCGTGGCAGGCCGCGACAACACGGCGCGAGCGCCCGCCGGAGCAGCCTGTGGCGACTCGGCCGCGTCGCAATACCCGCCAGGCGATGCGCCGGCCGGCCGACCGCATCGCCTGGCTCCTGCTTCTGGAGAGTCGCTGGTGGGAGACGCTGAGCGCTGCCGAACACGCACTCCTCTGCGCGCTGCCCGGATGGCACGGCCAGCTGTTCCGCTTCATCGACCGAGACTCGGCGGAGCACGGTGCCGTGCCATGGGCGGCGCTGCGCGAACGAATTGCGACCGAGGAGTGGGCCGCGAGTGCCATGGCGCTCGTAGCCGCCGAGGATCCGGCGATCGAGCCTGTCGCCGACGATCTGCGCCTGTCGGTCGCGCAGCTCCGTCAGGCGCCGGCTCGGGAAGATGCCATGCGCGTGCTGCGGCGCCTTTGACGAAGCCGGTAGCTGTCGTATAATCGAAGGCTTTGCGATCGCGGCAACGTGACGGCAGCACCTCCGGGCCCCGGCCACCCTTCGAAAAAGGGTCATCTCCAAGGCCACCTCTCCCCGCAAGGACTGCAACATCGATATCCCGACCTGCCAGGTCGGGCCGTCGGTCACCCCGCATCGGCCCGCACGGCGTTCAACCCCTGTTGAGTCGCTGCCGCGGGCCGCTTCGCACGTGCCTGTCGAAGACCGTCGGACTTGAATTTCGCGCTTACGCGCGCAGTTCGATCGTTGGGCTCACGCGCACGCCGACACCCTACAGCAGAGGAACCGCATGACCGCCAAGAAGCTCGCCCCGACCGCCGTTACGCCCCAAGCCAGCGCCACCGCCACTGCCACGAAGCCGACGAAAGCCGTCGCCGCCACGGTCGAGGCGAAGAAGAAGCCTTCGGCGTCGGCAAAGGTCGTGGACATCGCGTCCAAGGGCAAGAGCCTGCCCGCGAAGAAAGGCAAGGGCGACGACAAGGCCGCCAAGCCGGAAGCTTCCGACGTCGACCTGTCCGAGATCGAATCCGAGATCGAGGGCGAGCCGATCGTCGTTGCCGAGGCCGACGCGGCCAAGGCCAAGCCGCTGCGCATGAAGGTCTCGCGCGCTAAGGAACGCGCGCTGATGCGCGAGTTCGGCCTCGACGAGACTCAGCTCACCGAAGAAGAGGTCGCCAAGCGCCGGCAGGAGCTGAAGACGCTCATCAAGATGGGCAAGACGCGCGGTTTCCTGACGCACCAGGAAATCAACGACCACCTGCCCGAAAAGCTCGTCGACCACGAGATCCTCGAGGCGATCGTCTCGATGCTCAACGACATGGGCATCGCCGTGTACGAGCAGGCGCCCGACGCGGCGACCCTGCTGATCGCCGGCGGCGGCGCCACCACCGCGACGGAGGAAGAGGCCGAGGAAGCTGCCGAGGCGGCGCTCTCGACGGTCGACTCCGAGTTCGGCCGCACGACGGATCCGGTGCGCATGTACATGCGCGAGATGGGCACCGTCGAGCTGCTCACGCGCGAGGGTGAGATCGAGATCGCCAAGCGCATCGAGGGAGGCCTGCAGGCGATGATGTTCGCGATCTCCGCCTCGCCGACGACGATCGCCGAGATCCTCGTCTATGCCGACCGGATCGGCTCGGGCGAGATGAAGATCTCCGAAGCCGTCGATGGCTTCGTCTCCGTCGACGAGGCCGACGACTACGTGGCCGAGGAAGACGTCGACTTCTTCGACGAGGAGGACGACGACGACGGCAACGGCGGCTCGAAGGCGCTGACCAAGAAGCTAGAGGAGCTGAAGGTCGCCGCGCTCGTCAAGTTCGATGCCCTGCGCATCAACTTCGACAAGATGAGGAAGGCGTTCGAGAAGGACGGCTACCAGTCGCCCTCGTACAACCGTGCCCAGCAGGCGATCAGCTCGGAGCTGATGACGATTCGCTTCACGGTCAAGACGATCGAGAAGCTCTGCGCGATCCTGCGTTCGCAGGTCGACGACGTGCGCCGCTACGAGCGCGAGCTGAGGAAGATCCTGGTCGACAAGTGCGGCATGCCGCAGGAATACTTCATCAAGAACTTCCCGCCCAACATCCTCAACCTGAAATGGGCGGAAAAAGAAGTCCAGGCGGGCAAGCCGTACAGCGTCATCCTGGCGCGCAACCTGCCGCCGGTACAGGAGCTGCAGAAGAAGCTCACCGAGCAGCAGGCCCGCGCGGTGGTGCCGCTCGACGACCTGAAGCGCATCAACAAGCGCATGAACGAGGGCGAGCGCTCGTCGCGCGACGCCAAGAAGGAAATGATCGAGGCCAACCTGCGCCTCGTGATCTCGATCGCCAAGAAGTACACCAACCGCGGCCTGCAGTTCCTCGACCTGATCCAGGAAGGCAACATCGGCCTG
>JBBRLS010000048.1:0-32406 GCA_038231215.1 Burkholderiales bacterium | reverse complement strand
GGTCGCACCTCAACCATATCCGGGACCACGATGGCTACCCCGACCGGGATCGCCGTCGCCGTTGCGGCAAGCCGCTTCGGGCTACGCCCTACGCGACTTGCCGCAACGAAAGACTTACACCACTTCCTGGGACATCAACCAACGCCTTCGCTCGCCATTCAGGTCGGGCGGCAAGGCGACGTGCCTGGTCGAAGCGTCCGGCGCGCCGGTCGCCGTGAGCGCGCAGCAGGGGACCGAGCCCGCCTTCTTGCTGGCGGCGGAGACCCGCGTCGCGGCCGATTTCGGAAGTACCGCGCCGACTCTGCGCTTCAGGTATCGATGCCAGGAAGATCCTGCCGTGGTGTTCGCAGCGCTCGCCGCCAGGATCGCCAGCCGCTGAGATGCACGCCGCCGGGCGGCATCGTCACTACGCCGCCTCGAGCTTGTCTTGCGTCTTCGTCTCGAAGTCGGCCGCGTCGTGGCGTTCGTGCAGCTCGCCCGAGAGCGGACAGTCGGCGGAAAGACAAGGCCCCGCCCTAGCTAGCCAGGCAAGGCGCGCGAACGCCGCGGGGAGTGTCTTTATCATGCGAGCTACCCTCTGAAGGAGCCCTGACGCCATGCCCGCTCACATTCATCGCCGCTCCGTGCTGGCGCTCGCCGCCGCAGCCATGGCGCCGGCCGCCTGGGCCCAGGCCTCGCCCGACAGCACGCTGGCGCAGATCAAGCAGCGCGGCACGCTGCGCGTCGGCGTCACGCAGGCACCGCCCTGGTATTCGAAGGACCCGAAATCGGGCGACTGGGCGAGCGGCGTCGGCGTCTCGCTCGGCAAGGCGTTGGCGGCCGGCCTCGGCGTGAAGTTCGAGCCGGTCGAGGTGACCTGGGGCACGGCGATCGCCGCCTTGCAGGGCAACAAGATCGACATGATGTCGATGATGGACGCCACGCCCGAGCGCGCCCAGGCCGTCGATTTCCCGAAGACGCCGCTGCTGTTCTATTCGCTCGCCGTGCTGGCCCGCGACGATCTGCCGGTGACGGCGTGGGCCGATCTCGACAAACCGGCCGTGCGCATCGCCGTGCCGCAGGCAAGCAGCATGGACAAGTTCCTCACCGAGAACGTGACCAAAGCGCAGGTCTCGCGCTTCCCCGGTAACGCCGAGGCGATCGCCGCCTTCCAGGCCGGGCGCGCCGATGCGGTGTGCCTGTTCCACCCACCGCTGCTCGCGGCGCGGCAGAAGCTCGGCGCCGGCAAGATCGTCGTGCCCACGCCGGCGCAATCGGTGGCGTCGAGCGTCGCCGTCCGCAAGGAGACCGACAAGTCCTGGGTCGAGTACGTCGACAAGGAGATCGGCAAGTTCTATGCGAACGGCCAGACGCAGAAGTGGTACGAGGAGTTCCTGCTCGGCTTCGGCCTCGACCCTAAAGCTTCTCCTCCGGTGATGAAGGAAATGCTCGGCAAGTCGTAGCCGGCAAGTCCTGGCCGAGAACACGCGCCTTTCCCGCCGGCTCCGCCGATGCACGTCTGGAACTTCGCCCCGGTGTGGGCGAACGCCGACCTGCTGGCGCTCGGCCTCCTCAACACGCTGAAGGTGACCGGGGCGGCGCTCGCCTTCGGCGTGCCGCTCGGCCTGGTGTTGGCGCTGATGCGGCTCTCGCCGTCTCGCCTGCTGCGCTGGCCCGCGAGCGCGGTGATCGAGGTCTTTCGCACCACGCCGCCGCTGGTGCAGCTGTTCTGGTTCTTCTTCGCGCTGCCGATCCTGATCCGGGTCGAGATGACGCCCTACGTCGCCGCGGTGCTCACGTTCTCGATCCAGTCGTCCGCGTTCTTCGCCGAGGTGTTCCGCGGCGGCATCGTCTCGGTGGAGCGCGGGCAATGGGAAGCGGCGCGCGCGCTCGGCATGGCGCCGCGCCAGGTGATGCGCCGCATCGTGCTGCCGCAGGCGGTGAAGCGAATGATTCCCGCCTTTCTCGAGCGCGCGATCGAGCTGATGAAGACGACCACGCTGGTCGCCATCGTCTCCTACGCCGACCTGCTGTTCCAGACCAACGAGGTGGCGCAGAAGACGTTCCGGCCGCTCGAGGTGTTCACGGTGACGGCGCTGATCTACTTCGTCGTCATCTTCGTGGCGAGCCAGCTCGTGCACGGGCTCGAGCGGCGCCTGGCGACCAGCGGCGAAGGGATGGCACGCTGATGGGTGCGGCCTACCGCTGGAACTTCGCGCCGGTGCTCGAGAACCTCGACGTGCTCTGGGCCGGCGCGCTCGGCACGCTGCGCCTCTTCGTCATCTGCGTGGTGCTCGGCTTCGGCTTCGGCCTCGTCGTCGGCCTCGGCCGGCATGCGCGATCGCGCTGGGTCCATCTGCCGGCGACGGCCTTCGTCGAGTTCTTCCGCAACACGCCAGTGCTGGTGCAGATCCTTTGGTTCTACTACGCGCTGCCGATCCTGCTGCCCTTCGAGATCAGCCCGCTGACGGCGGCGGCGCTCGGCATCTCGCTGAACTCGGCGGCCTTCTCGGCCGAGATCTATCGCGGCGGCATCGAGTCGATCGACCGCGGCCAGGCCGAGGCGGCGCGCGCGCTCGGCATGACGGCGGCGCAGGCGATGCGCCGCATCGTCCTGCCGCAGGCGCTGCGGCGCATGCTGCCTGCGCTGACCAATCGCGGCATCGAGATCTTCAAGATGACGACGCTGGCCTCGGCGGTGGCCTACGTCGAGCTGCTGCAGCAGGGCAAGCTGCTCGCCTCGCTGAACTTCAACCCGATCGAGACCTACACCGTCATCGCCGTCGTCTTCTTCCTGTGCCTGTTCCCGCTGGTGCAGGCGACCTATGCGCTGGAGCGGCGGCTCGGACGGTCGGACGCATGACGACGCCCGCGTCCGGACCGCTTGAACGAAAGGGCTGCGAACTCAGCCGCTGCATTCAAGCCGGCAGGGCCGCGGATCAGAAGAATCGTGTTCCTCGACACCCCTTCGGAACACGACCATGCCCATCTTCTCGACCCTGATCCGGCCCCGCGTCCAGGCGGAGCTCGACGCCGCATCCATCGCCGAAGCGCGCGGTCATTTCGACACGGCGTTCGGGCACCTGGAGCGGGCGCACGTGCTCGGCCAAGCCTCGACCCGCGAGCATGTGCGCGTGCACTGGCGCATGTTCCGCTTCGCGCTGCGCCAAGGACGCAGCGGCGACGCCTTCGGCCAGGCCTGGCGCCTCGCGGGCGCGGCCGTGCTCACGGCACCAGGCCTCGTTCCCACGGGCAACACCGGCGGCTCGAACGTGAACGGCTTTCGCCGCATGCCGGTGCCCGACGACCTGCGGCTGGCCATCGAGGAAGGGCGTGTCGACGCGCGCCCTCAGCGCGGAATCGTGCTCGCGACGGCGGCTGCGGTCGCGCTGATCTCGGCGTCGCTGTTCGCCGGCTGTGCCACGCCCGCCGACCTCGACCTGTCGCTCGATCGCCCGTCCTCGGCCGGCGTCTACCGCGTCACGCTGGTGCCGCCGCAGCAGGCGCCGGCGATCAACCAGATGCACAGTTGGCAGGTGAAGCTCGCCGGGCCCAACGGCGCACCGGTGCACGACGCCGGCTTCGCGGTCGACGGCGGCATGCCGCAGCACGGCCACGGTCTGCCCACCCAACCGCGCGTGACGCGCGAGATCGCGGACGGCACCTACGCGCTCGAAGGCATGAAGTTCAGCATGACCGGCTGGTGGGAGGTAAAGCTCGCCATCCAGGGCCCGCTCGGTGCCGACAAGGTCACCTTCAACACCGTGGTCGCCAACCCGGCGGTGCGGCCGTGAACCGGGCGATCGGGCTGCGCGCGGTGGCCGGCGCGCTCGTCGCCGCGGCGCTTGCCGTGTCGGCGTTCGGCGTGCATGGCGAGGGCCGGCCGCCACTGCGCGACCGCTGGTCGGCCGGCGATCTGGCCACGCTCGCTTCGATGCAATGGCAGGCCGGCGGCGAGCGCCGCGTCGATCGCTCGAACGCCTACGAAGCGCGCGCCGGCGCCGCGTCGCTCGGCCGCGCCCTGTTCACCGACACACGGCTCAGCCGCAACGGTGAGGTCGCGTGCGCGAGTTGCCACGCCGCCGACCGCCAGTTCCAGGACGGCCGGCCGCTCGGCCAGGGCGTGGGCACCGGCAAGCGCCGCACGATGCCGGTGATGGGCGCGGCGCAGGCGCCGTTCCTGTTCTGGGACGGGCGCAAGGACAGCCTCTGGTCGCAAGCCCTCGGCCCGCTCGAAGACGCCGCCGAGCACGGCGGCAACCGCGTCCGCTTCGTGCGGCTCGTGCAGGCGAACTACCGCGATCGCTACCAGGCCGTCTTCGGCCCGCTGCCGGCACTGGGCGCGCTGCCCGATGACGCCTCGCCGAACGGCGACGAGGCCGAACGCGCGGCATGGAATGCGCTGCCCGCCACGAGCCACGACGAGGTGAACCGGGTCTTCGCCAATCTCGGCAAGGCGATCGCCGCCTACGAACGGCAGGTCTCGTACGGCGAGTCGCGCTTCGATGCCTACGCACGCGCCACGCTCGCCGGCGACGCGCGCGCTCAGGAGACGCTCGCGCCGCAGGAGGTGCGAGGCCTTCGGCTCTTCATCGGCGCCGGCCAGTGCGTCACCTGCCACAACGGCCCGGCACTGACCGATCACGCGTTCCACAACACCGGCGTCCCTCCGCGCGACCCGGCGGCTCCCGATCGCGGCCGTGCCGAAGGCGTGAAGAAGCTGTTGCGCGACGAGTTCAATTGCCTCGGCCGATACAGCGACGCGCGGCCCGACGAATGCGGCGAGCTGCAGTTCGTGTCGACGGACGACCCGGGCCTCACCGGCGCGTTCCGCACGCCGAGCCTGCGCAACGTCGCGGCCCGGCCGCCGTACATGCATGCCGGGCAATTCGCCACGCTCGGCCAGGCGGTCGAGCACTACGCGCGCTCGCCGAAGGCGGCCGTCGGCCACAGCGAGCTCGCGCGGCCCGGCGAACAGCACGAAGGGCGCCAGGCCATCCGTCTCTCGGCGAGCGAGGTGCAGGACCTCGCGGCCTTCCTCGGCGCGCTGACCGGGCCGGTGCGTCAGCCCGATTGAGCGGGTGCGGCCGAGGCGTGCTGCGCGGCGAGCGGCCCTTTCATCTGCAGCACCGAGGGTGGCAGGCCGAACATCGTGCGCGACGTGCGCGAGAGGTGGGCCGAGTCGGCGAAGCCCGCGGCATGGGCCGCCGACGAGAGCGTCTCGCCGCGCATCAGCAGCTCCCACACACGCAGCACGCGGCGCCACAGCACGTAGGTGCGCATCGGCATGCCGGTCTGCTCGACGAAGAGATGGCGGAACCGGCTCGGCGAGAGGTTCACCGCGGCAGCGACCTCGTCGAGCGACGGCACGTCGTCGAGACGCTGGCGGATGCGGTCGATGGCCGCGAGCACGCGCGGGTCGGAGGGCTCGTGCGCCGGAGTCGCGGACAGCTCGCCGAAGAGGGCCTGGCAGGCGGCCGTGACGGCATCCTGGCGCTGCTCGACGCGCCACGCGTGCTCGAGCCGCGCGACGCCGCCGGCGATGGCAGATTCGGTGAGATGCTCGACCCCGCCCTGCAGGCGCGCGGCCAGGGCCCGGCCCTGCGCCGTCTCCGGCTCCACGAAGAGCACGGCGCTCCAGGCGCATTCGCTCACGTCGATGCTGTGCGTCGCGCGCGAAGGCACCAGCGCCGCGGCGCAGGACTGCCACGGGCCGTAGCGGCCGAACTGCACGCGCAACCCCGACGGTGGGCCGATGACGAGCTGGATCGCGTAGTGGGCGTGCGGCGCGATCGGCGGACCACCGCCTTCGCCGAGAAAGCCGCAGCCGCCGTTCCAGGCGACGAAGTCGCCGCGGTAGGCACCCGCGGCATCGCCCCGTCGATCAAGGCCAGAGCGCATACGACAGGCTCGCGAAGTCAGGCTGTCGTTGCCAATCGGGCAGCGCCAGTTGCGAAGGCAGGTGGCTGTAGCGATGCAGGAGCAGCAGGCGCATCAGCCGCAGCCGCAGCGCGTCGTCCAGCGTGGCGCCGTAGCCCGACATGAAGGCGCGGCAGCGGGCGGCATGGCCCGCCGCCAGGAAACACAAGGGTCCGAGCCAGTCGTATTCGCGCGGGCCCACCAGGCCGTCACCGAAATCGAACAGGCCCGACAAGCATTCGCCCTGGACCAGCAGGTTCATGGGCGTGTACTCACCGGTCAGGGTCACAGGCGTGCCCCGCGACAGGTCGGCAACCGACTGCGGGTCCAGGAACGCCTCCAGCTTCTGCAACAGGTGGGCGGGCAGACCGGTGCGCTGCTGGCGACTCATGCAGCGTTCACGTTGCCCCCGCAGGAAGCTCTCCCACGGCGGCGCCAGCGCTGCCAGCTCAGCCACCGGCAGCGCGTGGACCTGTGCGGCCAGGGCGCCCAGTTCGTGCAGCAACTTGCAACGTCCCGGCTCCGAAAATCCAGCCCAGCGAGGCGTCAGCACCTCGCCTTGCAGGCGCGACATCACGGTGTAAGGCCACCCGTGGTGGTCGCCGCAGGTCACCAGCGCCGGCGTGGGCAGGCTCAGGCGGCCGTGCAACTGGTGCAGCGCCGCGCGCTCGAACAGGCAGTGGTCACGCAAGAAGGGTGGATACAGCTTGAGCACCCGGTCTGCGCGCCAGAACGCCACCAGCGCCGTGCCCTCGGAGATCTGCACCACCGTGCCGCTGCCCAGTTCTGCGGCCAGGGCCTCGATGGCCCCACGCCAGGCGGGCAGGTCGTCGTGCAGGGCGTAGAAGTCCTGCGCCGCCATCTCGGCCGGAAGCAACAGTTCGGTCATGAGGCCTCGCGGCAGGCCGAGAACGGTGACGTCGGGCCGGCGTCGATCGATTCGGCCGCGGGATTCTAGGGGCCGGTGGCCGCCGCGCAGTCGGCAGAATTGCGCGGTGCCGACCTCCCCTCTCGACGACGCTCCTACCCCCCCCGCCCCGCCGCTGCTTCGCGTGCGTGGGCTGCGCAAGCACTTCGGCAGCAACGAAGTCCTGCGCGGCATCGATCTCGACGTGATGCCGGGCAACCGCATCGCCATCCTCGGCGCCTCGGGCTCGGGCAAGAGCACGCTGCTGCGCTGCCTCAACTTCATGGAGCGGCCGAGCGCCGGCGTGGTGGAGCTCGCTGGCCAGGCGATCGGCCGCGCCGCACCGGGCAAGGCCGATTCCGGCGGGCGCAGCTACGACGAAGCCGAGCTGACGCGTGTGCGCCAGCGCGTGGGCATGGTCTTCCAGCAGTTCAACCTGTTCCCGCACATGACTGCGCTCGGCAACGTGATGGAGGGGCTGCGCACGGTGCGCGGCCAGCGCGACGCCGAGGCGCGCACGCGCGCGCAGGCCGAGCTCGCCCGCGTGGGCCTGGCCGAGAAGGCCGAGGCGTATCCGGCGCGGCTTTCGGGCGGGCAGAAGCAGCGCGTCGCCATCGCCCGCGCGTTGGCGATGGACCCCGAGGTGCTGTTGTTCGACGAGCCCACCTCGGCCCTCGACCCCGAGCTGGTGGGCGAGGTGCTGCGCGTGATCCGCTCGCTCGCCGAGGAAGGCCGCACGATGTTGCTGGTGACGCACGAGATCGGCTTCGCTTACCACTTCGCCAACCGCGTGCTCTTTCTCTTCGACGGGGTGATCCACGAACAGGGCACGCCCGACCAGGTGCTCAAGCATCCGAGCGAGCCGCGCACGCGGGCGTTCATCGAGCGGCACCGCGAGTTCGACTTCTGACAGTCAGCCATTCATATACAATGTCTCGAATTATTCATGGAACATTCTGGTGGCTGTCAGTCGTCGATCGTCGGTCAAGGCGCTGGGCCCTGCCATCGAGCAGGTCTTGGCTGGGAGCCCGAAGACCGCAGTCGAACTGACCGAGGCCCTTGGCATCAGCCAACCGACACTGTCTCGATCTATTCAGGAACAGTCGCAAACAGTCACCAGTTTCAGGGTGACGGGGGTGCGGACGCCGCGGTACGCGCTTCTGCGGAAGCTGCCGATGGGTCTCAACGGCCGCCAGCGCATCTACCGATATCTCGACCAGGGAGACGTTCGGCCGTTCGCGGATGTCGAGTTCCTGTCCGGTGGCGGCACACTGGAAAGAACGGGTCGCGGCACGACGCTGTACGAGGGGCTGCCTCCCTACATGGCATTTGCAGCACCTTCCGGCTTCCTGGGGCGCCAGCTTGCGCAGGAGGCGTCGCGCTCCCAACCCTTTCCTGCCAGCCTCAGGGACTGGGGCGATGACCATCGGGTCGCCTGGCTGTTCACGCAGGGACTGAATCTTTCGGGCAATCTCGTCTTTGGCGACGTGTCGCTTCAGAAGGAAATGGACCTTCGCAACGCGCCGCCAATTCCCGTGACAGAGAAGCTTGCGCACTACGTCGAACTGGCGTCCACGCTCAAGGCATCGGCGTACGGCTCGAGCGCCGGCGGCGATCAGCCCAAGTTCCTGGGCCTGGTGGAAGACGCGGGCCACGTCATCGTGAAGTTCGCCAAACGGGGCAGCCGGATGGCGGAGTTGTTGCCGCTGGAGCACCTTGCCCTGCGGTCGTTGGCGGAAGTCGCGGTGCCGGCGGCATCGACCCGGTTGCTGGTTGCAGAGGACTACGTCTTTCTCGAGGTCGTGCGCTTCGACCGCGTCGGGCCGACCGGTCGGATCGGCATGCTTTCGGCCGGCTCCGTCGACGACGAGTTCTTCGGCATGCGCGACTCGTGGTCACAGTTCGCCGCGCGCTGCGAGCAGGCGAAGGTCCTGTCGACGGTCGACGTTCGGCACGTCGACACCATGGCGGCTTTCAGCGAGCTGATCGGCAACACGGACAGGCACTTCGACAACATCTCGCTGCTGATCGACGAGGACGGCGAGTACAAGGGAATCGCGCCGGCGTACGACATCCTGCCGATGCGCTATGCGTCCATCGGCGGCGGGATGGATCCAGACCTGACGCCCATCGAGCCGAAGATCGGCACCATCGGCGCCAAACCCGAAGTCTGGGAACGAGCCGCGCAAGCCGCCGAGCGCTTCTGGTCAGTGGCGCAGGAGGCCTTCCCGACACCGCTGTCTCAGGACATGCGGCGATCGGCCGGGAAGAACCTCGAGGTGGCAAGGAAGTTCGCCGCGCCTCTTGCCTCGAAGTAGTTCAGGCCGGTCGCCAAGAGAGAATCCTTCATGACCGCAGCCTCCACGAATGCCCTCACCCAGGGCGAAAGCGCCCAGGGCTACTTGGTCGACCCGCGCAACGACGGCGTGCTGGTCTACGTGAACGGCGCCTTCGTGCCGCGCGACGAGGCGCGCGTCTCGATCTTCGACAGCGGCTTCGTCCTCGGCGACGGCATCTGGGAAGGGCTGCGCCTGGTGCAGGGCCGCCTCATCAGCCTCGACGCCCACCTCGACCGCCTCTACGAAGGCGCGATCTCCATCGCGCTCGACATCGGCCTGACGCGTGCCGAGCTGACGCAAGCGCTGCTCGACACGCTGGCGAAGAACGCGATGACCGACGGCGCGCACATCAGGCTGATGGTGACGCGCGGCCTCAAGCGCACGCCCAACCAGGACCCGCGCTTCGTGATCGGCATGGCGACGATCGTCATCGTCGCGGAGTGGAAGACGCCCAAGCCCGAGGCCAGGACGCGCGGCCTCTCGCTCTTCACCTCCACGTTTCGCACCAGCGGGCCCGACGTCTTCGACCTGCGGCTCAACTCGCACAGCCGCCTGAACCTGATCCAGGCGCTCATCCAGGCCATTCACGCCGGCGCCGACGAAGCGCTGATGCTCGACCCGCGCGGCTTCGTCGCGAGCTGCAACTCCACCAACTTCTTCATCGTGCGCCAGGGCGAGCTGTGGACGTCGACCGGGGCGTATTCGTTCAAGGGGATCACGCAGAGGAACGTGATCGAGGCGTGGACGGCGGCGGGAGGCGTGGCGCGCGAGTGCGACTTCACGCTGGCGCAGGTGTACTCGGCGGAGGAGGCGTTCGTGACGGGGACGCTGGGGGGCGTGACGCCGGTGACGAAGGTGGATGGGCGGGTGATCGGGGAGGGGAGGCCGGGCGCGCAGACTACGCGGGCCGGCGGGCTCTACCTGCAGCGGGTGACTGCCATGGCCACGTCCGAATAGGGCGGTGATCGAGCGATACGGGAGGCGACGGATGACGGACTTGGCCAGTGGCGCTGCGGTGGCGGTCATCACGAGAACCCGGGATCGCCCGCTCCTTCTTCCCCGGGCGATCGCCAGTGTCGCAGCCCAATCGTTCACAGACTATGTGCACGTGATCGTCAATGACGGCGGGGCCGCCGCCGACGTCGAGAACGCACTCCAGTCCTCGGGTGCTCCCCGTTCGCGAACATCGATCATCACCATCGAGACATCCTCGGGACTGGAGGCGGCGAGCAACGCCGGCATCGCGCAATCCCGTTCCGAGTTCGTCGCGATCCACGACGACGACGATTCGTGGCACCCCGACTTCCTGAAACGAACGGTGGAGATGATCAGGCGAACGTCGGCCGCCGGCGTCATGACCTCGATGGATCGGGTGCTCGAGGATGTGGTGGGCGGCGTCATCGTCGAGACCGGGCGTGCGCGCTTCGGGCCGGACCTCAAGGACGTATCGCTGCTCCGGCAACTGGAAGACAACGAGCTCACGCCGATCGGGTTTCTCTTCCGGCGAGATGCGTACGAATCGGTGGGGCGGTTCGACGAAAGCCTGCCCGTGACGGGGGACTGGGAGTTCGGCATCCGGTTTCTGCGGCAGTTCGACGTCGAGTACCTGGCCCACGAGCCCCCTCTTGCGAACTACCATCATCGCCCGGCCGTGTTGCAGGGTCCTCTCGGAAACTCCGTATACGCCAGCAGGGCCGCACATGACCAATGCATGAACAAAGTGCGAAATCGCATGCTGAGGGAAGACCTGGACGCCGGCCGATTCGGTCTCGGCTCGCTCATGGCGCTTCAGCATCAGATCCTGGCCAATCGCGGTCTTCTCCAATCACTTTCCTATGACCGGGCGCTTCAGAGCGAATCGATCAGGCAAGAATTCCTCGCCGAGATCCGCTCGAAGCCGGGCGTTGCGGCTCGTGTCGTGCGTCGCCTCAGGCGCATGAGCGGAGGCGGCGACAAATGACGCCGGATGATGAGACGTGGGCCGGTGAGCTTTACCTGCGGCACGTGACCAGGTCGATCGACGTTTGACGAGTCGTTGGCGAAACCGGGAAGGCTTCGCGATCTAAGATGAACTCATGGTTCCAAAGAAATCCACGGCCGCCCGATTGCTACTGCCCCCTTGGTCGGTGCTCGTGGCGGGGGCGGCCTGCATCGCGATGCTCGCCAGCTGCGGCGGCGGCAGCAGCAGCGCCGGTTCGGTCGTCGGCATCGGCCCGCAGCTGCCTCCCGGGCCCCCCGTCGACGGACCCGCTTGGCGGGCCTTCGCAGGCGATGCGCAGCACACTGCGATCGCGGCGATCGCAACGCAGGACCTGAACCGCATCTCCTGGTCGACGCCGCTGGATCTGGCGCCGCCCTACACCACGAACGGCGAGCTCTTCATCCACTACGGCTCGCCTGTGGTCACGTCGCACAATGCCGTGCTCCTCCCCCTGAAAACTGGCGCTTCCGGCGGCTTTCGCGTCGAGGCGCGGGCGGGCAGCAACGGCGGCCTGATCTGGTCGGCCGACAGCGACTACCGGTTGCCGCCGCACAACTGGGTGCCGAGCTACAACCTCGCACTCACGGTTGCCAACCGTCTCTACGCGCCGGGAGCCGGTGGCAAGCTGCTCGTCAAGGACGATGCCGACGCGGCGGGCGGCACGCTGCAGTCGATCATCTTCTACGGCGCGAGCGTCTACGCCGGGGCGCCCGCGACCTTCGATGCGAATGTCTTCATCAACACGCCGCTGACCGTCGACCCTGCGGGCAACGTCTTCTTCGGTTTCATCGTCCTCGGCGCCAACCCGGCAGGGCTGGTCAGCGGCATCGCCCGCATCGGCGCCGACGGCTTCGGCAGCTGGGTCTCGGCAGTGGTAGCCGCCGGCGACGCGGGCATCGACAAGGTGGCGATGAACAGTGCGCCCGCGCTCTCGCCCGACCTGAAGACCCTGTACGTTGCCGTGAACAGCGCCGCCGGCGCAGGCTTCGCGCAACGAGGCTACCTGCTGGCGCTCGACAGCGGCACGCTCGCGGTCAAGGGCAAGGCGGCATTGGTCGATCCCGTCGGCGGCACGCTCGCCCGCGTCACCGACGACAGCACGTCCTCGCCCACCGTCGGGCCGGACGGCGAGGTCTTCTTCGGTGTGCTTGAAACTGCCTTCGGTTCGCACAACGGCCGAGGCTGGCTGCTCCACTTCGATGCGACGCTGGCGACGCGACTCGTCCCCGGCGGCTTCGGCTGGGACGACACGGCGTCGATCGTGCCGGCGTCGATGGTGCCTTCCTACTCGGGCGGCTCGAGCTACCTGTTGATGACCAAGTACAACAACTATCGGGGCATCGGCAGCGGCGACGGCGCCAACCGCGTGGCCGTCATCGATCCGCGCGCCAGCCAAGTGGATCCGATCTCGGGCCGGCCGATCATGAAAGAGGTGCTGACCCTGCTCGGCGCGACTTTCGAGTCAGGCGCATCCGGGCCGGTCAAGGAGTGGTGTATCAACACGGCGGCCATCGATCCGCTGACGAAGTCGATCCTCGTCAACAGCGAGGACGGATTCCTCTACCGCTGGGACATGGTCACCAACCGTGTGACCCAGCGCATCCGGCTCACAAGCGGCATCGGCGAGTCGTACACGCCCACCGCCGTCGGGGCCGACGGCTCCGTGTACGCGGTCAACAATGCAGTGCTGTTTGCGATCGCGAGGTAGGAGCCGCCAGCAATCCACGGGACAAAGCCGCGATTTGTCCGTTGGCGGTCGCTGGCGCAGGTGTACTCGGCGGAAGGGGCCTTCGTGACCGGGACGCTGGGGGGCGTGACGCTGGTGACGAAGGTGGATGGAAGCGGTCCTGTGAGAGTGCGGCCTCGGCCGCGTCACCAGCGCCACCAGACGTTGCATGAACTCCGCACCGGCATCGGCGCGCCGCAAGAAAAAGCGCGCCTCGAGGGGCGCGCTTGCGAGTCCGGCCGAGCGTCGTCGCCGGCTACCGCCCCGTCACTTGACGGTATCGAACAGCGCCTTGGCGTTGGCGTGGCAGAACGGCGGCTCGTAGCTGCCGTGGTAGCTGCCGTAGTAGGTCGCGAACTGCGCAGAGCCCGGGGCCGGGGCGACGCCGCCGGGGCCGTAAGTAAACTGGATCAACGGATCGACGTCGACCTTGGTCACGTTGGCGAGCCCGCGGCTCTGGAAGTCGGCGTAGGCGACGTCGAGATGCAGTGTCAGCGGCACGGTCGGATCGCCGGCGCCGCCGCACAGCAGCGTCTTCGACTTCGGGTTCCAGCCGAGTTCGTCGTTGAGTTTGGCGTCGAGGTAGAGGCCGTTGTTGTTGTTGGTCTGCACGTCGGTGATGAAGGCGGCCTGGAAGACGAGGTCGCGGGCCTGCATCGGGGTTTCGCCGGCCGCGCCAGGCAGCCAGTAGGTGCCGGCGCTCGGGCCGGTGGTGACGAGCGTGGTGTACGTGAGCGTCGGGCTCGGCAGCAGCGTCGCGATGTAGCTCGCGTAGGGCGTCCGGTACACCGTGTTGATGTCGGTGTAGACGTTGCCGTAGACGTTCTGCCACGAGTTGACGATGAAGGGCACGAAGAACTGGTAGCCGGCGATGACGACCGGCGACTTGATCGAGCCGGAGAGGTTGTACGGGCCCGCGAGGTGGGCGCCGGCGACGACGTTGAATTCCGCAGCGTTGTCGCGCTCGGCGGCGCGGTGCGCGGCCATCGACGAATGACCGCCCTGCGAGTAGCCGGTGAACATGACCTTGCCCGAGAGCGAGGCGCCGACTGTGCTCGCTGCGGCGCGCGCCGCGCGCAGGGAGTCGATCACCGAACTCGCTTCCGAATCGGCGTGCAGGTACGGGTGATACGGGAACGAAGACTTGGCGAAGCCGAGGTAGTCGGTCGCGACGACGACATAGCCCTGCGCCGCATACATCGCGGCGAGCAGGAAGGTCTCACCGTCGGCCAGGTTCGCGAGCGTGCGCGGCTTCTGCACGTCGGTGCCCTTCGCATAGGCAAGCAGTGGTTCCCCGGTCGTCGTGCAGGTCGGCGATGCGACCGGCACGAGCATTGCTGCCGAGGCGTTGGTCTGCTCGCCCTTCGGGCCGATCGTGTGGTAATTCAGCGCGACCACCTTGACGTCGCACTTTGCAGGGCCGGTCAGCGGCAGCAGCGGCCCGGCGTCGATCTGCGCCGCAGTGAGTGTGCCGACCGTGGACGGGGCTTCGACGAGTGAGCCGCGGGCGGGCGGGTCGTCGCTGCCGCCGCAGCCGGCGAGGAGGATCGCGGCGGCCGCGAGGGCGCCAAGCTGGAACGATTTCATACGTCTCCGTCGTGTGGTTGTGGCGCCATCGTAGGCGCAGCCGCTCGCGGAGGGCCATCGGGGAATCCCATGGGTCGCGGATTGCCGGGCCGGCGAGGGCCTCGGCTTCGCCTTCAGGCGATAGAAAGGCTACATGCCAGGAAGCTGCCCGTGGCCAGCGACCGGAACTACGACAGCAGGCATCCGCTACCAGCCGCTGGGACTCCAGACCTGCAGCTCGTCCGCAGGGGGTTGAGAATCGCGCTCAGCCTCTTCTCTTGCCTTCTTCTCGAAGTGCGCTCTCAGCACTTGTCGATGTGTGCCTTGCCGCGCTTGGCGACGTATGAAGCGAGCACGGCGGCCGGATCGCGAATCAGGAATGCATTGCACACCTGCGCGAGCCATCCCCTGCCGAAGGCCGGGAAGCGGCGGCGATACTCGCCGGCCATGACGACACCTCCCGCGCGCCGCGTCGATCCTGCGCTGCTCGTCATCCTCGCTGGCGTCGTCGCGGCGCTGCATGTCGGCAAGCTGCCGCCGGCGATCCCGGTGCTGCGCGAAGCGCTCGGGCTGACGCTGGTGCAGGCCGGCTTCCTGCTGTCGCTGGTCCAGCTCGCCGGCATGACGCTCGGCGTGGTCTTCGGCGTCATCGCCGGCAGCCTGGGCAGCCGTCGCAGCATGACGCTGGGGCTCGTGCTGCTGGCGATCGTCAGCGCACTCGGCGGCCTGGCCCAAGGGGTGGCGCCGTTGATGCTGCTGCGTGCCGCCGAAGGCTTCGGTTTCCTGCTCGTCGTGCTGCCGGCGCCGGGCCTCGTGCGCGGTCTGGTCGAGCCGCGGCGGGTCAGCGCGATGATGGGCCTGTGGGGCGCCTACATGCCGCTGGCCACGGCCCTGGCTCTGCTGTTCGGGCCGTTGGCGATCGCGGCGATCGGGTGGCGCGGCTGGTGGTGGGCGCTGGCAGCGCTGTCCGCCGCCATGGCGCTGTGGCTCCGGCACGCGCTGCCGGCCAGCGCCGGCCCGGCCGCGGCCGCGGCCACGTCGCCCTGGCTCGCGCGGCTGCGCCAGACGCTGGCCGCCCCCGGCCCGTGGCTGGTGGCGCTGACGTTCGCGATGTACTCGGGGCAGTGGCTGGCGGTGATCGGCTTCCTGCCGTCGATTTACCTCCAGAGCGGTATCGCGGGTGCCGCGGTCGGCGTGCTCACGGCCGCCGTCGCGGCCGTCAACATGGCCGGCAACATCGGCGCGGGCCGGCTGCTGCAACGCGGCGTCGCGCCGTCTCGCCTGCTGACGATCGGCTTCACGACGATGGCGCTGGCCGCCGCGGCCACGTTCGCCGGCAGCGGCGATGCCGGCCTGGCGCCTGCGCTGCGCTACGGCGCGGTGCTGCTGTTCTCGGGCGTCGGCGGGCTGATCCCGGCAACCTTGTTCGCGCTGGCGGTGCGGCTGGCGCCGAGCGAAGGCACGTTGTCGACGACGGTCGGCTGGGTCCAGCAATGGTCCGCGCTCGGCCAGTTCGCCGGGCCGCCGCTGGTGGCCGCTGTGGCCAGCGCCACGGGCGGCTGGCAGTGGACGTGGGTGGCCACGGGCGCCTGCTCGGTCGGCGGGCTGCTGCTGACGGCCGGCCTCGGTTGCCTGTCGGCGCAACGCTGACAGCTGCCGATCCACTTCTCGCCGCCGCTTCCAGCTTCCCGATGCGCTCGGAGTCTTGTCGTGGCCCCGCGCGCCCGTCAGCCGATGGCGTCGATCTCGGTGACGAGTGCGGACAGCGCCATCGGCTCGCTCGCGAAGGCGGCCTCGTTCAGGCGATTCCTGATACGGTCCACGCAGGCGCGCGCCGCGTCCGCGCGACCTTGTCGGGCGAGAAGTCGTCCCTGGCCCAGGTCGAGCAGGCTGGCCATTCCGTGCAGGCCGAACTCGGCGCAGTCTCTCTGCAATTCTGCCGTGAGCCGCCGGCTGGTACGCGCGGCAAGGGGCGCTTGCGTGAACGTGAACCAGGGGTTGCGAAGCAGCGCCAACAGCGGTGGCTTGAGATCCATGCGCGCGATCGACACGTGAGTGAGCATGATGAATGCGCCGATGAACAAGCTCGTGCTTCGGTAGCCTTTTTCGCCTACCAGCGCCTGTGATCGCAGGGCATCGCGCAGACCGGCCGACAGGTCGCCGCGGGCGAGGCGCACAGCGGCATCGGCCGCCCGCAGCATCATGCCGAGCCAGACGTTCTCACTGCGCTCGAGATACGGCAACCACTTCTCGCAGACCGCCGCGGCCTCGTCGACGCGCAGGCTCGCGATCAACGCCGTGGCCAACGGAACCGCATTGGTAGCGGCGAAGCTCGGATCCTTTGCCGCCTCGACGCCGTCACTCGCGCAAAGCACGGCGCGCTCGAAGTCGAGCGCCAGCAGGCATTGCATCGACAGCGTGAAACATCCAAGCGATTCGGCACGCGCGTTGCCGATGTCGCGCCCGAACGCGATCACCTCCTCGGATACGCGCCGGGACTGCTTGAAGTCGCCTGAAAAAGCCAACGCCAGTGCGCGAGCGCATCGGGCCTTGAAGTGGGGATACGGATCGGCCTGGATCTCCGCAGCCGACATGTCGGAGCTTGCGGTCTCTTCGACTACGAAC
Source organism: Burkholderiales bacterium (assembly GCA_038231215.1). Lineage (GTDB taxonomy): Bacteria > Pseudomonadota > Gammaproteobacteria > Burkholderiales > Burkholderiaceae_C > Schlegelella_A. The sequence goes on along the minus strand of JBBRLS010000048.1, from coordinate 15,364 downwards.
GCCGGACCTTCCAGGTCGAATCGCGTGAAGCCGCGCCAGGCACGAATGTGCGCAAGCGATGCGCGGGCCCCCGCAGCGATCGCGATCTCGCGGCCGCGCGCCAGTATCTGACCTGACCCGCGGATGTCGCCATGGAACGACCGGACGTTGCCCAGCCAGCCCATGTAGAGGGACTCCAACGCCGGGTCGCCGCACCGCTCGGCGTCGGCCAGGTGGGCCTCCAGCAGAGGCCGCCACTCACCGATGACGCCCTTGTAGTAAAGCACCTGCGACCAGGCGACCAGCAATTCGGTCACGACGCGGCTCTGTGCGACGCTGCGTTCGCCGTTCCCGATGAGCGAGTAGGCCTCGCGAAAGTGATTGTCGGCCTCGACCAGGGCGTAGCGCTGTACGCATTTTTGGCCGGCCAGCCGCAGGTACAGGATGGCCTTGTCTGTGATGCCGCCACGCAGGTAGTGGTACGCCATGATCTCGACGAATTCAGGCAGCCGGTCGGCGAAGACCGCTTCCATTACCTGAGCCGTGCGTGCATGCAGCGCTTGCCGCTCGGCGCGCAACAGGCCGTCGTAGGCAACGTCCTGCGTCAGCGCGTGCTTGAACATGTATTCCGGTTCGGGATCGTTGCGACGCAGGCGGATCAGGTCGGCCGCTTGCAGCTGCGTCAGGCTGGGTGCCACCGCCGCTGCATCGCTACAGACCTGGGTGACGACCGAACAGAGGAACTCGCGGCCGACGACGGCCGCATGGCGCAGCACACTGCGACGTACGTCGTCCAATCGATCGATGCGGGCCGCTATGACCCCGCGCACGGTGGCCGGCACCCCGGCCTCGGCCAGCAGCCGTTCGAGCCGCCAGCCGCCGCCGATACGCACCAGGGCTTGCGTCTCGACCAGCATGTTGATCACTTCCTCGACGTAGAACGGGTTCCCGTCCGAGCGTTCGGCGATGAACTGCGTCAGTGCGTCGGGCGGCTCGGCCTGCAGCAGTGACGCCAGCAGTTCGCGCGTCTGCCCCGCCGACAGCTCGCTGAGGTCGATGACCGTCATGCCTGACGGTGGCGGGTAGCTCGGTCGGAAGTTGGCGAGCAGCAAAACCCCCGGCGGTGGCTCGCTCACCAGCGCGCGCAGCAGGTCCGCCGTGGATTGGTCGATCCAGTGCAGATCCTGCAGGCACACGACCGTCGGCGCGCCACGAGCCAAGGCTGCCAGCAGCGAACGCGTCGCCGCCAGCAGCCGGCCCGGAAACGACTCGCGCTCAATGACCACGCCGCTCGCCTGCTCGAGCTGATACAGGTGCAGCAACAGGGGAAGGATCTCGTCGGCGGAATGCGCCACCGGCGCAAGACCAACTTCCAGTTTTGCGCGCACCGTGGCCGGGCGATCGCGCTCCGCGATGCCCCAGGTGCGGCTGAGCAAATCGATCAGCGGCGCATACGGAATGTTCTGCGCGTAGGGGTAGGCGCGGGCCTCGAGCCATTGAATGTCTGTGCCGACGCAGGCCCGGAATTCACTCATCAACCGGGTCTTGCCGGTACCGGCGTCGCCGCGCACGCCCAGCGCCTGGGGGGCGCCGCCGCGCAGCTTCTCGGCAGCGCCAAGAAGCACGCCGAGTTCCATCTGGCGGCCGACGAAGCTGGCGCGGAAATGGCCAGTCACGGTCGAGCTGCGGTCGCGCAGCCCCAACAGGCGCGCCACCACCACCGGTTGCGCCTTGCCCTTGAACGACTGCTCGCCCAGGTCGTCGAACTCGAACGCAAGCTCGGCCAGGCGGCGGGTCTGCGGCCCGACCCAGATCTCACCGCTCGGCGCAGCGCCCATCAAGCGCGCGGCCAGGTTGATGGTGTCGCCCAGCGGCCCCGCGGTACCGCTGCCGAACTGCTGCTCACCAGTGACGACAACGCCGGTGTTGACGGCGCTGTGCAGCGCGATGGCCACGCCGGTGCGCGCCTCCACTCCCGGACTCAGCCGCGCAACGGCGTCGTGCAGTTCGATTGCGGCGCGCAGTGCGCGCACCGGGTCGTCCTCGTGCGCTGCCGGCACGCCGAATATCGCCATGATCGCGTCGCCGACAAACTTCTCGATGCGGCCCTCGTACTTCGCGACGATTTCTGCGGCGGCGCCAAAGACGCTGGCCAGGATTTGGCGCGTCTCCTCCGGGTCGAGTCGCTCGGAAAGCTCCGTGAAGCCTGTCAGGTCCGAGAACAGGACACTGACCTGCTTGCGCTCGGCACCTTGAACATGGCGCTCGGCGGCAACCGCGCGTGCGCAACCGCTGCAGACGCGGGCATGTACCGGATTCTCAGCGCCGCAGGTCAGGCATCGAAGGAGCGGTGGGGCCGGCACCTCGGCAGACTAGCACCCCGCTGCGCAGGTTGAGATGTTCAACTGAAAACCGCTATCGTTTGCAGCCACGTCTCGCCTGGCAGACGCTTCGCGGCCACACAACAGGGCGACACGCCCGAGGAGACACGATGATCAAGAAAATTGTCTGGGCGGTCGGGCTCATCCTGCTGCTGCTTGCGGCGTACCTCAGCCTGTGGCCCGTGCCCATTCACGCCGTCGCCTGGAAGGCGCCCGTCGCACCGGGCTACACCGGCCCGCATGCGGCAAACGACAAGCTCGCCGGCCTGAAGCTGATCGACCTCGGCGCCGAGGCGGGCCCCGAGCACATCGTGCTCGCGCGCGACGGCAAGCTCTATGCCGCGGTGGCGAGCGGCAACATTGTGCGCATGAATCCCGACGGCTCGGCTCAGGAGGTGTTCGCCAACACCGGTGGACGCGTGCTGGGCTTCGACTTCGACGCCGCCGGCCGGCTGATCGCTGCCGACGCGGTGAAGGGCCTGCTCGCGATCGATCCCGACCGCAAGGTGACACTGCTCACCGACAAGGTGGGCGGCGATCCGATCCGGTATGCCGATGCGGTGGTGGTCGCCAAGACGGGCAAGATCTACTTCAGCGACGCGTCGACGCACTTTGGTCCGGCACAGTGGGGCGGCACCTTCGAGGCCGCGGTGCTCGACATCATCGAGCAGTCATCGACCGGCCGCATCCTCGAGTACGACCCCGCGGCCAAGACGACCCGCATCGTCGTGAACGGCTTGAGTTTTGCCAACGGCGTGGCGCTCGGCAGCGACGAGCAGACCCTGTTCGTCGCCGAGACGGGCAAGTACCGTGTGTGGAAGGTCAGCGTTGCGGCCAACGACGTCGACCTGAGCAAGGGCGCTTCGTCACCGCAGGCGAGCATCCTGTTCGACAACCTGCCCGGCTATCCCGACAACCTGATGCGCGGCCAGGACGGCCGCATCTGGCTCGGCTTGTCCGGGCCGCGCAGCCCGGCTGTCGACGCAATGGCCGAAAAGCCGTTCATGCGCGAGCTCACGCTGCGTCTGCCGCGCGCGCTCTGGCCACTGCCCAAGCGCTACGGCCACGTGATGGCGTTCAGCGAGGATGGCAAGGTCGTTGACGATCTGCAAGACCCATCGGGCGCCTACCCCGAGACAACGGGCCTCACCGAAACCGCCGACCGTCTCTACGTACAGAACCTGCACCTGCACGTGCTGGGATGGAAGCCGCGCTGAGCAGGGTGCCACCGAATCCGTTCAGCTTGCGTTCACGCACGCGCAAGCAAGATGCCTCCATCCCAACCCGATGGAGCCTTCCACCATGAACCGCACCGCACTCTTCGCCGCCCTCCTCGCCACCGCCGCCTTCGGCGCGCAGGCCCATACGTACACCGACAACGCGCGCGTCCTCGGCGCCGAGCCGCAGTACGAGAACGTGAGCGTTCCGCGCCAGGAATGCCGGAACGACTGGGTCTCCGAGGCGCGCCCCGCCGGCGGGGGCAACTACGGCGGGCGCAACTACGGCGGCGCCTTGGTCGGCGGCCTGGCCGGCGCGCTGCTCGGCAACCAGGTCGGCCGCGGCCATGGCCGCGAAGCCGCCACGGCCGTCGGCGCCGTCATCGGCGCCTTCACCGGCGACAACCTCGCCAACCGCGACCGCTGGGAGCAGCCGTACGAGCCGGTCACGCGCGAGGTGAACTCGTGCCGCACGGTGAGCGACGTGCAGTCGCGCATCGTCGGCTATCGCGTCGACTACGAATACCGCGGCCAGCGCTTCTCGACACTGATGCAGGACCAGCCCGGTTCTTACCTGCCGGTTCGCGTGTCGGTGGAACCTGTGGGACGATGAACTCATGAACGTGCTGCCCAAGCCCTCTTTCCGCACGCCTCTGCGCACGCTGCTCTGCGCGCTGCTGTTCGCCTCGGCGCTGCCAGCGTGGGCCGACGTCGGCCGCGACGATGCCGCCGCAGCGGCCCAGCGCGTCGCCAGCGGCCGCGTGCTCTCGGTGGATCGTGCCGAGGCCGGTGGCAAGCCGGTATGGCGCGTGAAGATCCTCAGCCCGACAGGCGAGGTGCGGGTCGTCGTCGTCGACGCCGCCAGCGGCCGCGTCGTGGGTTGACCGGCCGAGCCCGCCGCGCGTGCGCGTGCTGCTGATCGAGGACGATGCTGCCCTGCGGCTCGGCCTGGCGCGCCAGCTCGAGGCCGACGGCTACCGCGTCGACCACGCCGCCGACGGCGCCGACGGCCTGTTCCAGGCGCAGGAGTACCCGGTCGATCTCGTCATCGTCGACCTCGGCCTGCCCAAGCTCAGCGGCATCGATGTCGTCAAGCGCCTGCGTGGCGAGGGCCGCACGCTGCCGATCCTGATCCTCACCGCGCGCGGCAGCTGGCAGGACAAGGTCGTCGGCCTGGAGGCCGGCGCCGACGACTACCTCGTCAAGCCGTTCGAGTACCCCGAGCTCGCGGCGCGCGTGAAGGCGCTGTTGCGCCGCTCGCTCAAGGCCGCGTCCGACGTGCTGACGCTCGGCCCGCTCGCCATCGACTTCTCGGCGCAGTCGGCGCGGCTCGGCGGCACGGCCGTCGAGCTCACCGCCTTCGAATACCGTCTGCTCGAATTCCTGGTGCGCGAGCGCGCCCGCGTCGTCAGCAAGCAGGAGCTCGCCGACTACCTCTACCCGCACGACGAAGACCGCGACAGCAACGTGCTCGAGGTGCTGATGGGGCGCCTGAGGAGGAAGCTCGACCCCGAGGGCACGCTGGCGCCGATCGAGACGCTGCGCGGGCGCGGTTACCGGTTCACGCTCGGATGAGGTGGCGCGATTCGCTGCGCGCGCGCCTGATGCTCGGCGCGGCGCTGATGCTGGTCGTGTTCCTCGCAGGGGCCGGCTGGGCCGTGCAGCGCGCCCACGAGGAGAGCGTGCGCACGGCACGCTATGCGCAACTGCAGAGCACCGTCTACCTCCTGCTCGCGGCGGCCGAGGTCGACGCCGCCGGCGCCCTCGTCATGCCGGCGGCCTTTCCCGAGCCGCGCCTCTCGCTGCCCGGCTCGGGCCTGTACGCGAGCATCGTCAACGTCGCGCGCAAGGAGACCTGGCGCTCGCCTTCGCAGGTGGGCGTCGCAGCGCCGCTGCCGCCCGAGGTGGGCACCGGACAGTGGCGCTACGAAGTGGCGCGTGCCGCGGGGCGCAGCTACCTCGCCGTCGGCACCGGCGTGTCTTGGGCCGGCAGCGCGGGCGCGGTGCCGCTGGTGCTCTCGGTATTCGAGGACAAGGCCGAGTTCGACCGCGAGGTCGCCGTCTTCGAGCGCACGTCGTGGGCGTGGCTCGGCGGCGCCGCGCTGCTGCTGCTCGCCTCGCAAACGGTGCTGCTGCGCTGGGGTTTGGCGCCGCTCGGCGCGGCCACGCGCGAGATCCGCGCCATCGAGCATGGCGAGCAGACGACGGTCGAGGGCCGCTACCCGGTGGAGGTGGCCGCACTCACCGACAACCTGAATACCCTCATCGCCCAGGAACGGCAGCGCCAGGCGCGCTACCGCGAGGCGCTGAGTTTCCTGGCGCACAGCCTGAAGACGCCGCTGGCCGTGCTGCGCACTTCCCTGAGCGAGCCGGCCACGCTGCCGGCCGCAGTGGCTGCGCAGGTGGCGCGCATGGACGACATCGTCCAGCACCAGCTCGGCCGCGCCGCTGCGAGCGGCGCCTCGCGCTTCGTGCCGGCGCTGGCGCTGGCCCCCGTGCTCGGGCGCGTACGCGATTCGCTCGTCAAGGTGTACGCCGACAAGGGCCTCGCCTTCACGCTCGACTGCGCGCCCGCGCTCGCCTGGCGCATCGACGAGGGCGACGCGTTCGAGCTGCTCGGCAACCTGATGGACAACGCGGCCAAGTGGGCGCGGCACCGGGTGGCCGTCGATGCGCGACGCGACGGCGACCGCCTGCACCTGCGCATCGACGACGACGGCCCCGGCTTCGGCGACACCAGCGCCCTGCTGCAGCTGCACGTGCGCGGCGACGAGCGCGTGCCGGGGCACGGCGTGGGCCTGGCGGTGGTCGACGACCTGGTGGCGAGCCACGGCGGCGAGCTGACGCTCGGCCGATCGGAGATGGGCGGCGGACGCGTGGAGATCGTGCTGCGAACAGCCTGAACGAAAACTGCGATTCGTTCAGCTTCGGTTCACGCTGGGGCCGGCAAGATGACCTCATCGCCACTCCAGCAGCCGTCATGAACCGCTTCTTCATCTCCCCCAAGTTCCTCGTCGCCGCCACCCTCGCCATCGCCGCCCTCGGCGCCGCCACGGTGGCCGAGGCCGCCCGCCCGGAGGTCTATGTCTCGGTCGACTTTCAGAGCGGCCCACGCTGGGTAGAGCCGGCCGGCGGCTACTACGTCCAGCAGGAGCCGGTGTATGTGCAGCCGCAGGCCGTGTACGAGCAGCCGTGGCCCGTCTACGTGCAGCCTGCGCCGGTCTACCTGAGGCCGCCGGTCTTCGGCTCGCCGCGCGAGGTGTTCGAGGGCCCGCGCTTCGGCCGCTACGAAGCCCGCCGCGAATGGCAGCGCGAGCGCGCCTGGCGCCGGGCCGAGTGGCTTCGCCACCACGAGCGGTACGAGGAGTTCTATCGCGGCGACCACGACCACGACCGCGACCATGACCACGACCGCGGCGACCGCAGGTATCACCACGACCATCGGGACTGAAGCCGGGACGTTGGAGGCCCGCCGGGCGAACCCCGACGGGCGGCGGTTTCCCCGGGGCAGCACGGCCATCCGCCGCAGGCTGCCGGGGCAGCAGGGCGCCGAGGCACCGTCGCCTTGTCCTACGGATGTTCGAGTCGCGCTCGGGCTGTAGGCAGCCGCATCACGCGCTAAATTGATTTTCCGATGGTGTGATGCGTATTGGCTCGCGCCGCAAGATCCATTGTCCGCGCGGGTCGGTCCTTCGGTGCCCGCTGCACCGCGACGCCGCCAACGGTCGCCAGCTTCAATCAATAGGACCTCATGAACATCCTGATGGTGTTGACCTCGCATGACCAACTCGGCGATACGGGCAAGAAAACCGGTTTCTGGCTGGAAGAATTCGCTGCGCCGTACTACGTGTTCAAAGACGCAGGCGCCAAGGTGACGTTGGTGTCGCCCAAGGGTGGCCAGCCGCCACTGGACCCGAAGAGCGATGCGCCAGACGCACAAACCGAGGCCACTCGTCGCTTCAAGGCCGATGCCGATGCGCAGCGCGCGCTGGCCCACACGGGCAAGCTGGCCGATGTGGATGCGGCCGGATACGACGCCGTTTTCTACCCGGGGGGCCACGGCCCGCTCTGGGATTTGGCGCAAGACCCGCACTCGCTGCAGCTGATCCAGCAGATGCTCCAAGCCGACAAGACCGTCGCTGCCGTGTGCCATGCACCCGGTGTGCTTTGGCGCGCCAAGGGGGCCGATGGCGCCTCGGTGGTCAAGGGCAAACGTGTCACCGGTTTCACCAACTCCGAAGAAAACGCATCGGGCCTGACCCAGGTGGTGCCTTTTCTGGTGCAAGACCTGCTGGTGGAAAACGGCGGTATCTACAGCAAGGAAGCCAACTGGCAGCCCTACGTGGTAACCGACGGGGCGCTCATCACCGGCCAGAACCCGGCCTCGTCGGAGCCGGCCGCGCGTGCGCTGCTCGCCCGTCAGGCCGCGCGCTGAGCCCCCGTACCGCACCCACCCGAACCACGCCGAACCAAGGAGTGCCCGATGGCCTACCGCAGCACCAACCCCTACACCAACACCGTCGAGAAGTCTTTCAACGAGTTGAGCGACGAGCAGTTGCAAGCCAAGCTGCAAGCCGCCCAGGCCTGCTATGACAACACCTGGCGTGACCAGAGCTTTGCGCAGCGAAAGGCCGTGCTCAAGCGTGCGGCGGCCTTGATGCGCGAGCGTCAGCAAGACCTGGCCAAGCTGGCCACGCTGGAGATGGGCAAGCTCATCGGCCAGAGCGCCGGCGAAGTAGCGCTCAGCGCCGCGATCATCGACTACTACGCCGACCATGCCGAGGCGTTTCTGGCGCCCGAGCCGCTGAAGACCGACAAGGGCCAGGCCGTGGTCGAGAGCAGCCCGTTGGGCGTGCTGTTCGGTGTGGAGCCATGGAACTTTCCGTACTACCAGGTCGCCCGCTTCGCCGCGCCCAACCTGATGGCCGGCAACGTGGTGATGGTCAAGCACGCGTCCAACGTGCCGCAGTGCGCGCTGGCCTTCGAGCAGCTGATGCACGACGCTGGCCTGCCCGCCGGCGGCTACACCAACCTGTTCGTGTCGAAAGAACAGGTGGCCGCACTGATCGACGACGAGCGTGTGCGTGGCGTGGCCTTGACCGGCAGTGAAGCGGCAGGTGCCGTGGTGGCCGCACGGGCCGGCCAGAACCTGAAGAAGTCGACCATGGAGCTGGGCGGCAGCGACGCCTTCATCGTGCTGGAAGATGCCGACATGGCGCGCGCTGTCAAACAGGCCGTCGGCGGCCGCATGGGCAATGCGGGTCAGGCCTGCACCGCGTCCAAACGCTTCATCGTGCTGGACGCCGTGGCCGACGCCTTTCTCGACCAGTTCAAGGCGGCGATGGCCCGGTTCGAGCCGGGTGACCCGATGGACGAGCGCAGCACGCTGGCGCCGCTCAGCTCGGCCGATGCGCTGGACAAACTGGAGCAACAAGTGCAAACCGCGGTGCAGCACGGTGCCAGGCTGGTGCTGGGGGGCCAGCGGGTGGCCGGCACGCAGGGCAACTTCATGCAGCCCACGATCCTGATCGACATCGCCGAAGACAACCCGATGTTCAGCGAAGAATTCTTCGGCCCCGTGGCGCTGTTCTTCCGTGTGCCCGATGAAGCCGCCGCCGTGGCGCTGGCCAACAACTCGCCGTTCGGCCTGGGTGGCTCGGTATTCACCCAGGACGCCGAGCGCGGCCGCCGGGTGGCGCGCCGCATCGACACCGGCATGGTGTTCGTCAACTCGGCCGCGGTGTCGATGCCCGACCTGCCGTTTGGCGGCATCAAGAACTCGGGCTACGGCCGTGAACTCTCGGCCGCGGGCATCCACGAGTTCGTCAACAAGAAGCTGATCCGCGTGGCTTGATTCAGTAGGCTCGTTGCCTCGAACCAGACTACCTGAGCTTGTGCCTGGCGAGCGCTTCGTAGTGCGGTCGCGCCGCGTCTGCGATCTTCTGCAGTTCGCTGCCCAGCGTCACCGCGTCACGTGATGCCAGCGGTTCGAAGCCGGTCGAGCGCTCGACGGCGTCGTACCAGGCGGGTGCCCATACGCCATCGCTGTCACGCCGCCCTGCCGCCCAATGGAGCATGGCATCGTCGTACGCGATCCCGAGGGCCGCGCATAGTTGGGCCAGCGCGCGAGCCGGCGCGGCGAGGATGTCGGAGCCTTCGACGACCGGCGGCGCGCGGCCGAGGCGGTCCGCCTCCTGCTCGAACAGCTCGCGCTGCTGGACGATGCCGATGTCCGCCAGCGTCACTTCGCCGCGCTTGGCGACGTACGAAGCGAGCACAGCGGCCGGATCGCGAATGAGGAATGCATTGCGCACCTGCGCGAGCCACTCCCTGCCGAAGGCCGGGATCATGTGATGCGCCATGTGCTTCTGGTAGCAGACCGGCTTGTCACCAGGCACGCGACCCAGCAGCCCGGTCACCACATCGCGCCAGTCGTTCGGTTGCGAGGCGATCACCTCCTGGCGCATCGGATGAACGAGGCCCGTATGCAGGAGGTAGGCCCCGTAGAACGGCTCATCGATCACCGCAGTGTCGGGACGAGCGCCGAAGGTGCGCATCATCGCCGTGGAGATGTTTCGCGGACCGGACCACATGGCGATCCGAAGCGGCGGCTCCTGGATCAGGCTCACCCCCGCAACCGGAACCGCTGCAGTTTTCCGGTTTCCGTCCTGGGCAGTGCCTCCCGGAACTCCACCGCCCGCGGGTACTTGTAGGGCGCCACGGTGGCCTTCACGAAGTCCTGCAAGGTCTTCACCATGGCCGCGTCGCCGCGATGCCCGCCGCGCAGCACGACCACGGCCTTGACGATCTGGCCGCGCTCTTCGTCGGGCACGCCGATCACGGCGCACTCGGCCACCGCGGCGTGCGCGAGCAGCGCTTCCTCGACCTCGGGCGCGGCGATGTTGTAGCCGGCCGAGACGATCATGTCGTCGGTGCGGCTCTGGTAGTGGAAGTAGCCGTCGGCGTCCATCAGGTAGGCGTCGCCGGTGTAGTTCCAGCCGCCCTTCACGTAGCTCTGCTGGCGCTCGTCGTCGAGGTAGCGGCAGCCGGTCGGGCCCTGCACCGCGAGCTTGCCGACAGTGCCCGGCGGCAGCTCGCGACCCTCGTCGTCGACGACCCTTGCGCGATAGCCGGGCACCGCCTTGCCGGTGGCGCCGGGCCGTGCGTTCGCTTCGTCGGCCGAGATGAAGATGTGCAGCATCTCGGTGGCGCCGATGCCGTCGATGATCTCGATGCCGGTGGCCTCGCGCCAGAGCGCGCGCGTGGCCGCGGGCAGCGCCTCGCCCGCCGCCACGCACTTGCGCAGCGTGCCGCCGTCGCGCACGCCCAGGCGCCGCTCGCGCGCCGCCTGCGCCATCGCTCGGTACGAGGTCGGCGCCGTGACGAGTACGGTCGCGCCGTAGGTGGCAATGGCGTCGAGCAGATCGTTCGGGCCGGCCTTTTCGAGCAGCACGGTCTGCGCACCGACGTGCATCGGAAAGAGCGTCAGGCCGCCGAGGCCGAAGGTGAAGGCGAGCGGCGGGCTGCCGATGAAGACGTCGCTCGCTTCGGCACGCAGCACGTGCGGCGGAAAGCAGACGCAGCTCGCCATCACGTCGCGATGGAAGTGGATCGTCGCCTTGGGCTGGCCGGTGGTGCCCGAAGTGAAGGCGAGCAGGCAGGTGTCGTCGGCGGCGGTCTCGACGTTCTCGAAGGGCGCGTCGCGGCGCGCCATCAGCGCCTCGAGCCCGTCGGGCGAAGGGTCGTCGAAGCAGACGATGCGTTCGAGCACCGGTGTGACCATCGCCACTTCTTCGAGCTCGGCGCGCAGCGCGTGGTCGCAGAAGGCGAAGCCGACCTCGGCCTTGTCGACGATCTGCTTCAACTCCTTGGCGCGCAGCATGGGCATCGTCGCGACGGCGATGCCGCCGGCCTTCATCACGGCGAACCAGCAGGCGACGAGCATCGGCTTGTTGGCCGCGCGCAGCAGCACGCGGTTGCCCGGCACGAGGCCCATGTCCTTCACCAGCACGTGGGCGATGCGGTCGGCCTGGCGCTGCAGATCGACGTAAGTCCAGGCGATGCCCTTGGGCGAGCGCACGCACATGCGATCGCCGCGACCTTCGGTGACGGCGCGATCGAGCAGCTCGGTAGCGCAGTTCAGTCGCTCGGGGACCTGCAGCTCGGGGAGATCGAAGAAGAATTCGGGCTGGACGTCGACGGGCGGCAGGTGGTCCCGCGCGAAGGTGTCGAGGTGGGAGGTGTAAGTCATGGCTGGCTCACGCGACGAGATCCTTCGCTTTGCTCAGGATGACAGGGGCGTCATTGGTCATCCTGAGCGAAGCGAAGGATCCGCGAAGCGAAGCATCCCGCCGTTCAGAACGCGGCGATGCCGGTGATGGCCCGGCCGAGGATCAGCGCATGCACGTCGTGCGTGCCTTCGTAGGTGTTCACCACCTCGAGATTGACGAGGTGGCGGGCCACGCCGTACTCGTCGGAGATGCCGTTGCCGCCGAGCATGTCGCGGGCGGTGCGGGCGATGTCGAGCGCCTTGCCGCACGAGTTGCGCTTCATGATGGAGGTGACGTCGACCGAGGCCGTGCCTTCGTCCTTCATGCGGCCGAGGCGCAGGCAACCCTGCAGGCCGAGCGCGATGTCGGTGAGCATGTCGGCGAGCTTCTTCTGCACGAGCTGATTGGCGGCGAGCGGCTTGCCGAACTGCTGCCGGTCGAGCGTGTATTGCCTGGCCCGATGAAAGCAGTCTTCGGCGGCGCCGAGCGCGCCCCACGCGATGCCGTAGCGCGCCGAGTTGAGGCAGGTGAACGGGCCCTTCAGGCCACGCACTTCGGGGAAGGCGTTCTCCTCGGGGCAGAACACCTCGTCCATGACGATCTCGCCGGTGATCGAGGCACGCAGCCCGACCTTGCCCTCGATCTTGGGCGTGCTCAGACCCTTGGCGCCCTTATCCAGCACGAAGCCGCGGATCGCGCCTTCGTCGTCCTTGGCCCACACCACGAACACGTCGGCGATCGGCGAGTTGGTGATCCACATCTTGCTGCCGCTCAGCGAATAGCCGCCGGCGACTTTCTTCGCGCGCGTGACCATGCTGCCCGGATCGGAGCCGTGGTCAGGCTCGGTGAGGCCGAAGCAGCCTATCCATTCGCCGGTGGCGAGCTTGGGCAGGTACTTCTGCTTCTGCGCCTCGGTGCCGAACTCGTTGATCGGCACCATGACGAGCGAAGACTGCACGCTCATCATCGAGCGGTAGCCGGAATCGACGCGCTCCACCTCGCGCGCCACCAGGCCGTAGCAGACGTAGTTCATGGCGCCGCCGCCGTACTGCTCGGGGATCGTCGAGCCGAGCAGGCCGAGCTCGCCCATCTCGCGGAAGATCTTGACGTCGGTCGTGCCGTTGCGAAAGGCCTCGAGCACGCGCGGCGCGAGCCGCTCCTGGCAATAGGCCTGCGCCGCATCGCGCACGGCGCGTTCGTCGCCGGTGAGTTGCTGGTCGAGAAGGAGCGGGTCGTCCCAGTGGAACGCGGCCTTGGAGCTTGCCATGGTGTTGCCTCTTGTCGATTCAGTCGGGGATGACGGCGGTGACCTCGATCTCGACCTTGGCCCGGTCTTCGATCAGCGCCGTGACCTCGACCGCCGTCATCGCGATGTCGTAGAAGCCGATGATCTCGCGAAACGCCTTGCCGATCTCGCGGCCCGCGTCGAGATATTCGCGCTTGCTCGTCACATACCAGGTCATGCGCACGATGTGCTTCGTCTGCGCGCCCGCCGCATGCAGTACTGCGGCAACGTTGGCGAGCGCCAGCCGCGACTGCGCGGCGAAGTCGTCGGTCGTCCACACGCCCTGCGGGTCCCAGCCGACCTGGCCGGCCACGTAGACCTGACGGCCGCGCGCGGCCACGCCGTTGGCATAGCCCTTGGGCCGCGGCCAGCCTTCGGGCAACAGCGCTTCGTTCATCGTCTCGTCTCCTGGTTGGCGTGGTTCTTCAGCAAGTCGCGGCCGATGATGAGTTGCTGCACCTCGCTCGCGCCTTCGTAGATGCGGAGCGCGCGGATCTCGCGATAGAGCCGCTCGACGGGCTCGTCGCTGACGACGCCGAGCCCGCCCCAGATCTGCACCGCCGCGTCGATCACCTGCTGCGCGCCTTCGGTGGCGGCGAGCTTGGCCATCGCCGCCTCGCGCGTCACGTTCCTGCCCTGGTCGCGCTGCCAGGCGGCGCGATAGGTGAGCAGGGCGGCACTGTCGATGGTGAGCGCCATCTGCGCCAGCTTGGCCTGCGTGAGCTGAAAGTCGGCGAGCACGCCATCGAACATGCGCCGCGTCGTCGCGCGTGCCATCGCCTCGTCGAGGGCGCGCCGCGCGAAGCCGAGCGCAGCGGCGGCGACCGAGGTGCGAAACACGTCCAGCGTGCGCATGGCGATCTTGAAGCCCTCGCCATCGGCGCCGATGCGCTGCGACACGGCGATGCGGCAGCCCTTGAACGACAGGCGGGCGAGCGGATGCGGCGCGATGACCTCGATGCGCTCGGCGATCGAAAAGCCCGGCGCGTCGGCATCGACGATGAACGCCGAGATGCCTCGCGATCCGCGCTTCGCGGCAGGCTCGGCCGGATCGCTGGTGCGCGCGAAGACGACGTAGAAGTCGGCGATGCCGCCGTTCGAGATCCAGGTCTTTTCGCCGTCGAGCACGTAGTGGTCGCCGTCGAGGTGCGCCGCGCAGGCCATGGCGGCGACGTCGGAGCCGGCCTCGGGCTCGGAGAGCGCGAACGCGGCGATCGCTTCGCCGCGCGCGACGCGCGACAGGTAGCGCGACTTCTGCGCCGAAGAGCCGGCCAGGCTGATCGCGCCCGAGCCGAGCCCCTGCATGGCGAAGGCGAAGTCGGCGAGGCCCGAATGCCGCGCCAGCGTCTCGCGCACCAGGCAGATGGCGCGCGTGTCGATCGCTTCTTCGCGGCCGCCGAACTCGCGGCCGCCGACGGCGTGGCAGAGCCAGCCCGCGCCGCCGAGCGAGCGCACGAGCGCGCGGCATTCGGCGTCGACGTCCTTGCCGTGCGCATCGCTGATGTGCTCGCTGGCCCAGGCGTCGAGTTCGCGCGCGAGCGCGGCGTGGCGAGGCTCGAAGAACGGCCAGTCGAGGTAGGCGGTGTCGCTCATGAGTTCCTTGTCATGTCGCTCACAAGATCCTTGTCATCCTGAGCGAAGCGAAGGATCTCGGCTGCCGCAGGATGAGATCCCTCGCTTCGCTCAGGATGACAAGCGGGGCGGTGGTTCCGTTACCTTCGCTCAGGATGACAGTCAGTGCGGGCATGTTCAGTTGCCTTCGAAGCGCGGCTTCTGCTTTGCCGCGAAGGCTTCGTAGGCGCGCGTGAAGTCCTGCGTCAGCATGCAGATCGTCTGCGCCTGCGCCTCGGCCTCGATGGCCTGCTCGATCGTCATCGCCCACTCCTGATGCAGCATCGCCTTGGTCATGCCGTTGGCGAAGGTCGGGCCGGCGACGATGTCGCGGGCCAGCGCCATCGCTTCTTCTTCGAGCTTCTCGGGATCGACGAGGCGGTTGAAGAAGCCCCATCGCTCGGCCTCTTCTCCACCGAGCGAGCGCCCGGTGTAGAGCAGCTCGCTCGCCCGGCCCTGGCCGACGATGCGCGGCAGCAT
Source organism: Burkholderiales bacterium (assembly GCA_038231215.1). Classification (GTDB taxonomy): domain Bacteria; phylum Pseudomonadota; class Gammaproteobacteria; order Burkholderiales; family Burkholderiaceae_C; genus Schlegelella_A. The sequence goes on along the minus strand of JBBRLS010000048.1, from coordinate 141 downwards.
CGCGCAAGCACCCATGTCGCAGCCGGCCAGGCCTACGCGGTTGAAGAGGAATGCCGTCTTGCTGCGCGCCGTGCCGACGCGCAGGTCCGACGCCATCGCCATGATCGCGCCGGCGCCGGCGCAGACGCCGTCGATCGCGGC
>JBBRLS010000047.1:0-32692 GCA_038231215.1 Burkholderiales bacterium | reverse complement strand
TGGCGATCTCCTCGAAGCCCTTGGGCACGTTGAAGTAGATCGTCGGCGCGATCTCGCGCAGGTTGCGCAGCGTCTCGCCGATCAGCGCCGGCGTCGGCTTGCCTTCGTCGATGTAGAGCGTGCCGCCGTTGTAGAGCGTGAGGCCGATGTTGTGGTTGCCGCCGAAGGTGTGGTTCCAGGGCAGCCAGTCGACCAGCACCGGCGGCTCTTCGGCGAGCGCCGGAAAGCACTGCAGGATCATCTGCTGGTTGGCGCACAACATGCGATGCGTGTTGATCACGCCCTTGGGCAGCTTCGTCGAGCCCGAGGTGAAGAGGAACTTGGCGATCGTGTCGGGGCCGACCTGGTCGTGCGCGGCATCGACGGCGGGCGTCGGCGCGGTGTTCAGCAGGTTGGCGAATGACAGCGTCACGCGACCCTCGATCGCACCCTCGGTGAGCACGACGGGCGTGTCGGCGGGCACGACGGCGGTGATCGCCTTCGCGAAGGCCGGGCCGCTCGCGAACACGAGCCCCGGCGTGAGCAGATCGAGGATGTGACGCAGCTTGGAGTTGTCCTGCGAGAGCAGCGAATACGCGGGCGAGACCGGCGCGTAGGGCACGCCGGCGAGCATCGCGCCGAGGGCGAGCAGCAGATGCTCGATGTCGTTGTCGGAGAGGATCGCGACCGGCCGCTCGACCGAGACGCCGTGGTCGAGCAGCGCCTGCGCGATCGAACGCGCGCTCTGCAATGCTTCGGCGAAACTGACGCGGCGCCAGTCGCCGCCTTCTACTCGCTTGGCGACGAGCGTGCGATCGGGCGCGGCTTCGGCCCAGTGCAGGAAGCGATCGGTCAGGCGACGCGGGTACGGCTGCAGGGCTTCGCGCGAGACGATCAGCGTCGAGCCGTCGTCGCGCGCCGTCAGTTCCGCTTCGAGCGAGCCGCCCAGCGGCAGCGCCCGGTACCGCGCCGTGTTCATGCGTCGCTCACTCCTTCTTCACCTTCCCGGCCTTGCCTTCGAGAAAGTCGCGCATCCGGCTCTTGGCGCCGTCGTCGCCCTGCGCGATCGCGGCCATCAGCGACTCGGTGAAGAGGCCCTCGTCGAGCCCCATGTCGGCGATGCGCGGCAAGGCGTGCATGACGGCGAAATTCGAGAGCGGCGCGTTCTGCGCGATGCGCTCGGCGAGCCAGAGCGCCTTCTCGAGGCCCTTGCCCGCGTCGACGAGGTATTGCGAGAGGCCGACGGCCATGCCTTCCTTGGCGTCGACGATTCGGCCGGTCAGCATCATGTCGGTCATGCGCGCCACGCCGATCAGGCGCGGGATGCGCGCCGATCCGCCGCCGCCGACGAACAGGCCGCGCTGGCCCTCCGGCAACGCGTAATAGGCACTCACCTCGGCGACGCGCACGTGGCACGAGCTGGCCAGCTCCATGCCGCCGCCGACGACGGCGCCGTGCAGCACCGCGACCACCGGCACCTTGCCGCGCTGGATCTGCTCGAACGCGGCGTGCCATGACCGCGAATGGACGATCCCCTCGGCGGCACTGCGCTCGGAAAGCTCCGAGAGGTCGAGGCCGGCGCAGAAGTGCTCGCCCTCGCCGCTCAGCACCACGGCGCGAGCCGACTCCGGAAGGTTGACGAAGGCGGTGTGCAACTGCGCCACCAGCGCGTCGTTGATGGCGTTGCGCTTGGCCGGGCGATTCATGCGCACGTGCAGCACGGCGCCGTGCGACTCGATGCGCAGCAGGTCGAGCGAGGTCAGCGCCACGGGCAGCGGCAGATCGGAGTTGGACGCAGAGGTGAGCGAAGTCATTGGTTAATCTTAGTAAATATCATCTGGTCAGCACTTAGGGAATTACCCTCCACATTACCTCAGGGAAAGTCTCTAGCCGAGATTCACTGATAATTATGATGCTTAACCAATAGTAGACGCGCCCCGCCTCTGTGCAGCTAGGCGATACTTTTCCCGCCGACCCGAGGCGCCGACCGGACGCCCGCGCCACGCCCAGGAGTTCTTCGCCATGAACACCGTCGGCCTGATCGCCATCGACACGCACACCCATCTCGAAGTGTCGTGCCGCAACCCCTTCGACAACTACGGGGAGGAGTACGACCGCGCCGCCGACAAGTACTTCCGCTCGAGCAAGCGGCGGACGATGGACGAGACCATCGCCTTCGATCGCGAGAAGAAGATCGGCTTCGTCAACTTCACGGTCGACGCCGAGAGCCAGATGGGCGGCCGCGAGGCGAGAAAGCCGGTCGAGGAATACGGCGTGCGCGGCTTCAAGTTCCACCCGACGGTGCAGGGCTTCGAGCCGGCCGACAGGATGGCCTGGCCGATCTACGAGGTGATCGCCGGGCACAAGCTGCCGGCGATCTTCCACAGCGGTCATTCCGGCATCGGCTCGGGCATACGCTGCGGCGGCGGCTTGCGTTTGCAGAACTCGAATCCGATGCTGGTGGAGGACGTCGTGATGGCCTTCCCCGACATGCAGATCGTGCTCGCGCATCCTTCGTGGCCGTGGCAGGACGAAGCCATCTCGCTGGCCATGCCTGAAGGAGAACGCGAAGCGTCTGCTCGGCCTGAGCTGAAGCGCAGCCGCCCTATTTCGGGACGAGCACGACGGCACCGAACCCGGCGACCTTTCGATCGATGCTCAGCAAGCGGTACTTCGCTTGCCTGGCTTGCGCGTAGAGCAGGCGATCGAAAGGATCTCCGTGGGACTGGCGCAGTTCGCATGAGAGCAGCAATGCCTCGAGATGCAGCGCCAGCGGCCGCAAGCCGTTCTTCAGCGCTTGCTGCACGATGCGCCGCGGCTGCAATGCGATCTTGCCCTTGCGCCACCTGAGCCCAAGTTCCCACACCGACGCATCGGAAAACCAGACGCCTTCAGCTTCGCCAATCGCCTCGCGTGCGGCGCTGCCGAGTTGCGGTGCGTCGGTCAGCAGCCAGATCAGGCAATGGGTGTCGAGCAGAAGCTTCACGGTTCGCCGAGCAGATCGTCATCGGCGAGGGGCGCATGAAAGTCGCGACTGAGCTTGAGCGCCTTCGCTTTCAACCCGCCGAACCGAACACCGCTGCGTGTCCCTGCGGCCGGCCCGATCGGAATCAGCCTGGCGATCGGCGTGCCGGCGCGTGCGATGACGACTTCCTCGCCGGCCTGAGCTTTGTCAAGCAACGCGGAGAGTGTCGATTTGGCTTCGTAGATGTTGACAAGCATGCTGGCCTCCGTAAACGGATCGGGGCTGTTGGTCAAATTCTATTCTAGTTGACCAACAAGCGCAAAGCAGCCTGGTCATCACCGTTCTTTTCGAGGCTCGAGCCGCGCTGACCATGCACGCTCACGCAATTCGGGGCTCACGCGATAGCGCTCGCCGCGGTAGTGCGCATCGAGCCGGTCGAGCAGCGCGACGATGGCGCCGGCGTCCCACGCGGCGAGAAACTCGAACGGACCTTGCGGATAGTTGACGCCGAGCTTCATGGCGAGGTCGGCGCCTTCGGGCGTGCAGACGCCTTGCAGCACGGCGTCGCAGGCCTCGTTGACGAGCATCGCGACGGTTCGCGCCACGACCAGGCCGGCCGCGTCGCCGACCGGCTGCGGCGACCAGCCGGCGATGCGCAGCCATTGCGCGGCTTCATCGCGCCACGCCTCCGACGTGCCGGCCGAGACGCTGAAGGCGAGCGGCGTTCCCGGCGCACCGCCGTTCGGCGCGACGGCGCGGTCGAAAAGCGCAAGCTCGCGAACGCCTTCTTCGGCGGCGACCTGCGCGGCCGGCCGGCCATCGGTCAGGCGCAGGTCGCCGTTGGCCGTTTGCAGGCCGCACCAGCGGCTCGCCGCGTCGGCCTCGAAGGGCACGCCGGCTTCGGCGAGCCGGCTCGCCCAGCGGTCGACGGCAATCCCCTTGCCGTGCAAGGCGACGATGCTGCCCGACGGGATCTCGGGCACGTCGACAACTGAAGGCGATGCCGTCGCCACGGCGGGATGACCGTAGAAGCCGCGGCCCGACTTGCGGCCGAGCAAACCGCCGTCGACGAGCTCGCGCTGCACCAGCGAAGGCGCATAGCGCTTGTCGCCGAAGTTGGCATCGAACACCGACTGCGTGACGGCGAAGTTGGTGTCGTGGCCGATCAGGTCCATCAGCTCGCACGGCCCCATGCGAAAGCCGGCGCCGCGCAGGCATGCGTCGAGCACCGCGGGCTCGGCGGCGCGCTCCTGCAGCAAGGCGAGCGCTTCGGCGTAGTACGGCCGGGCGATGCGGTTGACGATGAAGCCCGGCGTCGAGCGGGCAAACACCGGTGTCTTGCCCCAGCGCCGGCTCAAATCGAAGATTGCCTGTGCCACGCCGGCATCGGTCTGCAGGCCCGACACCACCTCGACCAGCTTCATCAGCGGCACCGGGTTGAAGAAGTGCATGCCGACGAAGCGGCCCGGGTGCTTCAAGCCATTGGCAAGCGCCGTGATCGAGATCGACGAGGTGTTCGAGGCGAGCACGCACTGCGCGCCGACGACGGCTTCGAGGTCGCGGAAGAGCGCGCGCTTGGCGTCCGCGTTCTCGACGATCGCCTCGACCACGAGCTCGACGCCGGCTGCGTCGGCGAGCCTGGCCGCCGGGGCGATGCGCAAGGCGATCCGCCGCGCCTCGTCGGCGTCCAGCTTGCCCTTGGCGGCGAGCCCTTCGAGGGTGATCGCGAGCTTCGCGCAGGCAGCCTCGGCCGCGCCTTCGCGCGCGTCGAAGATGCGCACCGTGTGGCCGGCCTGCGCCGCCACCTGGGCGATGCCGGCGCCCATGATGCCGGCGCCGACGACGAGGACGGGGCTGTCGCGCGTGAGATCGGGAGTCATGGTTGTCGCATCGAGGAGTGGATGGTACTGTCGGGTCGGAGGAGACTAGATGGCACTTGCACGCGATTGGTCGTCGCCAGCCCGAACTGAGCCAGGCGCGATATTGCAGGGTGACGAGATCACCATGCTCACTGCCGCCCACGCCGCCACCTGCACGCGCGAGGCAGTCCTCGGCGCCATCGAGCGGATAGCAGTTGCGAGCATGGACGGCCGCGCATGAAAGCCACAGCCGTATCACTGCTCGCGCTGTTCGAGACGAAGATGCAGCTCGAAGTGCCTCTGTTTCAGCGGCAGTACATCTGGCAGCGCGAGAAACATTGGGAGCCGCTCTGGGAAGACATCGAGCGTAAGTTCAGTGACTACCTGGATGGACGCAAGGACGCACCAGTTCATTTCCTTGGTGCGATGGTGCTCGACCTGAAGCAGACCCCAGCGACGCACGTCGGCAAGCGTCAGGTCATTGACGGTCAGCAGCGCCTGACCACGTTCCAGATTTTCCTGGCGGCTTTTCGCGACTTCTGCGATGAGCACGGTTGCGAGGACATGGCGAAAGAATGCGCCGGCTTCACGCTCAACAAAGGTCTGATGGCTGACGCCGAAGTGGACAAGTTCAAGGTCTGGCCAACCCAACTTGATCGCGCGCAGTTCGCCGACGTGATGAGCGCCGGCGCGCGCGTCGAGGTACTGAAACGGCACCCTTTGCGCAAGCGCCCGTATTCGCGCAAGTTCGAGCCTCGCCCCCGCATGGTCGAGGCATATTTCTTCTTTTACGAGCAGTTCGATGCGTTCTTCATCGGCACCCAAACCGAACCACCACTGGCGGGCGATGCGCCCTTGGCCCAACGGGTTGAAGAATGCTTCCAAGCGCTAAAGAGCGCGCTGCAAGTCGTCGAGATCGACCTTGAGCAGGGCGATGACGCTCAGGTCATCTTCGAGACCCTCAATGCCCGCGGCGAGCCACTATTGCCGGCCGATCTGCTGCGTAACTTTGTCTTCCTGCGGGCGGCGCGCCGCGGCGAACCGCAAGAAGCGCTCTACAAGCAATACTGGGCCCGTTTTGATGACCAGTTTTGGCGGGTGGAAGTCAAGCAAGGCAGACTGCTACGGCCGCGCAGTGACCTGTTTTTACAGCACTTTCTCGCCAGCCGGCTGACTGCTGACATCCCGATCAAGCACCTGTTCGTTGAATATAAGTTTTGGATCGAGCGGGCACAGCCCTTCGGCTCCGTAGAAAAGGAACTCGCCTGCTTGGCTCGGCAGGGCGACGACTTCCGCCGCATCATGGCGCCTGCGAAGGATGACCCACTCTATGGCTTGGTCACGTTCCTAGATATTTTCGATGTTCGAACTTCGTATCCGCTGCTGCTGACGATGCTGGATTCGGGTATGAACGGGGCGCAGTGGGCGGCGGTCTCCACGATCCTGGAGTCTTACCTATTGCGCCGGGCCGTCTGCGGTTTGACGACCAAGAACTACAACCGCGTCTTCCTCGGATTGACCCGTACCCTGCGACGTGATGGCACGACACCTGAGAACCTAGCAAAGCAGCTTCGCGAGCAGAGCGGCGATTCCACAGAATGGCCCTCCGATGCGCGATTTGCTGAGGCTTGGCGCACGCAGCACGCGTACTACGCGCTTAACAACCCGAAAATTGTGCATGTCCTGAAGCGGCTGAACCAAACATATCTGACGAGCAAGAGCGAGACCGTCACGGTTGAAGGTGCCTTGTCAGTCGAACACATCTTGCCGCAGCAATGGGAAGACAAATGGCCGCTGACAGACGGTTCCAAAGGGCTAACGGCGGAGGCGCTACTAATGGCTCCGAAGGACCACCCGCGGACGGAAGCATCGCGCAAACGGAATCAGGCGCTGCAGACATTCGGCAATCTGACGATCTTGACGCAGGGCCTCAACTCGTCGGTGTCCAATAGCCATTGGAGCTCGAAGAAGCCCGAACTGCTCAAGCACTCACTGCTGCCGATCAACCAGCTATTGCACGACGTAACAACATGGGACGAAGCCGCGATTGCCAAACGCTCCGATGATTTGCTTGACCGCGCACTGACAATCTGGCCACACGATGTCTAGCAGTTAGTCGATGGCCATTCCCACCTCGGCGCCGATGCCTGAGCACATTTCGTTCGTGCACGACGCGTGGCCGGCGAACTGCATCTCGCCGAACTTGGTGACGGCCCAAGGCGTCGAGGAGTACCCGGGCTTTGCCGGGACAGGGTTTTTCGCTCGGCGCGGTGATGAAGTGTTCTACATCACTGCGCGCCACTGCTTGACCAAGGAGCGCGACGCTGATATTGCAGCCTTGGCGGCGCGGCTACACATCCCGCACGCACTCGATGCGACAACCAAAACCACCAGTGACTACGTGCAGTTCGAAGACGCGCTTTCGCTTAAACACGACTCGGATGACATGCCGGGCCAATTCGTCGATGTGCTAGCTAGTGCTGACCGTCAGCAAAAGAGAGCAAGGGCAATATGAAAAGCTGCTGGCGCGGGCGGTGAAATTGCCACCAAACGGTCAGTGGCTGGACCAATTCGTTCAGCATCCGATTGCAAGGAGCGACTTCGAGGCCGGCAAGGGCATCCGGTTCTCGGTCATGGGTTATCCGAACAGCGGCACAGCTTCAAAGATCGAATATCACGACAACCAGCCCGTTGAAATCGTTACCCAGTCGGCGACGTTCTCGGGCTATCTCGGTCGGGGGACGGGACAGGACCGCTACATGCTCAACGACCTGGACTGGCCAGGGGACTTGAACGGCTTCAGCGGCTCGCCAGTCATGGTCGGCTTCCGACACGTCGAGGGCAGAGGCTATGCGCTGGCCGGAATGCTGGTCTCAGGCGGCGGACAACAGGCACAGTTCATCAGGATCAGCTTGATCACCGAAGCGCTGCAAGGCTAGCTAGTTTCATCACGCGCGATCAGTTTCCCTCCTGCTCTGCGATGGCCAGGACCTTTTCGGCGCGACCTTGCTCGATCGCTGCCCGCGGCGCGACGCCGCCGAGCGCCGCGTTGGGCGCCTCGAGAAAGCTGAGCAATGCCCAGCCCTCTTTGGTGCCGAGTGCAGCCGAAAGCTTCGGGATGACATCCCAGATCCGAGGCTCGAATTGCCAGCGCGGCAATCTGAATCCTCGTTTGGTCTGGGTGAGACCAATGCCTCGACCCTTGTCGATCCACGCGTTGACGGTGACACGTGTCGTGCCAGCAAGCGCGGCCGCTTCATCCGTAGACACCATGTCGGCGGCGGAAAGGCGGGCGTTCCTTGCCGCGAGGCTGCCCGTGAGCAGATCCCGCGTCTCGGCGGCGGTGATGTAGGGTGATTCGGCATGGCCTTGGCGAGTGCGCTTGCTCCTGGAAAATCTGGAGCCAGGGGAGGTGGTGTTTTGCGTATCGGTCTTCATGTGAATACGTGGTCTCGCGACGATGTGTCTAGGACTTGTCCGCGAACGAGCCAAAAAAAGCGCAGGAACGTTCACTTGGTTAATCTCGTTAACTAAGATTATAGCGATTAGTCGTCCAAACTTCGGGAAACCGTAACCACGACCTCGAACAGATAGCCCGCCAGCGCCTCTTCGACCATCGGCACCGAGGGCCGACAGCTCTCGGGCAGGACCACGCTCACCTTCATGCCGCGCCGGCCGCCTTCGCTCACCTGCACGCGTGCGTCAGACCGCGCGAGCCGCTCGGCGACGACGCGGCTCACCAGCCGCGTCGCCGCATCGCAGCGCAACTGCGGCTTGTAGATCTTGCCCACCGTCGTGAGCGGGATCGCGTCGACGATGTGGATCTGCTTCGGCCAGGCCGGCCGCTCGCCGATGGTGTCGCGCGCATGGTCGTGCAGCTCGTCTTCGGTGGCAATGGCGCCCGGCCTGAGCGCGACGTAGCAGACCGGCAGCTCGCCGGCATAGGCGTCGGGCATGCCGACTGCAGCGGCGAGCGCCACGGCCGGATGGGCGGCCATGGCGTTCTCGATCATCAGCGGATCGATGTTGTGGCCGCTGCGGATGATCAGGTCCTTGGCGCGACCGGCAATGTGGATGCGGCCCGCTTCGTCGACGTAGCCCAGGTCGCCGGAGTTGAGCGCGCCGTCCACGAACACGCCGGCGTCGTGCTCGGGGTTCTTGTAGCCCGGCGAGATGTGCCGGCCGCGCACGGTGATGACGCCGATCTCGTTGGTGTCGCAAGGCTCGCCCAAGCGGCCATCGGCGCCAAGGCGGCACGGCACGACCTGCGTGTACGGCAGCGCCCAGCCGACCGAGCCGGTACCGCCTTCTGCCCGCATCGCGTCGATCGTCACCAGGCCCGAGGCTTCGGTCATGCCGTAGACCTCGTGCAGGCCGTGCCCGGTGACCTCGCGAAAGCGCGTGCCGACGGCGGTGGGCAGCGACGCGGCACCGCAGAAGCCGGCGCGCACCGCACCGATGTCGGCGCCGGCCAGCGGCACCTCGAGTACCGCGCCCACCGAGGTCGGCACTGCGCCCACCAGCGTGGCGCGGTACTGCGCGGCCAGCCGCCAGAAGCCCTGCACCATGGCCGGGTTGCGCAGGCCCCCTGGCGACATGACGAGCAACCCGGTGCCGGCCATGAAGGCGCTGAGCGCGCAGAAGATCGTGCCGCCGACGTGGAAGAGCGGCAGCGTGGCGGTGAGGATGTCGCTTGGCCGCATGTCGCCGAGCACGGCGCCGCCGAGCGCCGCGACGAGCTGGCTGCGGTGCGTGTGCGCGACGAGCTTGGGCACGCCGGTCGTGCCGCCGGTGTGGAAATAGGCGCAGACGTCGTTGTCGCGGCCCGGTTTGCCGAAGACCAGGGCGTCGTCGGGCTGGGCCTTCAACGCGGTGTGGAAGTCGATCACACCGTCTTCGAGCGGCGTGCCTGGCGCAGCGACGCGCAGCAGCACGAGCCCGGGCACGCGCTCGCGCAAGGCCAGCGCCTTCTGCCAGATGTCGAGCACCGGATGCGGCCCGAGCGCGACGAGGATGCGCGCGCCCGAGGCCTGCAGCAAGCCGACGATGTGGTCGGGCTGGAGCAGAAAGTTGATCGGCACCGCATAGCCCGCGGTCTCCGCGCCCCAGAGCGTGGCGTGGGTCTCGACCAGGCTGGGCAGTATGTAGGCGACGCCCGGTCGCGGCCCGCCGAGCGAAGCGAACAGGTTGGCGGCGCGCCGGATCATGCCGAGCAGATCGCCGTAACTCACGCGGCGCGGCTGCTCGTCGGGCGCACCGCTCGTCAGCATCGTGATCGCGACGTGTTCCGGATCGCGCGCCGCACTGCCGACGAAGACGTCGAGGACGCTGCGCTCGGGCAGGCGCTGGTCGAGCGTCATCTCGGCCTCGAAGCGCGCGATGTCGTGGCGCGTGCGGATCGGGTATTCGGCAAGCTGGACCATCGGTCGTTCCCCGGGGAGATGAACTGGCGACTGACTCTACGGCCTCGGCATCGGATGCTCGAACCGCGTCAGCGGCTTGCCGCCGATGATCATCGCCAGCACCTCGTCTTCGGTCACGTCGGCGGTGCGGTAGGTGCCCACCACCTTGCCGTTCTTCATCACGCACAGGCGGTCGGAGAGGCCGAACACGTCGGGCATGTCGTGCGTCACCAGGAAGATACCCACGCCGTCGGCCTTGAGCCGCCGCACGAGGTCGTGGACCATGCGCGTCTCCTCGGGGCCGAGCGCCGCGCAGGGCTCGTCCATGATGAGCACGCGGGCCTTGAAGTAGAGCGCACGCGAGATCGCCACCACCTGGCGCTGGCCGCCCGAGAGCGCGCGCACCGGCACGCGGATGTTCTTGAAGTTCGGGTTCAGGCGGAGGAAGGTTTCTCGCGCCGCCTGCTCCATGCGGTCGTCGTCGAGCAGGCCGAAGCGCGTCAGCAATTCGCGGCCCAGGAACAGGTTGGCCACGCTGTCGAGGTTGTCGGCCAGCGCGAGTGTCTGGTAGATGGTCTCGACGCCGAGCGCCTGCGCGTCGGCGGGCGAGGCGATGCGGGCAGCCTGGCCGTCGATGCGCACTTCGCCGCTGTCGATCGGGTAGGCGCCGGCGAGCATCTTCATCAGCGTGGACTTGCCGGCGCCGTTGTGCCCCAGCACGGCGACCACTTCGCCGGCGTGCAGCAGCAGGTTCACGTCCTCGACCGCGCGCACCCCGCCGAAGCTCTTGTGCACACCGGCGATCTCGACCAGAGCAACGCTCATGCGAGCCTCTCCCCGGTGTAGCGCCGATACACAACGTCGAACACGACCGCGACGATCAGCACCTGGCCGATGATGACCATGCGGCTGCCGATGCTCACATCCATCAACAGCAGCCCGCTTTCGAGGAACTGGATCATCAATGCGCCGAGCACTGAACCCAGCACGGTGCCGCTGCCGCCCGACAGTGCGACGCCGCCGATCACCGCGGCCGCGATCACGTACAGCTCCATGTTCGTGCCGAGCGAGTTGGTGCCGGCGTTCAAGCGCGCCACGGCGACCACCGCCGCCACGGTGACCATCACGGCCAGCAGCAGGAAGAGCTTGATCGTGACGCGCTTGACCGGAATGCCGACCAGCAACGCCGCCTCCGGGTTGCCGCCGATCGCGAACACGTAGCGGCCGAAGCGCGTGCGGCGCACGAGAAAGCTCATGCCCATCACGACCACGCCCCAGATCAGCACCGGCACCGGAACGCCCTGGGCTTCGGTCTTGCTGCCGAGCTGGTAGGCATTCATCGTCGCCGCGAACGCCAGCACCAGCGCCGAGAAACCGACCACGAGGGCCACGTCGAACCAGAGCGGGCGCAGCGCAAAGCCGATGCGCCGCCGCCGGCCACGGCGCGCAAAGCTGCTCCACGCAATGAGCGCCACGAGCACCGCAGCGAGAGTCCAGCTCAGGGCGGGCCCGAGCGAGCCGTCGAGACCGCCGCCGAGGGCGAGAAAAAACGGATCGCTGACCGGCTGCGTCTTGCCGTCGGCGACCAGGAACGCGGCGCCGCGGAACGACATCAGGCCGCCGAGCGTGACCACGAACGAGGGTACGCCCAGCACAGCCGTCAGCCAGCCCTGGTACAGGCCGATCAAGAGCGCCAGCGTCAGACCGGCGAGGGTGGCCGGCACCCAGTGCCAGCCCTTCGAATACATCAGGAAGGCGATCAGCACACCGACGCAGCCCAGCACCGAGCCGACCGACAGGTCGATCTGGCGCGCCACTATGATCAGCGTGACGGCCGACGCGACGATGCCCACCACCGCCGTCTGCTGCGCGATGTTGTAAAGGTTTTCCGGCGTCAGGAAGGTGCCGGTGACGACGTGGAACACGACGGCCATGGCGGCAAGCACCGTGGCCATCAGCGTGAGGCGCACGTCGAGTGCGCTGACCTGGAGGGTCATTTGCAGGCCGCGGGAGCGCTCTCCTTGACAGTGCCTTTGCAGACCTCGTCCTTGCCGATCCATCCGGCCTTGATGACGACGTCGAGGTTGTCCCTGGTGATCGATACGGGCTTCAGGAACTTGGACTGCAAGGGCACCTTCTTCTCTCCGTCGGCCCAGGTCACGGCGCCATCGACTTTCTTGCCCGAGGCCAGGGCCACGGCGGCGGCGGCAGCCTCCTTGCCGAGCAGGCGCGCGTCCTTCCAGACCGAGACGGTCTGCGTGCCGAGGGCGACGCGATTGAGCGCGGCGTGGTCGCCGTCCTGGCCCGACACCGGCACGCCCTTCATGCCCTTGGCCGACAGGGCCGCGATCACGCCGCCGGCGGTGCCGTCGTTGGAGGCGACCACCGCGTCGACCTTGCCGCCGCTCTTGGTCAGGATCTGCTCCATGTTCTTCTGCGCGTTCTCGGGCTTCCAGCCTTCGGTGTACTCCTCGCCGACGACTTTGATGTCGCCCTTCTTGATCGCGTCGGCCAGCACCTCGCCCTGGCCTTCGCGCAGGAAGTTGGCGTTCGGGTCGGTGGGCGAGCCCTTGATGAAGACGTAGTTGCCCTTGGGTTTGACCTTGAACACGCCGCGCGCCTGCTCGCGCCCGACTTCCTTGTTGTCGAAGGTGATGTAGAACACGCCGGGCTGCTCGATCAGGCGGTCGTAGGCGACGACCGGAAGATTCTTGGCCCTGGCCTTGGCCAGCGCCGGCGCGATCGCATCCTTGTCCATGGCCAGGACGATCAGCACCGTGGCGCCCTTGGTGATCAGGCCGTCGACGTCGGCGATCTGCTTCTCGGGCGAGCCGCCGGCATCGGCGCTCACGTACTTGGCGCCGAGCCTGGCGAGCTCGGCCTTGATCGCGGCTTCGTCGGTCTTCCAGCGCTCCTCTTGGAAATTGGACCAGCTCACGCCGACCACGGCCTGGGCGGAGGCAAGCGTGCTGAAGGCGGCGACGAGTGCGCCGGCGAGCAGGGTGCGGGTGAATGTCATGATTTTTTCTCCGGATCGGTCGTTTTGGAAGTCAGCATATTTATCCGACATCGGCGACCGGCGCCTTCCGCATATTCCCGGACCGGCCGCTCACGCGCGACCCTCGGTCCGCCGCTGAAAGCTGCCGCTTTTCGCATTCGGCTGCCCAGGCGATCGCTGGTGCGCCCTTAGCATCACGATCCGCGATTCGAAGGGAGAGAACGCATGTCCGAGGGCCCCGCCGACCTGCCGGCCGGTACGGGCACGGAGCGGGCGGGCCGGCACGAGCTCTGGCGCGTCGGCCTGCTGGGCGGCCTGAGCCTGAGCGATGGCGCGCAGACCCTCACGCGCCTGCCGAGTCGCGCCGTCACCGCCTTGCTGGCGCGCCTGGCCCTCGCACCTGAACGAGCCCACGCGCGCGAAGAGCTGATCGAGCTTCTCTGGCCCGGCGTCGCACTCGACATCGGGCGCAACCGCTTGCGCCAGGCGCTCTCGACGCTGAAGGGCATCCTCGAACCGGCGGGTCGCGTGCCCGCGCAGCCGGTCCTGCTCGCCGACCGCATCAGCGTGCGCGTCGCGCCCGGCGCCCTCGCCTGCGACGCGACCAGCTTCGAGCGCAGCGTGCGTGCCGGCGAGGTCGACGCGGCGCGTCGGCTCTACCGGGGCGAGCTGCTGCCGGGTTTCTACGACGACTGGATCGACGAGGAACGCATGCGCCTGTCGGCGCTGCACGAGCGACTCGCAGACCTGCCGCGAGCCTCGCCGGGCACGCCGTCGGCGCCGGCAGCCGCACGACGATCCGCCGGCGCCGCAGAGCAGGTCTCGCTGCCGACCTACGTGACTCGCATGTTCGGCGCCGATGCGCAAGCGGCTCGCCTGCGCGAGCTCGTGCTCGCGCATCGTCTGGTAACGCTGATCGGGCCGGGCGGCAGCGGCAAGACGCGCCTTGCGGTCGAGATGGCGCATTCGCTGCGCAGGGACGCGGGCTCGTCGGCGGCCGGGTCCAAGGAGCTCGAACCCTTCGACCTGATCGTGTTCGTGCCGCTCGCGTCGTGCACGACGCGAGCGCAGGCCTGCGATGCGCTGATCGGCGCCCTGCAGGTCGCGCCCGGAGCCGACGATGCGGTGCTCGCCCTCGCCGAGGCGCTGACCGGCCGCCGCGCCTTGCTGTTGCTCGACAACTTCGAGCAACTCGTCGGCGAGGCCGGCGACCTGGTGGCGCGGCTGGTCGAGACCTTGCCGGCCTTGCACGTGCTGGCCACCTCGCGGCGCGCGCTCGGGCGGGGCGGCGAGCGCGAGTTCAACGTCGCCACGCTCGAGCTCCCGGGCGTCGATGCCGATGCCGATCCGGACAGCGCCGCCGCCAACGCCGCCGTCGCCCTGTTCGTCGACCGCGCGCGCGCGGTGCGCGCCGACTTTCACTTCGGCTCGCGCAACGGCGCGACGCTGGTCGAGCTGGTGCGCGCGCTCGACGGCATGCCGCTGGCGATCGAGCTCGCCGCCTCGCGGGTGCGCAGCATCGCGCCAGCCGATCTGCTCTCGCGCCTGCGCGGCGGCGGCACGCCGCGCCTCGATCTGCTCTCGCGCACCGGGCCGCGCGGCACGCTCGACGCGCGCCATGCGTCGATGCAACGCGTCATCGAGTGGAGCTGGGAGCAACTCGACGCCGCGCAGGCGCGCATGCTTTCGGCGCTGACGGTCTTCCCCGGCGGCTTCACTGCGGCTGCGGCCGCCGCGCTGGTGGGCGACGAAGCCATCGACGCGCATCTGCTGCTCGACGAGCTCGTGGCGAACTCGCTGGTCCATGCGCGGGCCGATGCCGACGACGTGCTCCGCTTCGGCCTGTACCAGCCGATCCTCGAATACGCCGCGTCGCGGCAGGACGAAGCCCAGGCGCGTCATGGGCGTGCCCGCCTTCGTGCCTGGGCACTCGGCTGGGCCCGGGCGTTGCCGCGCACTGCGCCGCTCGATGAATTGCGCACCGAGATGTCGAACCTGGTCGCGGCGATGGCCAGCGCGGTCGACGAGCAGGTGCCGGAAGACGCCATCGGCCTGCTCCTCGAGTTGCGTCGCTGCGTCGAGGACGTCGACTGGCCGGCCGAAGGCTTGCTGCACGCGCAGGCCGCCGTCGAGCAGTGCACCGACCCTCTGCTGAAGACACAGGGACATGCCCTGCTCGGGCCGATGCTGTTGGCTGCCGGCCAGTCCGCGGCCGGCATGCGGCACGCCGAGCTCGGCACGCAGAGCGGGCTGCTCGATCCGATACAGCGTGCCCGCGCGCTGCACAGCCTTGCCCGGGTCCGCTGGCGGAGCCTGCGCCGCGCCGAGCTCGTCGAGCCGCTGCTCGACGAAGCTCAGGGGCTGATCGGCCCGGAGGGCGATCCGGACCTGCGCGCCCATCTGCTGGCCTCGCGCGCCTACATCATGAACGCCCACTATCGCGACCGCGCGACCGGCGAGCGCCTGCATACCGAGGCCCTCGCCCTGTGGGAGCGAGTCGGCAACCAACACGCCATCAACAGCGGCCGCTACAACCTCGCCGTCGCTGCGCAGAACATCGGCCAGCACGCCGTCGCGCTGGTCGGACTCGAGCCGATCGTGGCGGACGCCCGCGAGCTGCACGACTGGCGCCGCCTCAGCCAGTCGCTCAACGTCAGGGGCAACGCGCACAGCGGCCTGCGCGCCTGGTCGCAGGCGGTCGGCGACTACCGGGAGTGCATCCGCATCGCCTGGACGAGCATGGCCTCGTTCGACTTGGCGCATGGCCTCTGGAACCTGCCGCGCGCCCTCGCGCATCTGCACCGGCCCGAGATCGCGATTCGCCTCGCCGCGTTTGCCGCCTTTCTCTGGCGCACCCGCTTCGGCGAGCTGAGCGTCGCCGATCGGCGCTACCTGCTGCTCGTGCGCCGCCTCGCCGCGCGGCAGATCCCGGCCGCCCGCATCGAGGCCGAGTGGCGCGAGGGCGAGCGGCTGTCGCTGGCGCAGGCGGTCGCCCTCGCCCTCGCGGCCTCCTGATTTGCGGTCTCCGCGTTTCCCCTGAGAGCTTCTAACGCTCGGGCGCGTGCGCCGCTAGCGTTCGCCTAACGGTCGGCTCCGATCCTTCGCTCCATCGGCTCGTCACGGGCCTTCATCGAAGCGGAGAAAGAGCATGAAGAACCACGACCTCGATGCCCCGGTCAGCCTGCTGCGCCGGCGCCTTCTGCTCGGCGCGCCGGCCGGCCTGCTGCTCGGCGGGCCGCTCGCCTTGCTGGGCTGCGGCGGGAACAGCGACGGCGCACCCGCCGCCAGCGAAGGCAGCCTGCACGACTCCGGTCGCGCCTTCGTCGGCAGCACGAGCTTCAGGGACGTGGCAGTCAGCGTCGACGTGTCGACGGGCGTCGTGGTGCCGGCCGGGGGCCTGGCGGCACACACCATGATCGGCGGCTTCGGCACCGTCAGCGCCGGCGTGGCGACCTTGCGTCTGCTGTTCGATGCCCCACAGCTGGCCACCCTCTACACCGCCGATGCACTGCCGCTGCTGTTCGGCTTCGTCGGCGCGGGGCTGCCGCCGATCTCGGCACGCAGCACGGCGACGGTGCTGATCGCGTTCGCGATCGGCACCGAATGGGCCGAGGACTCCGCCAACCGTTCCTGGATCGCCCAGATCCAGGCGAGCGACGCAGCCGCCGTGCTCGCCGACGTGATCGCCTCGGCGCTGGTTGCCGACGTGTACGCGCTGGCCGGCGGCAGTGCCGCGATCGATCAGGGCATCGCCGCGGCGGTGAAGAAGCTCCTGCCGGCCGCACTCGCGCTCGGCCAGGCCGGTCGCGTCCGGCCACTCGGCATCAGCGTCAATCCACCGAACGCCTCGAGCGGCGTGCAGCCGATCATCGCCGAGGCCCTCAACACGATCTACGTGCAGAACGAAAAGCTGCGCCGCGCCTGGTATGTGATCCGTCGCGAAGGCTACGTCGGCGCCGACGGCACGGCGGTGACCGACCCGGCGCGCCCATCGATCGTCGAAGGCG
Organism: Burkholderiales bacterium; assembly: GCA_038231215.1. Taxonomy (GTDB): domain Bacteria; phylum Pseudomonadota; class Gammaproteobacteria; order Burkholderiales; family Burkholderiaceae_C; genus Schlegelella_A. The sequence goes on along the minus strand of JBBRLS010000047.1, from coordinate 15,482 downwards.
ACATTCCGATGCTGCCCGGCTTCGACAGCGCGAGCGCCATCATCACCGCCGTCACCGATGCCTACTACTCGGGCGACGACAGCTCGCTCGCGTTCTCGAAGACCGCGGAGACGGCGTTGACGCTGGTTCCCGCCGATGCACGCAACACGACCTACAGCGTGACGGTGCTGATGGCGGGCAACCCGGCGGCCGGCTACGACCAGGCCGCCTTCGACAAGCTCAGCGCCACCGAAAAGCTGAAGATCGACATCTCGTCGTTCAGCCCGCAGCACCTCGGGCTGCAGACACTGGTCATGGACCTGCTGGTGCCGATGTTCCTGTCATGGCTGGGCGGCAAGGTGAGCGAGCAGGGCACGAGCCTGGGCGCGCGCGAGCACAAGCAGAAGATCGAGATCGCCCTGCTTGGCCAGTTGCTCGGCGTGTTGACCTCGACGATTCCCGGCGTCGTCGCCAAGCTGCAGGACGCCAAGAACTACCCGAACTACGGCATCGGCGGTGCCCTCGTCGACATCGCGAAAAACCACCTCGTCGACACCGTCGAGGTGCCGGTGCCGGGCCGCGCCAAGCCCGTCCCCGTGCCCGTGCTCAGCAAGTTCTCGATCACCATGATCACGCTGCTGCTGAAGTACATCGCCTACGAAAAGATGAACGTCGCGAACGGCGAGGCGCTGCTCAATTTCCTCGAGTCGAAGTTTGTCAACGGCGACGAGAACAAGGACGGCGAGCGGCTCTACTCGTGGAACGTAGGCAAGGACAAGGACGGCAACGACAAGTTCGTCCACTTCGACAAGGACAACCTCGCCTTCGCCGGCGTCGGCGTGGCGATGAAGGCGCTGGCGACGGTCGACACGATCCTCGGCCACCTCGGCAAGATCCGGGCGCTGGCGGACATCAGCACGAGCAAGCTGCTCGAAACCTGGCAGGTCAAGACCACCAAGCCCAAGCTGCGTCTCAATCCCGACCCCTTCGAGGTCGACCCGATCGGCGGCACCTTCCCGCTGCATCTCGACATCGTCGACAACGACAACGATATCTACGGCATCGAGAAAGGCTCGTTCAGCTACGACTGGGTCTGCGTCGCCCGCTTCGGCGATCTCTTCAAACGCAACTTCACGCCCGGCGCAGCGCAGGAGAAGAACGTCTTCACCACCAGCAACGCCAACGCCACCGCCGACTTCGTGCCCAACGGCATGACCCCCGACGGCGGCGCGCCCGACACCGTCAAGGTGACGGTCTACTTCGAGCCGATCGGCTCGAAGAAGCCGCGCGAGCTGATCGGCACGGTGAGCACGACGATCAAGTACAAGAAGTCCTTCAGCCTGCGCATCAGCCCGCCCGGGCCGATCGATGTGCCGACGGACTCCAGCATGGGTGTCTCGGCGTTCTTCAAGGAAACGCTGCCTGTCGGCGCCACGGTCGCGTGGGAATGGAGCCACGCCGGCGTCGGCTCGCTCCAGGCCGTTGCCCCCGACGCCAACCCGTCCGACAGCACGGTGAACCTCCTGACCGACGCGAGCGAGGGCTCGGCCACCGTCACGGTGCAGGCGACCGTCGATGTGCCGGCCTCCGGCACGACGCCTTCGCACTTCGTCATCACCGACCCGGTGAGCGCGATCCTGACCGTCAAGAAGGGCGTGAAGACGCTCACCTTCGAAGCGAGCGCGGGTAATTTCGCCTGCACCGATCCGAAGGCATGCGGCGTCGACGCTTACTCGGCCTTCATCGTCCCTGTCGTGCAGAACGCCCAGTACTACACCGCCGTCCTGAGCGGCTTTGGCTACCCCGGCTGCAACCGGTCGGTGACCTGGAGCGCGCCGGTGGGCGACGGCGGCGACTGCAACTTCCCGGTGAGCTATCACCCGCACACCTCGGCCGGAAAGACCAATCTGTGGGCGGTGTGGATCGGCTTCGGCTTCGGCGCCGCGCCCTCCGGCGGCGAAAAGTGCGTCGTGACGATTACGCTCAACCCCTAGCCGTCAAGGCAGCGACTCCTTCGCCTGTCGCCCGAGGTCGAAGTGACCGAACCGGTGGCACTTCGCGCCTCCGTCGTCGAGCGGATCCGGCAGATCGCGAGTCTGTACGGCCGCTCCTTCGCGGGCTCACGCCTCTGCCGGAACGAGCAGGCAGTTGAGATCCATGTCATGACCAGGGCCGACTCGGCGGCCCGGGAATGAAGACTCGCCCGACCCTAGAGCGACAGCAGGCGCTGAAAGAAAGACCGATAACGCCGCAGGGCAACGCGCAGATTCTCGGTGGCTGCGTCGCCGGTCTCGTTGAACTGGGCATCGATCTTGGCGCGCTCGGCGGAGAAGGTCTCGGCCAGGTTCTTCATGACCTGGGCGACGAGCTCATCGGCCTTGCGCACGGCCTGTTTCGGGTCGTCCACGAAGCCGATTTGTACGGCATCCCAGCGGGCGCGAAAGTCTTCGGCAGAACTCGCCTGAAAGAGCGGAGCGAGCTGCTCCTTTTCGTCGCTCACGGTGGAGCCCTTGCTGTCGATCGCGGGCTCCGGGGAAACCGGCGTCGGTTCCCTGCGCGCAGACGGTGTCTCCGAAGCCGACACAAGATCTGCCGTGCTGAGAGTCGCTTCTTCTTCGGTCGTGTTCATCAGTGCACCTCCACTACTTGCTTCACGGGGACAGGCTTGGCTTCTTCGCTCGCCTCGAGCAATTCCTGGAAGAGCGCGCGATAGTGCACGACCCCTTTTCGCAATTCCTCGGTATCGGCTTCGCCGCGCTGGTCGCGCAGCGCGGTGACCTGGGCCGCCCGGTAGTGCTCGACGACGGCCGGGTGATCGACCGAGATGTCTGCCGCTCGACTCTCGAAATCGCCCATGGGGTAGCCGCGCTTGAGCATCAACTCGCGAACCAGCTGGTCCGACTCGAGGAGGACGCCCTTCGGGTTGTCGACGAAGCGGCCCTGCAATGTCTTCCAGGCCTGGCTGAACCTTGCGGCCTCAGCGGCCGGCAAAGGGACGATCTTGAGCTTCTCGACGCGGACTTCGCGCGCCTTCAATTCCGATTCGGCCTTTGCCCGGCTTCCGAGATCGTCGACGGCGCGTCCGTATTCCGGGCCGAAGCGCTGCTTCAGCCTCTGGGATTGCTTTTTCTGGTAGGCGAACCATGCGGCCACTGCGATCAACGCAATGATCGCAACTCCGGCAAGAATCATCCAGGTCTGGGTGTCCAACATATCCATACGGGTCTCCTCGATTCGCAAGGTCAGGCAGGCAGTCTGCGAGCCTGCGCCGGAAAGCGCGGTAAGAAGGCCCCGGCGATCTCGAAGGGATGCGTCTGATCACGACGTAGGAGGGGGCCTCGGACTTCGACGAAATCCGGTCGATCATGGAAGTGGGCACACCGCGGGGGTCGACCTCTAGAGCACTTTGCCGCGGACGTATCGATACTCTTGCGTTTCGCCCTGGTAGCCCCACGAATCGCCGCGAACGTCGTGGACGACGATGTAGCTGGCCGGCGCGACCGGCCCGACGATGAGCTCGATGGCAGCGAATACGCGGCTGACGAAGGCTGCCTTTTCATCCTTCGTGTTGGTGCCCTCCGTCACCTTGATGTCGACGTGGAATGTGCTGAACGGCTGGGCCGCGACAGACGTTCCGGCGATGAACCACTCCGCCGGCGCGACGTAGTCGATGGCGACGGCGGTGAGCTCGCGCTTCTTATTGAGAAGCTCGACCGTCAGGTCCGTGAGGACCGCGGCGACGCGAGCCGAGGTGTGCGGGGACGGCGTGCCGCTGAGCTTGACGTTGAGGATGGGCATGGTGAACTCCCTGATGAGTGGCGGCTGCCACATGACGGTGACTTGCAACGAGTGACCCCCACTGTCCGCGACGACAACCGCCCGGACAAGGTGCGCCGCGGCCAATTCACCGTTACGCGCGTCGGAACAGCGCTTCGGAACGAGGCATCCGTTCCGGGCCATTCATTTCACTCTTCCGACGCGCGTAAGGGTGAATTCGGCGTGGCGCGGCTTCCGCTTCGCACCGCACTGGGCGACAGTTCGGTCCGGGCTGCGGTGTGCGGCCATTGAACTTGCGCGGAGCCTCGCATGACTCGAATCACCCTCGTCGATTACCGAAGACGTCCCCAAGGAGGCCGGTGAAATGAGCCGCGCCTACTCGGACCTCGCGTTCACGCCTGCCGTGCGCGCGATGCAGACCCGCATGGGAAGCCGCTCCGCCTACGCGCCACTGGACCGGGCGACCGACCGACGGGACGCGCTGGCGGCGGACGAGGTCGCCTTCATTCACGAGCGCGACGGCTTCTACCAGGCCACCGTCGGCGAGTCCGGGTGGCCCTACGTGCAGTACCGGGGCGGGCCTCCAGGGTTCCTGAAGGTCCTCGACGCGAAGACGATTGCCTATGCCGACTTTCGCGGCAACGTGCAATACATCAGCGTGGGCAACCTGAGCGGCAACGACCGCGTCTCGATCTTCCTGATGGACTACGCCAACCAGCGGCGCCTGAAGATCCTGGGCCGGGTCCGCCTCGTCGAAGCCCGTGACGATGCGGCGCTGATGGCCCGCCTGACGATGCCGGGCTATCCGGCCCGGGTCGAGCGCGCGATGGTCATCACCGTCGAAGGCTACGACTGGAACTGCCCGCAGCACATCACGCCCCGCTTCACCAGAGAGGAGATCGAGGAAGGCGTCGCGCCGTTGCGCGCGGAGATCGCGCGCCTGAGCGAGGCGCTGGCTTCGTCCGGCCCGGCCTCTTCCGTGCAGGCGATCGGCAACGGGCCGCTCGCGCTGCGCGTCGGCGGCATTCGCCAGCTCACCGCCCGGGTGCGTTCCTACGAGCTTCGCGCCGTCGACGGCGCCGAGCTTGCACCGGTATCGGCGGGCTCGCACATCGACGTTCCGGTGCGATTGCGCAACGGCGTGATCAGCACGCGGCGCTATTCCATCGCGTCGAACCCGACGCGGCGCGGCAGCTACGAGATCGCCGTGCTGTGCGAGGAACAGGGCAGTGGTGGTTCGGCCGCGATGCATGCCGATGTCCAATTGGGCACGACCTTGCGTTGCGGCCTGCCGGGCAACGACTTCGCGCTGCACGACGACGCTCGCCCGGCCGTGCTGATCGCCGGCGGGATCGGCATCACGCCGATCAAGGCGATGGCCGAGCAGCTGCGGTCCGACGGCCGCGGCGTGCAGCTGCACTATGCGGTGCGGTCGCTCGGTGAGGCGCCCTATCTGGACGCGCTGCAGCGCACGCTCGGCGACGACCTGCAGGTCTATGCGGCCGACCATCGGCGGCGCCTCGATGTGTCGACGCTGATCGCCCACGCGGCGCCGGGGACCGTGTTCTACGTCTGCGGGCCCGGCCGCCTGATCGACGCGGTGCATGACGCGGCGATCGCAGCGGGACTCCCTGCCGGGCAAATCCGCTCGGAACGTTTCGCGGCCGCCACCGCCACGACGACGAATCGGCCCGTGACCGTGACGCTTCGCCGGAGCGCCAGGCGCATCGCCGTGGCCGCCGACCAGACCATCCTGGAGGCCGTCGAGGCCGCCGGTGTGCCGGCGCCGTCAGGGTGCCGTGCGGGCAATTGCGGCACCTGCCAGGTCAAGGTCCTGGAGGGCCAGCCCGAACACCGCGACACGGCGCTCAGCGATGCCGAACGCAGCGCAGCCGGCCTGATGTGCATTTGCGTGTCGCGTGCCACGAGCCCGGAGTTGACCCTCGACTTGTAGCGAGAGGCGTCGCGTTCACGCGCACGCCTGTCGGCGCGCAGGCCGCTCAGTTGAGCGCGGGGTTCGCGCGCAGCCTCTCCAGAGCCAGGTCGAGAAAGGCGCGCGCCTTCTGCGAGGCATGCCGGCCTTCGCGATGGACCAGGTGAACCGGCAGCGGGGCAGGCTCGAATTCGGTGAGCACCGTCTTGAGCTGGCCGTCGCGCAGCTGCTCCGCCACCTGGTACGAGAGTAGGCGCGTGAGCCCGAAGCCGCTGACGGCGGCGTCCACCGCGGCGTCGTTGGTCGTGGTGATCATGCGGGCCTGCAGCTTGACCACGCGCGGTTCGCCCTTGTCCATCAGACGCCATTCGGCGGTCGGCGTCACCGGGCTCGCCGACACGACGCAGTGCGCGCTCAGAGCCTCGGGCGTCTGCGGAATACCGTGCTTCTCCAGGTAGCTCGGTGCGGCGCAGATCACGCGCCGCACGCTGCCGACCGAGATCGCCTGCATCGACGAATCGGGCAATTCGCCGATGCGCACGGCCACGTCCACGCCTTCGTCCATCATGTTCACCACTCTGTCCAGGAACCAGCAGGCGGCGGTGACGTCCGGGTAGCGCATCAGGTATTCGGTGACGATGGGCGTCACGAATTTCGCCCCGAACAGCGCCGGTGCGGTGAGCGTGAGACGGCCGTGCGGCGAACCGTGCTTGCCGCTCACCGCATCGTCGGCTTCCGCCAGCTCCGCCAGGATGCGCCGGCAGTCGTCCGCGTAACGCGCACCGTCTTCGGTGAGCCTCACGATGCGGGTGGTTCGGGTGAGCAGTCGCACACCGAGGTGGCTCTCGAGCTCGTTGATCGCCCGCGTGACCGCAGGCGGCGAAATGCCGAGCTTGCGCGACGCGCCCGCGAAGCCGCTGGCGTCTGCGACCGCTACGAAGACAGTGATCAGGTGCAAGCGGTCCAGAGTGTTCCCCTGTGCGTCACGGCGCACCGGATTCTGCACGGGTTCCCAGGCCGGCCGCGATGCGAGTCGCCCCGAGAAGCGCGCGCTGGCCGCGGTGCGGGCCGCTCGCCGTATCGTGCACACTCAGAACAAGAACCACCACGACTGCGTAATGGGAAGGTGCCAGTCCATGATTACCTTGTGCGGCTTCGGAGTCAGCAACTACTACAACAAGCTCAAGCTGATCCTGCTGGAGAAAGGCATCCCGTTCCAGGAACGTGTCGTGTACCCCTGGGAACGGGAGACCTTCCGGCACTGCTCGCCGCTCGGCAAGATTCCGTTCATCGAGACGGACGAAGGGGACCTGTCCGAATCCCAGGCCATCCTCGAGTAGCTGGAAGAACGCTTCCCCGCCAAGCCGCTCTATCCGGTGGACGTGTTCCAGCGCGCCAAGTGCCGTGAGCTGATCCAGCATCTGGAGCTCAACTCGGAGTGGGTGGCGCGCCGCCTGTACAAGGAATCGTTCTTCGGCGGCACGGTCTCCGAGGAAACCAGGCAGGAGGCGAAGGAGCGACTGGCGATCGGCCTGGCGGCCGTGGCGCGCTTGGCGTCGTTCACGCCATTCATCTTCGGGTCTGAATTCACCGCTGCCGACTGCGTCGCCTACGTTCACTTCTTCATGATCCGCCAGACGAGCATGAAGGTCTACGGCGAAGACATGCTGGAGCGGTTCATTCCGAAATCAACCGCCTACATGCGCCTGATGGATGCGCGGCCGCACAGTATGAGCACGATGGTGGACCGCGATGCCGCCCTCGCGGCCTTCGTCGCCCTGAACGTGAAGTACGACGGCTAGTTCGACCCTGCTGTCAACTGCTCAGAGCTCCTTGACGGCCACGCCCATGACCTTGATCCGTCCGCCATACGGGAGGGCCGCCGCCTGGTAGACGGTTCGCGCGGGGCGCCGGCCTTCCGCGAACATCCTTGCGCAGACTTCATTGACCTGGGGGAGATCAGCCAGGTCGGCGAAGGCGATGTCGATGAATGCCAGGTCTTCAACGGAGAATCCCGCGGCGCGGATCGCGCAGAACATATTGCCGAATGCGCGTTCCGCTTCTTCGCCAGCGGTGCCGGCCACGTAGTTGCCTGAAATGTCGAGGGACAGCTGACCACTGAGGTAGCAGGTGCCATTCACGACGACGGCATGACTGACGGGCGAACCCCACTCCGGCAGGCCTTCGCCTTCGGTGATGAACTTGCGCACGACGTGGCTCCTCGTGACTAGGCCGACTACGCGTCAAGCTCGGCTGTGGGCGCCAGCGTGCGAACTCATGTCTAGAGTCCCAGCTCGCTCAGGCCGGGGTGCTCATCCGGCCGCCGGCCCGGCGGCCAATGAAACTTGCGCTCCGCTTCGTCGATGAGCAAGTCGTTGATGCTGGCGTGGCGAAATGCCATGAAGCCATGCTCGTCGAACTCCCAGTTCTCGTTGCCGTACGAGCGATACCAGTGGCCGTCGACACCACGCCATTCGTAGGCAAAGCGAACCGCGATGCGATTGCCGTCGTGCGCCCACAGCTCCTTGATCAGACGGTAGTCGAGCTCGCGCTCCCACTTGCGCCGCAGGAACTCCACGATCTGCTGGCGCCCGCGCGGGAACTCGGCGCGGTTGCGCCACTGGCTGTCCGGCGTGTAGGCGAGCGACACCCTGACCGGGTCCCGGCTGTTCCACGCGTCCTCGGCCATGCGGACCTTCTGCGCCGCGGTCTCGCGCGTAAACGGTGGCAAGGGCAGGCGAGGCGTTTCAGGGGTCGCGCTCATCGTGGTGTCCTTCGCAATCCGTACGAGCCTCCCGCCTTGCCCAAGCGGGAGGTCGTTGACCTGGGGGTTGGCTACTTGCCGGTGACCATGGCCATATTCTTGTCGCTCGCGACCTTCTCGGCGTAGAAGCGCTGCATCTGGCCCGAGATGTAGTCGAGGTGATCCTCGACCGCGAAGTGACCGGCCTTCAGATGATGCATCTCGGCCTTCGGCAGGTCCTTCAGGAACGCGTCGCCGCCGGCCGGCGTGAAGAAGATGTCGGTCTGGCCCCAGAAGATCAGCGTCTTCGGCTGGTTGGTGCGCAGGAAAGCCTGCCACTTCGGGTAGAGATCGACGTTCGTGCGGTAGTCGTAGAAGAGGTCGAGGTTGACGCGCACGGCAGTGGGCCGCTGCATGTAGGCCGCGTCGGACTCCCAGTTGTCGGGGCTGATCAGCTCGGGCTTCTCGGCACCGAAAAGATAGATGCCCTTGATCGCCTCCTTGGTCAGGAAGCCTTGGAGCGGCTTCTCGGTTGCCGGTGAGCGGTTCTTCCACAGCGCGCCGCGCAAACCATCCCAGACGGCGGTGAAGCCGACCTCGTACGCGTTGCTGTTCTGGATGACCAGCCAGTCGAGCGCCTTGGGGTTGCGTCCGACGATCCGGAATCCCACCGGGCCGCCGTAGTCCTGTACGTACAGGCCGTAGTGATCGAAGCCCTTGGCCTGCAGGAAGTGCTCGACGACCGTGGAGATGCCGTCGAAGGTGTAGCTATACGACGCGGGGTCCGGGATGTCGCTTTCGCCGAAGCCGGGGTAGTCCGGTGCGATGACGTGGAATTTGCCCGAAAGCGAGCGGATCAGGTCGCGGTACTGATGCGAGCCTGCCGGGAAGCCGTGCAGCAACACGAGCTTCGGGTTCTTCGGGTCGCCCGCCTCGCGGTAGGCGATCTTCAGTCCGTCGACCTGGATGCTGCTGTACGACACCGTCGCTGCAGCGCGTGCCGGCATGGACACCGCGTCCTGCGCCATGACCGGCGTGGCCGTCAGGGTGAGCATGGCGGCCGAAATCAGCGACACCAGGACGGTGTTGCGAAAGAGGTTCCTGTTCATGATGAATCCTTGGGTTGCGTGGTGGTGACAGGGGCGCGATGCGCGGTCGCTCAGGCGGCGACCCGGGCCGTGACCTTCGGGAAGTCGATGTCGGTCCGGGCCACGTTGTTGACGTAGTTGGTCAGCACGTTGAGAGCGACCGTCACGACGATCTCGATGACGCCACCTTCGTCGAAGTCCGCGTCGCGCAGTGCCGCGATGTCGGCGTCGGAGACGCGGCCATGCGATTCGGCGACACGGCGGGCGAAGCGAAGCGCGGCGGCAGCACGCGGGTCGCTCGAGCGACCGTCGCGGGCGGCGTCGATCTCCTCGCCGCTGAGCTTGGCGACGTTGCGGCCGAGGTAGTCGTGCGCCGACAGGCAGTAGTCGCAGCCGTTGAACTCGGCCACGGCCAGCGCGATGCGCTCGCGCAGCTTGGCGTCGAGCCTGCCCTTGTTCAGGGCGCCGTTCAACGACAGGTAGCCTTCGAGCGCCGCCGGGCTGTGGCCGACGAGCCGCATCAGATTGGGCACGACGCCGAGTTGCTGCTTGACGGCGGCGAGCAGGGGCTTGGAGGCTTCGAGCGACTGCTCGACGGACGGGATGCTGAGGCGTGACATGGAGAATCTCCTGGGTGGTTCGTGGCGGACCGGATTCGTATTCGCCGTGTGTTCTGCGAATGGATGAACTGTCCGCGAGTCGACCCGATATGAGAACGGCCGCAGGGGCCAAGACACTGTTCCGCCGCGGGGAAGGATGCGGCGCTCAAGCCGCCAGTCCGACTCGCACGGCTTGATGAAGGTCTCCGCGCGGCGGGCGTTGGCAGGTACTATTTCCAGACCTCGAAACCCATCCCGCAGCGTTGACAAGCGCGCGGGCCGAAAATCCCGGTCCATGAACGACACCCCCCAAACGCCCCCGCTGCCCGACCGCCTCTCGGTCGACCCGCAGAGCCCCCATCATGTCGCCGCCGTGTTCGAGCACGACGTCGGTATCCGCCTCAACGACAAGGAGCGCTTCGACGTCGGCGAGTACTGCATCAGCGAAGGCTGGGTGAAGGTGCCCGCAGGCAAATCGCTCGACCGCCACGGCCAGCCGCTGATGATCAAGCTCAAAGGCAAGGTCGAGGCTTTTTATCGCTGATCTCGGCGTAAGTTCAGTGGCCGCTGTCGCGACCGAATCTGCAAGTGGAGAAGTGAAATGTCCGAGTATCGAAAGACCCCTGAAGCCGTCGCCAGGCTGACGCCGGAGCAGTTCCGCGTCACGCAGCGCAGCGGCACCGAAGCGCCCGGCACCGGCGAGCTGCTCGAGAACGACGAGCCCGGCATCTACGTCGACATCGTGTCGGGCGAGCCGCTGTTCGCCTCGTCCGACAAGTTCGAGTCGGGTTGCGGCTGGCCGAGCTTCACCAAGCCGATCGTGCCGGCGCACGTCAACGAGCTCCGCGACAGCTCGCACGGAATGATGCGCACCGAGGTGCGCTCCACCGGCGCCGACAGCCACCTCGGCCACGTCTTCAACGACGGGCCGCAGGACCGCGGCGGCCTGCGCTATTGCATCAACTCGGCCTCGCTGCGCTTCATCCATCGCGACGACATGCAAGCCGAGGGCTACGGTGCCTACACCCCCCAGGTCGAGGAGATCAAATGAGTCAGGAACGTGCCGTTCTCGCCGGTGGCTGCTTCTGGGGCATGCAGGACCTCATCCGCCGCTACGACGGCGTCGTCTCCACACGCGTCGGCTATTCGGGCGGCGAGGTGGCGAACGCGACCTATCGCAATCACGGCAACCACGCCGAGGCGATCGAGGTCATCTTCGATCCGGCGAAGCTGAGCTACCGCAAGCTCCTCGAGTTCTTCTTCCAGGTGCACGATCCGTCGACGCGCAATCGCCAGGGCAACGACATGGGCGCGAGCTACCGCTCGGCGATCTACTTCACGAGCGACGAACAGAAGCGCGTCGCCATCGACACCATCGCCGACGTCGACGCCTCGGGCCTCTGGCCCGGCCGCGTCGTCACCGAGGTCGCGCCGGCGGGTTCGTTCTGGCAAGCCGAGCCCGAGCATCAGGACTACCTGGAGCGCATCCCCAACGGCTACACCTGCCACTTCGTGCGGCCGGGGTGGAAGCTGCCGGTGCGGGAGAAGACGAGCTGAGGCGCTTGCTCAGGCCGCCTGCAGACGCAAGTCCCGGGCTTCGAGGGTGCGCGAGCGTCCTTGCGCCTTGGCGCCGTAGAGCGCTTCGTCGGCGCGCTTGACGATCGCTTCGAGCGCGTCGCCTTCGCCCTGATTTGTCGCGATGCCGGCGCTGTAAGCCAACGCAAAGCCGAGCTCGCTCACGGCCGCCTCGGCGAGGTAGGCGCGCATGCGCAGGTCGAAGGCCTTCGCCGCGGCGGCGGCGGCGTGCGTCATGAGGACGCAGAACTCCTCACCGCCGAAGCGGCCGACCAGGTCGCCCGGCCGCACCGCCGCTTGCAGCGCACGGGAGATGAAGACGAGCGCACGGTCGCCCGCGTCGTGGCCGTGGCTGTCGTTGATCTGCTTGAAGTGGTCGAGGTCGATCATGAGCACCGCCACCGGATGCGCGTAGCGCACGCCGATCGCCAGTTCGGTCGCGGCGCGTGTCATCCAGGCGCGGCGGTTGAGCGCGCCGGTCAGGCCGTCGAGCGTTGCCAGCCGTTCGAGCTCGCGCGCCGCCTCGTCGCGATGGGCGAGCAGCACGGCCATCAGCGAGAGCACGGTCGTCGCGTTGGCGATGACCGCGAACGCGTAGTTCACCGGGTGCGGCGAAAGAAAGGCCGGATAGCTCTCGGTGAAGAAGGCGCCGAGCACGCCGCGCCACAAGGTGACCACCATCTGCGCGAGCAGGCTCACGACGAGCAGCCAGCGCCACCTGCCGACCGGCACGACGGGCTTGCGCCACACCGCGGCGACGACGAGAGCCATCTGCAGCGTGAGCAGGCCGTTGGCCCAGCCGACGCGAAACGGATAGCTCGAAAAGCCGAGTCCATAGCCGAGCGGCAGGATCACGGCGATCAGCATCGGCATGCGGCTCTGCGGCGGGCGGCCGCACCACAGGTCGAAGGCGGTGGCATTGAGGGCCAGGCCGCCGGTGATGCCGGCCATCGCCAGGGTCGACAAGGCGCGGTCCGACAACGAGCCGCTGTCGACCGCGCCCGACATCAGGAGCAGCGCCCAGCCGGCGCCTTGCAGCGCGACGTCGAGCAGGGCGGCGTGGTCGAAGGCCACTGGCCGGTGCATCCGCTCGACGTCGACGGCGGCGAGTCGGTTCCGGACGGCGGCTTCAAGAGCCTCTACCTCGGCAGCGCCGGCGTGCTGTGGGCCTTGTGGACGCTGCAGCGTGAAGGTGCGGTGCAGCTTGCCAGCGATCCCGCCAACAGCATGGCGAACGTCCACGCCGCCTACCTCGCGGCTCCCGACGCCGGGGAAGTCGTGCCCTCGTACATGCTGGGCGAGGCCGGCGTGCTCCTGCCCTGGTGGCGCATGACCGGCTCGAGCGAGGCGGCTGAACGGCTCTTCGCTTCGGTCCGGTCGAACATCGGCAACCCGACCAACGAGATGCTGTGGGCTGCGCCCGGCACCATGCTCGCGGCATGGCACTTGTGGCAAGCGACCGCCGAGGCGCGCTGGCGCGAGTTGTTCTTGATGAACGTCGACCGGCTCTGGCAGACCTGGCACTTCGACGACAAGGCGCGGTGCCATCTCTGGACCCAGGACATGTACGGCAAGGTCGTGCAGTACATCGGCGCCGGCCACGGCTTTGCGGGCAACGTGCTTCCCTTGTTGAAGGGCAGATCGCTGCTCGACGACGACCGTCGTGAAGTGCTCTACGAGCGTTGCGTCGAGACGCTCTCCGCCCTCGCGGAACGTGAAGGCGATGCGGTCAACTGGCGTCCCGGCACCTTCGTGCCGCGCGCCGGCGGGCCGAAATTCCTGATGCAGTGGTGCCACGGCGCGCCCGGCATGGTGACCGCGCTCGCCGACTTTCCCGCCGCTCGCTCGGCAGATCTCGACGCGATGCTGATCGGCGCCGGCCACGCCGTCTGGCAGGCCGGTCCGCTGGCCAAGGGCTTCGGCATCTGTCACGGCACCGCCGGCAACGGCTATGCGTTCCTGAAGCTGCATCAGCGCACCGGTGACCCGATGTGGCTGGCACGCGCGCGCTCGTTCGCCATGCATGCGATCGCGCAAGGCGAGCACATGAAACAGAAGTACGGGCAGCGTCGGTACACGCTGTGGACAGGCGATGCCGGGCTCGCCATCTACCTCTGGCATTGCATCGTCGGGAAAGCCGAACTGCCGGGCCTCGACGCCCTCTAGCCCGTGCCGACGTACCGCGGCGACGTATCGCGGCGACATACCGCGGCGACGCACGGGACAATGACGCCGATGAGCGAGCGCAAGGCCCTGTCGATCACCGCCTTCGCCACGCTCCTGCTCATCGCCCTCCTCATGGGCGCCAACCACGTCGCGGCACGCGTCGCCTTCGACCACGGCGTCGACGTCACCACCGCGGTCGCGGTGCGCAGCATCGTCACGGCGCTGGTCGTCGGCTTGCTCATCGTCGTGCAGCGTGTGCCCGTGACATTGACGGCGCGGCAGCGGCGCTTCCTGCCGGCGATCGGCGTGATCGTCGCCGTGCAGAGCGTGTGTCTCTACTCCGCGGTCGCGCGGCTGCCGGTCGCGCTCGCCCTGCTCGCCTTCAACACCTACCCGCTCTGGACGGCGCTCTGGGCAAGGCTGCTCTACGCGCATCGGCCGGAGCGGCGCGTCGTCGTCGCCATGCCGGTGATGCTGATCGGGCATCACGATCCCGCGGCTCGGCGTGGTCGGCAACTCGGCCATCATGAACGTCGAGCCGGTGTTCGCGCTGGTGCTGGCGTGGCTGATCCTCGGCCAGTCGATCGCCGCGTCGCAGGTGGCCGGCGCGCTGCTCGTCGTGGCGACGGTGGTGTGGCTCGGCCTGCGACGGCGGCGGGCGATCTGAACTTGCGCCGCAGGGTGCGCCGAGTACCTACGCAGCGCCGGCGCGCGACAGCGATCGCCGCGGCATTCAGGTATTGGGAACGATCGCGTCTTCCTGGCTTGCGCTGATCGACTCGGGCAGGTACTCGGCACGCACCGGCAGCGGCGCGCCCAGCCAGAGGGCATGCACCAGATGGTCGGCGCGCGGCGCCAGCGTGTTCGGATGGACGAGCACGCTGAGCCCTTCGCGATGCAGCGCCAGCCACGGCACGAGACCCGCGAACACGGCGACGTCGAAGGCGATCTGGTACATCGCCTGCGAATGCGGGCCGATCGGCACGTCGTGCCAGCGGCCGAGCTGCACCTTGAACCGCTCGGCGACGCCGGCGCGCACGCGCTCGGCCACGGCGCGCGTCGCGGCCGGGTCGTAGTAGACGTGCGCGTGCCAGCTAAGGATCGAACGATCGGGTTCGGACGTCATGGGACGAGAGTGTGCGACACGCCGCGGCGCGATCGGCTACAAGATCGGATCGACGACTTTCTCCAACGGAGCATCCGATGTCCGACATCAAGCGCCTTCACACCGGCCCGCGCCTCAGCGAGGTCGCCATTCACAACGGCACCGTCTATCTCGCCGGCCAGGTGGCCGACGATGCGACCCAGAACATCGGCGGGCAGACGCGGCAGGTGCTCGCCGCGATCGAGCGGCTGCTCGGCGAGGCCGGCAGCGACAAGTCGCGCATCCTCATGGCGCAGATCTTTCTCGCCGATCTCGCCGACTTCGCCGGCATGAACGTCGTCTGGGACGCGTGGGTCGCCGGAGACGCCAAGCCCTGCCGCGCCACCGTCGAGGCGCAGCTCGCCCGCCCCGGGTGGCGCATCGAGATCGTCGTCACCGCGGCCGCCTGACGCGCGTCGTCGCGCCGCTCACCAGCGGTTGCGCAGCTCGCGGAGCTTGACGAAGACGGTCTTCGGAT
>JBBRLS010000046.1:0-35509 GCA_038231215.1 Burkholderiales bacterium | reverse complement strand
TGCAGCTCCTTGAACACCGCGGGCAGGTCGCGCGGGTTGGCGATCAGGATGTTGCAGCCGCCCATGCGCATGGCCAGCATCATGTTCGTGTTGAAGCCGAAGATGTGATAGATCGGCAAGGCGCAGATCGTCACGACCTGCTCGCCCGCGGGGATCTTCTTCAGCGCCGGCTGGTACCAGGCTTCGGCCTGAAGGATGTTGGCGACGAGGTTGCGATGCAGCAGCACCGCGCCCTTGCTCACGCCGGTCGTGCCGCCGGTGTATTGCAGGACGGCGATGTCCTCGGGGCCGACCTGCGCCGGCTTGAAGCTCTTGCGGCGGCCGGCCGACAGCGCGTCGTTGAAGCGCACCGCGCCCGGCAGGTCGAACGCCGGCACCATCTTCTTCACGTTGCGGACGACGTAGTTGACGATCAGCGACTTCGGAAAGCCGAGCATGTCGCCCATCGAGGCGATCACGACCAGCTTGGTCGGCACCGCCGACATCACCTGGGCCAGCACCGACGCGAAGTTCTCGATGACGACGATCGCCTTGGCGCCCGAGTCCTTGAGCTGATGCTCGAGCTCGCGCGGCGTGTAGAGCGGATTGACGTTGACCACCACCAGCCCGGCGCGCAGGATGGCCGCGACGGCGACCGGATACTGCGGCACGTTGGGCATCATCACGGCGACGCGGTCGCCCCGCGTCAGACCCTGCGCCTGCAACCACGCGGCAAACGCGACAGAGGCTTCGTCGACCTGCCTGAAGCCGATCGCCTTGCCCATGAACTTGTAGGCCACCCGGCCGGCGTAGCGGCGAAAGCTCTCGTCGAGCAGCGCCACCAGCGACGGATACTGGTTCACGTCGATCTCCGCCGGCACACCGGCGGGATACTGCTTCAGCCAGGTCTTTTCCATCGCTCCCTCCGTGCACACGCTCGTTCTTCGACGAGCGGAGATTCTGCGGGAGCGACCGGCCCGCGAGGCTAGGGTGTTTCGATACGCTCCCAGCCGCCGGCGAGTGCCTGGATCAGGGCGGTGCGCGCTTCGCAGCACGGCAAGCGGCATACGACGCCCCACCGGTCCTCGTGGCTGAGGCACACTGCGACTTGCGCGCGCTGGCAAACCCGATGTTGACGCGGTCTTCGGCGCGAAACTATTCTTTGCCCGTCCGGTCCCGGCCTCGCGCGCCCGAGACCGCCCGCCCGCGGAGCCTCCAATGACCGACCGACTTGCCGGCAAGACTGCCTTCATCACTGCCGCCGGCCAGGGCATCGGCCGCGCCACCGCCGAAGCCTTCATCCGCGAAGGCGCGCGCGTCATCGCCACCGACATCAACGAAGCGCTGCTCGCCGATCTGCAAACGGCCACCGGCTGCACGACGCGTCGGCTCGACGTGACCGACGCGAGCGCGGTGCTCGCCGCCTCGATCGAGGCGCTCGCCAAGGGCCGCGTCGACATCCTCTTCAACGGCGCCGGCTACGTGCACGCCGGCACCATCCTCGACTGCGACGAGGTCGCCTTCGACTTCTCGTTCGACCTCAACGTGCGCTCGATGTACCGGCTGATCCGCGCCTTCCTGCCGCCGATGCTGGCGGCCGGCGGCGGCTCCATCATCAACGTCGCCTCGGTGGCGGGCAGCATCAAGGGCGCGCCGAACCGCTTTGTCTACGGCGCGACCAAGGCGGCCGTGATCGGTCTTACCAAGTCGATCGCCGCCGACTTCATCACCAAAGGCATCCGCTGCAATGCGATCTGCCCAGGCACGGTCGAGTCGCCGTCACTGCGCCAGCGGATCGCGGCGCAGGCCAAGGCGAGCGGTCAGACCGAGGCGCAGGTCGACGCCGCCTTCGTCGCGCGCCAGCCGATGGGCCGCGTCGGCAAGACGAGCGAGATCGCGGCGCTCGCCGTGTACCTGGCGAGTGACGAATCGGCCTTCACCACCGGCACGGCGCAGATCATCGACGGCGGCTGGTCCAATTAGTCTTTTCCTTCCCGCTCACGAAAGCACTCCATGAAGTTGATGCGATACGGCGCCAAGGGCGCGGAAAAACCGGCGCTTGTCGATGCCGGCGGCGCGGTGCGCGATCTATCTTCGGTGATCCCCGACATCACCGCGGCAACGCTGCGCCCCGAGAACCTGAAGCGCCTGGCCGAACTCGACACCTCGAAGCTGCCCGCGGTTGCCAACCCCGGCCGCATCGCCCCGCCCTGGAGCGGCATGGGCAAGTTCATGTGCATCGGCCTCAACTACTCGGACCACGCCGCCGAGACCGGCTCGCCGATCCCCAAGGAGCCGATCATCTTCAACAAGCCGACCAGCGCGCTCGTCGGCTGCAACGACGCGGTGGTGCTACCGCAAGGCTCGGTGAAGACCGACTGGGAAGTCGAGCTGGGCGTCGTCATCGGCAGCAAGGCGCGCTACGTCGAGAAGGCCGAGGCGCTGAAGTACGTGGCCGGCTACTGCGTCGTCAACGACGTCTCCGAGCGCGAATACCAGCTCGAGCGCGGCGGCACCTGGGACAAGGGCAAGGGCTGCGACACCTTCGGCCCGGTCGGCCCATGGATGGTCACCGCCGACGAGATCGCCGACCCGCAAGCGCTGGCGATGTGGCTCGAGGTCAACGGCAAGCGCATGCAGAACGGCAGCACGAGCACGATGATCTTCGGCGTGGCCGAGCTGGTGGCTTACGTGAGCCGCTTCACCACGCTCTGGCCCGGCGACCTCATCACCACCGGCACGCCGCCCGGCGTGGCCATGGGCATGAAGCCGACGCCGCAGTACCTGAAGGCCGGCGACGAGATGAAGCTCGGCATCGCCGGGCTCGGCGAGCAGAAGCAGAAGGTCCACGCCTGGGACCCGACCCTGATCGACGCGTGAGACCCTCACCCCGGCCCTCTCCCGCATGCGGGAGAGGGAGCAATACAAGGCACGCAGGTCCCTCTCCCGCTCGCGGGAGAGGGTAGGGTGAGGGTCTTCCCGTGAACGACTCCCTCGTCATCCGCATCCATCCGCACGACGACGTCGTCATCGCGCGCCATCAGCTCGTCGGCGGCACGCGGATCGAGAGCGAAGGCATCACCGTCTCGGGCCTGATTCCGCCGGGGCACAAGATCGCGACCCGTGCCATCGCCGCGGGCGAGCCGGTGCGCCGCTACGACCAGATCATCGGCAACGCCAAGGTGGCGATCGCACCAGGCCAGCACGTGCACACGCACAACCTCGAGTTTTCGAGCTTCGCGCGTGACTACGCGGCAGCGAGCGGCGCGCGGGCCACCGACTATGCGAGGGAGCCTGCGAGCTTCGACGGCATCGTCCGCGCCGACGGCCGCGTCGCGACGCGCAACTACATCGGCATCCTCACCTCGGTGAACTGCTCGGCGACGGTGGCGCGGGCGATCGCCGATCACTTCCGCCGCGACACGAATCCGAAGGCGCTCGAGCGCTTTGCGAACGTCGACGGCGTCATCGCGCTGACGCATGGCGCCGGTTGCGCGACTGCGAGTGACGGCGAGCCGCTGCAGGTGCTGCGGCGTACGCTCGGCGGCTATGCGCGGCACCCCAACTTTGCCTCGGTGATGGTGGTCGGCCTCGGCTGCGAGACGAACCAGATCAACGGCATGCTGGAGCAGGAGTCGCTCGCCACCGGCGCGCAGCTGCACGCCTTCAACATCCAGGAAACAGGCGGCACGAGAAAGAGCGTGGCACACGGCGTCGAGCTCGTCGAGTGGCTGCTCGAAGAGGCGAACCGCACCGTGCGAACTCCGGTGCCGGCGAGCCACATCACGGTCGGCCTGCAATGCGGCGGCTCCGACGGCTACTCGGGCATCAGTGCCAACCCGGCGCTCGGCGCGGCGGTCGATCGACTGGTGCGCCACGGCGGCACCGCCATCCTTTCGGAGACGCCCGAAATCTATGGCGGCGAGCACCTGCTGACGCGGCGCGCGGTGTCGGAGGAGATCGCCGACAAGCTGATCGCGCGCATCCGCTGGTGGGAACGCTACTGCGAGCGCAACGACGCCGAGATGGACAACAATCCCTCGGCCGGCAACAAGGCCGGCGGCCTCACCACCATCCTCGAGAAAAGCCTGGGCGCGATCGCCAAGAGCGGCACGACCAATCTGGTCGACGTCTTCGAGTACGCGCAGCCGGTGACCGCGAAGGGCCTCGTCTTCATGGACACGCCCGGCTACGACCCGGTCTCTGCGACCGGCCAGGTCGCCGGTGGCGCCAATCTAATCTGCTTCACCACCGGCCGCGGCTCGGCCTATGGCTGCGCGCCTTCGCCGTCGCTCAAGCTCTCGACCAACACCGCGCTCTGGGTCAAGCAGGAAGACGACATCGACATCAATTGCGGCGACGTGATCGACTGCATCGCGACGATCGACGAGATGGGCGAGCGCATCTTCCGCCTGATGCTGGCCACCGCGTCCGGCCGCAAGACCAAGAGCGAAGCGCACGGCTACGGACAGAACGAATTCGTGCCCTGGAGCCTGGGCGCGGTGATGTGACGTGAGCCGAGGCGAGCGGTCTCGCTCGCCCTCGTGTCGCCATCGTCCTACGCGGTCGGGGGCGATCGTCCGCACGACCTTGGATGCCCGCAGGGATACCTTGGCCGCCCATCAGCGACAAAGGACTCATCATGGCAAAGAACACAGGCAAGGGATCGCGCGCCGGATCCGTGAGCGGCCGCACCCAGGTCCAGAACCCGGTGACCGGCGATTTCGTCAAGCGCGATGAAACCGACGGCTCAGCGACCAAGGGCCAGTTCGTCGACGTCAAGCAGGACGGCAGCAAGTTCAAGGGAGTGGCCGTCGAGCCCGACGGAAGGCGCACGGGCAAATGATCTCCACGTCCGAGACGCTGAAAGCGGCAAGCGCTCCGAGGTGCCCCGAGTGCGGCTTCGCGGTGTTCAACCGCCGCTATCCGAAGTGCGAATCGTGCGGCGCCATGCTCCCTGAATCGATCGTCTATTCGGCGGTGGAGCGTCACGCCTTGCTCGCGGCTGAAGAAGAGCTGGCGCTCGAACGATCGAGGAACGAGAAGGCGGCCAGCGTCACGACGCCCGGCTCGCTCGACGACGGGCTCGTGTCGGCGGTGATGGGTCTCACGGAACGCTGACGCGGCCCTTGTCGGTGGTTTCGATGGCGGCGGGCTAAGATCGACCGCTCGTCATGCACGCCCTTCGCTCCCGCCTCGTTTCGCAGCGCCGCCTCGCGTGGCTCTTGTGGTTAGCGTTGCTCGTCCCCATCGCGCAACTCGGCGCCGCGTGGCATGCGCTATCGCACGACCGCCTCGAGGCGAACCGGGCAGTCGATGACAAGAAGACGCCGACGCCTACCCACTGCGATCTCTGCCTGAGCGCGGCGGCGATCGGCAGTGGCGCGCCGCTCGCCGATGCACCCGTCTGGACGGCCCCCGCCGCCGTCCACGCGCTGCCGCAGGCCGCCGTCGTCGACGTCTGGCTCGCGCTGACCGCACGCGCCTACCGGAGCCGCGCGCCTCCCTTCGCTTCCCGCTGATCGTTGCCCCGGTGCCCGGACGTCTTCTCGACGTCGGGCGCCATTCGACGCATTTGCCGGAGCGAAATTCAATGCATAAGCTCGTGCCAACGACCGTCGCGCTCGCGCTGGTCATGCCGTTCGGCGCCTTTGCCGACACCGCTTCCGACCTGGCCGCCCTGCGCCAGGAAATGGAATCCATGCGCACCGCCTACGAGACGCGCCTTCAATCGCTGGAGCAGCGCCTGCAAAAGGCGGAGGGTGCGCAGCTCACGCCGTCGCCGACGCTGGCGGGCGCAACGTCCCAAGCCCCCGCACCGGCGCCCGTGCCGAGCGCCGCGCTACCGGTGGCCGCGCTACCAGCGGTCGCCTCGGCCGGAGGAGGCGCCAACGCCTTCAACCCGTCGATGTCGCTGATCCTGTCGGGCATCTACACGCGCACCTCGCAGGACCCGGCGAAATACGCCATCAGCGGCTTCCAGCTCCCGCCCGGCGCGCAGATCGGGCCGGGCACGCGGGGCTTCAGCCTCGCCGAGTCCGAACTCGACCTCGCGGCGAGCATCGATCCCTGGCTGCGCGGCGCCGCCAACATCTCGCTGCACGGCGACAACAGCGTCTCCGTCGAAGAGGCGTTCGTGCAGACGACCTCGCTCGGCAACGGCTTCGCACTCAAGGCCGGCCGCTTCTTCTCCGGCATCGGCTACCTCAACCCGCAGCACGCGCACACCTGGGACTTCGCCGACAACCCGCTCGCCTACCAGGCGATGCTCGCAACCCAGTACGGCGACGACGGCCTGCAGCTCACCTGGCTGCCGCCGATCGACCAGTACCTCGAGCTCGGCGTCGAGCTGGGACGCGGACGCAGCTTTCCGGGCAGCGACTCGAGCCGCAACGGCGCCGGCCTGGTGGCGCTGACGGCGCACACCGGCGGCGACATCGGCGACAGCCAGAGCTGGCGCGCCGGCCTCTCGTTCCTGAACGCGAAGGCCAGCGACCAGAACCTGCTGGCCAGCAACGCCGCCGGCAACGCGGTGACCGACGCCTTCAACGGCAGCACGCGCGTCTGGGTCGCCGACGCGATCTGGAAGTGGGCGCCGAACGGCAATGCGACACGCACCAACGTCAAGCTGCAGGGCGAGTACCTGCGCAGCACGCGCAGCGGCAGCCTCGTTTACGACGTGGGCGGCGCCGACCGCCGCGGCGTCTACCGGGCGACGCAGTCGGGCTGGTACGTGCAGGGCGTCTGGCAGTTCATGCCCTACTGGCGCGTCGGCCTGCGCACCGAACGGCTCGACCCCGGTACGCCCGACTACGGCATCAATTCAGCGTCGTTCGCGGTCAGCGACTACAAGCCGCGCAAGAACTCGCTGATGCTCGACTTCAACCCGAGCGAGTTCTCGCGCGTGCGCCTGCAGTTCGCGCAAGACCGCTCGCGCGAGGGCGTCACCGACAAGCAGGTCTTCGTCCAATACCAGATGAGCCTCGGCGCGCACGGCGCGCACAGCTATTGAACCTCGGCTTTCGGAGCACCTCGTGGATCATCGTCCCTCTCTCTTCTTCGCGCTGATCGCGGCGCCCTTCGTCCTGTTCGCGCTGCCGGCGCAGGCTGCGCTTCGCGTCTTCGCCTGCGAGCCCGAGTGGGGGGCACTGGCGCAAGAGCTCGGCGGCAACCTGGTCGACGTCTCGGTCGCCACCAGCGCCCTGCAGGACCCGCATCAGATCCAGGCCAAGCCGAGCCTGATCGCGCGCACGCGCAATGCCGACCTCGTCGCCTGCACCGGGGCCGAGCTCGAGATCGGCTGGCTGCCGGTGCTGCTGCAGCAGTCGGGCAACGCCAAGGTGCAAGCCGGGCAGCCCGGCAACTTCGCCGCTGCCGACTACGTGAGAAAGCTCGACGTGCCTGGCCAGCTCGACCGCGCGCAAGGCGACGTGCACGCCGCCGGCAACCCGCACATCCAGACCGATCCGCGCAACATCGCGCTGGTCGCGACGGCGCTCGGCGCGCGCCTGCAGCAGATCGATCCCACACATGCGAGCCAGTACGCCAAGGCGCAGGTCGACTTCGCGCAGAGGTGGCAGCAGGCGATGGCGCGCTGGAGTGCGCAAGCCGCGCCCTTGCGGGGCGAACCGGTCGCGTCGCAACACAAGGGCTTCGTCTATCTCTACGACTGGCTCGGCATGAAGGAGGTCGCCGTGCTCGAACCCAAGCCCGGCGTCGAGCCGACGGCGTCGCATCTGCAGGAAGTGCTGGCCGCGTTGAAGGGCACGCCAGCGAAGATGGTGCTGTATTCGGCCTACCAGGACCCTCGCCCTTCCGAATGGCTGAGCAGGAACGCGAGCATCCCGGTCGTCAAGATCCCCTTCACGGTCGGCGGCAGCGACGCGGCCAAGGACCTGTTCGGCCTTTTCGACGACACCGTCGCCCGCCTGCTCGCCGCGCGCGCCAAGCCATGAACTGGAGCGCGCTCGACTCGGGCATCCTCGGGCCGGCGTTGATCGCGGGGCTGCTCGTGCTGACGACGCACGTGCCGATGGGCATCCAGGTGCTCGACCGCGGCATCGTCTTCATCGACCTCGCGATCGCGCAGATCGCCGGGCTCGGCGTCATCGCCGCCGACACCTTCGGCCTGCCCGAAGGCGGCTTCGCGGTGCAGGTCGCGGCCGTCTGCGCCGCGTTGCTCGGCGCCTGGCTGCTCACCTGGACCGAGCGCCGCGCACCGCAGCAGCAGGAGGCGCTGATCGGCGTCATGTTCATCCTCGCCGCCTGCGCCGGCATCCTGCTGCTGTCGGGCAACCCGCATGGTGGCGAGCATCTCAAGGACCTGCTCGTCGGGCAGATCCTCTGGGTCAACGAGAGGCAACTGCTCTGGCTGGCGGGGCTCTCGGCGGCGCTGCTTACGGCATTGTGGCTGGGCTGGGTCGAGCGCATCGGGCGCTTCGGCTTCTATGCGGCCTTTGCGCTCGCCGTCACCGCGTCGGTGCAACTCGTCGGCGTCTACCTCGTCTTCGCGAGCCTCATCATCCCGGC
This sequence comes from Burkholderiales bacterium, assembly GCA_038231215.1. Classification (GTDB taxonomy): domain Bacteria; phylum Pseudomonadota; class Gammaproteobacteria; order Burkholderiales; family Burkholderiaceae_C; genus Schlegelella_A. The sequence goes on along the minus strand of JBBRLS010000046.1, from coordinate 27,001 downwards.
GCTCGCAACGCGTGCCCATCGCACCGGGCGGCGGCGCTACGGCATTGCCTATGGCGTCGGCGCACTCGGCTATACGCTCGGGCTGGCCCTGTCGGCGCTGTTCGACCTGCCTTCGGGCGCAGTGATCGTCTGGACGCTGGCGGCCTGCGCGCTCGTCGGCGCACTCGTCTTTCGCCCGGCCGCGACCGCGGCCACGCTCAAGGCTTGACGAACTTCAGCACGAACTCGTCCTTCGGCTGTGGCGGGTCCGGCGTATTGCGATCGCGCGGATCGTTCGGGTTGCGCAGGAAGTTGCCCGACGCGGCCAGCCTAAAGCCGGCGCTCTCGACTTCCTGGCGCAGGAACGCCTCCTCGACGCGATGCAGCGTTCCCGCCTCGGAGATGCCGGTGCCCGGCCGCCCCGAGTGGTCGGCAATGACATAGAGACCGCCGGGCTTCAACGCCGCGAAGACGGCGCGGTTCATGCGCGCGCGATCGACGCCCATGTGGCCGAGGTCGTGATAGTTGAACATCAAGGTGACGAGGTCGAGGCCGTTCGACGCGCGCTCGGCGGGCACCGGGTCCTCGAAGGGCTGAACGACGACGACGATGTTGTCGACGCGCTTCGTGCGTGCAGCCAGCCCTGCCGGCGGAGGACGAGCGGCGGCACTCGCCGGCGCGACGACGGGTGCCGCCGCGCCCTCGGGCTCGGCCGTCGCCGGCCGGGCGACACGTGGCGGCGCCTGCGCGTAGACGCGGCCGGTCGGTCCGGTCGAGCGAGCGAGCAGCTCGCTCGTGTAGCCGCCGCCGGCGCTCAGGTCGAGCGCGACCATGCCGGGACGGATGCCGATGAAGGCGAGCATCTCGGCGGGCTTGCGTCGCAAGTCGTTGGCCCGGTCGGCATCGGTGCGATCGGCCGCGGCGACGATCTCCGCGACGCGCGCCGGCGAAAGCACGGCGGGCTCGGCCGACGGGGTCGTGCAGGCGACGAGCGCCGCCAGCGTCGCCGCGGCAGTCACAGCGCCGAAGACGCCTTGCCCGGTCATGATTCGCCCTGTCGATCGCATCGTTCGCTCCTCAGCTTTGCCGTGCCGCTCCGAGCGCGCGCGCGCGCGTCGAAAATGGCACATTCTCGCGCGGCTTCAAGGACCTTCGCCATGACACAGACTCCCACGCTCGAACGCCTCGCCGGAAAGCAGCAGCCGACCGTCAACGGCTCGACCTACGTCGATCCGGAACAGCTCGAATGGCAGCCGACGCAGTTCGACAAGATCGCCATGAAGGTGCTCTACCGCAACGAGGCGGCCGGCGAAATGACGGTACTGCTGAAGTGGGAGCCGGGCGCGATGCTGCCGTTTCACCGTCATCCCGAGATCGAGCAGAGCTGGGTGCTCGAAGGCTCGTTCTACGACCACGACGGCATCTGCCGCGCCGGCCAGTACGTGTGGCGCACGCCGGGCTCGATGCACGAGACGCACAGCGACGAGGGCTGCGTCATCCTCGCCATCTATCGCAAGCCCAACGTGTTCTATCACTCGAAGGGATTCGTCGCCGCCCGCTGACGCGCGGGGGTTTGACCCAGATCAATGCCTCGGGCCGACAACGGATCGAGGATCGAGGCGAATTGACAGCGGAGCAAGCGGCCATGGCCTCGACGACCCACGACACATCCACTGCAGCGACGGCGCTGCCCACCGGCGACGGTTTCGAGGTGCTCGACGCCTGCCATATCCGGACCGTCTTCACGCTCGGCAAGCTGACGGCGCTCGTCTCGCGACTGGCGAACAAGGGCCCCGACGCGGAAGCGCGGGCGATGGCGGGCGAGATCGCCGCCTTCTTCTCCGGCACCGCGCGCCAGCACCATCAGGACGAGGAGTTGTTCGTGTTCCCGAAGCTGCTGGCCAGCGGCGACGCCGAGATCGTGCAGGCGGTGCTGCGGCTGCAGCAGGACCACGCCTGGCTCGAGGAGGACTGGCTCGAGCTCTCGCCCCAGGTCGACGCGGTGAGTTGCGGCCAGGCCTGGTACGACATCGACACCCTGCGCGAAGGCGTCGAGATCTTCGTCGGGCTGTCGCGCGATCACATGGCGCTGGAGGAATCCCTCATCTATCCGGAAGCGCGTTCGCGGATGCCCGACGGCGAGCGACTGGCGATGGGACGCGAGATGGCGGCACGCAAGCGAGCGCGGCCTCCGGCTGAGAAGACGCCGCGCCCGGCGCGATGACGCGGCCGGAAGCCCTGGCCGGATGCGCAGCGAGAGCATCGCCCCCGGCATGGACTTCGCACCCTCTTCCCGGACGCTTGCCCTGCAGGGGCAGCTCGAGCGCTTCATGGAAGACCTGGTGCTGCCGTCGCTCGCCGACTGGCATCGCTATGCCGACGCCGGCGTCTATCCGCTCGACGTCCTGGAGCCGCTGAAGGCCAGGGCGCGCGCGTTGCGCCTGTGGAACCTGTTCCTTCCGTCGCTGCGCGACAACCAGCCCGGCACGCGCCTTGGCAACCTCGACTACGCGCCACTGGCCGAGCAGATGGGACGCGTGCCGTGGGCCGCCGAGGTCTTCAACTGCAGCGCTCCCGACAGCGGCAACGTCGAGCTGTTGCAGCTGTTCGCCTCGCCGGCGCAGCGCGAGCGCTGGCTCGACCCCCTGCTGCGCGGAGAGATCCGTTCCTGCTTCGCGATGAGCGAGCCGGATGTCGGATCGTCCGACCCGACCCAGCTGCAGACGCACATCGAGCGCGACGGCGACACGCTGGTCCTGAACGGGCGCAAGTGGTTCATCACCGGCGCGGCACATCCGCTCTGCCGGCTGGCGCTCGTCGTCGGCCGCGACGCCGGCGTGGCGCCGACCGAGGACGATGCGCACCAGAGCCACTCGATCGTGCTCGTGCCGGTGGATACGCCGGGCCTGGTGATCGAACGCAACATCCCGGTGATGGACCACCAGGCGATCGAAGGCCACTGCGAGATCGTCCTGCGCGGCGTGCGGGTCCCGGCCGACCACCTGCTCGGCGCACCGGGCGCCGGCTTTGCGATGGCGCAGGCGCGGCTCGGTCCGGGTCGCGTCCATCACGCGATGCGCAGCATCGGCCAGTGCGAGCTGGCGCTCGAGCTGATGTGCGAGCGGGCGCTGGAGCGCCGCGCCTTCGGCCACCGCGTCGGCGACTTCGCGAACGTGCAGGACTGGATCGCCCACTCGCGGCTCGAGATCGACCAGGCGCGCCTGCTCGTGCTGCGCGCGGCGTGGCGGATGGACCAAGAAGGCAGCGCCGCGGCGCGGGTCGATGCCTCGGCGATCAAGCTCGTCACCGCGCAGATGCAGACGCGGGTCATGGACCGTGCAATGCAGGTGTTCGGCGCCATGGGCCTGACGCCCGATACGCCGCTCGCCCGACTATGGAGTTGGGGACGCGCCATGCGCTTCCTCGACGGGCCCGATGAAGTGCACCTGCGCGCCGTCGCCCGCCACGAGCTTGCGCTCGCCAAAGCGCGGGGCGGCGCGAACGCGACGCATCTGCGCAAGTGGATGCCGCCGCGCGACGCCTGACCCGGCGCCCGCGTAGGCGAGCGCCGCGGCATTCGGTCTATCCTCGCGCCGCGCGACAGGCTCGCGATCCGCCGCCAAGCGAACTTGCAAGACATGACAGGCCCGAGTGCCGTCACGCCGGCGTCACGAAATCCGGATGCCGCTCGCGAATCTTCTCCACCCGGGCCAGCGTTCCCGACAGATGCTCGCGCAGCGCCGCCTGCGCCGCGCCGGCGTCGCCGCGCGCGATCGCATCGACGATCGCCGTGTGGTCGCGCACGATCGCCAGCGCCTTGCCGGCCGCCGGCAGATGCAGCCGGCGCAACCGGTCGATGTGCCCGCTCAGGCGGCGCACCATGTCCCACAGCTCGGTTACGCCAGCCGCCTCGTACATCTGGCGATGGAAGGCCTGGTCGGCGGCGACGAACTCGCTGTAGTCCTCGGCACCGCGCAATCCTTTCTGCCGGGCGACGGTCGCGCGAAGGCGCGCCACGAGCGAAGCGTCTGCGCTCTCGGCCAGCGTGCGCACGATTTCGAGCTCGATGGCGGCGCGCAAGAAGTGGGCCTGTCGCGCCGCGCCAAGGTCGATGCGGCTGACCACCGTCGCGTGCTGCGCGAAGATATCGACGAGACCTTCCTGGCCGAGGCGCATCAGGGCGTCGCGCACCGGCGTCTGGCTGACGCCGAAGCGCGCTGCCAGCTCGGCCCGCGACAGCACCGTGCCCGGCGCCAGGTCGAGCGAGAGGATCATCTCGCGCAAGCGCTCGAAGACTTGCGGCGCGACGTGGCGCGAGCGGTCGAGGCGGATCGTCCGGGGCAGGTCGTCGAGCTTCATCGCGGCAGTGGCATACTAATGTATCAGTACCCGAAAGGGGCTTCTCCATGACCCGACGCTCACCCGACTCGCTGCGCAGCGCGCGCTGGTTCGCCCCCGACGACCTGCGCTCGTTCGGGCACCGCTCGCGCATCATGCAAATGGGCTACGCGCCCGCCGACTGGGTCGGCAAGCCGGTGATCGGCATCGTCAACACCTGGTCCGACCTGCAGCCCTGCCACGCCCACTTCAAGCAGCGCGTCGAAGACGTCAAGCGCGGCGTGCTGCAGGCGGGCGGCTTTCCGGTCGAGCTGCCGGCGATCTCGGTGTCCGAGAGCTTCGTCAAGCCGACGACCATGCTCTACCGCAACTTCCTCGCCATGGAGACCGAGGAGCTGTTGCGCAGCCACCCGCTCGACGGCGCGGTGCTGATGGGCGGCTGCGACAAGAGCACGCCAGCCCTGTTGATGGGCGCCATCAGCGCGGGCTATCCCTGCATCTACCTGCCCGCCGGGCCGATGCTGCGCGGCAACTACAAGGGCCAGATCCTCGGCTCGGGCTCCGACGCCTGGAAGCTCTGGGACGAGCGCCGCGCCGGCAACATCACGAAGGCCGAATGGATCGGCGTCGAGGGCGGCATCGCGCGCAGCCACGGCACCTGCATGACGATGGGTACGGCGAGCACGATGACGGCGATCGCCGAGGCGATCGGCATGACGCTGCCCGGCGCCTCGTCGATCCCGGCCGCCGACGCCGGCCACATCCGCATGTCGGCCGAGTGCGGTCGGCGCATCGTCGACATGGTGTGGAGCGATCTCACGCCGGCCAGGATCCTGAGCCGCGCCTCGTTCGAGAACGCCATCGTCGTCGCCATGGCGATGGGCTGCTCGACCAACGCCATCATCCATCTCGTGGCGATGGCGCGGCGCGCCGGCTTCGACATCGGCCTCGACGACTTCGACCGCGCCAGCCGCGAGGTGCCGGTGATCGCCAACATCCGGCCGAGCGGCGATACGTACCTGATGGAAGACTTCTTCTACGCCGGCGGACTGCCGGCCTTGATGAGCCGGCTCGGCGATCACCTGAAGGCCGATGCGATGACGGTGACCGGCGCGACGCTCGGCGAAAACATCGCCGGTGCCGCCGTCTACGACGACGACGTGATCCGCACGCTCGACAAGGCGATCTATGCCGAAGGTGCGCTCGCCGTGCTGCGCGGCAACCTCGCGCCGTCGGGCTGCGTCATCAAGCCGAGCGCCTGCGCGCCGCAGTACTTGCGCCACACCGGCCCGGCGCTGGTCTTCGACGACTACCCGGCGATGCGCAAGGCCGTCGACGACGAGAACCTCGACGTCACCGCCGACCACGTCCTCGTGCTGCGCAACGCCGGCCCGCAAGGCGGCCCCGGCATGCCCGAGTGGGGCATGCTGCCGATCCCGAAGAAGCTGCTCAAGCAGGGCGTGCGCGACATGCTGCGCCTCTCCGATGCGCGCATGAGCGGCACCAGCTATGGCGCCTGCATCCTGCACGTTGCGCCCGAGGCCTACATCGGCGGCCCGCTTGCCCTCGTGCGCAGCGGCGACCTGATCTCGGTCGACGTCGCGGCGCGCCGCATCCACCTCGAAGTGAGCGACGACGAGCTGGCGCGTCGCAAGGCTGCGTGGACGCCGCCGCCGCCGCGCTACGAGCGTGGCTATGGCTGGATGTTCTCGAAGCACATCCTGCAGGCCGACGCCGGCTGCGACTTCGACTTTCTCGAAACCTCGTTCGGCGCGCCGGTCGGCGAGCCCGACATCTTCTAGCGCCTTGCAACTGCACGGAGCCGCATGTGAGCCTTTCTTCCGCCGTCCGCGAGCAGCTCGCGACCGTCAGCACCGCAACGCTCTGCACCGCGCTCTTCAAGCGGGGCCTGCGCAACCAGTTCATCCAGGACGTGCGGCCACTCAACGGCAACCTGCCGAACATGGTCGGCGAGGCCTTCACGCTGCGCACCATCCCGGCGCGCGAGGACCTCAATCCGATCACCGTGTTCCAGGACCGCAAACACCCGCAGCGCGTCGCCGTCGAGCAATGCCCGCCCGGCGCGGTGCTCGTCATCGACAGCCGCAAGGACGCGCGCGCCGCCTCGGCCGGCTCGATCCTGGTCTCGCGGCTGATGAAGCGCGGCGTCGCCGGTGTCGTCACCGACGGCGGCTTTCGCGACTCGCCCGAAATCTCGCGCCTGCCCTTCCCGGCGTATCACCATCGGCCTTCGGCGCCGACCAACCTGACGCTGCACCAGGCGCTGGACATCGACGTGCCGATCGGCTGCGGCGACGTCGCCGTCTTTCCCGGCGACATCATGGTCGGCGACGGCGAGGGTGTGATCGTCATACCGGCGCATATCGCGGCCGAAGTCGCCGCGGAGGCGGTCGAGATGACGGCGTTCGAGGACTTCGTCACCGAGCAGGTGATGGCCGGCCGCTCCATCATCGGCCTCTACCCCGCCACCGACGAGCAATCGCGCAGCGACTTCGCAGCGTGGCGCCAAGCCAAAGGACGTTGAGCATGGACCCGAAGAACTACATCGCCGGCGAGTGGGTCGGCGCGAGCGAGCGCTCGCCCAGCATCAACCCGTCGAACACCGACGACGTGATCGGCCTCTTTCCGCGCGCCAGCGCCGCCGACGCCGAGCGCGCCATCGCCGCCGCGAAGGCGGCATTCCCTGCCTGGTCGCGCTCGTCGATCCAGGAGCGCCACGACATCCTGAAGCGCGTCGGCGACGAAATCCTCGCGCGCAAGGACGAGCTCGGCCGGCTGCTCTCGCGCGAAGAGGGCAAGACGCTCGCCGAAGGCATCGGCGAGACGGCGCGCGCCGGGCAGATCTTTCTCTTCTACGCCGCCGAGTGCGTGCGCCTCGCCGGCGAGAAGCTCGCCTCGGTGCGGCCGAAGATCGACGTCGAGATCACGCGCGAGCCCGTCGGCGTGGTCGGCATCATCACGCCCTGGAATTTTCCGATCGCCATCCCGGCGTGGAAGATCGCGCCGGCCTTGGCCTACGGCAACTGCGTCGTCTTCAAGCCGGCCGACCTGGTGCCGGCGATGGCGCATGCGCTCGCCGAGATCATCGTCCGCGCCGGCGTTCCGAGCGGCGTGTTCAACCTCGTCATGGGCCGCGGCTCGGTCGTCGGCGAGGCGATGCTGAACCACGCCGACATCTCGGCCCTCACCTTCACCGGCTCGGTCGCGACCGGCCGCAAGGTCGCCGCAGCGTGCGTCGGCGGCATGAAGAAGTTCCAGCTCGAGATGGGCGGCAAGAACCCGCTCGTCGTGCTCGACGACGCCGAACTGCCAATCGCGGTCGAATGCGCCGTCAACGGCGCGTACTTCTCGACCGGCCAGCGCTGCACGGCATCGTCGCGCCTCGTCGTCACCGAAGGCATCCACGACCGCTTCATCGCGGCGCTCTCGGCGCGGCTCGGCCAGCTCGTCGTCGACGACGCCGTCAAGGCCGGCACGCACATCGGCCCGGTCGTCGACCAGAGCCAGATGGACCAGAACTTGTCGTACCTCGAGATCGGTCGTGCCGAGGGCGCGAAGCTCGCGCTCGGCGGCGAGCGCCTGTCGCGCGGCACGCCGGGCTTCTACATGGCGCCGGCGCTCTTCACCGACGTCACCTCGACGATGCGGGTGGCGCGCGAGGAGATCTTCGGCCCCGTGGCCGTGGTGCTGCGCGCGCGCGACTACGACGAAGCCCTCGCAATGGCCAACGACACGCCGTTCGGCTTGGCCTCGGGCATCTGCACGAGCAGCCTCAAGTACGCGACGCATTTCAAGCGCAACGCCGAAGCCGGCATGGTGATGGTCAATCTGCCGACCGCCGGCGTCGACTATCACGTGCCCTTCGGCGGCCGCAAGGGCTCGAGCTACGGGCCGCGCGAGCAGGGTCGCTACGCGGCCGAGTTCTACACGACGGTCAAGACGGCGTATACGCTGGCGTGAGGTCGGCCACGGCAATCGGCGTGCCAGGCACACCGATTGCTGCATGTGTCCATGCCCCGCACCCAGCACGTTCTCGCCGCCGCGGCACTTGTCGCGTGCTCGCTGGCCGCGTCGGCGCAGCCGGCTGCTCCGGTCGCCGCCGATGCTGCCGCCTCGGGGCCGGCGACCAGCGCGTCGGCGTCCGGCGACGCCGCCGTCGCACGCGCCGGCCCGCTCGCCAAACCGGAGCTCGACTACCGCTTGCCGGCGCTCGAGATCCTCGGCTTCCAGTTCCTCCTCAACCGCACCAACCGCTACTTCGGCACCGGCCGCGAGGACTATCGCGTCAACCTGTCGAGCATCCGAGACAACCTGAAGAGCGACTGGGGCACCGATCACGACCCGTTCAACGTCAACCAGCTCGGCCACCCCTACCAGGGCGCGATGTACCACGGCTTCGCGCGCTCGGCCGGCCTCGACTACTGGCAATCGGCCGGCTATGCCTTTGCCGGCAGCGCTGTCTGGGAGATCGCGGGCGAGCGGACCAAGCCGTCGCGCAACGACCAGGTCGCGAGCGGCATCGGCGGCACCTTTCTCGGCGAGGCGCTGTTTCGGATGTCCAGCCTGGTGCTCGAGCAGGGCGGCGGCATGTCGCCGTTCTGGCGCAACATCGCGGCGACGGCAATCGACCCCGCCGCGGGCTTCAACCGGATCGTCTTCGGCGATCGCTACGGCAGCGTCTTCTCGAGTCATGAGGCCGCCTACTTCAGCCAGCTCGCGTTCGGCTACAGCGGCAGCGTCAAGCGCGACGTCGGCAGCTCCACCGCCAACTTCAAGCGCAACGAGGCCCAGCTCAACTTCTCCATCGACTACGGCCTGCCCGGCCGCAAGGGCTACGAATACACGCGTCCCTTCGACTACTTCAACTTCCAGACGACGGCGTCGAGCGCCAACGGCGTCGAGAACGTCATGACGCGCGGCCTGCTCGTCGGCAAGAGCTACGAAGCCGGCCCGAACTACCGCGGCGTGTGGGGCGTCTACGGCAGCTACGACTACATCGCGCCGCAGACCTTCCGCATCTCGAGCACCGCGGTGTCGCTCGGCACGACGGCACAGTGGTGGCTCAGCCAGTCGCTGTCGCTGCAAGGCACCTTCATGCTCGGTCTGGGCTATGCCGCGGTGGGCACGACGCACGGCGTGGTCGGTGATCGCGACTACAACTACGGCGTCGCGCCGCAAACCCTGCTCGCGCTGCGCCTCACCAAGGACGACACCGCCTCGTTCGACCTGACGGCGCGCGAGTACTTCGTGAGCAACGTCGGCTCGGGCACGAGCGGCGGCCACGACAACATCGTCCGCGCCGATGCCGCACTGACCTTTCGCGTCGACAAGCAGCAGGCGGTCTCGTTCAAGGTGCTCGGCAACCGGCGCGACGCGCGCTTCGCCGGCCCGGGCGCGCAGCGACAGACGCAGATCACGGTCGGCATCTTCTACACGCTGCTCGGCCAGGATCGCTTCGGTACCGTCGACTGGCGCTGACGCGGGCGCCCGCGCCTACACTCTCCGGCCCGATCTCCGGAGAGAACCCATGAGCAGCGACGACACACGCAGCGGACTCCAGCTCCAGTCGCTCGTCACGCGCAGTGGCGAGTTGCAGGTCTCACTCGCCACGGTGATGGTGCCTGCACCCGGCCCGAACGAAGTGCTCGTGCGCATCGAGGCCGCGCCGATCAATCCGTCCGACCTCGGCCTGCTCTTCTCGGCCGCCGACATGACGAAGGCGGTCGTCTCCGGTCCTGCCGATCGGCCGGTCGTCAGCGCGCCGATCGCCGAGGCGGCGATGAAGTCACTCGCGCCGCGCTTCGACGTGCCGATGCCAGTGGGCAACGAAGGCGCCGGGGTCGTCGTCGCGGCAGGCACGTCCGACGCGGCGCAGGCGCTGATGGGCAAGACGGTATCGCTGATCGGCGGCGCCATGTACGCGCAGTGGCGCACGCTCCCAGCCGAGCAGTGCATGCCGCTGCCCGAAGGCGCGACGCCGGCCGACGGCGCGTCGTCGTTCGTCAACCCGCTGACCGCCCTCGGCATGGTCGAGACGATGCGTCGCGAAGGACACACCGCGCTCGTGCACACGGCGGCCGCTTCGAACCTCGGCCAGATGCTCAACCGCATCTGCATCGCCGACGGCATAGCGCTCGTCAACATCGTGCGCAAGCCCGAGCAGGCAGCCTTGCTGCACGGCATCGGCGCGAAGCACGTCTGCGACGCCAGCGCACCGAGCTTCATGCACGACCTGACCGAAGCACTGGTCGCGACCGGCGCCACGATCGCCTTCGACGCCACCGGCGGCGGCCGCCTCGCCGGTCAGATCCTCGGCGCCATGGAAGCGGCCCTGAACCGCACCGCCAAGGAATACAGCCGCTACGGCTCGACGACGCTGAAGCAGGTCTACATCTACGGCGGCCTCGACACCGGCCCGACCGAGTTCGTGCGCAACTTCGGCATGGCCTGGAGCATGGGCGGCTGGCTGCTCTTTCCCTTCCTGCAGAAGATCGGCCCGGCCGCCGCGCTGTCGCTCAAGCAACGCGTCGCGGCCGAGCTGAAGACGACATTCGCGAGCCACTATTCGCATCGCGTCTCGCTGGCCGGGGCGTTGCAACTCGACACCATCGCCATCTACAACCAGCGCGCCACCGGCGAGAAGTTCCTGATCGAGCCGGCGCGCGGCTGAGCGCAGCGGGTGTCATGAAGCCAAGCGTCCAGTTCGACGGCGCGACCGAGGGCGGCGAGGCCTTCTTCGAGCGCTATGTGCGCGCCGCCACCGCGTTGCGCGACGCCGGATTGGGGCAAGGCGAGGTCGTCGCAGTGATGCTGCGCAACGAGCCTGTGCTGCTCGAGCTGATGATGGCGGCACGCTGGCTCGGCGCGCGCTGGTGCCCGATCAACTGGCACTTCAAGGCGGCCGAGGTGCGGCACATCCTCGTCGACAGCGAGGCGAAGATGCTCGTCGTCCACGCCGATCTGCTGGCGCAGATCGCGGGTGCGGTTCCCGAGGGCGTTCGCGTCTTCGTCGTCGAGCCGCAACCGTACACGCGTCGTGCTTACGCCCTGCCCGAACGCTCGCCAGACCTTGCACCAGACGCCGAGGACTGGGAACAATTTCGCGACACCGCGCAAGGCCCCACCGCCGCGCAGCAGGTGCCCGGCTCGGCGATGGTCTACACCTCGGGCACGACCGGGCTGCCCAAGGGCATCCTGCGCCAGCCGCCGACGCCCGATCAGCTCGCGCTGCTGGCCGAGCGCAGCCGCGTCGCGCTCGGCATCGGGCCGGCCATGCGCGCGCTCGTCGGCGCGCCGCTCTATCACTCGGCGCCGGCGGGCTACGCGGTGCAGTCGGCGCTGGCCGATGCACACATCGTCATCGAGCCGCGCTTCGACGCGCTGCGCACCTTGCAGCTCATCGAGACCGAGCGCATCTCGCACCTCTACCTCGTGCCGACCATGTTCGTGCGTCTGCTCCGGCTCGCCGGCGAGGATCGGCGCCGCTTCGACCTGAGCTCGGTGCGCTTCGTCGCCTCGACCGGGTCGCCCTGCCCCGCCGATGTCAAGCGGCAGATGATCGACTGGTGGGGTCCGGTCTTCCACGAAGCCTACGCGGCAAGCGAGCTCGGCTGGATCTCGCACATCGACAGCCACGAGTCGCTGCAACGCCCAGGCTCGGCCGGCCGGGCGATACCGGGCGTGCAGCTCAGGGTGCTGTCGGCCGAGGGGCAGGAGGTACCGGCCGGAACCGTGGGACTGCTGCATGCGCGCGACCCCGCGGTTCCCGACTTCACCTACGCCAACAACGACGCCGCGCGACGCCAGCTCGAACGCGACGGCCTCTGGACCCTGGGCGACATGGGCTACCTCGATGCGGAGGGCTATCTTTACGTCGTCGACCGAAAGTCGGACATGGTGATCTCGGGCGGCGCGAACATCTATCCGGCCGAGATCGAGGCGGCGCTGATCGCGATGCCCGGCGTCGCGGACTGCGCCGTCTTCGGCATTCCCGACGCCGAGTTCGGCGAAGGGCTGGCCGCGGCGGTGCAACTCGTCGCCGGCGCGACAGTCGATGCGGACCAAGTGCGCGCGTTCCTGCGCGAGCGCCTCGCCGACTTCAAGGTGCCGCGCGTCGTCGTCTTCCACGACGAGCTGCCGCGCGAAGACACGGGCAAGATCTTCAAGCGCCGGCTGCGCGAGCCCTACTGGGCGGATCGGGCGCGCCGAATCTAGCGCGACGGCATGGGCCGCTCATCCGAGAGTCGATCGAGGATCGGGCACTCCGGTCGCGTGTTGCCCTGGCAGCACGAGGCCAACTCCGCCAGCGTGCTCTTCATCGATTCCATTTGCGAGATTCGACGTTCCAGGTCCTCGACATGTCGAAGCGCCATGCGCTTCACGTCGGCGCTGGCCCGTCGACGGTTCTGCCACAGCTTCAGCAGTCCGGCAATCTCGACCATGCTGAAGCCGAGATCGCGTGAACGCTTGATGAAGCGCAGGGTGTGCACGTCCACGTCGGCGTACTGGCGGTAGCCGCTCTCCGTGCGCGCGATCTTCGGCAGCAGACCGATGGCTTCGTAGTGGCGCACCATTTTGGCCGACACGCCGGCCCGTTCCGCTGCCTGACCGATGTTGAAAGGCTCGCTCATGTCGATCCTCCTTTCCAGCGCCGCAGCATCAAGGCGTTGGTGACGACACTGACACTGCTGAGCGCCATGGCCGCGCCGGCGATCACCGGGCTGAGCAGTCCGAGCGCCGCCAAAGGGATTCCGACCACGTTGTAGGCAAAGGCCCAGAACAGGTTCTGCCGGATCTTGCGGTACGTTTTTCGCGAGATTTCGATGGCGTCTGCCACCAACGCGGGGTCGCCACGCATCAGGGTGATGCCGGCCGCCTGCATCGCGACCTCCGTTCCCGTCGACATCGCGATGCCGACGTCCGCCGCCGCCAGAGCGGGTGCGTCGTTGATTCCGTCGCCCACCATGGCGACGATCTTGCCGCCTTGCTTCAGCCGGCCGACGATGTCGGCCTTGTCTTGCGGCAAGACTTCGGCCTCGAAGCGGTCGATGCCGAGCTTCGCGGCGACCGCTCCCGCGCTGCCGGAGTTGTCGCCGGTCACCAGCACGGTTTGAACATCGAGGGAATGCAGCCGTTCGATCGCGGCCGCAGCGCTGGCCTTGACGGCATCGCCGAAGGCGAGCAATCCGAGCAGCCGTGGCGCGTCGGTCACATCCGCCAGCCATGACACGGTGCGGCCTTCGGCAGCGAGCTGATCGGCTTGCGCAAGGAGGGCCGATCGCTCGACTTTCAGCTCGTCCATCAGTCGCGCACTACCGAGACGCACTTGGCGACTGCCCACCTCGGCGGACATGCCGCGCCCGGGCAACGCGCGAACGTTCGAAGCGCTCGGGACGTCGATTTTCTCGACTGCCGCGGTGCTCATCACCGCGCGGGCGAGGGGATGCTCGCTCCCTGCCTGGATGGCCGCGCTCATCGCGAGAAGCTCTTCGCGGCTACCGTCGACCGAAAGCGCCTCGACCAGCGCCGGCTTGCCTTCGGTCAGGGTGCCGGTCTTGTCGAAGGCGACGATGCGAATGGCGTGAGCGACTTCGAGAGCCTCGGCGTCCTTGATGAGGATGCCGTGTCGCGCCGCGACGCCGGTACCGGCCATGATCGCCGTTGGCGTCGCGAGGCCGAGCGCGCAGGGGCAGGCGATGACCAGGACCGCCACCGCGTTGAGGATGGCCTGTTCCCACTGGCCTGTGCTCACGCCCCAGGCAAGCAAGGTCAGCGCAGCGATGCCGATGACGACCGGCACGAAGACCGCGCTGACGCGGTCGACCAGACGCTGGATCGGCGCCTTCTTGGCTTGCGCCGACTCCACCATGCGAACGATCCTGGCCAGCGTCGATTCGGCGCCCACGGCGGTGGTCTGCACCAGCAGCAAGCCTTCGCCGTTGACCGATCCGCCGGTCACCCGGCCGCCGGCTTCCCGACTGACCGGCAGGCTCTCGCCGGTGATCAACGATTCGTCCAGGTGGCTCGCGCCTTCTTGCACCGTGCCGTCGACCGGCACGCGCTCGCCGGGCCGGACGACGACGAGGTCGCCCACATGGACCTGGGCGATCGGCACCTCGACCTCGGCGGCTCCGCGCCGCACCCGTGCTGTCTCGGGACGCAGGGCATTCAGCGCACTGATCGCCTCCGTGGTCTGCTTCTTGGCCCGAGCCTCCAGCCACTTGCCGAGAAGGACGAGCGTGATGACGATGGCAGACGCCTCGAAGTAGAGGTGGCCCATGCCTTCGCTGCCATGCACGAGCAGCTCGTAGACGCTCAACCCATAGGCGGCCGACGTGCCGAGCGCCACCAGCAGGTCCATGTTGCCGGCACGGGCGCGCAAGGCACTCCAGCCCGCGCGGTAGAACCTCGCGCCCAGCCAGAACTGGACCGGCGTGGCGAGAGCGAGCTGCCACCAGCCGTCGAGCATCCAGTGACGGCCGAACAGCAGGCCGAACATCGGCAGCGCCAACGGCAGCGAGAGCGCCGCCGCGACGGCGATCGGCCACCAGCCGGCCTTGGCCGCAGCGCCGGCCCCCAACGGCGAAGGCTTGCTGGCCGCATAGCCCGCTGCCAGCACGGCGGCGACGAGGGCGCCCGACGTCGCCGGCGCCGTGAACCGGACTTCCGCCCGCTCCGTCGCCAGGTTGACCTCCGCCGAGAAGACGCCCGGCACCTTGGCGAGCGCCTTTTCGACGCGAGACGAGCACGAGGCGCACGTCATGCCTTCGATCTGGAGTTCGATCGAATCCAGGCGAGGGGGTACAAGGGCGGCAGTACTCATGCGGCGGCGGGTCTCCGGGGAAAGGCCGAGTCTGAACCCTCCTACGAGGTCAAGGTCAACGGTCCGACATGCGCGCAGAAGGGTCACCGAACGAGGTCATTGACCTTGCCCTCGTGGCAAGCCTGAAGCTTCTGCTGTCGTCCGGACTCTGGCGGCTGTTCAATTCAAGGAATGAAAATGCAAACTCTCAAGTTCGACGTTCAGGGCATGACTTGCGGCGGCTGCACGGGAAGCGTGCAGCGCGCACTCAGTGGTCTCGAAGGTGTCAGTCACGTGGACGTGACGCTACGACCCGGCACGGCCACGGTTCAGGTCGACCCGGCACGAGTGACACCTGCGCAGATCGAAGCGAAGCTGGCAGGTCTCGGATTCGAAGCCCGGGCCGTGGCGATGTCGTAGCGGGTCTGGGTCTCTCATCGAAAATCCTGCCGCCGATCCGGGGGCGGCGGCGCGCTCGTTCGTGTTCTCGGTGCGTGCGTGATCCCGATGTCGAACCGCTGAGTCATGGTGGTGGCGCCCCACCTTGCACCCCTCAGAAGCGGCAGCGTCAGCGTCAGCAGCAGCGGGAGGGCTAGCCAAGCGAAGCTGAGTTGGGCCAGGGCACCGAACAGCCAACCGGCTGCGGCGGATCCCAGCGTCTGTCCCAAGGCGGAAGCAGCCGCGAGCCCTCCCATCGTCGCCCCCAGCCTGCGGTGCGCGGCTCCCGCCGCGAGAAAGGAGAGGACCGGAAGCACCAGCCCCGTTCCGGCCGAGGTGACGCTCACGCCGACATACATCCACCCCACCGATCCGTGCCACGCCAGCAGCGCCAGCCCGACCAGACCGATCAGCGAACCGGCGGCGATGACCCATCTGGAAGGGACCTTGTCGAGAAGGGCCGTGAAGAAGAGAACGGCGTTGATGCCGAGCATCACCAGAGCACATTCCGCGAACATCAGGGCAACCCCTTCGGTCGAGAGTTCAGCGTGCTGTTTGCCTTGCAACACGATGCCGAGTTCGAAGCCAGCCAGAACAAAGTTCACGGCCAGGCCGAGCCACCACAACGCGGCGAAGCTCGCTCCGCCGCGAGGCGCCGGCTCGGCCTCGCCGTCGTCCGGAATTGCCTTCTGAGTCGGCAAGGTCAGCGCGAGACCCAGCATCATGGCGGCCCCGAGCAGCGCAGAAAGCACCATGACGATTTGCGTTGAACGCGCCGCCAACCCGCCACCGTTTGCGAACAGCGACGCCAGGACATTCGCCACCGCGTTCAGCCCCGGCCCGAACAGGAAGCCCAGCAACGATGCGGCCCCCAACCAGGCGAAGCGGCGCGCGCGCCGTGTCTTCGGCGTATGCGCCGCGACCAGCGCCGGCACGACGGGCACGACCGCCGCGACGAAGAGCCCCGCCGCAGCACGCAGCGCGTAGATCGCCCACAGGCTGCCGACGGGCGGCAACGGCAGCAACAGGCTCGCGACATAGCCGATCAGGCCGACGACGAGAATGCGTTTGCGGCCGAGGCGATCGGATACCAAGCCCCACATCGGTGCGCCGATCAGCACGCCTGCCGTGTACGCGCCGCTCAGGAAACCGACGTGCCTGGCGACGTCGGCCGGAGTCGACCCCGGTGCTTGTTGCGCGAGCCAGGCGGGCAGCAGCGGAAGCAGCGACCCATAGCCAGCCGATAGGACGAACACGGCTGCGGCGAGAAAGAACAGCTGCAGTGGCCGCAAATCGACCGGCTCGACGACGGCGGGCCCGGAGACGTCCCGACGCGAGCCTGCCCCGCCGAGTGCGTAGTGAGAGTGCAAGCCTTCGCGGCCTTTCGGGAATCGCCGCTCAGGGACTGGAGTCTTGCTCACGACGCTCGGCGTTGGAGTGCGCCTTGACGCTGCGGCCGTGCAATGAGGCATCAGCCGTGCCGTCCTGCACCGCCTTGCCGAGCCGCAGGGCGGTGCCGTCCCAGAGCCTGAGCGCCAGCTTCCCGTCGAAACCACGAAACAGGCGAGTGAGGAGATCGGACGCTTGCTCGATGCCGTGATTCCAGACGGGGGTGACCACGTGCCCGTTCATGCCGGCACTCCAGCCGGCGCGACCTTGGCAGGTGCGCCTTTGGCTGGCGCACTCCTGATGCCGGCCAGCTTGGTGCGCTTGAGCAGCAGCGCATTGATCGCGACGACGGCCGAGCTGCCCGACATCGACAGCGCCGCAATCTCGGGCGATAGCGTGAAGGGGTAGAGCACCCCAGCGGCCAACGGGAAGGCGATCACGTTGTAGCCCACGGCCCACCACAGGTTCTGGTGCATCTTGCGCAAGGTGGCACGCGACAGTTCGATCGCGCCGACGATGTCGTAGGGGTCGCTCTTCATCAGCACCACATCGGCGCTGTCCATCGCCACGTCGGTGCCGGCGCCGATGGCAAAGCCGACATTGGCCTGGGTGAGTGCGGGCGCGTCGTTGACGCCATCGCCGACCATGCCGACCAATTTACCCGTCGCCTGCAGTTCCTTGATCTTGGCGGCCTTCTGGCCCGGCAACACATCGGACAGCACGCTGGTGATGCCCAGGTCGGCAGCGATGCGCTTGGCGGTGCCTGCGTTGTCGCCGGTGAGCATCACCACTTCGATGCCGCGCTCGCGCAGTTTGGCGACTGCTGCCTTGGCGGTGGGACGAATGGCGTCGGCAATGGCGATGAGGCCGATCACCTTGCCGTTTTGCGCCACGTGAACCACCGTCCGACCTTCCCCCTGCAGCCGCGCAGCGTCAGCTTCCAACGGCCCGAGCGCGAGCTTCTGAGTGTCCATCAGCAGGCGGTTGCCGAGGAAGACGGTGCCGGCGGCGGTCTGCGCCTGTGCACCCTGGCCGTCGATGCTCTTGAAGCCTGTCGGAGCAACGACCTTCAGCTTCGATGCGCGCCGCAACACGGCCTGCGCCAGGGGGTGGGCCGACCCTTGCTCGACGGCCGCAGCGGCAAGCAGCAGCGTGTCTTCGGTGATGCCTTCGGCCATGACCATGTCCACGACCTCGGGCTTGCCGACGGTGAGCGTGCCGGTCTTGTCGAAGACGACGACGTTGAGTTTGGTCGCGTCTTCCAGAGCCGAGGCGTTCTTGAACAGGATGCCGTTGGCGGCGCCCAGGCCGGTGCCGACCATAACGGCCATCGGTGTGGCCAGCCCCAACGCGTCGGGGCAGGCGATGACGAAGACCGTGATGGTCAGCGTGACGGCGAACAGCAGGGGCTGGCCGATCCACCAGAACCACACCGCGAAGGTCGTGAGCCCGACGGCAATCGCGGCGACCACCAGCCACTGTGCCGCCCTGTCGGCCAGTAGTTGCGCCGGTGCCTTGGAGTTCTGCGCCTCCTGCACCAGCTTGACGATCTGCGCGAGCGCCGTGTCGGAGCCGACTTTCGTCGCTTTGTAGCGGAACGTGCCGCTGGTGTTGATGGTGGCACCGGCCACCTTCGCTCCGGGGCCCTTTTTCACCGGCATCGACTCGCCGGTGAGCATCGATTCGTCGACCAGTGAATCGCCCGACTCGACCGTGCCATCGACCGGGATCTTGTTGCCGGGCCGGATGACGACGATGTCGCCCACCACCACGTCGGCGGTTGCCACCTCGACCTCGGCGCCCTTGCGCAGCACGAAGGCCTTGGCCGGCGTCAGGTTCATCAGCGCCTTGATGGCCGACGAGGCACCGGCACGGGCTCGCATCTCCAGCCAGTGGCCGAGCAAGATGAACACCAGCAGCACGGAAACCGCTTCGAAGAACTGATTGCTCTCGAAGAAGAAGGTGGCGCCGACGCTGAACAGGTAGCCGGTCCCGACGCTGAGCACGATCAGCGTCGCCATGTTCAGCTTGCCGTTCAGCAGCGCACGCCAGGCGGCGACGAAGAACGGCCAGCTCGGGTAGAGGACGGCGGCGCTGGCAAGGCCGAAGAGCCATTGGTTGAGCGGAAGTCCGAAGGGCGGTGCGGGCGCCGGGAACATATTGCCCATCGGCGAGTAGATGAAGATCGGCACTGCAAAAACGAGGCAAATCCAGAAGCGATTGCGCATGTCGCGGACCATTGCCGGCAGGTCCATGTTGCCGCCATGGCCCATCTCCTGCGCCATGTCGGCGGACATGGGCGAGGAGGAGCCGCCGTGGGCTGCATGACCTTTGTGATCGGCGCCTGCTTCGGTCGCGGCGCCAAGCTTTGGCACCGCCGACGTACCCGGCGCCGGCGACAGCCATGAGCGCAGCCGCTGCCAGAGTGAAGTTGCCTCGGCCGGGGCGTCCGGCGGCGTTGGAGCCGATGCCTTGGGCACAGCCGATTCGTCGGAACCGGCGGCTGCAGGGTCCGGCATTTTCATGCCGGCAGGCATGGCCTCGCTGGCGGGCTTTGGCGCCGTCGCCGCAGGGGCTTCCGGCAGTGTCACTGAGGCCGGTGAGATTGCAGCAGCAGGCGGCGCCGCAGGCGCGGGCGTTGCGGGCGGCGCGTCAGGCGATGCGTGAGCTCCGTGAGCTTCATGACCATTGGCAGGCGAGGTGGCGGCAGGCACGGTGGGCTCATGGCCGCGTTGGCGTACAGCCGACTTGATGTCGGCGACATCGAGCCGGGTTTCGTCGTAACGCACTGCAGCGTTCCCCGCGGCGAAATTCACGGTCACGCTCTGGACGCCCGGCACGTCGCCGATCCGCCTTTCCACTTCGTCCACGCTCAGCACCGACAGCATGGCGTGAACTTCGATAACGCTTGTCTTCATTGTGGTTCCTTCGTCGGCGCCATGCGCAGGGATCCATTGCCGGTGCCATGAACCGGCCGGTCGCCTGAAAGGAATCAGTTCCGCGTTGGCATCTTGTGTTTGACACGCTCTTCTTCATCGTCCGGTCCGTCGGTCTGCACCATTTCGCACACGGCAGATGGCACCTGAGCACCCTCACGCCAAACCCAGGCCACCGGCAGAAAGCGGTCTGAATGCTTTGCGATTTCCGCTGTGGGCTGCAAGCTCACCTCCAGGCCGGACTCCACTTGGATGAGCTCCTCCGCAAGCGGCTGGAATTCACCAGTTTGTTCGTCGTGCATGTGCGGCATGCAGATGCCCAGGCCGTGTGCGGACAGTCTGCGAAGCATCTCCTGGACTTCGGACAAGTGGATGGCTGCCTGGGCAGTTCTCAACGCAGGTGGCAAACCCCGCGCGCTGCCTTGAGAAATGGTCGCTGTCGTCATGGTGATCTCTTGCAGAGAGGTGGTTGGCCCATTCAAAGTGGCTGGGTCAGGCGCCACATGCAGTCGCAAGCTCGTGAAACGGGTTGCGTCAAACGAGCCTCGACTTAACTTTTGTCCGGCGCCAGTTTGTCCTGTTTGCCTTCGCCTGCAGAGGCTGCGGGCTCGGCAGCCGGCTCGGCAGCCGGCTCGGCCGATGGAGAGGCTGGTGTCGCAGGTGCCACCGACTTGTCGGGTGCAGCCGGGCTGTCGGCGGCAGCTGCCGCAGGCGAAGCTGCCGGTGCAACCGGGGTGCTGGTTGCAGGCGGCGTGGCCTCGGCCGGGTGACCTTCGCTGCCTCGGCCAGCCGAACCCGCAGCGGGCGCAGCCGGCTCGAACCCGCGCTGGCGCACAGCGGACTTGATGCCGGTCGCTTCGAGCTGTGTCTCGTCATAGCGCACGGTGGCGTTTCCGGCGGCAAAGTTCACCGTGACGCTCTCGACGCCGGGCACTTCGCCGATCCGCTTCTCGACTTCGTCGACGCTGAACACCGACAACATCTCGTGCACTTCAATGGCGCTGGTTTTCATGGGGGTCCCTGGTATTCAGAAGTGCATCAGGCGGGCGTCGCCTCTCTGCGAAATGACGGAAAGAACCGTGGCGTGCGCGCGGCGTAGGCGTCGAACTCCGCACCGAACTGCTTGTGCATCTCGGCCTCCTCGGTGATGGCGAGCCGCGCGTACATGACGAGCAGGATGGGAAACATCACCAGCGTCAGCAAGGTGGGCCATTGCAGGAGAAACCCCACGAGGATGAGCACGAAGGCGACGTACTGCGGATGGCGAATGCGCGCATAGGGCCCGGCAACAGCCAGCGCTTTGCGACGCTGCGCCTGGTACAGCACGCTCCACGCGTTCGACAGCAGGTAGAAGCCGAAGCCCAGGAACACGTAGCTGGCGATGTGCAGTAGCCCGAAGTGCGGATCGCCCTTTTCGCCGAGCAGCGTCGACCACAAGTGGCCGCTGTTGTGCGACAGCAGGTCGAGATCGGGATATCTGGTCTGCAGCCAGCCGGTCATGAGATAGATGCTCAGCGGAAAGCCGTACATCTCGACGAACAGCGCCACGATGAAGGCGCCGAACGCGCCGAAGGTTCTCCAGTCGCGCGCGGTATGCGGCTTGAAGAAGGTGAAGGCAAACAGCAGGAAGATGGCCGAATTGACTATCACCAGCGACCACAGTCCGTAGCCAGAAGCGTCGTGGCTCATGGCAGGCTCCTTGTCTTGGCATCCAGTTGCGGCGCCGATGCTTCCGGGTCCCCCGAGCCGCCGTGCTGGTGACCCTGGCCGCGGTCGCCCCCGCCACCAGCGCCGTGACCACCGTGTCCGTGATGCATGAATGTGTGCATGCCCAGACAACCGAACAACAACAGGAACGGCAATGCAGCGAAAAGATGAGCGCGGTGTTCGGTCAGCAGGAAGTACGCGGCAACCGCGCCGAGCACGATCAGGCCGAAAGAATAGCGGGAACCCCAGAAAGGCTTCGGCTCCGATTGGAGTTGAGAATGGTCATGCAACATTTGCATCTCCAAAGGTCGAACGAGTGATCAGCGCGTCAGCCTGTTGCGGATCCAGGCGAAGAACGCGCCCGCGAGCAGGGCCCATGCAGAAAGCAGGACAAGGGCGACCACGAATCCGCCCCATTCGAACGAACCAGGCCGCACCATGCTCGTGAAGTCCATTCCGTGGAACAGGCTGTTCA
The DNA here is from genome assembly GCA_038231215.1 of Burkholderiales bacterium. GTDB lineage: Bacteria > Pseudomonadota > Gammaproteobacteria > Burkholderiales > Burkholderiaceae_C > Schlegelella_A. The sequence goes on along the minus strand of JBBRLS010000046.1, from coordinate 4,917 downwards.
TGAAACTCAGGAACGGCCCCGGTGCTGCGGCCCACACAACCGCGCACAGGGCATAGAAGACCGCGACGGTGATCGCCAGCGCGGTTCCGGTGCGCAGCGGCGCCATGGTGGCGGCCGTCATTTGACCGCTCCCGCGGGCAGACGATCCATCATCATTTGCATCATGGTCTGCATCATTTCCATGCGCTCTTCCATCGACTGGTGGCTGGTGCCCATGTCGCCTCGGCCGCTCGTCATGCCCGGAGCGGCCATCCCGTTCATCATGGCCATCCCGTCCTGCATGGCTTTCATGTGCTCGGCCATCAGGGCGTTGCGCTCTTCCGGCGTGGTGGCCGCCATCATCTTTTCGTGCATGTCGCGCATGACCTTCATTTGCGCCCCCATGCGTGCCATGCCCGGGTTGGCTTTGCCGGACATGGCTTTCGCTGCGGGTGCAGAAGCCCCGGCGGCGGGGTGATGGACGGCGTGCTTGTCGTCGGTGGCCGCCCATGCGCTGGTTGCAACGAGCGCCATGGCAAGTGTGAGTAGGGGAACGAGTTTCACGTGAGTCTCCTGAAGTAAGGGGTCGGGCCAGCTCGCCGAGCCTGTGGCTGCGGCGAGCGGTGTGACTGGGTGCCGGACGTTCAAGCCTGCACGCGGGTAGGGCGGCAGATCGAACGGGAAGCCGGGCGCAAATCGCGGGACGCGATGATCCCGGATCGGGGCCCAGAGCCTGTATGGCTAGAGCGCCAATCGAGAGAAGAGAATCCTGACGGAGAGTCGCGGTCGAGGAGGCTCGTAAGCGCCCGCTCGGCAAGGTGCCGGGACGATCGCAGCCCCCGACGCGGCCCAGGCGGCCTCGACAAACGGCGCCAATCCCGAATCTATCTGGGCCGAGGTGGATTGCTGCTTGGGCAAGGACGTGGAGCCCTCGTCGCAGACTTTCTGGCACGGCGTGCCAGGTGCGCCGGAATCGTGGTGGTGACGGTCCACGGCGCCGACCAATTGATCCGGCGCGGTCTCTGCCTCTTCCATGTCCTCCCTCGCCAGCGTTGACGCGGCGAGTGAACCATGAGTGTGCGTTCCGCGTGGCTCGATCAAACAAGCATTCGCTGCCCCGGACGCCAACGCAAACAGCCAAGCGAAGAGCACCATGAGCGCGGTGTTGCGCTTGACTCGGGAGTTGAAGAACGGTTTCACTTCGGAGAACCCTTGGGTGGGGTCACTTTACGGAACGACAAGGACGCAGCGTTGATCTGCGTCAATGCAGAGATCGCGAGATATCTTCGAGAAGGCTGCGCCGGTTCCGGGCGTCGGTCTGTGCGTTGCCGCACGCAGTCCCCGACCCGTGACATGCCCTGTGCAAAGGGTGCGTCAGCGCCTGACCAGTCTGATGGAGTCGGTTTACGTTGCGTTGGCGAGCTGGCGCGCCAGTGCGGCGCGGCCGAACGTGAAATGCCAGTAGATGATCGAACTCAGCACCGCGGCAAAGAAGCACCATACGGAGAACAGGGCGACGGTAAAAAACCCATACGCGATCAGAAAGAGAACCAGCGCCAGGGCGCCGAAAAGCCGGATCGTGGTGTCGCTCGAGACAAAACAGCTGACGCAGGTCGCAGCGACATAGAGGAACATCACAGGAAGCTTGTAGAAGTGCGGCGACACGTACACGATGTTTGCCTCGACGACCGAAGTCACGGGGAAATCGACCAGCAGGTAGAAGAGATACAGGCCGACGAGCAGCCCTGCGGCCTGGAATCCCCAGATCACTCGGCGCCGCCACGCCACTCTCTCCAGCAAGCCGATCGCGAACGGCACGAAGATCGGCCACAGCACGTGCGAGAACATCGAGAACAGGTAGGTCATCGCGACGTTCAGATCGTGCGCGTCGAACCTGAATGACAACCAGAGCGCCCCTTCGACGATCTGCTGAAGCCCGAACAGAAGCGGAATCGACGCGAACGGAATCTCCACCTTCCGCCGCGTCGCGCGCAAGGTCGCCACTCCGAGAACAGACAAGGCGGTGCCGGCTATGAAGCTCGCAGGGGCGGAGAAACACATGGTGCGGGCGCTCGGATCACCGTCGTGATCGTTGATGGGCCGGCTGCGCGAGAAGCATCACTCGCCGACGCTCCAGGTGAGGTGCTCGTAGACGCCCGACCAGTACGAGCCGAACGCGAATCCGAAGAGCAACTCCTCGAGCGGCACGCCGCACAACAGCACGCCGCTCAGGGCGGGCAGGTTCCAGACCGCGGCGATGTATCCGGGTGCGAACCCCCTGAGCCCCAGCATGAAAATGCCGTACAAGCCCAGGAACAGAAACCCGCCGATGAGCGTCTTGCGCCTGAGATCCGGGCGGCATACGACCGATGCGATCGCGCCCGAGGTCAGGCAGACGAGTACGGGGTAGATCGGATTCCACGGCAGGAAGTAGAGCGGCACGAACGCCACGAAGGGCAGAAGCAGCGCGGCGAGATGGAACCTGTGCATGGGTGCACCGCGCATCGGCAAACTGGCGGGAACGAGATGGCGTTTCGTGAGGGTGTCGTAGAAGGCGGTTCCAATCCCGCCGATCGCGAACGAGAAAATAAAGCTCTCGAGGTCGAAGCCTGTTCGCTGGGCGAGTTCGAAGAGACTCGGCGGGTTCCAGTAGGCGGGTACGAACAGTGGCTCCGTCACGCCGAACAGCGCTGTTGCCACGCTGGCGCGCCACATCACCGAGCGGAGCCCTGAATTCAAGAAATAGAGCGCCGCCCATGGGACGAGGAAGGAGCTCGACCAGATGAGCCAGACGTAGTGCTGTTTCATCGTTGCGCCCTTCGTCGCTCACGAGCGCGGCTGGATTGGCCCGTCATAGCCAGCCATTCCTGAATCCCGCGCGCCGCAACCCCGTGACGATGTGCGGGCACTCGCGCATCAGGCGCCAGAGCAACTCCGAGCGGTAGTTCTCGCACATCAAGACGACCGGGCCGAGGTTGATGCCGAAGTGGTGGGGCGAGGTCCAGCCGGCGCCGGGATGGGCGTCGTTCGGAAAGCTCAAATTGAAGCTGCACCTGAAGCAGTACTCGCCCGATGCCTGTGGATACGTATCTTGAAAATGCCGCACCGTCGGCAACACGATTTCCGGGGCGAACGGCAGCGACGCGACGACGGCCCACGGAGCGACGGTCCCGTCGTCGGGGCCGTACGGTGCACCGCGGGCGACGTAGTCGAAGAACGAGCGCTCGACGCCGTCGACTCGACGCGTCATGCGGCCGGGACCGTCACTCGCGGTCAGCCCCCAGAAATTCTCTCCGTAGCCTGCGAACCCGAGTGGGTTGTGAATTGCGTATTGACGCTGGACGTAGGTCGCGCGGCGGCTGTTCTCGCAATAGTCGATGCCCTTGTCGCGCGCAAACGCATCCTGAATGCCGCGGAAATCGATCCAGACATGCGAGTACTGATGGATGAAGAGCGGACCGCCATAGACGAACTCGTAGCCGTAGATTTCTTTCCACTTGTAGGTGGAAGCCCAGGCCGCGTAGCTCTCGGTCGGCAGCGGGTGCGTGGGCGACCCGAGCCCGAGGATGTACAGGAGGACGGCCTCGTCGTAGCCTTCCCATCGGTAGGGAAGAAATCCGCTCTCGGGCTTCCACCCGTGGGTGACCGTCGCGCCGCCGTCGCACGCCCAAGCCCAATCGGCGCGCCGATAGAGCGCGTCGGCCAAGGTTCGTATCTCCTGCTCGGCTTCGTCCTCGCGGTCGAAGAATTGTGCGGCGGCGAGCATGCCGGCGAGCAGAAAGGCAGTATCGACGGTCGACAACTCGCACAGGCCCGCGCGGCGGCCGGTGCCCATGTCGAGGAAGTGATAGTAGAAGCCCTTGTAGCCGGTCGCATCGGCCGCAGTTGCCTGCGAACTGCCCCAGAGGAACCGCATCAGCGACAGAGTGCGCCCGATCGCATCCGTGCGCGTCATCCAGCCGCGCTCGACGCCAACCGGGTAGGCGGCCAGCGCGAAGCCCACGGCCGCGATACTCGCGGGGGCACCTGGCAGCGAGGTGTCTGCCACGAGACCATTCGCCGGGTTGGTCTCATTCAGAAAATAATCGAATGCGTGACGCTGCAACGCGTCCAGCCGCGCCTCACCGAAGTCCGGTGCGTTCGCGGGCTGCCCCGGTTGCATCAGTTGCGCGCTCCGGGTTTGTGGCTACGACGCGTCGCCAAGCCGCTTGGCGTCGTCAGGCGCCGATGAAAAGGTGCCCGCACGTTCGATGAGCTGGACCATCCGGGCCGCCGCATGAATGGTCACGGCATGAGGGGTGTGTCCAGGGCGAGGCAGGATGTAGTCGGCCATCTCCCGTGCAAGGCATCGCTGAGCGTCCGTCCCGTTCACGAAGAGCGCCATGACCAGGTTTTCCAGCGCGATGACCCGCACTCGAAGCTGAAGAAGCTCCGCGTTCGCCAGCGGCAGAACGTCCGTCCCGCTCGGGCTGCCGGGAGTGCCTTGTTCCAGCGCTCCGCCTTCGTTCTCCCATCTTGAAAGCGCGGACAGGCGCTGCTCAGGCCGGGAAGCCGCGGGCACAGGGGTGTCGGACATGGAGACTCGGTCCAGCGGTTGCGTCGAATGCGATCAGGCGCAATGCTAAAGCCTCGGCCGATCGCGCCGATGACGACCGCCAAGCTGGTCAGCCCGTCCGTGCGGGCGTGGTAACTGTCGCCGATCAACGCGGCGCTGTTGATCTCTCGTCCGATCCGGATCCGAAATACCGCCACGGCCTCGTTGCCGATGAAGCCGACGACGCCCGCGGCCATTGCCCATCCCCCCGCGTCAGAATAGTTGTCGCCTCCATAGATCAACCCAGGGGCGGCGATGAAGGACGGACTTGGCTCGATACGGACAGACATTCAAGGACAGAGCGGTGGCGCGGTTGTTGCCGCCGGAGAGCGCAGCGATGGACG
>JBBRLS010000045.1:0-35951 GCA_038231215.1 Burkholderiales bacterium | reverse complement strand
GATCTCGAACTCGGCGAGCGACGAGCCGCAGTCGAAGCACCAGTACACGGGCTTCAGGCCGCGGTAGACGAAGCCGCGCTCGACGACGCGCTTCAGGGCGCGGATCTCGCCAGCCTCGTTGCCGAAGTCCATCGTGCGGTACGGATGCTCCCAGTCGCCGAGCACGCCGACGCGTTGGAAGTCGGCCATCTGCTGCGCGATCTGCTCGGTCGCGTAGGCGCGGCTCTTCGCCTGCACGTCGGCACGAGCGAGGCCGCGGCCGAAGGTCTTCTCGATCTGGTTCTCGATGGGCAGGCCGTGGCAGTCCCAGCCCGGCGTGTAGCGCGAATCGAAGCCGGCGAGCTGGCGCGCCTTGACGATCATGTCCTTGAGGATCTTGTTCGCCGCGTGGCCGACATGCAGCGTGCCGTTGGCGTACGGCGGGCCGTCGTGCAGCACGAAGCGCGGCTTGCCGTGGCGCGCTTCGCGCAGGCGTTGATAGACGCCCTCGTCGCTCCATTGCTTGACCCAGCCCGGCTCGCGCTTGGGCAGGTCGCCGCGCATCGGGAACGGCGTGTCGGGCAGGTTCAGCGTCTTGCGATAGTCGGTCGCGGCGACGTTGGTTTCGGTCGGGGCAGGCGCGTCAGCCATGGCAGCGAATCTTTCGGGGCGAATGCGCCGCGAGGCGCATTCGTGTCACTTCGGGAGGGCGGGCGATCGGCGTCGGGGCGCAGGTCGCAGCGGAGGCTGCGCACGAGGGCGTGCGCAGACGTCGTCTCGGCGCGTCAAATTCGGTCGCGCGTCGTCTGGCGACTGGTCGCTGCGCCTGCGGCGTCGGCGGCGAGCCAGGCGCGCGCCTCATCGCCGTCGCGGCCGATCGCATCGGCCAGCGCATCGAGCGAGTCGTAGCGCGCTTCGTCGCGCAGTTTGGCAAGCAGTTCCACGCATACGAGTTTACCGTAGGCCCCCTCGGCGCCGAGGCGGGCGGGCCAATCGAAGACATGCACTTCAAGGAGGACGCGGCCGCTGTCGTCGACGCTCGGCCGCCGGCCCAGGCTGGCGACGCCATCGAGCGGCGTCCCGCCGAGGCCATGCACCCGGGTCACGTAGATGCCCATCGCCGCCGGTCGCGGATGCGGGAAGCGCAGGTTGAGGGTGCGAAAGCCGTCGCCGCGACCGGCGCCGCTTTCGCCGAGCGTGCGGCCGAGCTTGGCGCCATGGATGACGTGGCCGCTGACGCTGTAGGGCCGGCCGAGCAGCGCCTCAGCCCGCTTCATGTCGCCGGCGGCCAGCGCCGCGCGCACCGCCGAGCTCGACACGCGCTGGCCGTGCACTTCGTAGCTGTTCATTCGCGCCACGTCGAAGCCGCGCGCCCCGCCGGCTGCGTCGAGCATCGCGTAGTCGCCGGCCCGCCGCGCGCCGAAGCGGAAGTCGTCGCCGACGAGCACGTAGCGCACGCCGAGTCCGTCGACGAGCACCGTGTCGATGAAGGCGTCGGGCGACTGCGCGGCGAAGGCGGCGTCGAAGCGCAGCACCACGACCTGGGCGATGCCGCAGCGCTCGAGCTCGCCGAGCTTGTCGCGCAGCGTCGCGATGCGCGCCGGCGCCGCCTCGGGCTTGCCGGCAAGCGCCGCGAAGTAGTCGCGCGGGTTCGGCTCGAAGCTCATCACCGTGGGCGGCAGGCCGCGATGCGCCGCCTCCGACACGAGCAGCGCCAGCATCGCCTGGTGGCCGCGATGCACGCCGTCGAAGTTGCCGATCGTGAGGGCGCAGTTCGGCGCGAGATCGGGATGGCGAAGGCCGCGGAAGACACGCATCGCCGTGATTATCGGATCGCGCTAGAAGCTCAATGTAGCGGCCGTGCCGACCGTCCACGTGCGCCCCGGCGCCGGCTCGAAGAAGCGCGAGTTGCCTTCGTTGACGATCACCGAGCCGGCGTACTTGCGGCCGAGCAGGTTGTCGACGCGGCCGAAGCCGCTCAGGTCCCAATTGCCGATACGGGCGACGTAGCCGAGGTTCGCGCTCGCCGTCGCGAAGCCCGAGGCGGCGTCCGAGTTGAGATCGTTGACCCAGACGCGGCTGAGCGCGCGGCCTTCGATGCCGCCGCGCCATCCCAACGCCGGCGCCCAGGCGAGCGAGGCGTAGAGGGCAGAGCGGGCGACGCCGGGGATGCGGTTGCCGCTCGCGATCGGCACGTTGGCCGCGGCGCAAGGCGTGGCCGTGCAGGTCAGGAAGGCATCGACGTAGCGCGCGTCGAGATACGTGTAGGCGACTTGCGCGCGCAGGTTCTCGAAGACGTCCCGCGACCACGAGGTCTCGAGGCCACGCCGCCGCGTCGTGCCTGCGTTCTGGAACGTCGAGCGGCCACCCGCGTTGGTCTGCGTGACGATCTCGTGGCGGGTGCGCGTCTCGAAGACGGCGACGTTGAGCTCGCCCCATAGCGCGTCGCGCGTCTTCACGCCGGTCTCGACGCTGTCGCTGCGCGCCGCCTGCAACGCGAGATTGAGGCCGGTCGCGCCGTTCGGCCGGTACGCCAGTTCGTTCAGCGTTGGCGTCTCGAAGCCGCGTCCGGCCGTGGCATAGAGGTGCACGCGCTCGCTCGCCGCGAACATCAAACCAGCGACCGGCAAGGTCGCGGCGTAGCGCGCCTTGCCGCTGTCGTCCGGGTTCGTACCGACAATGTAGTGGTCGGTCGACGCGAAGCGCACGACGCTGCGGCGCACCCCGGCATCGAGCGTCCAGCGCTCGGCGAATCGCCACGACGCCTGCACGTACGGATCGATGCTGGTGACGTCGTTGTCCTCGTCGCGACGCAGCGCGCCTTGCACGCCGGTGGTCGTGCCGATGAAGTTCCGGAAGCCCCGGCGATGCTCGGCGAGCGTGTCGTAGGCGAGGCCGCCGACGATCGTGAACGGCGCATCCGCCAGCTGCGCCTTCGCGGTCCAGCGCAGGTCGGCGCCGTCGTAGGCGCGGCCGAGCACGATCACGCCGCCGGGATGGAGCGGGTTGTTCTGCGCCGGCGAGGCGGGCGGTGCGAGGATCGCCTGGAACTGCTCGGTGCCGCGATGACCACCGTAGACGAGGGCGCGCAGCGAGTTCACGGCATCGATGCGGCGCTCGTAGACGAGGCCGAACTGCGTCTGCTCGACCGTCTTGCGCGTGTCGTAGGCGATGGCGACCGGATCGACGCCGCGCGAGTTCGCTGCGAACTGTGCGCGTTTCAGGCCGAGCGGATCCTGCGCCCTCGGCAGAGACACGCTGTTGGCGATCAGAGTCAGCTTGCTCGCGTCGTCGGGTGCAACGGTCAGCTTGGCGTTGCCGATGCGCCGCTCGACCGCGCTGTGGTCGCGGTAGCCGTCGGTCCGGAAGTCGCTGGCGCTGACGACGTAGCCGAGCCCGCCGCTGGCGCCGCTCGCCTTGACGCCGAAGCGCAGCGCACCGTCGCTGCCGCCAGCGACGCTCACGCCGATCGCGGGCGGCCCGCGGCCTTCTTCGGTGAAGACCTGGATGACGCCGCCCGAAGAGTTGCCGTAGAGCGCCGAGAACGGACCGCGCAGCACCTCGATGCGATCGGCCGAGCCGAGGTCGACGTTCGAGATCTGGCCCTGGCCGTCGGGCAGCGTCGCCGGAATGCCGTCGACGTAGAGGCGCACGCCGCGGATGCCGAAGGTCGAGCGCGCGCCGAAGCCGCGCACCGAGATCTGCACGTCCTGCGCGTAGTTCTGCCGGTCGCGGGCGAGGAGCCCGGGCACGCCGCCCAGGCTCTCGGAAATGTTGACCTGCATGCGCGCGTCGCGAATGGCGTCGCCACCGATGCGGTCGATCGACGCTGGCACGTCGAAGGCGGGAGTCTCGGTGCGCGTCGCCGTCACGACGACGGGGGCGAGTCGCGTCGGCGGGTCGCTTGCCTGTGCCTGCGCCAACGCAGGCAGCACGATCGCGACGAGGACGGCGCTCGCTCTGAGTCGGCGCGCGCCGGTCATGCTTCGAGCGCGGCATGCCGCTTCTGCGACAAGGTCGAAGACTCCGCTTCGCTCAACCATCGCCACGTCCCTGGTGTCAGTCCATCGACGCGGACCGGGCCGAATTCGCTGCGATTCAGCGCCTCGACCCGATTGCCGGCCGCTGCGACCATGCGCTTTACCTGGTGGTACTTGCCTTCGACCAGCGTCAGGCGCAGCGCCGAGGGGCCGATCGCCTCGCAGGCAGCGGCGCGCACCGTCTCGTTCTCGTCATGAAGCAACACGCCGCTCAACAGCTTGTCGATCTGCGCGGCGTCGACCGCATGCTTGCACGTCACCTCGTAGACCTTGGGCACGTGATGCCGAGGCGACGTCAGGCGATGGATCAGGCCGCCGTCGTCGGTGAAGAGGAGCACGCCGGTGGTGTCTTCGTCGAGCCTGCCGATCGCCTGCACGCCGCGCTGGCGCAGCGGCGCCGGCAGCAGCGAGTAGACGCTCGCATGGTGTTTGGGCTTCTGCGAGCACTCGTAGCCGGCGGGTTTGTTCAGGACGAGCAGGGCTTGCGCGCGATACGTCCAGGGCTCGTCGCGCATCGCGAACCCCAGGCCCTCGGGCACGAGCTCGAGGGCGGGGTCGTCGCAGATCTCGCCGGCGATCGTCACCAGGCCGGCGTAGATCAGGTCGGCGCATTCACGCCGCGTGCCGAAGCCTTGCGTGAAAAGCAACTGCGCGAGCTTCATCGCGCCAGGGCCATTCCGTGGCGTGAATGGGCCCTTGTCAATTCGTCAGCTCGAGAATGACGATGTGGTTGTCGGCGGTGGGCCAGGTGCGGCCCGCGATGGTCTCGCCGTTGAACTCGCCGACGACGGCACGACTCGTCGCGGCGGCAAGCCTGAGCCGGGCCTCAGAAATGTCCGCCACGCCGCTCGGGATGCCGGCGGGCGGGTTGGTCCCGTCGAGCACGATCTTGTCGCGCGGCACACCAAAGTAGCCGCGCGGTCGAGTCATGACGACGACGGCCTTCGCTTCGCGGTCGGCGGCAGCCAGGCGCTCTGCACGGAGGCTGACGACCTGCGACGAGCGCGGGAAGGGGGACCGATAGATATGCGTCGTCGCATAACCCGGCGCGGCGATCGAGAACTCGTAGGTCTGCGGACCGTCGGCCTGGAACGGGCCCCATCGGCCGTCGGGTCCGATGGTCTTGCGGTGCTTGGCTTCGCCTGTGCGTGCGCCGGTGGCGGCGTTCGTCGCATAGACCTCGACCGTCGCGCCTTCGAGCGGCAGGTTGGTCGTGTAGCTGCCTTCGCGGTTGCCGAGGCCGAGGCCGCTGACCGTCCCGTCGAGAACGACCGTCAGCTCGGGCGCGACGGTGAGACGCGTCGGCAATCGTCCGGTGACGAAGCGCCACGTCTCGGCAAAAGCCTGCGCGCTGAACGAGGTCTCGCGGTGATCGACTCCGGCGATGACGCGGTTGTCGGCGCCTTTCAGCCTCGGCCCCTCGGCGGTCACGTTGGTGGGCTTGCCCGGCTGGCCGATCCAGACGCCGTCGGCCTGTGCGTACTTGTCGTAGCCGTCTGAGCGGATGGTGAGCCAGCGGATGCCGGGCGCCACCTCGTTGCCTTGCGGGCCTTGAGGTGCGTTGAGTCGGGTCAGGAACGGGCCGATGCCGTTGAATTCGCTGCCCGGCAGGAAGCCGTTGTGCGCCCACACGCCGTGGTTCGGCACGTCGCCGAGCACGGCCATCGCCACCTGCGAAGCGCCACCGGTGGCGACGAAGTTGCGGATCGGATAGCCGCCGCGCGAGTTGCCGATCAGGATCACCTTCGACGCACCGGTCGCGGCGAGCACCTTCTTCACCTCGGCGGCGAGATACGCGGTGTGCTCGGCGGTCGAACTGCTGCCGGGCTGCTCCTTGGCGTCGTCGGCCCGGGCGTTGGGATAGGGCATGTCGATCGCATGAAGCCGGTCGCGCGGCCAGCCGTTCGATTCGAAGCGCCAGATCGTCGTCATCCAGATCGACGCGCTGTCGCCATTGCCGTGCACGAAGACGATCGGCGAGCGCGCCTCGGCCTCGACTCCCGCATCGGGATTGGGCGCTGTCACGCAGCCGGCGAACGGGACTGCGCCGGCTGCCGCAGCGGTGAGAAGGAGGCGACGCCGGGTCATCGAGTCGGGTGCGGTCTTGTTCATGGCTTGCCTCGGTTCTTGTCGTGGGTGGCGGCCGCGAAGTCGCGCGCCGCCGGAAGGTGCGGCAGTCCCTCGGCACGCAGCGAGCCCGCGGCGCGAACCGCGCGCAGCACGGCGTCGGCAAGGACGTCGGCGGCGAGCGCGCCGATCAGCGTCGTACTCGCGTGCGTGCCGGTCGCGCCGGTGGCGAGGGCGAAGACGACGTCGCCGTCGCTCATCGTGTGCACCGGGTGGATCGTCCGCGCCAGGCCGTCGTGCGCCATCTGCGCGACCTTGGTCGCCTCGGCCTTGGTCAGCACCGCGTCGGTGGCGACGATGGCGAGCGTGGTTGCGGCGCCTGCTTCGGCGTCGCGCGTCGACGTCATCGTGGGTGTCGATGGCGGCCACTCGCCGCGACGAAACGCCCCCATCGTGTCGCGAAAGCCGGCGCCGTCGGCGCTGCGTGCGCCGGCGACGATGCGGCCCGTGGCCGGATCGACGACGTCGCCCATCGCGTTGACCGCGACCAGCGCCGCGACGGTGAATCCACCGACGCTGATCGACGCCGTGCCGATGCCACCGCGCATGGCACAACCGATGCCGAACAGCTTGCCGAGCGACGCACCGGCGCCGGCACCGACGTTGCCTTCGGCCGGCGCATCCCGCGACGCCGCTTCGCAGGCTGCATAGCCGGCGGCGGCGTCGGGACGGATCTGCGCATCGCCGATCCAGAGGTCGAAGAGGATCGCCGCGGGCACGATGGGCACGGTGACGGTGCTGCCGTTCGCACGCTTCGGGCCGACGGCGACGCCAATGCCGCGCACGTCGAGCCAGCGCATCACCCCGCCCGCGGCGTCGAGGCCGAAGGCGCTGCCGCCGGAGAGCAGCACGGCGTGCACTTTCTCGACCGCGTTGATCGGCGCGAGCAGCTCGGTCTCGCGCGTGCCGGGCGCCGCGCCGCGCACGTCGACGCCGCAGACCGCGCCGCCTTCGGCGATGACTACGGTGCAGCCGGTGGGTCGTCGCGCGTCGGTGAAGTGGCCGACCGAAAGGCCGGCGACGGCGGTCAGGCCGAAGGCCGCGAGAGGCACGTCGCGAACCTCCGTCATCCTGAGCGAAGCGAAGGATCTCTCCGCATCGAGAGGCCGGGATCCTTCACTTCGTTCAGGATGACCGCGCTTCGGTCGACAGCGCCTGCATCACGCAAACACGCCTGCCGTGTCCTGCATGCGCGCCGACACTTCGCCGAGATGGAACAGCGTGTCGCCGTAGCTCATCTCGATCACCGTCAGCCGCTTGAAATAGTGACTCGCCGCGTATTCGTCGGTGACGCCGATGCCGCCGTGCAACTGGATGCACTGCTGGCCGACGAAGCGCATCGATTGTCCGAGCTGCACCTTGGCCTGCGACAGTGCGCGCCGCCGCGCCGACGCCGGTTCGCCGAGCTTGAGCGCCGCGTAATAGCTCATCGAGCGGGCCAGCTCGAGCTGCATCTTGACGTCGGCCATGCGGTGGCGCAGCGCCTGGAAGGTGGCGATGGCGACGCCGAACTGCTTGCGCGTATTCATGTACTCGACGGTCAGCGCGACCAGCCTTTCCATCGCGCCAACCGCCTCGGCGCAGAGCGCCGCGATGCCGACGTCGACGGCCTGTTCGAGCGCCGGCATGGCATCGCCCGCCGGCAACATCTCGATGCCGCTGGCGCCGTCGAGCACGAGGTCGGCGGCCGAGGCGCCGTCCTGCGTCGGATAAGGCTTGAGCGCAACGCCGGATTCGCCCCGCGAAACCAGGAACAGCGCCACGCCGTTCGGCTCGCCCACGTCGCCCGAGACGCGCGCAGACACGATGAAGGCGCCGGCATGGCCGCCGGCAGGCACCACCGTCTTGGTGCCGGTCAGCCGCCAGCTGCCGCCTGCGTGCTCGGCCCGCGTCTCGACGTGGCCGAGCCGGTAACGCGAGTGCCGTTCCTCGTGCGCGAGCACGACCAGCTCCTTGCCCTGGGCGATACCGCCGAGCCAGAGCGCCGCCGAAGGCGCACGGCCGGCCGCGAGCAGGTTCGTCGCGACGAGCGCGACCGGAGCGAAGGGTTCGAGCACGAGGCCGCGGCCGAGTTCTTCCAACACCACCATCGCGTCGACCGGGCCGAAGCCCATGCCGCCTTGCGCTTCGGGCACGGCCAGGCCGAGCACGCCGAGGTCGGCGAGGCCCTGCCACGACTCGCGCGAGAAGCCGCCCGCCTTGACGATGCCGCGCCGACGCTCGTAGCCGTAGTCCTTCTCGACCCACTTTCGCACCGTGTCGCGCAGCATTTCCTGGTCGTCGCTGAAATCGAAATCCATGTTCAGCTCCCGAGCACGGTTTGGGCAACGATGTTGCGTTGCACTTCATTCGATCCGCCGTAGATCGTTGTCTTGCGCATGTTGAAGTAGGTGGCGGCCAGCGGCGCGACGAAGGCCCCGCCGTCGGCATGCTCGGCCTGCCAGCCGGCCTCCATCGCCTCCTTCACGAGCGGCACGGCCGAGGGGCCCGCAGCCAGCATCATCAGCTCGCTGTAGCGCTGCTGGATCTCGCTGCCGCGGATCTTCAGGAGACCGGCGACGTCGAGGCTCTGCTTGCCGCCGCTCTTGCTCGACCCTTCCGCCGAGAGCACGCGCAGCACCATCATCTCGAGCGCGACCACGTCGACCTCGAGGCGCGCGATCTCGTCGCGGAATCGACCGTCGTCGTACACGCCCTCGGCCCTGGCGATGCGCTTCACGCGCTCGAGCTCGCGCTTGGCGCGGTTCACGTCGGCGATGTTCGTGCGCTCGTGCGCGAGCAGGTACTTGGCGTAGGTCCAGCCCTTGTTCTCTTCGCCGATGAGCTGGTCGGCGGGCACCTCGACGTTGTCGAACCAGACCTCGTTGACCTCGTGCTCGCCGTCCATCGTGATGATGGGTCGCACGGTGATGCCGGGACTCTTCATGTCGATGAGCAGGAAGCTGATGCCGGTCTGCGGCTTGCCGTCGCTCGAGGTGCGCACCAGGCAGAAGATCCAGTCGCCGTACTGGCCGAGCGTGGTCCAGGTCTTCTGGCCGTTGACGATGTAGAAATCGCCGCGCCGCTCGGCCTTCGTCTTCAGAGACGCGAGGTCCGAGCCCGAGCCCGGCTCGCTGTAGCCCTGGCTCCACCAGACCTCGCCGCTGGCGATGCCGGGCAGGAAGCGCTGCTGCTGGGCCGGCGAGCCGAAGGCCATGATGACGGGCGCCACCATCACCGGGCCGAAGGGCACCACGCGCGGCGCGCCGGCGAGGGCGGTCTCTTCCTCGAACAGGTGCTTCTGGATCGCGTTCCAGCCCGGGCCGCCGAACTCCTTGGACCAGCCCCAGCCGAGCCAGCCGTTCTTGCCCAGGATCCTGGCCCAGCGCTGCATTTCGTCGCGCGACAGGCGGATCGAGTTGCGCACCTTGTCGCTGATTTCGCGCGGCAGGTTGTCCTTGACCCAGGCGCGGATCTTCTCGCGGAAGGCCTGTTCGTCGGGGGTGAAATTGAGGTCCATCGGCGTCTTTCGTTCGCGCAGAAGTTCGGTGCTTGGGCGGCTTTTTAGCACGACCGTTCGAAAACGGCTGTCGCCTCGGTGGCAGCTTGCCGGCCGCTACTTCTTTTCGAGGGTCAGGCGGTCGTTCTCGCGCCGCATCTGGAACCGGTCGAGGTAGCTGTTGCCGAGCAGGATGAAAGGCATGGGCGCGGGCAGCACGGTGGCGGCGACGTTGTAGACCTGCACGTCGCCGATGCGCACCGCGGCGAGCGAGACGCGGTACGCCGGCACCGGGCCGTTCGCGGTGCTCGTCATGCCGCGCTCGCCGCTCTTGTAGTCGAGGCCGATCGCCTCGGCCTCGGCCTGCGACAGGGTGACGTTGGTGGCGCCGGTGTCGACGACGAAACGTACCGTGCGGCCGTTGATCGTTCCCGTGGTCAGGAAGTGGCCGCCGCTCACCGAGGTGAGGACGATCTTGTCGCCGCTGCCTTCGCTGGCGGCGCCGCCCAGGTTGGCGGGCGAGCCGCCGAGCTGCAGGACGACGCGCTGGCCCTTGACCTCGACCACCGCGTCGTTGCCGCTGACGCTGACCAGGCGCACCCCATCAACGGTGCTGCCGATGGCGAGCTGGCGCGGCTTGCCGTCGATGACGAGCAGGGCGCGGCTGCCCAGGCTGCCCGCCATGGACACCGATTGCGCCGAGGCACCGGCCGAAGCCAGCAGCGCCATGGCGATCGCGAACGCGGCCGGCCGGGCGCCGGGCCGCCCCAAGCCCGGCCGCGCCCCCTCGGGGGGCAGCGAACGCAGAGAGCGTGGGGGCGTCATCTACTCAATCACGGAAGTTGGTGAACGACAAGGGTTGATCGGCGATCTCCTTGCGGATCAGCGCCATCGCCGTCTGCAGGTCGTCGCGCTTGGCGCCGCTGACGCGCACCGTGTCGCCCTGGATCGAAGCCTGCACCTTGAGCTTGCTCTGCTTGACGAAGGTCTGGAGCTTCTTCGCCGTCTCGCTGTCGATGCCGCTCTTGACGACGATGAGCTGCTTCACCTTGTCGCCGCCGATCTTCTCGATCTTGGCCTCGCGGTCGAGAAAGCGCGCATCGACGTTTCGCTTGCTCAGCTTGCCGAGCAGCACGTCGATGACCTGGCCGATCTGGAAGTCGCTGTCGGCGTAGAGCGTGAGGTCCTTGTCCTTCAGCTCGACGCGCGCCGACGAGCCCTTGAAGTCGAAGCGCGTGCCGAGCTCCTTGGCCGTCTGGTCGACCGCGTTCTTCACCTCGACAAGGTTGGGTTCGAGCACGGCATCGAAGGTTGGCATGGTTCGCTTTCCGGGAAGAGCGAATGATCGCAGAGCCGTCACGCCGGATCGGTGAAAATTCTCGCATGCAGATCGACAGGGGCGTCAGCCTCAAGCAGTACAACACCTTCGGTTTGCCGGCGGTGGCGAAAACGCTGGTTCGCATCGCCGGCGACGCCGACGTGCGCCGCGTCGTCGAAGACGCCGAGCTCGGCCGCGCGCCCAAATTCATCCTCGGCGGCGGCAGCAACATCATCCTGACGCGCGACATGCCGCAGGTCGTGCTCAAGGTCGAGGTGCGCGGCATGCACCTCGCCGAGACGCGCGCCGACGCCTGGATCGTCGAGGCCGGCGCCGGCGTGAACTGGCACGAGCTCGTCGAGTTCACGCTCGATCAGGGCTGCCCCGGCCTCGAGAATCTGGCGCTCATCCCCGGCACGGTCGGCGCGAGCCCGGTGCAGAACATCGGCGCCTACGGCGTCGAGCTGCAAGAGCGGTTCGAGTCGCTCGATGCGGTCGATCTGGTCACCGGCAAGACCGTCGTCCTCGGCGCTCAGACCTGCGCCTTCGGCTACCGCGACAGCGTCTTCAAACATGCGCTCGCCAACCGCAGCCTCATCACGCGCGTGCGCTTTCGCCTGCCGCGTCCGTGGCGGCCGGTGCTGGGCTACCTCGAGCTGCAGAAGAAGATCGCCGAGACCGGCATCGAAGCGCCCGACGCGCGGCAGATCTTCGACTGGGTGTCGGCGATCCGGCGCAGCAAGCTGCCCGACCCGGCTGCGATCGGCAACGCCGGCAGCTTCTTCAAGAACCCGGTCGTCACGCCCGAGCAGTGCCGCGACATCATCGGCCGCGACCCCGAGATCGTTTACTACCCGATGCCCGACGGCAGCGTCAAGCTGGCAGCCGCCTGGATGATCGACGCCTGCGGCTGGAAGGGCAAATCGGTCGGCGACGCCGGCGTCTACGAGAAGCAGGCGCTCGTCCTCGTCAATCGCGGCGCGGCCATCGGCTCGGAGGTGATGACGCTGGCCCGCGCCATCCAGGAAAGCGTCTATGGCCGCTTCGGCATCCGGCTCGAGCCCGAGCCGGTGGTCGTGTGAGGAGGCGCCGCGCGTGAGGAAGCGACTGCTGTGCGCGCTGGCGCCTCGGGTGGGGCTGGTCACACGGATCGCGGTGCTCGGCTGGGCTGCTACGTCGTCGGCGCGATGTCGTCGGGCGCGGCGAGCGGTCGAAGCCCGGCACCGTGCAGCAAGGTCTGGGCCGAGCCGAGGCGACTCACACCGCACTGATCCCGCGACCGCGAAAAGTGCCTCGACGCCGGCGCGAGCGACTACATTTCCAAGGCAGTCAACACCGACAAGCTGTTGTCCCTGAAAGGGGTGTGGCTGGTCCGCTGACCGCACACGCGTCCGACCCTGGGGCGCGGTGGCCTTCCGTCATTCCGACCGTACCGAGCGCTGTCCTCGAACACCCGCGACGCCAGCGCACCGATCCCCCAAAGGAAACGCACCATGAGCAAAGCAGTCCCCATCCTCATCGTCGACGACCGCCCCGCCAACCTGATGGTCGTCGAAGCCATCCTCGAGCCCGACCACTACGCGCTGGTCCTGGTGCAAAGCGCGCAGGATGCACTGCTGGCGATGCTGCAGACCGACTTCGCCGCGGTGCTGCTCGATGTCAAGATGCCCGGGGTGGACGGCTACGAACTCGCCGCACTGATTCGCGGACGCAAGCGCAACCACCACTTGCCGATCATCTTCGTGTCGGCGCACCTGACCGACCCTGCCGATGCCCGACGCGGTTACGAGGTCGGCGCGGTCGACTACCTCTGCAAACCAGTCAATTCGAAGGTCCTGCGCGCGAAGGTGGCGGTGTTCGCCGAGCTGTACCGCGAGCGCCAGGAACTGGTGGGGCAGGTCGCCGACCTGCGGCAATTGCTTCGCGCCGCCCCGCCGCCCGGCGACGGGCCCGCGACGCCCCGCCATTGACACGCCGCCGGCCGGGCTCGGCGCCCGCACCTGTCCGATTTCATGGCGTGCTGGACCCAAGGCGAAGCTGAGGGCGCGGGTGGTGCCGGCGGTCCGCAGGGGCAAGCCGATGCGCTGGAGCGCGCCGCGGCAGAGCCGGGTCGCGTGCACTTCTGACCGTCGCGCATGAGCTGGGCCCGGCTGCTCAAACGCGCATCCGGGATCGACCTCGAACACTGCCCGAATCGGGCGGCGTACATTGGTCGAGTACATCGGTTGCTACAACACTGAGCGGTGACATTCTTCGCTGGATAACCGCTCGTCGTGACTTCGTGGCGTCCAATACATCGGGCAGGTTCAACTAGGCTTTACTCTCGGATATCGAGGTCACGCATCCAGGCCTTATTTGTGGATAGGTTCTAAGTGCATAGCCCGTTGAAAACCTCACCGCCATCTGCCAACCTCCTCATCTCCCAATAGGGTCCCAAGACCATGAACCACCCCACGCTGAGCCCTGTTGCCGAATCCGCGTTTGCTCCGGAGGCGGGCAATCGCAATGCAGCCGAGAAAAAACGGAAGCTCAGGTCGTTGGCGCACAAAAACGGCTCGCTTCCGCAAGAGGATGCTGCGGAAGTGCGATCGCGCCAGTTGCTCGCGGCGGTCATGGCGTTTCGGGATGGGGATTTCTCGATGCGCCTGCCGATCGATTGGGTGGGAACGGACGGTCGCATTGCGGAGGCTTTCAACCAGATCATCGCGTACGAAATGCGCCACACAGGAGAGGTCAGGCGCTTGAGCGTGGCGGTCGGAAAGGAGGGGCGGCTCAAGCAACGGATGTCCTTGCCGGGGGCGATCGGCGGATGGGCCCAGAAGGTCGACTCCCTGAACACGCTGCTCGACGATTTGGTGCGACCGACGACCGAAGTGGCGCGCACCATCGGCGCAGTGGCCAAGGGCGATCTCGGACAATCGATGGAGCTCGAGGTAGACGGGCGTGCGCTCAAGGGTGAGTTTCTGCGTTCCGCGAAGCTGGTCAATACGATGATCGAGCAGCTTTCGGTGTTCACCTCAGAGGTCACCCGCGTGGCGCGCGAGGTCGGCACCGAGGGCAAACTCGGCGGCCAGGCGAAGGTGAAGGGTGTATCGGGCGTCTGGAAGGACCTCACCGACTCGGTCAACCAGATGGCCGGCAATTTGACCGCGCAGGTGCGCAACATTGCCGAAGTGACCATCGCGGTCGCGAATGGCGACTTGTCCAAAAAAATCACGGTCGATGTGCGCGGCGAGATTTTGCAACTGAAGGAAGCGACCAACACGATGGTCGATCAGTTGCGTTCGTTCGCCTCGGAGGTTACGCGCGTGGCGCGCGAGGTCGGCACGGATGGGCGGCTGGGCGGGCAGGCCGTCGTGCCTGGCGTCGCCGGCACGTGGAAGGATCTGACCGACTCCGTGAACGCGATGGCGACCAACCTCACCGCGCAAGTGCGCAACATCGCGACCGTCACCACCGCGGTGGCGCGCGGCGATTTGTCGCGCAAGATCACCGTCGATGTAAAGGGCGAAATTCTCGAGCTGAAGGAAACCATCAACACGATGGTCGATCAGCTCAACGGCTTTTCCTCGGAAGTGACGCGCGTGGCGCGCGAGGTCGGCACCGAAGGCAAGCTCGGCGGCCAGGCGCTGGTGCCCGGCATTGCCGGGACCTGGAAGGATCTCACCGATTCGGTGAACTCGATGGCGTCGAACCTCACCGGCCAGGTCCGCAACATCGCCGGCGTGGCGACCGCCATCGCCAAGGGCGATCTCTCGTCGAAGATCACCGTCGAGGTCAAGGGCGAGATCCTCGCGTTGAAAAACACGATGAACACGATGGTCGATCAGCTCAACGGCTTTGCCTCGGAGGTGACCCGGGTGGCGCGCGAGGTCGGCACCGAGGGCAAGCTCGGCGGCCAGGCGCAGGTGCCCGGCGTGGCCGGCACGTGGAAGGATCTCACCGACAACGTGAACTTCATGGCCTCCAATCTCACCGGCCAGGTGCGCAACATCGCCGAGGTGACCACCGCGGTCGCGAACGGCGACCTCTCCAAGAAAATCACCGTCGACGTGAAGGGCGAAATCCTGGAGCTGAAGGACACGATCAACACGATGGTGGATCAGCTCAACGGCCTTGCTTCGGAAGTGACGCGCGTCGCCCGCGAGGTTGGCACCGAAGGCGAATTGGGCGGGCAGGCCGAGGTGCGCGGCGTCGCCGGCACCTGGAAGGATCTCACCGACTCGGTCAACGCCATGGCGACGAATCTCACCGGGCAGGTTCGCAATATCGCCGATGTCACGACCGCCGTGGCCAACGGCGACCTGTCGCGGAAAATCACGGCCGATGTGCGCGGCGAGATTCTCGAACTGAAGAACACCATCAACACGATGGTCGACCAGCTCAACGCCTTTGCCGGCGAAGTAAGCCGCGTGGCGCGCGAGGTCGGCACCGAGGGCAAGCTCGGCGGCCAGGCCCAAGTGCCCGGGGTGGCCGGCACCTGGAAGGATCTCACCGACAACGTCAACTGGATGGCCAACAACCTCACCAGTCAGGTCCGCAACATCGCCGACGTCGCGACCGCCGTGGCCAATGGCGATCTCTCGAAGAAGATCACCGTCGATGTGAAAGGCGAGATCCTGGAGCTCAAGAACACGCTCAACACCATGGTCGATCAGCTCAACGGTTTCGCCTCTGAAGTCAGCCGCGTGGCGCGCGAAGTCGGTACCGAAGGCAAGCTTGGCGGCCAGGCCGTCGTCAAAGACGTGGCGGGCACCTGGAAGGACCTCACCGACAACGTCAACTCGATGGCCTCGAACCTCACCGGCCAGGTGCGCAACATCGCCGACGTGGCCACGTCCATCGCGAAGGGCGATCTGTCGTCGAAGGTCACGGTCGAGGTAAAGGGCGAGATCTTGCAGCTCAAGGAGACGATGAACACGATGGTCGACCAGCTCAACGGGTTTGCCTCGGAAGTGACGCGCGTGGCGCGCGAGGTCGGCACCGAGGGCAAGCTCGGCGGCCAGGCGCAGGTGCCGGGCGTGGCCGGCACGTGGAAGGATCTGACCGACTCGGTCAACGCGATGGCGACCAACCTCACCTCGCAGGTCCGCAACATCGCCGACGTGACGACGGCGGTGGCCAACGGCGACCTGTCGTCGAAGATCACGGTCGAAGTGAAGGGCGAGATCCTCGCCTTGAAGAACACGATCAACACCATGGTCGACCAGTTGAACGCCTTTGCCGGCGAAGTAAGCCGCGTGGCGCGCGAGGTCGGCACCGAGGGCAAACTCGGCGGTCAGGCTGAGGTCGAGGGCGTGGCCG
Source organism: Burkholderiales bacterium (assembly GCA_038231215.1). Taxonomy (GTDB): domain Bacteria; phylum Pseudomonadota; class Gammaproteobacteria; order Burkholderiales; family Burkholderiaceae_C; genus Schlegelella_A. The sequence goes on along the minus strand of JBBRLS010000045.1, from coordinate 19,705 downwards.
GCACCTGGAAGGATCTGACCGACAACGTCAACTCGATGGCCAACAACCTGACCGGTCAGGTCCGCAACATCGCCGAGGTGACGATTGCGGTGGCCAACGGCGACTTGTCCAAGAAAATCACGGTCGAAGTGCGCGGCGAGATCCTGGAGCTGAAGGAAACCATCAACACCATGGTCGACCAGTTGCGCTCGTTCGCCGCCGAGGTGAGCCGGGTGGCGCGCGAGGTCGGCACCGACGGCAAGCTCGGCGGCCAGGCGCAGGTGCCCGGCGTGGCCGGCACCTGGAAGGATCTGACCGACAACGTGAACTCGATGGCGTCGAACTTGACGAACCAGGTCCGCAACATCGCCGACGTGGCCACCGCCATCGCGCGCGGTGACCTCAGCCGCAAGATCACGGTCGACGTGAAGGGCGAGATCTTGCAGCTCAAGGACACCATGAACACCATGGTCGAGCAGCTCTCGGCGTTTGCCTCGGAAGTGACGCGCGTGGCACGGGAAGTGGGCACCGACGGCAAGCTCGGCGGTCAGGCCGCGGTTCCCGGCGTGGCCGGCACCTGGAAGGACCTCACTGACAACGTGAACTCGATGGCGTCGAACCTGACCGGCCAGGTGCGCGCCATCGCCGAGGTGACGATCGCCGTGGCCAACGGCGACTTGTCCAAGAAGATCATCGTCGACGTGCGCGGCGAGATCTTGCAGCTCAAGGAAACCATCAACACCATGGTCGAGCAGTTGCGCTCGTTCGCCTCGGAAGTGACGCGCGTGGCGCGCGAGGTCGGCACCGAAGGGCGGCTCGGCGTGCAGGCGGTGGTACCGGGCGTGGCGGGCACCTGGAAGGATCTGACCGACTCGGTCAACACGATGGGATCGAACCTTACCGCGCAGGTGCGCAACATCGCCGAGGTGACGACCGCCGTCGCGCGCGGCGACCTGAACCGCAAGATCACGGTCGATGTGAAGGGCGAAATCCTCGAGCTTAAAAACACCATCAACACGATGGTCGATCAACTCAATTCCTTCGCCGGCGAAGTCACGCGGGTGGCGCGCGAAGTGGGTACCGAGGGCAAGCTTGGCGGCCAGGCCGAGGTTTCTGGCGTGGGCGGCACCTGGAAGGACTTGACCGACAACGTCAATTTCATGGCGTCCAACCTCACCGAACAGGTGCGCGGCATCGTGAAAGTGGTGACGGCCGTGGCCAACGGCAACCTGAGTCAGCGCCTCACTGTGCAGGCCAAAGGCGAGGTCGCCGCGCTCGCCGACACCATCAACAACATGACCGACACGCTCGCGACTTTTGCCGACCAGGTGACGAACGTGGCGCGCGAAGTCGGTGTCGAAGGGCGGCTCGGCGGCCAGGCCAATGTCCCCGGCGCCGCCGGCACCTGGAAGGATCTGACCGGCAACGTCAACCTGCTCGCCGCCAACCTCACGACCCAGGTGCGCGCCATCGCCGAGGTCGCCACCGCCGTGACCAAGGGCGACCTGACCCGCTCGATCCAGGTCGAGACGCGCGGCGAGGTGGCCGAGCTGAAGGACAACATCAACACCATGATTTCCAACCTGCGCGAAACCACGGAGAGCAATCGCGAGCAGGACTGGCTGAAGACCAATTTGGCGAAATTTACCGGCATGCTGCAGGGCCAGCGCGAGCTGAGCACTGTCGGTCAGATGCTCCTGACCGAGCTGGCCCCGCTGGTCAACGCGCACCAAGGCACCATCTACCACCTCACTGGTGCAAGCGTGCATCCCGAACTCATGCTGCTGTCGAGCTACGCGCATGGAGGTGAACGGCTCGCCACCAGCATCCGCCTCGGCGAGGGTCTCGCCGGACAGTGCGCCCTGGAAAAGAAACGCATCCTGCTTTCCGATGTGCCACCCGATTTCATCAACATCTCGTCCAGCCTTGGCCGGGCCCAAAGGGTCAGCATCATCGTGCTGCCGGTGCTGTTCGAGGGGCAGACCAAAGCGGTCATCGAATTGGCCGCGCTGCATAACTTCACGGCCGGCTCACTCGCCTTCCTCGAACTTCTGACCCAGAGTATCGGCGCGGTCTTCAACACTATCGAGGCCACCATGCGCACCGAGGGCCTGCTGACACAGTCGCAACAGCTGACCGTCGAGCTTCAATCGCGCCAACGCGAGTTGCAGCAGACCAATGAAGAGCTGGGCACCAAGGCCAAACTTCTGGCCGATCAGAACGCCGAGGTCGAGCGCAAGAACGCCGAGGTCGAGCAGGCCCGCCGCGCGCTCGAAGAAAAAGCCGCGGAGCTGGCGCTGACCTCGAAATACAAGTCCGAGTTCCTGGCCAATATGTCGCACGAGTTGCGCACGCCGCTCAATTCGATCCTCATTCTCAGCCAGCAGCTGGCCGAAAACACACCGGGCAACCTTTCAGGCAAGCAGGTTGAATTTTCCCGGAATATCAACTCGTCGGGTTCCGACCTGCTCCACCTCATCAACGACATCCTCGACCTTTCGAAAATCGAGTCCGGCACCGTCACGGTCGAGGTCGAGGAAATCCCCTTCGGCAGCCTTCGCGACAACATCGACCGCAACTTCCGGCACGTGGCCGAGGCCAAGAACCTGCCGTTCCACGTGCAGTTCGCAGAGGGCTTGCCGCAATTCATGGACAGCGACCCGAAGCGCCTCCAGCAGATCCTCAAGAACCTGCTCTCGAACGCCGTGAAATTCACCGCCCACGGCCAAGTCGAAGTGCGCGTCGCGCTCGCCGCGCATGGCTGGAGCACCGACCACACGGTGCTCAGCAAGGGCCAGCAGATCATCTCCTTCGCCGTCCAGGACACCGGCATCGGCATCGCGCCGGAAAAGCAGCGGCTCATCTTCGAGGCCTTCCAGCAGGCCGACGCCGGCACTTCCCGCAAATATGGCGGCACCGGCCTGGGTCTCGCCATCAGCCGCGAATTGGCTGCGTTGCTCGGGGGCGAGATCAAGCTCGCCAGCGTGCACGGGCAGGGCAGCACGTTCACCCTGTTTCTGCCGCTCCACTACTCCGGCCCCGATAGCGCGCGGGCCGCGCCAGCCGGGACGCCCGCCCTGGTCCCTTCGACGCTGGCGCGTGAGCTCCTGGTCCTGCCCGAAGCGAGCGACGTGTTCATCGAGGACGACCGCAACGGCATCGCGGAGACCGACCCGGTGCTGCTCATCATCGAGGACGACCCGCACTACGCGCGCATCCTTCTGGGCCTCGCGCGTGACACGGGTTTCAAGGGGATCGTCGCCACCAAAGGCGCGATCGGCCTGTCGCTGGCGCGGCAGTACCGTCCCACCGCGATCTCGCTCGACATCTTCCTGCCGGACATGCTCGGCTGGACGGTACTCAACCAGCTCAAGCTGGACCCGGCCACGCGCCACATTCCAGTCCAGATCGTCACTCTGGAAGAAGAGCGCCAGCATGGTCTGTCTCACGGTGCCTTCTCCTACATCGTCAAGGCGTCCACCACCGAGACTCTGGAAACGGCGTTCGAGCGCATCAAGACCTTTTCCGTCCCGCACACCAAGCGCCTGCTCATCGTCGAGGACAACGACATCGAGCGTCAATCGATCATCGCGCTGCTAGGCTACGAAGACATCGAGGTGCATGCCGTGGCCACCGCTTTCGATGCGCTGCGCGCGATGCGCGAGAGCGCCTTCGACTGCGTGGTGCTCGACCTCCGGCTGCCGGACATGAACGGCTTCGATCTGCTCAAGAAAATCCACGCCGAGCCGGCTCTGGCCGACGTGCCCGTGGTGGTCTTCACCGGCAAGGACCTGAGCGCCGCCGAGCAGGCGCAGATCAAGACGATGGCCAAGAGCATCGTCTTGAAAGACGTCCAGTCGCCCGAGCGGCTGTTAGACGAAACCGCGCTCTTTCTGCACCGCGTCGTGACCGACCTGCCGCCGGAAAAGCAGGCGATGCTCGAGCGCCTTCATGGCGCCAAGGAAGTGCTGCGCAATCGCAAAGTGCTGGTGGTCGACGACGATGCACGGAATATTTTCGCGCTGACCAGCCTGCTCGAGAATCATGAGATGGAAGTGATCAGCACCACCAATGGTCACCAGGCGATCGAACTCATGGAGAGGACGCCCGCAATCAGTCTGGTGCTCATGGACATCATGATGCCCGACATGGATGGCTATGAGACGATGCGCGAAATCCGCAAGAACCCGGCGTTTCGCACCCTGCCCATCCTCGCCCTCACGGCCAAAGCAATGAAAGGCGACCGCGAGAAATGCCTCAACGCAGGCGCCAGCGACTACATCGCCAAGCCGGTCAACACCGACCAGCTCCTGTCGCTCATGCGGCTGTGGCTGTTCCGTTGAAAGACAAACCATGACCGGCAAAGGCACGCACCAGGCACCTGTCGCCGCCGATCAGGATCGTCAAGCGCCGGGCGAACCCGAACGGGAGAGCGCGGCCCAAGGTCCCGCATCGTGCGCTGACACCGTCAGCATTCTAATTGTCGACGATGAGGTGAAAAACCTGATCGTGCTCGAAAGCCTGCTCGATGATCCTGGCTACCGGATCGTGCGGGCCGAATCGGCCAACCAGGCGCTGCTCGCGCTCGTTGCCGAAGATTTTGCGCTCCTCATTCTCGACATTCGCATGCCCGACATGACCGGGTTCGAACTGGCCCAGATGATCAAGGAGCGCAAGAAAACGGCTCAGGTGCCGATCATCTTCCTGACCGCCTATTACAACGAAGACCAGCACGTGCTCGAAGGCTACGGCAGCGGCGCGGTGGATTACCTGCACAAGCCGGTAAATTCGGCGATTCTCCGCTCCAAGGTCGCCGTCTTTGCGGATCTGTACCGCAAGGGCCGCGAGTGGGGCCTGACGAATCAGGCCTTGCTGATCGAAGTGAGTCAGCGCCGACGCGCCGAGGACCAACTGCGCGAATTGAACGATACGCTCGAACAGCGAGTGGCCCAGCGCACCCTGGCCCTGCGCGCATCGGAAGAAAAATATCGCAGTCTGTTCGACTCGATCGACGAAGGCTTTTGCATCGTCGAGAAGGTGCACGGTGGCACGAATGCGCAACTCGATTTTCGTCACATCGAAGTGAACCCCGCATTCGAGATCCAAACGGGAGTGAGCAATGTCGTCGGGAAGACGATGCGCCAAACATTTCCGGACCTTACCGAGCAGTGGTTTGTCACTTATGACGCCATTCTCGACACCGGCGAGCCAAGCAGGCTTGAACTCGAACTCTCGGCCGGCGGGTCAGTCGTGGAACTGTATGCCTTTCGGGTCGAAGGCGAGACGCAAGGTCGGGTCGCGGTGATCTTCAAGGACATCAGCGTGCGCAAGCGCGTTGACTATGAACTGAAGGATGCCTTGGCCGCGGCAGAAAAAGCGAACCACGCGAAATCGGAATTTCTCTCTTCCATGAGCCACGAATTGCGCTCGCCGCTCAACGCCATTCTCGGCTTCGCCCAGTTGATGGACTCGGAGTCGCCGCCGCTCACGACAGGACAGAAAGAGAGCACCTCGCAAATTCTGCAGGCCGGCTGGTATCTGCTGGAACTCATCAACGAGATCCTCGATCTCGCGCAGATCGAATCCGGCAAGCTTCCCTTGTCGTTGGAAGCCCTGTCGCTCGACGAGGTGTTGGCCGATTGCCAGGCCATGATCGAACCCCAAGCGCGCAAGAGCTGTATTCGCGTGGTGTTCGCCAAACCCGACGTGGCCTTGTTCGCCAGCGCCGATCGCACTCGTGTCAAACAAGTCTTCGTCAACCTGCTGTCGAACGCGATCAAGTACAACCGCGTCGGCGGCTCGGTCGAGGTAAGCAGCCGCCCGCGACCAGGAGACCGCGTTCGGGTAAGTTTTCAGGACACCGGCGAAGGCTTGACCCCGGACAAACTGGCCCACCTGTTCCAGCCCTTCAACCGTCTCGGCCAGGAAGCCGGCGTCGAAGAAGGCACCGGCATCGGCTTGGTGGTGAGCAAGCAACTGGTCGAGCTGATGGGCGGCTCGATCGGCGTGGAGAGCACGGTTGGCGTCGGAAGCGTGTTCTGGATCGAGTTGCACGCGACGGGTGCCGTCGAGGCAGGCCACGCCACCATGTCACCATCTGCGTCTCCGTTGCCTGACGCCGGGAATGGCGCGCATCGGCGCACCGTGCTCTACGTCGAAGACAACCCGGCCAATCTGATGCTGGTCACGAAGCTTCTGGCGCGGCGCCCCGACATCAGCCTGCTCAGCGCGAAGGACGGCCGCAGCGGTGTCGAGATGGCGCAAGCCACCCGCCCCGACGTCATTCTGATGGACATCAACCTGCCTGGCATCAGCGGTGTCACAGCGCTGAGGATCCTTGCCGGTGACCGGTTTACGGCGCACATCCCCGTCATCGCGCTCAGCGCGAACGCGATGCCCAGAGACATCGAGAAGGGGTTGGAGACCGGGTTCTTCCAATACCTCACCAAGCCGATCAAGGTGGCCGAGTTCATGGACACGCTGGACCTGGCTCTGGAAGCCGCAAGAACACGATCAGATCGAGCCGATCACGGGGAGGTGAGCTGATGAAACTCGACGCAGGCATTCTTGCTGCCAGCATCCTGATCGTCGACGATCAGGCCGCCAACGTGAAGTTGCTGACCCGTCTGCTCGCCGATGCGGGCTACACCGGCGTCACGGCCACCATGAATCCCACCGAGGTCTGCGCGCTGCATCGGCGCAACGCCTACGACCTGATCCTGCTCGACCTGCAGATGCCCGGCATGGATGGGTTCAGCGTCATGGAGGGCCTGAAGACCAACGACAACGAAAGCTATCTGCCCGTCATCGTGCTCACGGCTCAACCGGGGCACAAACTGCGCGCCTTGGCGGCCGGCGCCAAGGACTTCATCAGCAAGCCCTTCGACCTCGTCGAGGTCAAGACGCGCATCTACAACATGCTGGAAGTCCGGCTGCTGTACCGAAAGCTCGAACGCCACAACGAAGAACTGGAACAGACCATTCTGGAACGTACTGCGGAACTGCGCGAGAGCGAAGCCCGCTATCGCGGCCTGACCGAGCTGGCCTCCGACTGGTATTGGGAGCAGGACGACCGCGGCGAGTTCACGAAGGTTTCCGGACCGGTGATGGAGATGCTCGGGCTCAGTGTTCCGTCCCTGCATGAGGATTCACGCGACGCGTCGATGGACGGTTGGATCGAAGCTGAGCGGCACGCACTACGGGAGAACATCGCAGCGCGTCGGCCCTTCCTCGATTTTCTGTTCCACCGCACCCATGTCGACGGTTCGGAGCAGCAGTTCCGGGTCAGTGGCCAGCCCATGTTCGACCATGCATGTCGCTTCCTCGGCTACCGCGGCGTCGGCGTGGAAGTGACGCCGGGTCGTTAGAACAGAGACAGCGGGCGTTCCCCCATGCCTTTGCACAACCCGAATCAGAACCACGTGCTCGCCACGTTGCCGACTGCCGCGTTCGAGCCGCTGGCGGCGGACCTGGAGCTGGTCCCGATGCGGTTGGGTGACATGCTGTATGAACCCGGCAAGCATTTGCAGTACGCCTACTTTCCGACGACAGCGGTTGTCTCGCTGCACTACATCACGGCAGCCGGCGCGTCGGCCGAGACCACGGGTGTGGGGCACGAAGGGATGATCGGTATTTCGCTCTTCATGGGCGGCCGCAGCACGACCGGATCGGCCATTGTGCAAACGGGGGGACATGGGTATCGGCTTGACCGCCGCATGCTGAGTCTGGCCTTCGACCAGGGTGGTCCTCTTCAGCGCGCCCTGCTCCGTTACACCCAGGCATTGATCGTGCAGATCGCCCAGACCGCAGCTTGCTACCGCCACCATTCCGTGGAGCAGCAGCTCGGCCGATGGCTCTTGTCGACCGCTGATCGCCTTCCGGAGGGGGAACTGGTGATGACACAGGAGCTCGTGGCTGGTCTGCTGGGCGTGCGTCGCGAAAGCGTCACGGATGCTGCCGGGCGGCTGCGCGATGCGGGCTACATCCGCTACCGCCGCGGCCACATATCCATTCTCGATCGCGTCGGTCTGCAGACCCGCGCCTGCGAGTGCTACGGTGTGGTCAAGAAGGAACTCGGCCGCCTGATGCCGCCGCTGTCAAGCGGCCGGATCGGCCAGGCCGTCCATTGACAGGCCGGTGTGACAGACGCTATTTGCCCTCGGAATCGCCCTTCAATCGCGGCAGCGAGGACCCCGGACCGGCACTGAGCAGTCCCGCCTTTGCATACGCGAGCAGCTTGTCGCGCGTGTCGGCGATGTCGAGATTGCGCATCGTCAACTGGCCGATCCGGTCTTGCGGCGAAAAGCTCGATTCGCCGCTTTCCATCGTCAGGCGTTCGGGCTGGTAGCTGAGGTTGGGCGAGACCGTGTTCATGATCGAGTAGTCGTTGCCGCGGCGCAGCTCGATCGTCACCTCGCCGGTGATGGCGCGCGCCACCCAGCGTTCGGCAGTCTCGCGCAGCATGATCGCCTGCGGGTCGAACCAGCGGCCTTGATAGAGCAGGCGCCCGAGCCGGCGGCCGTTGTCGCGGTACAGCTCGATCGTGTCTTCGTTGTGGATGCCCGTGACAAGCCGTTCGTAGGCGATGAAGAGCAGCGCCAGGCCGGGCGCTTCGTAGATGCCGCGACTCTTCGCCTCGATGATGCGGTTCTCGATCTGGTCGCTCATGCCCAGGCCGTGCCGGCCGCCGAAGCGGTTGGCTTCGAGGATCAGCTCGACGAGGCCCGGATATTCGACGCCGTTCAGGGCCGTCGGCCGGCCTTCGTCGAAGCGCACGGTGACCGACTCGCGCTTGACCTCGACCTCGTCCTTCCACGACGCGACGCCCATGATCGGCTGCACGATCGCGATGCCGCAGGAGAGCTGCTCGAGGTCCTTGGCCTCGTGCGTCGCGCCGAGCATGTTCGAGTCGGTCGAGTAGGCCTTCTCGGCCGACATCTTGTAGGCGAAGCCGGCCTTCGTCATGAACGCCGACATCTCGGCGCGGCCGCCGAACTCGTCGATGAAGGCCTGGTCGAGCCACGGCTTGTAGATGCGCAAGGCCGGATTGACGAGCAGGCCGTAGCGGTAGAAGCGCTCGATGTCGTTGCCCTTGTAGGTGCTGCCGTCGCCCCAGATGTCGACGCCGTCTTCCTTCATCGCCGCGACCAGCATCGTGCCGGTGACGGCGCGGCCGAGCGGCGTCGTGTTGAAGTAGGTCGCACCGGCGGTCGAGATGTGGAAGGCGCCGCATTGCAGGGCGGCCAGGCCCTCGGCGGCGAGCTGGACGCGGCAGTCGACGAGGCGCGCCCGCTCGGCGCCGTATTGAATGGCGCGGCGCGGAATGTCGTCGTAGTCGGTCTCGTCGGGTTGGCCGAGATGCGCGGTGTAGGCGTAGGGGATCGCGCCGCGCAGCTTCATCCAGTGCAACGCCGCGCTCGTGTCGAGGCCTCCGGAAAAGGCGATGCCGACCTTCTGGCCGGCGGGCAGGTGCTGGAGGATGGTGGCCATGGGTCGGTGCGTATCGGACATGCGGGAAGGCACGTATTCTCGTTGCTGCGCCGAGTGTCGAACGGGACAGCCCGACCGGTCGTCCGACACGCCCGCCCGAGGGTGGCGATGGGGCGCGTGGCTGCGGTAAGCTCCGGTTTTGCCCGCGGCCGCACCGGGCGATCTCCTCGATGAGCACGTTTCCGCCCGATTCCGCCCCTACGCCCGCGCCTCCGTCGGGCACCGATCACGACGCCTTGCCGCCCGGCACGCGCTTCGGCGAGTTCGAAATTCTGCGCGTGCTCGGGGTCGGCGGCTTCGGCATCGTCTACCTCGCCAACGACCATTCGCTCGAGCGGGAAGTCGCGCTCAAGGAGTACATGCCGGCCTCGCTGGCAGCGCGTGGCGCCGGCCCGCAGATCACGGTGCGGTCGAGCTCGTTCGCCGAGACCTACGCGATCGGCCTGCGCTCCTTCGTCAACGAGGCGCGACTGCTCGCGCGCTTCGACCATCCTTCGCTGGTCAAGGTCTACCGCTTCTGGGAAGACAACGCCACCGCCTACATGGTGATGCCGTACCTGCAGGGCGTCACCTTGCGCGACACGCGCCGGCGCATGGCGCATCCGCCCGACGAGGCGTGGATCCGCAGCGTCATCTCGCCGATCCTTTCCGCGCTCGAGCTGCTGCACCGCGAAGGCGTCTATCACCGCGACATCGCGCCCGACAACATCCTGCTGCCGCCCGACGGCCCGCCGGTGCTGCTCGACTTCGGCGCGGCGCGCCGCGTCATCAGCGACCGCACGCAGTCGCTCACCGCGATCCTCAAGCCGAGCTATGCGCCGATCGAGCAGTACGCCGAGATGACTCAGCTCCGCCAGGGCCCGTGGACCGATCTCTACGCGCTGGGCGCCGTCATCCACTACCTGCTGTTCGGTGCGCCACCCGCGCCGGCGACCGCGCGCGCCGTGCAGGACGACACCGAGGCGATCGAGAACCGCATCGTTCCCGGCGTCTCGCCGCGCTTTCTCGAAGCGGTGTCGTGGATGCTCTCGATCCGGCCCAACCAGCGCCCGCAGAACGGCGAGCAGTTGCGTGCCGTGCTCGACGGCAACGCGCAGATTCCGCCGCGCGGCCGGCCCGGCATCACGATCCCGCCGAACGTCATCGCGCCGGTGCCGGTGCAGTACGCCGCGCCAGCGCAACCCGCAGGACCGGATCACCGACACCAGATCGAGACCGCCGCCGACGCGACCTATATCAATACGTCGCACATCCCGACGCACATGCCGACGGCGCACATTCCGCCGCCTGGCCAGCCGCGCCCGTCCACCACGACCTTCAGCCCGACGGCGCAGATGCCGACAGCGCGCACGCAGGCGCCGCCCACGACCTTCGACCGGACGCTCGCTTCGCCGCCGATGCCGCCTCCGGCCGCACCGCCACGGAACGAGAGCGCGCCCTCGGAGTGGCCCGCATCGCGCCAGTCGACCCTGCCGCCGCCCACGATGGCGCCGCAGCCGGGTCGGACGCCGCCGCTGGCCGCTGCCGCCCTTCCGGCCGCTGCGCAAGCGAGCGCGAAATCGGGCAGCTCCAAGGCCTGGATGGTGCTGTCGGGTGTCGTCGGTGTCGTCGTCATCGCGGGAGCGGCGGCCTGGCAGTTCGCCGGCAAGCGGGATGTCGTGACGGCCGAGCCGACGATCGGCGCGGCGAGCGCAGCCGTCGCGGCTCCGGCCGTTCCCGTTCCTGCTCCCGTCGCCGCGGTTCCGGTGCCGACGCCGACCGTTCCGACGGCCACTGCCGTGCCTGCGGCGACGGTGCCGACGGAGCCTGTCGCGACGAGGCCCGCTGCGACGACCGCGACCGCGGTCCCCGATCAGGTTCGACCCGTCCCGCCGTCGACGCGGCCCGCGACCACGGCAGCACGCAACGACCTGCCGGTCGATGCGGGCGCGAAGCCTCCGATCCCCGACCGTACGACGGCAGGCACCGACCCGAGCGCGGCGCGGCCGCGTTCGTCCAGCCTGCCGGTGCCGCGCCAGCGCGATGCGGAAACCGCGGCGACCGGTACGACGAGCCTGCCGGTGCGGCCCGAGTCTTCGACCGGCTATGGCAACAACAGCAACGCCTACAACCCGCCTCCTGCGTACAACAGCGGCAACCCGAACGACCGGCCACGCCCGCTCGGCCAGTCGAACGTGCGCGACCCGGTGCCTGTCGGTCGTCCGGTTCCGCAGCAGCAACAACAGCAACAACAACAGCAACAACAGCAACAACAGCAACAACTGCCCGCGCAGATCGAGGCGCCCGCTGCGTCGGCGCGCGACGCTTGCGGCAAGCGCGTCTTCATCGCTCTCGCGCTCTGCATGGAAGAGAAATGCGACGAGGCACGCTTTCGCGGCACGGCCGAGTGCGTCGCCATCATGGATCGCAAGCGCACGCGGGAAAACCGCTGACGCATGAAGCGTCCGCGTCGCCCGATGCGGGTAGACGCGGTGGGCGGCGGCCGACGCGTGGGCTATACCTCGTGCCTTTGCGAACTCTTCCGCGGGAGCTCCTTGTGCTGTCTTCGCCGTCCAACTTCGAGGTGCCCGCCGACCGGCCTCATTTCCGCATCTGGCCGAAGCGCCTGCCGCATGCGCTGGCCGTGCCCGAGACCTCGCTCTGGTTCAACGTCGAGGTGTCGGCGACGCGCTATCCGGACAAGGCGGCTTACGTCTTCTTCGGCAGGACGCTGAGCTACCGTCAGCTTCGCGAGCAGTCCGAAGCGATTGCCGGCTGGCTGCAGAACGAGGGTGTCGGCACCGGCGATCGCGTCGCGATCTTCATGCAGAACTGTCCGCAGTTCTCGATCGCCCTCTACGGCGTCCTGCGCGCCAACGCCGTCGTCGTTCCGGTCAACCCGATGAACCGTGCCGAGGAACTGAAGCACTACATCACCGACCCCGACACGAGCGTCATCGTCTGCAGCGCCGACCTGGCGCCCATCGTCGCGGCGGCGCAGGCGGCGCTGCCCGAAGGCGCGCGCGCGCGGCGCGTGCTCGTCACCCACTACACCGATGCGATGCCCGAAGGCGCCCTTGCCGAGGGCGACGCGCCGCCGCCGGCGATGGAGGCGTGGCTGCGCAGCACGCCCGAGCTGCCCGCCGACTACGTGCGCTGGAACGACGCCGTCGCGGCGGGCCTGAAGCCCGGTCCGCACACCGCGGGCCCCGACGATCTCGCGCTGCTTCCCTACACCTCGGGCACCACCGGGCTGCCCAAGGGCTGCATGCACACGCATCGCACGCTGATGTCGAACGCGGTCTCCGGCCAATGGGGATTCGGCACGGCCGAGTCGGTCTCGCTCGGCGTCGTGCCGATGTTCCACATCACCGGCATGCTCTACGCCGCGCTCGGCTCGGTCGTCGTGGCCTCGACCGTGTTCCTCATGCCGCGCTGGGACCGCGAGCTGGCCGGCCGGCTCATCTCGCGGCACGGCATCACGCACTGGGTCTGCATCCCGACCATGGTCATCGACCTGTTCGGCAGCCCCAACTACAAGAGCTTCGATCTGTCGACCCTGCGCTCGATGAGCGGCGGCGGCGCGGCCATGCCGCACGCCGTGGCGCAGCGCCTGCTCGACGAGTTCGGCCTGCACTTCGCCGAGGGCTACGGCCTCACCGAGACCGCCGCGCCCAGCCATTCGAATCCGCCGGAGCGCGCCAAGCTGCAGTGCCTGGGCATCCCCTACTTCTCGGTCGATTCGCGCATTGTCGATCCGCTCAGCCTGAAGGAGCTGCCGGTGGGCGAGGTCGGCGAGATCATCACGCGCGGGCCGATGGTCTTCAAGGGCTACTGGAAGCATCCGGAGGCGACCGCCGAGGCCTTCGTCGAGTTCGACGGCCGGCAGTTCTTTCGCACCGGCGACCTCGGCCGCATGGACGAAGAAGGCTACTTCTTCATGACCGACCGCCTCAAGCGCATGATCAACGCGAGCGGCTTCAAGGTCTGGCCCGCCGAGGTCGAGATGCTGCTCTACAAGCACCCGGCGGTGCAGGAGGCCTGCATCATCGCCGCCAAGGACGCCTATCGGGGCGAGACGGTCAAGGCCGTCGTCGTGCTGCGCGCCGCCGCCAAGGGGCAGACCAGGGCAGAGGACATCATCGCCTGGGCACGCGAGAACATGGCCGCCTACAAGGTGCCGAAGATCGTGCAGTTCGTCGATGTCCTGCCGAAGTCGGGCTCGGGCAAGGTGATGTGGCGCTTGCTTCAGGACGAGGAAGCCGCCGCCTGAACCCGGCTCTCAGCATTCGATCCAGCGTGACGCGTCGCGCCTGAACGTCTCACTGTCCTCGGCTGCGAACAGGCCGCGTTCGGGCTGCCAGGCCCGACGCTCGACCGAGATTCGGTCCTTCTGCACGCGCAGCACGTTGAACGAGTTCGACTCACCGCGGCTGCGCGTCGAGGTCGCGGTGCCGGCCTGGACCGCGAGTGCCGAATAGCCGGGGAGCGGGTGGCGTTGCGAGGTGTCGCCGGCATGGCTGATGTGCAAGTGCCCGGCGAGCAGAAGGTCGACGCCGCAGGTCGCGAACACCGCCATCGCCGCGCCGGCGCGGCCGACCAGGTCTTGCGCCTGGGCATCGTCGGGCAGGTCGAAGGGGTGGTGGGTGACGACGATGTGCGTCCGGCCCTCAGGCTGCACATCGAAGTGCCGCCGGATCGCGTCGATCTGCGCGTGGTTGATGCGGCCGCTCTTGAAGGTCAGCGCGCGGGCGGTGTTGATGCCGAGCACGGCGATCTCGTCGTCGACGAAGACCGGCTCGAGTTCGTCGCCGATGAAGCGACGGTACTTTCCGAGCGGGCTGAGGAAGCGCTCCCAGACGCGATAGAGCGGCACGTCGTGGTTGCCGGGAACGACGAGGCGCGGCGCCGCCAAGCGGTCGAGAAAGGCACGCACAGCCTTGAACTCCGCGGCCTTGGCGCGCTGCGTGAGGTCGCCCGAGACGACCACGAGGTCGGGCCGCAGCGCCGTCACCGTCGCCAGCAGCGGCTCGATGACGGCCGGGTCGGTGCGGCCGAAGTGTAGGTCGGAGAGGTGGACGAGGGTGCGCAACGATGACTCCTGTCAGCGCGTCGATTCCGGCAAAGCGGGCCGGATGACCTTCAGGCTGGCCGGGCGGATGCGGTAATGCAGCGGCGGCTGCATCAGGGTGACCTCGCCATCGGTGGCGACGCGCAGCCGGCGGTGCCCGCTCTCGACGACGATGTCCGCGGCGAGCAGCGCCTCGAAGTCGCGCGCCTGTCGCAATCGCCCGAACAGGGCTCGGAACGCGAGCTGCACGAGCCGCATCCGGCCCGGCCGCTGCGCGCAATAGAGGCTGAGGCTGCCGCGATCGAGATGCTCGCGCTCGCCGACGGCGAACCCTTCCATCGTGTACTCGTTGTTGCCGATGAAGACGAAGGGCGTGCGCCGCTGTCGCTCGCTGCCGTCGACGCGCAGACGCACGCTGAGGAACGGATAGCGCCGCAGCGCCGCCAGGGTCGCCCAGACGAGCGACGGCCACTTGCCGCGACCGAGACGCTTTTGCCGGCGCTCGCGCTCGCGAACCATGTCGGGGTAAAGGCCCAGGCTCGAGTTGTTGACGAAGGTCCGCCCGTTCACTTCGCCGACGTCGACGCGCGCCACGATGCCGTCGGCGATCGCGCGCACGGCCGCCTCGAGATCGAGCGGCATGCCGAGATCCCTGGCGAAGTGGTTGAGCGTGCCGAGCGGCAGCACGCCAAGGGCGATTTCGCTGTCGACGAGCGTGGCGGCGATGGCACTGACCGTGCCGTCGCCGCCGGCCGCGACGATGACGTCGGGCCTGGCCTGGCGCGCGGCCTCGGCCCGGGCGGCGATCTCCGCGCCGCGCGCCGGCTGCACGTCGGCGATCGTGCCCGCTGCCTCGAACAGGCCCTTCAGTCGCGCGACCAGCGCGTCGTCGTGTCCGGTTCCCGAGCCCGCATTGACGATGACGACGACGCGCCGCGGCGCCGTGCCGTTCGTGCTCACGTCGCAGTTCCGCGACGCTGCGCCGGCGCGAGCAGCGACGTGCGGCGCCACAGCTCCGCCAGGCCGCTCAGCGACAACGCCAGCCAGGCGATGCCTTCGACGAAGGCCGCGCCGACGTCGCTGAGGAAGTGGACGCCCAGGTACATGCGCGTGAACGCCACCAGCGCGATGGCGAGCAGCGCGAGGCAAAGCGCGCCTAGCCGCCATGCGGCTCGCGGCGTGGCGACGAACACCCAGGCGACGAGCAGGCCGTAGAGGAGCGTGCTGCCGACGACGTGGCCGCTCGGAAAGCTGTAGCTCGAGAGCGTGAGCAGCGGGTCGTCGAGGACCGGCCGGGCGCGATGGAAAGCGAGCTTCATGGCGACGTTGAGCGCCATTCCGCCGGCCAGGCACAGCGCGAGCGTGACGACCCGGCGCCACTGGCGCCGCTGCGCGAACCAGAGCGCGGCCAGCGCGGCATAGAACGACACGGCGAGCGTCGAATGCAGGTCGGTGATGGCCAGCATCCAGGCGGTGAGCGCGGGCCTCGCGTGAGCGTGCAGCCATTCGGCGAGCACGACGTCGACGACGGTGATCCGGTCGCCCGTGACGACGTCTTCCGCGATCGCGCCGAACAGCCATGCCGCCGCGACGAGGACGACCGCGCCGAAAGCGAGATGCAGGCCCAGCCGGGCCGGAGGGGAGAGCGGTTCCTGCATGGCCGGGGCGGGGCAATCCGGCGGCCCGGTTCAGTAGGTGGCGCGCCCGCCCGAAAGATCGACCACCGAGCCGGTCGTGAACGAGCATTCTTCGGAGGCGAGCCAGGCGACCATCGCCGCCGCTTCGCTCACCTCGAGAAAGCGGCCCATCGGGATCCTCGACAGCATGTAGTCGATGTGCGTTTGGGTCATCGTCGCGAACATCGCCGTCTTCGCTGCCGCCGGCGTGACGGCATTGACGACGATGCCCTTGCCGGCGAGCTCCTTGCCGAGCGACTTGGTGAGCGCGATCAGGCCGGCCTTCGACGCGCTGTAGTGCGAGGCGTTCGGGTTGCCTTCCTTGCCGGCGATCGAGGCGATGTTGACGATCCGCCCGTAGCCGGCGGCGAGCATGTACGGCACGACGGCTCGGCAGACCAGATACGGCGCGACGAGGTTGACCTCGACGACGCGTCGCCACACATCGGGCGCGAGTTCCCAGGTGGTGCCGTTGCCGCCGGTGATGCCGGCGTTGTTGACGACGATGTCGATCTTGCCGTGCAGCGCGACCGCCTCCTTCGCGGCGGCGTCGACCGCCGCGTCGCTGGTGAGCTCGACCGCGCTCGCCGTGACCTTGCCTTGCCCGGCGAGCGAGGCCTTCGCCTCGGCGAGCTTGCCAGCGTCGGCGTCCCACAGCACGGCTGTCGCGCCGGAGGCGAGCATGCGTTCGGCGATGGCGTAGCCGATGCCTTGCGCGCCGCCCGTGATGACGGCGACGCGGCCCTTCAGGTCGATCTGGTTCATGACATGCCCTTGAGCGCGGCGGCGCCGTTCGGCGACTCGCGGCAGTCGGCGATGTACTGGCGGATGATCGTCGCGAAGTCGGGGTCGGCGCGCAGGCCGAGCTTGTTGGCGCGCACCGACGTGCAGCCGCGCGACCAGTTGCCGACGATGCGCGCGATGTTCTCGTCGCCAACGAAGCGGACGCGATCGCGCACCGCCTTGCCGGCCACCGCTTCTAGCGCGTCGAGCATGCCGCCCACGGTCGCGTTGACCGCCGGCAGGTTGAGGCCGAGCCGGCCGCCGACCGCGTCGATGCCCGCTTCGTAGACGGCGATCAGGCCCTCGACCGTTCGCGCTACCGAGGTGAGCGGATGCGAGACCTCGGGCGAGACCGGGCAGATCGCTTCTTCGCCGGCGAGCGGCTCGCGGATGATCCCGGAGAAGAACGACGAGGCCGCGCCATTCGGCCGGCCTGGCCGCACGGTGACGGTCATGAGGCGCGCCGAGCGGCCGTCGACGTAGCCCTTGCGCGAGTAGTCGGCGATCAGGTGCTCGCAGATCAGCTTGTGCGTGCCGTACGAGGTCTTGGGCGCGGGCAGCGTGTCGTCGGCGACCAGGTCCGGCAAGGGCGCCGACGGGTCGGGCCCGAACACCGCGACCGAGCTCGAGAAGACGAGCTTCGCCGGCGCCGCGCCGCGGCCCGTGGCGGCACGCAGGGCGTCGAGCAGGGCGCGCGTGGTATCGAGGTTGGAACGCAGGCCGAGGTCGAAGTCGGCCTCGCATTCGCCGCTCACCGCCGAGGCGAGATGGAACACGCCGTCGAAGCCTTCGCGGCCGAGCGCCTCGCATTGCGAGGCGAGCGGGCCGACGCGCGCTTCGACGCGCGGGTCGCGCGTCAGCACGCCGGGCGGCGCGACCTGGTCGGCGAGAACGAGGCGCTCGATCTTGCCTCCGGCGAGTTCGCCTCGGGCGAGCAGGGTGCGGGCGAGACGCGAACCGATGAAGCCGCCGCCGCCGGTGATCAGGAGTTTCATGAGGATGATGCTGGCCGACGCACCGGAATTGGGCTGCATCCGATGATACGAAGGTGCCGCGCGCGCGTTCCTATAGGTTTGCCCTCATGGTGCCGGGGGCAAACGCTTCCGATACTTCGCACGCGCTCACGATGTCGCCGCGCCCTGCCGCGAGCACGAACGCGTCCCCCACAAGACCATGGCCAGCGTCACCATCCAGGCGGTACGAAAAAGCTTCGGCGAGACCACCGTGCTGCACGGCGTCGACATCGACATCGCCGACGGCTCGTTCACGGTGCTCGTCGGTCCCTCGGGCTGCGGCAAGTCGACCTTGCTGCGCATGATCGCCGGTCTGGAAGAAATCACCGGCGGCGAGATCCGCATCGGCACGAAACGCGTCAACGACGTGCCGCCGAAAGAGCGCGACATCGCCATGGTGTTCCAGAACTACGCCCTCTATCCGCACATGACGGTGCGCCAGAACCTCGCCTTCTCGCTCATGCTGGCGAAGAAGGACAAGGCGACCGTCGATGCCAAGGTCGGACGCGCCGCCGAGATCCTGGCGCTGTCGGCGCTGATGGACCGCTATCCGCGCCAGCTCTCGGGCGGGCAGCGCCAGCGCGTCGCGATGGGCCGCGCCATCGTCCGCGATCCGCAGGTCTTTCTCTACGACGAGCCGCTCTCCAACCTCGACGCCAAGCTGCGCGTGGCGATGCGCGGCGAGCTCAAGGAGCTGCACCAGCGCCTGAAGACGACCTCGGTCTACGTCACGCACGACCAGATCGAGGCGATGACGATGGGCGACCGGATCGTCGTCATGAAGGATGGACGCATCGAGCAGATCGGCTCGCCGCTCGAGCTCTACGACTATCCGGCCAACATCTTCGTCGCCGGCTTCATCGGCTCGCCGGCCATGAACTTCCTGCCCGCCACCTTGCGCCGCAACGGCGCCGAGGCACAGATCGAGCTGGCCGACGGCACGCGTCTCGCCGCGCCGCATCGCGCCGGCGGCAGCGACGGGCAGTCCGTGGTTCTCGGCACGCGGCCCGAGCATCTGCAGCTCGCGAACGCTGGCGGCATTCCTTCGCGCGTCGTCGTTCTCGAGCCGACCGGCGCCGACACGCTGGTCGCCTGCCGACACGGCACGACCGAGGTCGCCGCGGTGTTCCGCGAGCGCCACGACTTCGCGCCAGGCAGCACCATCCATCTCGTTCCCGATCCGCAGCGCGCGCATCTTTTCGATGCCGGCACCGGCGACAGGCTGGCCGCATAGAGCCAGTCGTTCTCTTCCACAGAGCCCTCACGGAGACAACATGACGACCAACGACAAAACCTTCAATCGCCGCCGCTTCCTCGAAAGCTCGGCCGGCGTCGCCACCGTCGCCTCGCTCGGCACCGGCAGCGCGCTCTTCTCGCCGCTCGCATTCGGCCAATCGAACATGGCGTTCAAGCCCGAGAAGGGCGCCAAGCTGCGCGTGCTGCGCTGGAGCCGCTTCGTCCAGGGCGACATCGACGCCTACATGGTCAACGTCAAGAAGTTCATCGAGAAGACGGGCATCGAAGTGCGCGTCGACAACGAAGGCTGGGAAGACGTTCGGCCGAAAGCGGCAGTGGCCGCGAACACCGGCGCCGGGCCCGACATCATCCTGTCGACCAACGACGACGCGAATCTCTATCCGGAAAAGCTCCTCGACGTCACCGACCTGTGCGAGTACCTGGGCAAGAAATACGGCGGCTGGTACTCCGCCTGCGAG